>CALOCG010000029.1:0-194943 GCA_942491805.1 Nitrospinota bacterium
GTCAGGAACGGCTTTTCTAGAACCCCATCATGATAGACTGCTGACCTATGGCTAAAAAGAACGACGAACAGAAATTCGAGGGGGCGTTGGCCCGTTTAGAGGAGATCGTCTCCCGTCTCGAGAAGGGGGAGGTCGAACCCGACGAGGCGCTGACTCTCTTCACCGAAGGAACCAAAATGGCGCAACTCTGCCAGAAGAAGCTGGCCGAGGCCGAGACTCGTATCGAGAAACTGGTGAAGGATCGTGACGGCGGAATGTCGTCCGAACCGATGGACGACCCGACCGACAAGATTCTCCTGATAAAGTGCACCCTATGCCGATGACCGCCGACTTCGAAGAAATCAAGGCCCGCACCGAGGCGACCTTCGACCGGCTGGTTCCCCGCGTCGACACCCATCCGGCCAGCGTCCGCGAGGCGATGCGCTACTACCCCTTCGCCGGTGGGAAACGATGGCTCCGGCCGGTGAAGCCGCAACCGCGTGTGACGTGGCCGGGGGAAGCCGCGACACCGTGGCGCCCTTTGCCGCGGCGCTGGAGATGATCCACACCTACACGCTTATTCACGACGATCTCCCGGCGTTGGACGACGACGACCTGAGACGGGGCCGCCCCACCTGCCATGTCCGGTTCGATGAGGCGACGGCGATTCTGGCCGGCGACGGGTTGCTGACCATGGCGGCCGAGTTTTTGACCAAAGCCGACCTCTACCCCGGTGTCGATCCGGCGGTTCTTCTCCGTGTCGCCACCGAGACCTTTTTCGCCATCGGGAGTCAGGGGACCATCGGGGGGCAGGTCGTCGATATCGAGATGGAACAGCAGCCGCACGACCTGGCGGCGCTCGAATATATCCACACCCACAAGACCGGCACGCTAATCGTCGCGTCGGTCCGTGGGGGGGCGATGCTGGCGGGGGCGGCGGACGACCGGCTGGAGGCCCTCACCGAATACGCCCGTTCCGTCGGGCTGGCGTTTCAGGTGGTCGACGACATCCTCGACGTCCGGGGCGAAGCGGCGACCCTGGGTAAGACCATCGGCTCCGATCAGGCGCGCGGTAAGTTGACCTACCCTGCGGCGCTCGGCATGGATGAGTCGGTGAAACTGGCTTCTCGTCTCACCGACCGGGCCATCGAAGCGCTTGAACCCTTTGGCGACCAAGGAACCCGGCTGGTCGATATCGCACGCTACATCATCGCCCGTTCGTTCTGATACGCGACCCAGATTCCCCTTGCGCACGGGTCGGCCAGGCGATGTACAATAGTTGCATTATTTTTATTTTTGAGCGAAGCGACCCACCATGATCGATCCCGAAAACGAGACCGAACTTCAGCGGAAGGACCGCGCGTTGCACGACCGGGAGACGGTCAAGCTGGTGCTCGATCTCGGCGCCTCTTTCGCCTCGGAACGGCGTCTCGACACGCTCCTCGAAAAGGTGGTCGATCACTCTCGCCTGCTGACCAACGCCGACGGTTGCACCCTCTACCTCAAGGGCGCCGACGGTCGCCTTTCGTTTTGCGTCAACAAAAACACCACTCTTCACATCAACCTTGTCGGCGCTTCGGAGAATAACTCCCTTTTCCCCTCCATCCCGCTCGACCCGACCTACGTCTCGGCCTACGCCGCCATCAACAACGTCACCGTCAACATACCCGACGTCTACGACAGCGAGGATTTCGATTTTACCGGCCCCCGAAAGTTCGACGAGAAAAACGGATACCGGACCAAGTCGATGCTGGTCACCCCTCTGGCCACCCGCGAAGGGGAGGTGGTCGGGGTTATTCAGATCGTCAACGCCCTCGACAAACGGACACACCTTCCGATTCCTTTCGACCCCCACTTCGAGTTTCTGACCAACTCCCTGGGGAACTATGCCGCCATCGCCATCCACAATCTCCGCCTCACCGAAGAAGCCCGGCAGTCGACGGTGTTGCTCAAAGAGGCCAACCAAGACGCCATCTACAGCCTCGCCATGGCGGCCGAAGCCAAGGACGACGATACCGGAGGTCACGTCCACCGCATCCAACACTACACCGCAGCCCTTGCCACCCGCGTGGGGCTCGCCCGCGACGACGTGGAACTAATGAGCCTCTCGTCGATCATGCACGACGTCGGCAAGATTTCGGTGCCCGACGATATTCTTAAAAAGCCGGCCAAACTGACCGACGATGAGTTCGACATGATGCGGACACACACCGAACACGGGATGAAAATCTTGCCGAAGAAAGAGTTCTTTCGCATGGCAAGAGAGATCGCCCGGCACCATCACGAACGGTGGGACGGCGGCGGTTATCCCGACGGACTGGCCGGGGAACAAATCCCCTACGCCGCCCGGATCGTCGCCGTGGCCGATGTCTTCGACGCCCTTACCAGCGAACGCCCCTACAAAAACGCCTGGAGCTTCGGCAAAGCGATGGAGATTATGCGCGAGGGCGCCGGAAATCATTTCGACCCGAAGCTGATTAAGGCGTGGATCGAGCTGTATGAAGAGGGGGTTCTCCAAAGCATCCACCAACAGTTCTCGTGACCGACGCCCCCGATCTCGCCCGACGGGTCGAACGGCTTGAAGCCGAACTGGAGCGGTTGACAAGAGAGATCGCCGATCTCGAAGGGAACGGCGGACCGGTCGAGACCCTTGGCCATATCGACCTGACCGGCCCGACGCCGACACCCTCGGCGCCCCCCGCCCCGGCGCCGGAAAAGCCGAAGCCCCCGCGCAGATCGCAAGGGCCGCAACGGTGGGTAGGGCTGGCCGGTGGCGTTCTCTTCTTTTGCGGGATGATCTTCGTCTACCGCTTCTCGGTGGAGCAAGGGTATCTGACCCCCTTCATGCGGGTGGTCGTCGGCTACGGCGTCGGCGCCGCATTATTAATGGGAGGGATCGCCGTCCGTCCCCGCGCCCGGTGGTATGGAGTCCTTCTCGAAGGGACCGGACTCGCCCTCCTCTACGCCACCTCCTACGCGGCGACTTTTTTCTATCAGCTCGTCACCCGCGACCTCGCCTTCGCCCTGATGGATCTGGTGTCGCTGGTGGCGGTCACGGCGTCGGTGCGGCAGAAGGAACAGGCCATCGCCGTCGCCGGTGTCGTCGGCGCCTTCGCCACCCCCGTTTTGTTGGGGAGCCTCACACCAGACCTTGAGAACCTTGCCCTCTACAGCGCCGGGATCGCGTTGGTCGCCTCGTTGGTCCATTACCGAACCGGCTGGGTCGCGACGCTGGCCATCGCCTCGGTCGGCGCGTGGAGTTATGTCGCCTTCTGCGCCGTCGTTTGGGAAAAGAGTTCGGTCATCGCCCCCCCCTCGCCGCTCATTCAGCTCGCGTTGACCACCCTCCCCCTCATTTTATGGGGGGGACCGCTATGGCGTCGGATCACCGGCGATCCGTTACGCTTCCCGGCGTGGCTCGGCCTTGCCGCCATCACCAATAGCTTCGCCCTTCTGACTTTCACCGCCGTCTTGCGCGATTGGGACACCGGCGCCACCGCCGTCGCGTGCATCCCCCTGGCGGCCCTTCTCTTCGGCGCCGCATGGCGCCTCGCCCAAACCGACAAGGCCGAGACCGAGATGTCGTTTCACCTTGCGGGGGGACATCTGATGACCCTGTTGGCCCTGGCGCTCGGGGCCGACGCCGTCACCGATCAACCGATCTGGGGCTCGGCCCTCTGGGCGCTCTACGCCGCCGGTCTTGTCTGGAGCGGCGTTCGTATCCAACGGCGACCGATGGTCAACGGGGGGCTCGCGATTCTCGCCTTCACCGCCCTTAAACTGATCATGCTCGATTTCTCCGAAGGATCGGTGTTGACCCGGGCGGTGGTATTCCTCGGTGTCGGCGCCTTGGCGTTGGCCCTTAACTATTGGTTGCTCCCCCATCTGAAGGACGACGAATAGTCGAGGCCGATGCTATAATGGGCTTACCCATTCGCGAGACGGATACGTAGTGAAACCGCAACGACACCATAGGATCGCCACCTTAACGCTGGCGGGGCTCTTCGCCCTCTCGTCAGCCTTTTCGGTCTCGACGATGGTTCTCTGTATTGAGCAGGACGGCCACTTCCATCTGAAAATCTGCAATCAGGCCATCTTCGACCGGGTCAACAATCAGGTCGTCTCCCATCATGACCACCGGCACGACGACGATTGCCCCGGTTGTACCGATATCGCTCTGGGCGATTGCGATCCCGAAGCGACCACCTCGAAACAATCGGCCCTCGTCTCGCCGGTCGTCCTGATTAGCTTTCCCGGCGTCCCCCTCTCGCCCCACTCGCTTCCTCCCACGAATCCATCGCCCGTCCCGCTCTATTCCTCGCAGTCGCCCGATCTGGCCCGACTGACCACGGTTCGACTTCTAACCTGAGAAGACCTTCGCTCGTCGCTACCCTACCGGGGCCAAACGCCCCGCCTGCGTGGCCGGTTTTTTCCGGTCGGGCCCAAACCAAGACGAATGAAGGAGTTCATATGTTCACGCAATCGATACGACAGGGGGTTATGATCGCCTTGACCCTCGGCCTCGTCGCCTGTGGCGGAGGGGGCGACGCCTCCGACGACACCACCAACGGTACGATCACCCCTCCGCCGGGTGGCTTCGACGTCACCAACGCAATCCGCAATAGTTGCGACACCGAAGACGGACACGCCAGCTACAAGGGGCGCGACTGCACCGCCTCCGGTTGCCATGCCACTCAAAAGACCATGAGCTACGCCGGGTCGGCCCCTTCGGGGACGACGGTGTATGTAAAAGAGACCGCCACCGGGACGATATGGGCTCTCCCGACCAATTCCCAAGGGAACTTCTGTCTCCGGACCAAATATGGGGGGAATCCCCACAGCGGCTACATGACGATGACCGCCACCGGGGCCATGGTCGCGCAACCGACCAACGGTTCATGTAATACCACCGCTTGTCACGACGCCGGTCGACCGATATTCTGAATATCGCCCGGTATCGAGAAAGGCTCCCGGCTTTGGTCGGGGGCCTTTTCTTTGATCGCCCCACATCAAGGCGGCGTAGGTCTCTTGCGCCGGTCTCTTCTTTATGCTCTAATTCCTGTTTATGTTTCGGCTCGTTGTGGGCCGGGACGACTATATCAAGCCTCTTTCGATCCTGTCGGTACCAATGCAGGTGCGGCGAAGCCGTTTCTGGACCGAGCGGGAGATGACGAAGGGGCCGGGAACAACTTGCTTAGAGGAGCCTTTCCCATGACCGAACTTACCGTCAAAGACCTGATGCAAGCCGGTGTCCACTTCGGACACCAGACCAAACGGTGGAACCCGAAGATGCGCCGCTTCATCTTCACCTCCCGCAACGGCATCTACATCGTCGATCTGCAAAAAACCCTCGAAGGGTACAAAAAAGCGGTCGGTTTCCTGAAGCAAATGGCGGGGCAAGGGGGTAACATCCTTTTCGTCGGCACTAAACCGCAGATCCGCGACGTCATCACCGCCCGCGCCGACGAGGCCGGCATGCCCTACGTGGTGGAGCGGTGGCTCGGCGGCATGCTGACCAACTTCGAGACGGTCAAAAAGTCGATCGCCCGCCTGCAAGAACTGACCACCATGAAAGAAGACGGGACGCTCGACGCCCTGTCGAAAAAAGAATCGACCAAGCTGACCAAAGAGATGGAAAAGCTCGAGCGAAACTTGGGGGGCATCAAGAATATGGGCAAGCTCCCCGACGCCGTTTTCATCATCGACACCAAGCGGGAAAAAATCGCCCTCACCGAAGCGGTCCGGCTCAACATACCGGTTATCGCCATCGTCGATACCAACTGCGACCCCGACGGCATCGAATACATCATCCCCGGCAACGACGACTCGGTCAAAGGGGTCGATATGATCATGGCCGGTTTGGTGGAAGCGATCCACGTCGGCGGGGAGGAACTGGCCCTTAAACGCCAAGCCGACGCCGAAGAGCGCAACAAGAAATCGGCGGACGAGTTGGCCATCAAAGCCGCTCGCGACGCCCATCTGGCCGCTCAGGACGAAGAGAAACCGTCGGAAGAAGCGGCTTCTGCCGACAAGACTGCGGAATAACCGGCCTGCCCCCACGCGCCTATGCGGGGGGACGCCTTAAACGACATCACGTGCGTCGACCCAACAGGGGCGACACGCTAGACGAAAGAATAGGAAGACTCATGTCGATCAGCGCAAAAATGGTATCGGAACTGCGCGCCGCCACCGGCGCCGGAATTATGGAATGTAAAGAAGCCCTCAAGGAAACCGACGGCGATATGGAAGGCGCCATCGATTTTCTGCGGAAAAAAGGCGCCGCCAAAGCGGCCAAGAAAGCCGACCGGAGCACCAAAGAGGGCGCCATCGCCGTCGTTGTCAACGGGAACAGCGCCGCCATCGCCGAAGTAAAATGTGAAACCGACTTCGTCGCTCGGAACGAGAAGTTCCAAGCCTTCGCCGCCGACCTGGCCACCACCGTCCTGACCCACGGCGCCGCCGAAGGTGAGGCTCTCGACGGCAAGACCTTCACCGACGGACATACGGTCAAAGAAGCGATCACCGCCGCTATCCACGAAATCGGCGAGAACATCCAGCCGGGCCGCAACGCCAAGATCACTCTCGAAGGCTCTGGCGCTTTCGGTTCCTACGTACACGGCGGAGGCGCCATCGGCGTCATCGTCGAGCTGGCCTGCGGCGATGCCGACACCGCCGGTAAACAAGAACTGGCCGAGTTGGGACGGGATATCGCCATGCATGTGGCCGCCTCCAATCCCCTCGCTCTCAACCCCGACAGCCTCGACGCCGATCTCGTCGCCCGCGAGCGGGAGATCATGGAGGCCAAGGCCAAAGAGAGCGGCAAGCCGGATAACATCATCCCCAAGATCGTCGAAGGGCAGGTTAAGAAATATTTCGGCGAGGTCTGCCTGACCATGCAACCGTTCGTCAAAGACCCGGATAAGACCATCGACCAGATCGTCGCCGAAACCGGCAAAAAACTGGGTGACACCGTCACCGTCAAAAGCTACATCCGCTACCAGCTGGGCGAGTAAAAAAAACCATGAGCGACACGACGCCGAAAAAGCTTCCCTTTAAACGGGTCTTGCTGAAAGTGACCGGTGAGGCGTTCGTCGCCAAGCCGGGGAATCACGGCATCGAAGTCGACGCCCTCAACCATCTGGCCATGGAGATCAAAGGAGTCCGCGACCTTGGACTTCAAATGGCCGTGACCGTCGGGGGAGGGAACATCTTTCGTGGCGCCATGGCGGCCGAGGCCGGTATGGACCGGGTCTCGGCCGACTATATGGGAATGCTGGCCACCATGATCAACGGGCTGGCGTTACAGAACGCCCTCGAACAGATCGACGTCGATACGCGGGTCCTCACCTCCATCGACGTTCACCAGTTGGCCGAACCCTATGTCCGCCGTCGCGCCATGCGCCATCTGGAAAAAGGGCGGGTGGTCATCTTCGCCGGCGGTACCGGCAACCCCTATTTCACCACCGACACCACGGCCTCGTTGCGGGCCATGGAGATCAACGCCGAAGTGATCCTGAAGGCCACCAAGGTCGACGGGGTCTACGACGCCGACCCGATGAAAGACAGCTCGGCCCGAAAGTACACCGAGTTGAAGTTTATCGATGTTCTCAAAAACAACCTGAAGGTCATGGACGCCGCCGCCATCTCCCTTTGCATGGACAACCAAGTGCCGATCATCGTGTTCAACATGACGGTGCCGGGGAACATCAAACGGGTTTTGACCGGCGAAAAAATCGGAACCATCGTAAGGGGGCTTTAAGGCCATGTCGACCGACACCGTCTTCGCCGAGATCAACGGCAAAATGGACAAGACCATCTCCTCACTGGCCCGGGAACTGGCCGGCGTCCGCACCGGCAGGGCCAACACCGGGTTGCTCGACGGCATCACCGTCGATTACTACGGGACCGAGACCCCGCTTACCGGCGTCGCCTCGGTCACCGTCCCCGACGCCCTGACGCTCGGCATCACCCCGTGGGAGAAGAGCATGCTTGGCCTCATCGAGAAGGCCATCCAGGCCTCCGATCTCGGGTTGAACCCCAATAACGACGGGACGATGATCCGGATCAACATGCCCCCTCTCACCGAAGAGCGGCGCCGCGACCTGACCAGACACGTCAAGAAAATCTGCGAAGAGTCGAAAGTGGCCGCCCGCAACGTCCGCCGCGACGGTATGGACCAGATCAAGAAACTCGAAAAAGAAAAAGCCATCTCCGAAGACGACGCCAAACGGGGAGGCGAGAAGATCCAGAAGATCCTCGACGAACATATCGCCAAAATCGACAAGATGCTGGCCGAAAAGGAAAAGGAGATCATGGACCGCTGAGGGCGCCCCTCACGGTTTGCGGTCATGGCCCTACAAGACGACATCCCCGCCGGAATCGACCCGGCCCGTCTTCCGCGCCATATCGCCGTCATCATGGACGGCAATGGTCGATGGGCCACCTCCCGCCATCGCCCCCGCATCTTCGGCCATCGGGCTGGGGTCACCACCGTCGACAAAATCGTCACCTTCTGCCGGAAGATCGGCGTCGAGTATCTGACCCTCTACTCTTTCTCAGAAGAGAACTGGGCCCGCCCCGCCGATGAAGTGGGGGCGCTCATGGGGATCCTGAAGGAATACCTGAAAAAAGAACTGGCCCGCATGTTGCGCGAAGGGATTCGGTTCAACACCATCGGCGACATCTCCCGCCTCCCCCCTTTCGCCCGGGAAGCGGTCGAAGAAGCGACCCGCGAGACCGCCGACCGGACCGGCATGACCTTAACGCTCGCCCTCTCCTACGGCGCCCGGCAAGAGATCGTCGAAGCGACCCGCCGCATCGCCCAACAGGTGGCCGACGGAGCCCTCGACCCGACCGCCATCGACGAAGCGACCGTCACCTCGCGGCTGACCACCTACGATATGCCCGACCCCGACCTGATGATCCGTACCAGCGGCGAGCGACGGATCAGCAACTTCCTCCTTTGGCAGTCGGCCTACAGCGAGCTCTGGTTCACCGAAAAATATTGGCCCGACTTTAACGAAGAGGATATGGCCGACGCCATCCGCGACTATCAAAAGCGGGAACGTCGCTTCGGCAAGACCTCGGCGCAGGTCGATGGGGAAACACCATGACCCGCGTCATCAGCGGCTTCGTCATGACCGTCGCCGCCATCGCCCTGACCCTTTACCTCCCCCCCATCGGCTTCTTCGTCGTCATCGCCCTTGCCGTCGGCGTCGGCGCCGACGAATGGTATCGGCTGTTGGAGAAAGGGGGCCATCCGGCCCTCACGCGACTCGGCGTAGTGGGCGCCATTGGCCTTTCGATCTCGCTCTACTCCGGCGATCCGGCCACCATCGCCGCGTACGTTGCAGTCTTTATGGTCGCCGCCTTCGGCGCCCCGCTTCTCACCGGCAAAGAGCAGATCTACGAAACCGGCGTCAACACCGCCATCGGCGCCCTCTACGTCGGCGCCACCCTCACTTGCGTGGCGTTGTTGCGCAATGTCGCCGACGGCGAACGGATCGTCCTGCTGGTCCTCGCCTGCAACGCCTTCGGCGACATCTTCGCCTACTACACCGGCCGGGCCATCGGCAAAACCCCGTTGGCGCCTGCCATCAGCCCCAAGAAGACCATGGAAGGATTCGTCGGCGGGGTTCTCGGCGCCATCGCCTCGTCGATAATTATCGTTCACTTCGCCATCGGATCGCTCACCATCATCGACGGCCTGGCCATCGGCGTCATCGCCGCCATTTTCGGCCCCATGGGAGATCTGGTCGAGTCGGCCCTCAAACGATCGGTCGACGCCAAAGATTCGGGGACGTTGATACCGGGTCACGGCGGTTTGCTCGACCGGGCCGACAGCCTGATGTTCACGGCGCCGCTGGTCTACGCCTACCTGCTGTCGCAGGTCGCCGGGGCCGGGTCGTGAGCCGCAAAAAGATCGTCATCCTCGGCTCCACCGGCTCCATCGGAAAGAGCGCCCTCTCGCTTGTGGACGACGCCCCCGACCGGTACGACGTGGTGGGGCTAGCCGCCGGGGGGAACCTTGCCGAACTGGCGCGACAGGTCGAACGATACCACCCCAAGCGGGTCTCCGTCGCCGATCCCAAAAGCCTCCCCGCGTTCCGCAAACTCCTCTCCCGTCGGGTCAAAGTCTCCGCCGGGATCGAAGGCGTCATCGACGTAGCCGCTATGCCGGAAGCCGACGTCATCCTCTCGGCCATGGTCGGCGCCGCCGGACTCGCCCCCACCTTGGCCGCCGTCGAAGGGGGAAAGACCGTGGGGCTCGCCAACAAAGAGACGATGGTGGTGGCCGGCGAACTGGTGATGAAACAAGCGCGAGCTCACAAAGCGAAGATCATCCCGGTCGACAGCGAGCATTCGGCTATTTTTCAGGCTCTCAGAGGCGAGCGGAAAAAAGAGATTCGCCGGATCGTCCTGACCGCGTCGGGAGGGCCGTTTCGGACGTTGGCCGCCTCTCGTTTCTCGCAGATCACCGTCGATCAAGCGTTGGCCCATCCCAACTGGGCCATGGGAAAGAAGATCACCATCGACTCGGCCACCATGATGAACAAAGGGCTGGAGGTGATCGAAGCCCGGTGGCTCTTCGGCCTGACACCGGAGAAGATCGACGTGGTGGTTCACCCGCAGAGCGTCATTCACTCGATGGTCGAGTTCGTCGACGCGTCGGTGATGGCGCAGATGGGATTGCCCGATATGCGCACCCCCATCGGCTTCGCCCTCACTTGGCCCGAACGGCGCTCCCTCCCCTTACCGTCGCTCGACCTGACGACGGTGGCCAAGCTGACCTTCGAAGCCCCCGACACCGAACGGTTCCCCTGCTTGCGACTGGCCTATGAGGCCCTAAGAGCGGGTGGCGGGGTTCCGGCGGCGTTGAACGGGGCCAATGAAATCGCCGTCGAGGCGTTTCTGAAAGAGCGGATCGCTTTCACCGACATCGCGACGGTGGTGGAAGAGGTGATGGGTCAAGCGCCGACGGGGAAAATCGGTTCGCTGGCCGAAGCCTTGAGCGTCGACCGGGAGTCCCGGATCAAAGCGCGCGAAGCGATGAAGCGGATCGTCGGCAGATAGCCTTCTTAAAAGCGGACGCCGACCTTATTAAGCCCTTGGACGGCGGTCGCCACCTGCGTCAAGGCTTCCCCCCCAGTCCCCGGTCGGGGTCGAGCAGGAGAATCATCCGATCCTTAAAGGTTTTGGGGCGGGCCACCCCCACCACCATCTCGGAGGTCTTCTTCCCTCCCGAGCTCATGGCCGGTTTCGGACCGATCTCGCTCTTATCGAGGGTCAACACCGACTCGACCTTATCGACCAATAGCCCACAGATGCCGTGGGAGAGTTCGGTGACCACGGTCACCTGCGACTCTTGCCGACGGAGATGCTCCACCACCTGATCAAAGAGAAGTAGCATATCGTGCAAGTCGGTATCTTCCGTCCGGGCGATGATGCGGCTCGCACCCTCTTCGTCCCCAGATTTTTTAAGGCCGATGACCTTCTCGCCAATGCTATGGATCGCCTTATGCGGTTCGTCAAACTTTCTCATGATGGCGGTCAAAGCGAGATCTTCGGTTTTATAGGTGTCGTACCATTTGCCGAAGGCGCAGGCGTGAGGATCGAGGGCTTTGGTGAAAGGGTCGCCGTGGTTGACGTGGGCTTTGAGCGCCTCCAACCAATCAAGGTGGTCTTGCTTTCGCTGCTTCATCAGCTGGCTCATTTCCTCTCGCTCCGCAGCGGCGGAGGGAAGACCAAGACGAAGACGCAAATCGATAACCGGCAAGGTCACCTCCCGCAAGGTGATGACCCCCAAAATATAATCGGGGACCTTGGGAACCTTCACCAACGTCGGCGTTTGGATGAGCTCGCGCACCTGCCCCACCGGAAGGGCATACCACCCTCTGTTGATTTCGAAGTAAACCCACTGGGACGTTCCTTCGAGGGCTTCGCGGATCAGGTCGCTTCGTTCGGTCATTTCCATGGTCAATCCGGGATCGGTTAGAGGTGGTACGCCCCCCATGATATCACTTTCTCGCACAGAGACCATCCCTTCACTTGTCTCCGCCGTTGGGAGCGGCTATCCTGCTCCGATGCGTATTCTACATCTGCTCTTTACGAAAGGTTACGGTGGGCTGGAACGATACGCTCAGGCCCAGATTGAGCGCCTTGGTCGCCGTGGTCACGAACTCTCGCTTTGGCGTCAGGCGGGAAGTCCCCTCGACCAAGCGGCCGCCTCCATAGAGGGACGGTCGTTGACCCCGGTAAAGTATGTCGACGTGCGGGTCATGGCCGCCATCCGGTTCGAAGCGAAACGATGCGACGTCGTCCATGTCCATAGCTCCGCCGATCTCGGCCTCGCCGTTCCGGCGCTGACCGGTCTTGCGACCCGCTTAATCTTCTCCAGCTACATGCGGATACCGGAGCCGAAAAAAGACCTCTATCATCGGCTCGAATACCGCCGGGTCGATAGGCTCCTCGTCGCTTCCGATGGGATGCGCAAAGAGGCGACGGAACGCCTGCCTTTAGCCGCCGACCGGATCGTCACCCTCCCCTACGGTCTCGACATGGGCGACTTCAATCCCGTCAACGTCCCCCGCGGAACGCTGCGTCGCCTCCACCACATTCCCGACGACGCCCCGATCATCGGCGTCCTCTCGCGGCTAGAGCCTTTGAAGGGGCAGTGGGAAGTCATACAAGCGGCGCCCGAGATACTCAAAGCCTTCCCCAACGCTTGGATCGTCCTCGCCGGAGACGAGACCCCCGAGTCGGGGGGAACCTACGAACCGAAACTCAAAGAGCTGGCCCGGCATTTGGGCGTGGCCGGTCGGGTCATCTTCACCGGACGCGTGGAAGAGACGGCGCCGATGCTGGCCGATTTCGATCTCTATCTCCTTCCGTCGCACGGGGAGACCTTCTCTCTCGGCTGTCTCGAAGCGATGGCGATGGGACTCCCGGTAATCGGGACCGACGCCGGAGGAACGCCGGAGATGTTGGCCGACGGGGCCGGAGAACTGGTTCCCCCAAAAGAGGCCGACCCGTTGGCCCGCAAGGTCATCGAACTGCTACGCGCCCCGGACCGGCGGGCGGCTCTCGGCGAAGCGGCTCGGAAGAAAGTCGTCGGTGTTTACTCAGCCGACGCGGTCACCGACCGGCTCGAAGCGATCTATCAAGGCGACTAAGCTTCCATCGGGATCAACCGCTCCACCGTAATATCCCGTTTCCCCACCTTACAAAGGGCCACACGCGCCGTCACCCCCCCGTTCATTGCGGCCACAAGGGCATCACCAAAAGCCGGGTCGGTGGCCCGGTTGGGGGCGAAGCTTTTGGCGTCGGCCCGTTGCACCATAAACACGACCTGCGCGTCGTATCCCTCATCGGTCAGCTCCGCCAACGTCGCCAGATGCGACCGCCCCCGCTCGGTCGGGGCGTCGGGAAACCGGGCGACCCCGTCGATCACGAGGGTCACCGATTTGATCTCGATGAGCGATGGACGCTTCTTCGGCCCGGTCAGGAGGAGATCGAACCGATGTTTCCCGATGGCGAACTCGGGGCGAACGGTATCGTAGCCGGCGACATATAGTGGAGAGTCGGGATCGAGAACGGTGGCGGCGGCGAGTCGGTTCGGCACGGTCGAGTCGATGCAGACCCACCCTCCTTTATAGCGAACGCTCCGCAAACTGTAGGGGGTCTTCCTACCGCTCCCTTCGGGGGCTTTCTCAAGAAGCGCCGGGAGGCCGGGGGTCATCAACTCGGCCAGCCGCCCCGAGTTGGGGATGTGGGCTTTGGTCTCGACCCCGTCGATGGAGACATAGGCGAGAAACCGGTGGGCTTTCTTGACGATGGTCCCTTCGACCGGACGAGAGAGGTAGCGCATTTCTTGGCAGTCTGACGAAAAACGTTATCGAAGCAGGCCCCGCACCGAGGGGAGAGGCGAGAAAGCGGGGTGTCGAAAGTACACGAGCATTTCGAGCCTCTTCACGACAAAGCGGGGGCGATGCAGATCGTTTTTCGGCGACTGCTACGTTCGGTAGTCGCCGTTAATTTTCACGTAGTCGTAGGAGAGGTCGCAGGTCCAGACGTCGGCGCTTTTATCCCCCAGCCCCAGATCGAGCGCCAGCGTGATCTCCCGCTTCTTAAGCAACGGAGCGACCTTCTCTTCCCAATCCGCCGCGGCCAACGCTCCGTCGGAAAAGACCGGCGCCCCCGAAATGGTAAGAGCGATTTTCGCCGGGTCGAACTTCACTCCGGCGTTGCCTGCGGCCATCAGAATCCGGCCCCAGTTGGCGTCTTCGCCGAAGAGGGCGGTCTTCACCAGATTGGAGGTGGCGATGCTTTTGGCCACGAGCGCCGCGTCTTTTTCTTTGGCGGCGCCGGTGACCCGGACGGTGATGAACTTGGTGGCGCCTTCGCCGTCGAGGACGATCTTCTTGGCCAGATCGACGCAGACTTCGGTGACCGCATCGAGCAACTGGGCGAATCGTTTACCGGTCGGTTTCTCGATGATCGGCGTCCCTGCGGCGCCGTTGGCGAGAACGATGAGCATGTCGGAGGTGGAGGAGTCGCCGTCGACACTGATCCGATTGAACGAAACGTCGGCGGCCCGCTTGGTCAGCTCTTTGAGGGCGGCTTTGCCGATGGTGGCGTCGGTGGTGACGAAACAAAGCATGGTGGCCATGTTCGGATGGATCATGCCCGACCCTTTGGCGCAGCCGCCGACGGCGACGTTCTTGCCGCCCAAGGTCAGCTTGACGCACGATTCTTTCGGGGTCAGGTCGGTGGTCATGATGGCCCGTGCGGCGTCGCTCCCCCCCCGTGGCGAGACGGTAGGCGCCAAGGCGTCGATTCCTTTTATGATCGCCTCTATCGGCAACGGCTGGCCGATGACCCCGGTGGAGGCGACGAGTACGTCGCTGGCCGGGACGCCGTAGAACCGAGCCACCGATTCGGCCATGGTCCTGCAATCGTCGTCGGCGGTGGCGGTCATGACGTTCGAGTTGCCGGAGTTGGCGACGATGGCTTTGGCCTGTCCCGATTTCACCACCTGCTGGCTCCAGAGGACCGGGGCGCCTTTCACCTGATTCTGGGTGAAGACCCCGGCCACGGTGGCCGGTCGGTCGGAGACGATGAGGGCCAGATCGGCGCCCGCTTCTTTTTTCTTTACCCCGCACCACAAGCCACCCGCCATGAAACCGGCGGGGGTGGTCACTCCCCCTCGCTGTGTCATAAGCCCCTCTCTTCGGGAAAGCCGAACCGAATGTTAAAGCATTGAACCGCCTGCCCGGAGGCCCCTTTGATCAGGTTGTCGATGGCGGAGGTGACGATGAGCCGACCGCACCGTTTATCGACGGCCAGTCCGACGACGCAGGCGTTGGTCCGGGTGGCCCATTTCAGCTTCGGGAACCCTCCGACGACCTGCACGAACCGGGTGTCGGCGTAGAACCGCCGGTAGAGATCGGTCACATCGACATGGTCGGGACCGTCGGCGAGGGTAGCGTAGCAGGTGGCGTAGATCCCCCGTTCGGTCGGAAGGAGGTGGGGGACGAAGGTGATGTTGATCTGCTGGTCGGCGAGGAGCGAAAGCTCCTGTTCGATCTCGGGAGTATGCCGATGGGTGGGGGCGCCGTAGGCGAAGTAGTTCCCCTCCATCTCGGCAAGATTGTAGACCAGATCGGCTTTCCTTCCGGCGCCGGAGACTCCCGAAGCGGCGCTCACGATGATGGTGGCCGGGTCGATAAGCCGGGAGGCGACCGCAGGGGCCAGCGCCAGTAAGGAAGCGGTCGGATAGCAACCGGGGACGGCGATCAGGTCGGCGTCGGCGATCTGCCCTTTGTAAAGTTCCGGCAAGCCGTAGACCGCTTCTTTTAACAGGTCGGTCTGGCTATGGGGGCCGTACCACTCTTGGTAGGTGGTCGCATCTTTGAGCCGGAAGTCGGCGGAGAGATCGAAGACGACGATCCCTTTGGCTCTGTAGAAGGCGGCGGTCTCCATCGCTTCTTTGTGCGGCAGGCACAAGAAGACGGCGTCGGCCCGGTCGGCGATGGCGTCATGATCGGGAGTTTCGAAGCAGAGTTCCGTCCAGGTGGCGGCGAACCGTGGAAACGCTTGGGCCACCGGTTGGCCCACATAGCTGTCGCTGGTGACGGCGACGATCTCGGCATCGGCGTGGGTGAGGAGACAAGAGAGGAGCGTCTGCCCGGTATACCCGGCTGCTCCGATAATTGCGACTGATACCATAAGACCCCCCTATCGCCCCCCCGGGCGTATCGAAAGGAAGGAAGGCTCGTCTGAGATAAAGGCTTCCTTCCCCTCCGACACGCGTGCCAGAGGGGAAAGTATGCCCCGATTGACTTAACGTTTGGAGAACTGGAACCGCTTGCGGGCGCCGGGACGACCCGGTTTCTTCCGCTCTTTGGCGCGGCTATCGCGGGTAAGCATACCCGCTTTTTTCAGGGTCGAACGAAGATTCTCGTCGAACTCGTTCAAGGCCCGGGCGATGCCGTGACGGACGGCCCCGGCTTGGCCCGAAAGGCCTCCTCCGGCGACGGTGCACCAGACGTCGACCCGTTACAACAGGTCGGTGGCCTCAAGCGGTTGCTTGAGGATCATCACCGAGGTCGGGCGGCGGAAGTATTCGTCGGCGGTCCGTTTGTTGACGGTCACTTTCCCGTTGCCGGGCATGATCCAGACGCGGGCGGTGGAGGTTTTCCGTCGGCCGGTGGCGTAGATTTTCTCAGCCATGCTTTAAACGATCTCCTTGGTGGCCGGGTTCTGGGCCTCGTGCGGATGTTCAGCGCCGGCGTAGACTTTCAGTTTTTTCATCTGCGCCCGCGACAGTTTGTTTTTCGGCATCATCCCCCAAACGGCGAGATTGATGACCTCTTCCGGTTTCTTCTCCAGCATTTCCCGAGCGGTAGCCGATTTCAGGTTACCGATGTAGCCGGAATGCCGGTAATAGATCTTTTTGTCGAGTTTGCCGCCGGTCAGCTTCACGTTGGCCGCGTTGGTCACCACGACGAAAGCGCCGGTATCGGTGTGCGCAGTGAAGGTGGGGCGGTCTTTGCCCCGCAGCAGGTTGGCGACGACGACGCCCAATTTCCCCAAGGGAACATCGGTGGCGTCGACGACGAACCAGTCCCGCTCGTCGGCGGGGTACTCGGCCGGTTTGGCGGAGTAGGTGGTCGCAGTCAGTTTCATGTTTCTCTTCGTTCCTGAACAACAGGTCTAATATCGGAAAAGGATAGATTTTATGGAGTCACGGGGCCGGTGTCAAGATTCTTTTTCGCCATTTCTTTGTCGGTGCGCGTAAAGCAGGCCAGATACTCCACGTTGCCACTCTTCCCCCCGGTCACCGGCGAGACCTCCACCCCGCACGAAGTGAGCCCCGTTTCTTTAAAGAAGGTGACGATCCGCTCGACCACCTCCTCCCGGACCGCCGGATCGGAGACCAAGCCCCCCTTCCCGATCGCCTCGCGCCCCGCTTCGAACTGCGGTTTTATCAGCACGATAACCTGCCCGCCGGGCCGCGAGCAAGGGCAACGACGGAGGGATGGCGAGCGTCAGGGAGATGAACGAGACGTCGGAGACGATGAGATCGACCTGCTCGCCGACCAGATCGACAATCCCCGGTTCACGGGCGTTGACCCCTTCGCGCGACACGACACGAGGATCGGCCCGGAGACGATAGTCGAGCTGGTTGGCACCGACGTCGACGGCCCAGACTTTGGCCGCCCCCCGTTGCAGAAGGCAGTCGGTGAAGCCGCCGGTCGAAGCGCCGATATCGAGACATACGGAACCGGTCGGGTCGATGGCGAATCGGTCCAGGGCGTGAGCGAGTTTCAATCCCCCCCGCGAGACGTAGGGGTGGTCGGGGTTGCGAAGGCGTATCGGAGCGTCGGGCTCGACGGTGGCGCCCGCTTTGGTGACCGGGACGTCGTTGACCAGAACGTCTCCCGTCATAACGAGGGCCGCCGCTCGTGATCGACTCTCGACCAACCCCCGCTCAACGAGGAGTTGATCCAACCGCTTTTTTGACGCCATCGGAGAGAGGGGTGAGGTTGGCTTCGGCCCGACGGGCGGTGACGAAGGCGAGGGTAGCGCGGTGTATCCCTTCGGCGTCGAGACCGAGGGCGTGGCGAATGGCGTCCGGTTTGGCGTGTTCCACGAAGGTGTCGGGAACGCCGAGCCGTCGGACGGCGGCGTGGGGAAGCCGTTCGGCTTCGATGGCCTCCAACGCGGCGGAGCCGAAGCCGCCCGACAGGGCGTTTTCCTCCACGGTGACCAGCAACCCGCAACGGCGCCCGTATTCGCCGATCAGTTCGGTGTCGAGCGGTTTGACGGAGCGGACGTTGATGACGGCGGCGGCGATTCCGTTGTCGGCCAAGAGGTTCGCCGCATCGAGAGCCGGATGGACCATGGAGCCGACCGCCAACAAGCAGACGTCGGCGCCGTCGCGCATCAGCTCGGCCTTCCCCAGCTCAAGCTCTTCTATCGGTCCCTCCACCGAGGCGCCGACGCCGCCGCCACGGGGATACCGAACGGCCACCGGGCCGGGATGGGCGATGGCGGCTTTCAGCATGGAGCGCAGTTCGGCCTCGTCTTTGGGGGCGAGGAGGGTCAGATTCGGCACGGTCCGAAGGAGCGAGAGATCGTAGGCCCCCTGATGCGTGGCCCCGTCTTCGCCGACGATACCGGCCCGGTCAATGGCGAAGGTGACATCAAGGTTCATCAGGGCGACGTCATGGATCACCTGATCCAAGGCTCGTTGCATGAAGGTGGAGTAGATGGCGACCACCGGTTTCATCCCCTCGGTGGCAAGACCAGCGGCGAAGGTGACGGCGTGTTGTTCGGCGATGCCGACGTCATAAAGCCTATCGGGATAGACTTCGCCGAAACGGGTAAGACCGGTCCCTTCCGGCATGGCGGCGGTAATGGCGACGATCCGTTCGTCGGCTCCGGCCAACTCCATCAAGGTGTCGGCGAAGACCTGGGTATAGGTGAGGGCCGACTTTTTCTTTTTCGCTTCGCCGGTGGCCCGCACGAAAGGGGAGACGCCGTGGAAGCTTTGAGCTTTTTCTTCGGCGGGGGCGTACCCTTTTCCTTTGGTGGTGACGACGTGGACCAGCTTGGGGCCCCGTATGGCCTTGACCCTTTCGAGGGTATCGATGAGGGTCGGGATATCGTGCCCTTCGATAGGGCCGTAATATTTGAAACCGAGATCTTCGAACAGCCGACCCGGAACGATGGCGCCTTTGATCCCCTCTTCCATCCGTTTGGCGAAGGAGGCGACTTGATCGCCGACGATGGCTTCGACGATCGGGTCGATCTCTTCGCGCATCCGGGTGTACCACTTGCCGGTGATGACCCGGTTGAGATAGGCGGACATGGCGCCGACGTTATGCGAGATCGACATTTTATTGTCGTTTAGGACGACGGTCAGATTGGTGTGGAGGGCGCCTGCGTGATTGAGCCCTTCGAAGGCCATCCCGGCGGTCAGCGATCCGTCGCCGATGACGGCGACCACGCGGTTGTCGCGCCCCTGATGATCGCGCCCTTTGGCCATGCCGAGCGCTGCGGAGATCGACGTCCCGGCGTGGCCGGTGTCGAAGGGGTCGTGTTCGCTCTCGCTCCGCTTGGGGAAGCCGGACAGCCCCCCCTCGATACGCAGACTATCGAATTCGGCGTGGCGTCCGGTCAGGAGTTTATGGGCGTAACATTGATGACCGACGTCCCAGATGATCCGGTCGGTCGGGGTGGAGAAGACCCGATGGAGGGCGATGGTCAGGTCGACCACCCCCAACGAACTGGCCAGATGCCCCCCGTTACGCGACACCACTTCGATGATGCGTCGGCGCAGCTCTTCGGCGAGAGGGGCAAGCTCCTCAACCGACAACCCTTTGACCCCTTCAGGCCCATGGATGCGGGGGAGGATTTCGTAGACTTCCGGTTCCATCCGCTTATAGTACGCCTCTTTGGCTTTGAAACGAAAGGGGCCAGTATGCCTTTAACCCGCCACAAAGGCAATCGGCGGATTGAGGTTCCCGGCGACCTCTTCGTCCGAGACCGCCGGGAGTGGTAGCCAGCTACCGACTCCCCCCCCCGGTATCAGAGGGGCCAGTTTATCGACGGCGTACGATTCGGCCTTCCACTCCCCGCTTCGCCCACGACGGTTTCCGATAGTTCAAGACACATACCATTTCGCCCTACCACTTTGGCCGTGAGATTTTACGGCCAGCATCAGGTACAGGCGTCTTCCCTCCTCCATGACAACCGATCTGCTAGAATCAAGGGGTCGCTTCAAAAGGAGACTCGATGCGCGCGACTTTCCACTATTTTTTCGCCGCTCTTACCCTGTCCATTTACGGCGGTCAGGTATGTCCTTTCATCGACTCGCTCAGTTTCATCGACTGGATGATCGAGATGGCGCTGATATTCGGCGGCGCCTTTCTTTTGCGTCAGCCCCTCTGGCGACGATTCGTTTTCTCGGTTCCTCTCGAAGAACGGCTCCCCCGGGCCATTCGGACCGAGTGGGGGATTTTCATCACCGCCGGAATCGTCATCACGATTTTCGATCTGTTCGCCTATCAATTCCCCATCGGTAGCGGGATAAAGATCGTGGTCGCCTGTGTCGGTCTGGGGCTGTTCGCCGCCATCGACATGGAACTGGCCGAAGAGCGCCGTCTCTATAACGAGTTGACCTCCTCGGGGGGTTCGATCCCCTCGACCGACCGATACATGCCCCTTACCTCTCGATTCACCATCGCCACGATCGTGGTGGTCACCGTCGCCACAGCGGCGGTAACGCTGGTGGTCGTCCGGGATATGGAATGGTTGGGAGGATTGTCGGCGGAAGAAGTGCTCGCCTCCCGCTGGGCGGTGGCGGCGGAGATCGTCTTCGTCGCGGTGATCGCGCTGGCTCATATGATCAACCTGACCCTCTCCCTTTCGAAGAACCTGAACCTCTTCTTCGGCGCCGAGAACCGGGTGCTCGCCTCCGCCATGGCGGGCGATCTCGATTCACGGGTCACCGTCGTCCGGAACAACGAGTTCGGCATGATGGGGCGCTACACCAACGACATGATCGAAAGCCTCAAGAAACGGACCGACGAGTTGCAGGTCACCCGCGACGTCACCATCCACGCATTGGCCTCGCTGGCCGAGACCCGCGACAATGAAACCGGCGCTCATATTTTGCGAACACAACGGTACGTCCGGGCCTTGGCGGAAGAACTGCGCAAGAACCACCGCTATGCGGCGCAACTCGACGACGAGACGGTTGATCTCCTTTTCAAGTCGGCGCCGTTGCACGATATCGGCAAGGTCGGTATCCCCGACGCGATCTTGCTTAAACCGGGGAAGCTGACCGACGACGAGTTCACCATCATGAAGACCCACACCATCCTCGGCAAAGAGGCGCTCGACCGGGCGGAACCGATCGACGGGGGGGCGTCGTTCCTGAAACTGGCGCGTGAGATCGCCATTGGGCATCACGAAAAATGGAACGGCGCCGGATATCCCTACAGCCTTGCGGGAGAAGCGATTCCCCTCTCGGCCCGTTTGATGGCGGTGGCCGACGTCTATGACGCTTTAATGAGCAAACGGGTCTACAAACCGGCCTTCACCCACGAAGCGGCGACCGCTATCATCCGCGAAGGTCGCGGGAGTCATTTCGACCCGACCATCGTCGACGCTTTCTTCGCCATCGAAGAGAAGATCGTCGCCATTTACGAGAAGTACGCCGAGACCGCAAAGGCGACCGCCTGATCCCCTTGGCCGCATTGACTCCTCCCCGCCGGTGGTGATAACGTGTCTCGTTTCAACGACACATGAAGTTTCGCCCGCCCGGCGAGGACAAAAGGAACGATGGATTACAAGGACACGCTCAACCTCCCCAAGACCGACTTTCCCATGAAGGCCAACCTCCCGGTAAAGGAGGTGGAGCTTCTGGCTCGATGGGAGGAAGAGAACCTCTACGGCGCTATCCGCGAGGCCCGCAAGGGGGCGCCCGTCTTCATGTATCATGACGGCCCCCCCTATGCCAATGGCAACATCCACACCGGAACCGCGCTTAACAAGATTTTGAAGGACATCGTGGTCAAATCAAAGACCATGAACGGAATGGATACTCCCTTCGTTCCCGGCTGGGACTGCCACGGGCTCCCCATCGAACTGCATGTCGATAAGGAACTGGGAAAAAAGAAGCGTGAGATGGACGTCTCCGCCATCCGCGCCCACTGCCGCGACTACGCCTTGCGCTACGTCGGCATCCAACGGGAGGAATTCAAGCGACTGGGTGTTTTGGCCGACTGGGAGAACCCCTACCTGACGCTCAACAAGGAATATGAAGTCGCCACCGTCCGCGAGCTGATCCGTTTCATCGCCAACGGCAGCCTCTACCGGGGGAACAAACCGGTTCACTGGTGTCCTTCATGCGTAACCGCTCTCGCCGAAGCGGAGGTCGAATACGCCGACCATACGTCGCCGTCGATCTTCGTCCGGTTCGAGATGGAGACGGACTCCGCCGCTCAGCTGGGGCTCGATGGGCCGGTCTACGCCGTCATCTGGACCACCACCCCGTGGACATTGCCGGCCAACATGGCGATCTGCCTCCATCCCGACTTCGATTACGCCGCCGTGAAAACCTCTGAGGCCACCTATCTGGTCGCCGCCGCGATGGCCGATCAACTCGTGGCGACCTTTGGACTCGAAGCCGAAGGGGTCGTCGCCACCTATCGAGGAGCGGCGCTCGAAGGACTCGTCACCCGTCATCCGTTTGTCGATCGAGAATCGAAACTGATCCTCGGCGATCATGTGACGCTCGAACAGGGAACCGGCATGGTTCACACGGCGCCGGGTCACGGCATGGATGACTATATTGTCGGCCTGACCTACGGATTGGAGGTCTACAACCCGGTCAACCAATACGGCAAGTTCGTGGAAGGAACCCCGCACGTCGCCGGGCAAAAAGTCTGGGACGCCAACAAAATAGTCATCGATCTTCTGACCGAGCAGGGCGACCTGCTGGGGCGCAAAGATATCGAGCATTCCTATCCCCACTGCTGGCGTTGTCGCGGGCCGATTATCTTTCGGGCGACCCCCCAATGGTTCATCTCCATGGAGAAGAACGACCTCCGCCAGAAGGCGCTCAACGCCATCCGAACCGTTGAATGGTCGCCGAAGTGGGGGGAAGAACGTATCTACGGGATGATTGAAAAGCGTCCCGACTGGTGCGTCTCTCGCCAACGTGTTTGGGGTGTCCCTATTCCGGCCTTCGCCTGTGACGATTGCGGCGAAGCCACCGCCGATGAGAAGCTGGCCCGGCACGCCCTGGCCATCATGGAAGCCGACGGGATCGACGCGTGGTACGACCGCCCCGTGGAAGAACTCCTCCCCGACGGCGCCGCCTGCCCCTCCTGCGGCTCGGCCAAACTA
This sequence comes from Nitrospinota bacterium, assembly GCA_942491805.1. GTDB lineage: Bacteria > Nitrospinota_A > UBA7883 > UBA7883 > JADGGD01 > JADGCD01. The sequence continues at coordinate 23,401 of CALOCG010000029.1, forward strand.
TCGCGCACCAACGACATCCTCGACGTCTGGTTCGACTCAGGCGTCAGCCACGCCGCCGTACTCGAAGACGACCCCCGTCTCGCCTCCCCTGCCGATCTCTATCTCGAAGGATCGGATCAACATCGAGGGTGGTTCCATACGTCGCTCCTCTGCTCCGTCGGAACCCGCGACGTCGCCCCTTATCGGCAGGTCTTGACCCACGGCTATGTCGTCGACGGAAACGGCAAGAAGATGAGCAAGTCGGTGGGGAACACCCTTGCGCCGCAAGTTTTGATCGACAAATTCGGCGCCGAAATCCTGCGGCTTTGGGTGGCCAGTGAAGATTACCGGGAAGACATCCGCATCTCTGACGAAATCTTGAAACGGCTCACCGAAGCCTATCGGAAGATTCGGAACACCATCCGCTTTATGCTCGGCAACTTCGACCGGTTCGATCCGGCCACCGCCATCCCCCGCGCCGAGCGGACCGAGCTCGACCGGTTTATCATGGGGCGGTTCGACCAGCTTGCGCAGAAAGTCACCGACGCTTTCGAGCGGTACGAATTCCATGTCTTCTACCATGCGTTGCACAACTTCTGCGTGGTCGATCTCTCGTCGTTCTATCTCGACATCGTCAAAGATCGACTTTACACCTTCCCCGCCGACAGCGTCGAACGGAAGGCGTGCCAAGCGACGTTGTACGACCTGACCGAAGGGATGTTGCGCCTGATGGCGCCGGTGCTGTCGTTCACCGCCGAAGAGGCCTGGACCCATTTGCCCGGCGACAAAGCGAGCCGTCTCGCCAGCGTCCATCTGGCCACCTTCCCCGAAGTCGGCGTTTCGGACGCCACGTTGATGGGGCAGTGGGAACGGCTCGTCGCCATCCGGGACGAAGCCCAACGGGCGCTCGAAACGGCCCGGCGGGATAAGGTCATCGGCCATCCGCTCGACGCCAAGCTGAAGCTCTCCGCTTTCAAGAGCGATCATCAACTCCTCGAAAAGCGGCGCGACTTTCTCCCCTTCTTCTTCATCGTGTCGCAGGTGGAGCTGCTCACCGAGCCGATGGGGGACGACGCCTATCGGAGCGAAGAGATTCCCGGCCTGACGGTGGCGGTGGAGAAAGCCGAAGGGGTGAAGTGCGAACGGTGCTGGAACTACGCCACCGACATCGGCGCCACGAAAGCCCATCCGACCGTCTGCGGTCGATGCGCCTCCCATCTGGGCGATGTGTAACGTCGTGGAAAGCTCTCCGGCTCCCGGGGTCGCCCGTTGGATCCCTTGGATCGCAGCCCTGCTTCTGATCATCGCCGATCAGATCACCAAGATGATCGTCGAAGCCACAATCGGTCTTCACGACAACATCCCGGTGATCCCCGATCTCTTTTCGCTGGTCCATCTCAAAAACAGAGGCGCCGCCTTCGGCCTTCTTTCAGACGTCGACAGCCCCTGGGTCTCGGTCGGGTTCGGGGTCGTCGCCGTGGTGGCGGTGACGATCATCGTCTCGCTCTATCGGAGCGCCCCGGCCAACGACCGGCTCTCGCGGATCGCCTTTGTGATGATCGGGGCGGGCGCCGTGGGGAACCTCGTCGACCGGGTGCGGATCGGATCGGTCACCGATTTTCTGTTGGTCTACATCGGCGAACACCGTTGGCCCGCTTTTAACGTGGCCGACTCGCTGATCTCGGTGGGAGTGGTGCTCTTGACCTACGCCCTCCTCTTCGGGCCGAAGGAATCGGACAAGACGCCGTCCGCCTGATTGCGCCCGCCCCTTTCACAAGGCATAATGGGGGGGACAACAAGAAAGACGCGGGGGCTCTTTGCAAGAGCTCCCTTTTTATATAGAGCCATGAACGAAACGAAATTCAGCCATGTCCTCGCCATTAAGGACGAACTCGACAAGTGCACCAAGTGCGCCAGTTGTCAGGCCGGTTGCCCCACCTACGAGCTGACCGAGTCGGAAACCCTTGCGGCGCGGGGGAAGATTCGTTTGGCGCAGGCGTTACTCTCCGGCCAGATCACCCTCACCGACCGGTTGAAGAACGACTTCTCCCAATGCCTCTCTTGCATGAACTGCCGCGAAGCCTGCCCGTCGGGGGTCGACACCATGGCGGTCTTCGAAGCGGTAAAGCGCCAGATGGTCGACGAAGAAGGGGTCGGCTTTATCAGCCGGTTTATTTTCAAATGGTTCCTCCCCTACCCATGGCGGCTCAACCTTTTGGCGAAGGTCGTCGGTTTCTCGTCGTTGTTCTACAAATACACCCCGAACGCCTTGGCCGGTCTCTTTCCCTTCTCCCCCACCGGGATAAAACGGGTGACCCCCAACTTCTTGCAGCGAAACTTGCGGTCGCGCATTAAAGAGATTAACCCCACCGGCGCCGCCACCACGCCGCTCAAGCGGGTCGCGTTCTTTACCGGGTGCATGACCGACCTCGCCTTCCCCGACACCGGCGTTCACGTGGTCGAGCTTTTAAACAAAGCCGGGATCGAAGTGGTCTTCCCCAAAGAGCAGCTCTGCTGCGGCGCCCCGGCGTTTTTCAACGGCGACGAAGAGACCGCCAAGAAGCTGGCCACCCGCAACCTCGACGTCCTCTCGGCGTTGGACGTCGACGCCATCGTCTACTCCTGCGCCACCTGCGGATCGGTGTTGGGCGAAACCTACCCCCACCTGATGGCCGACGACCCGAGGGCGAAGGTCATCGCCGAGAAGATGGTCGATTTCCAGAAACTGATCATCGATCAAGCGGTGCAGACCGCTTTCGCCGGGACCGAAAAAGAGGGGCGCAAATTAAAAGTGACCTACCACGACCCGTGTCATTTGCGTCGCGCGATGGGGGTTGCGCAACAACCGCGCGACTTGATCAAGAGCTTGCCGAACGTCGAGTTCGTCGAGATGGAGGGCGCCAACTCCTGTTGCGGCGGGTCGGGAACCTTCTCCCTGAAGTATTACGACATGTCGATGGAACAGGGGAAACGGAAAGCCGACTGGATAAACGATTCGGGCGCCGATGTGGTGGTCACCGCCTGCCCTTCGTGTCAGCTACAACTGGCCGACGCGATCCATCGCCATGGCTACACCACTCCGGTGTTGCACACGGCCGACCTTATCGACTACGCCCTCTCCCGCGATCTCGGCGATCTGGCCAAGAAGGAGCCGAGCGCGTAATCGAGAGCCAACAGAAGAAGGGCGGCGCCGACGAGCCATTGGAACCGCTCTTCGTATTCGGTGAACTCCTGACTCCCGAGATCGCTCTGCTCCAAGCGACCTAACGTCGAGACCAGATCGACGGTCGCCTCCCCGCCCGCCGAGACCAGATAGCTCTCCCCGCCGGTCGTATCGGCGATCCTCTCCAGCGTCGCCGCGTCGAGCCGGGTCAGAATCGGCTCTCCCGCTTCGTCTTTTTTGTAGCCGATCACTTTGCCGGCGGCGTCGACCTGGGGTACCGGCGCCCCGTCGGGCGAACCGAGTCCGACCGTATAAATACGCACCTTCGCCTCCACGGCGCGGGTGACAGCCTCTTCGGCGTTACCGGTCAGATCTTCCCCGTCGGTGAAAAGGACGATCACCTTCGTCTTGGCGGCGCTCGTCGATAAAGAGGTGATCCCCTTATCGATAGCCCCCCCCACGTCGGTGCCGGGAACCGGGATGGCGCCGACCCGGGTCGAGGCGAGGAACATCTTCAATGTCGCCATGTCGAGGGTGAGAGGGCATTCGTAAAAACTTTCTCCGGCGAAAGAGACGAGGCCGAACCGGTTCCCTTCGAGAGCCGTTAACAGTTTCTCCGCTTCGAACCGGGCGCGGGCGAAACGGTCGGGGGTCACATCGGTGGCCGCCATGCTGGTCGACGTGTCGAGAAGCAACATCAGGTCGATCCCCGACCGGGTGACGTGGACCGGTTTCACCCCATACTGGGGGCGGGCCAGCGCCGCCGTCAGGAGCGCCAACGTGAGGGCGAGAAAGATCACCCGGAGCGACCGGCGCCGCGACACCGCCGGGTCGGAGAGCCGCCCCGCCGCTTTTACCGACACGAAGCGACCCGACACCCGTCGCCATCCTTCCAACGCCACCAGCCCCAAGAGGGGCGCCAACGGCGCCAGCCAGAGCCATGTTTCAAGAGCGATTCTCACGGCGCCACCCTCCACGGCAGGTAGGGGGTTAACAATTCGAGCGCCAACAGGATCAACGCAGGGATCAGAAACCAATGGAACTTTTCGGTGTAGCGTTGATAGACCTTCATGGTGACGTCGGTCTTTTCGAGTCCGTCGATCTCTTTATAGATCGCCGCCAAGGTCGCTTCGTCCTGCGCCCGATAGAACCGTCCGCCGGTCATCTCGGCGATTTCGTTTAAGAGCTTTTCGTCGATCTCGGTCTTCACCCGGACCCGTTGCTGGCCGAACCGTGGATCGTTGATGGTCTGGGTAAAGACCCCTTCCCGTCCCACGCCGATGGTGTAGACCTTCACGCCGATACTCTTGGCCAACCGTGCGGCGGTCAGCGGATCGATGGAACCCCGGTTGTTCACCCCGTCGGTCAGCAAGATGACGATCCGGCTCTTGGCGTCGGAGTCGCGCATGCGATTCACCGCCGTAGCCAGCGCCATGCCGATGGCGGTTCCGTCGTTGATCAGCCCGATATAGGATCGGTCGAGGAACTGACGCAGGACGGCGTAGTCAAGCGTCAACGGGCATTGGGTGTAGCCTTGGGCCGAGAAGACCACCAGCCCGATCCGGTCGTTGATCCGGCCGGCGATGAAATCGGCGATGACCCCTTTGGCCGCCGTCAGCCGGTCGGGCGATAGATCCGACGCGCTCATCGACGACGAAAGATCGAGCGTCAGCATGATGTCGATCCCCCGCGAGGTGATCTCCTTTTCGCTATAGCCGCTCTGGGGGCGGGCGAAAGCGACAACGATCAACGCCACCGCTGCGATCCTCAAAAGGGCGGGCGCCTTCCCGACGACACTCCCCCGCCATCCCCCACCGGCGCCGGTGAAAGAAGCGAGATCGGAGAATCGATAGGTCGGCATCGTCGAACGGGTACGCTCCCACCATACCCACGGGATCAACCCGAGCAGGAGGGTCAGAAGCCAAGGGTCGGCCAGCCTCATGGTTCAAGCCCCCGGTCGGGATCGAGCCCGACGATTCGCCGCGCTTCGGCGAGGGCATGGGCCGCCTCGTCGGGGGTCGCTTCTCCGTCGGTGGAGAACTTCACCCGGTCGCACAGCTTCAAGAGAGGGAGGAGCGGATCCCGTAACGACGATAATGCGCTCCGCTTTTTTAGGTCGCGGTCGAGTTCGAAGGTGGTTCGTTCGAGAGCCGACAAGCCGTAGCGCCCTTCGACATATTCCCGGACGATTTCGGAGACCTGATAGAAATGGCGCCGCACCTCCCCTTGGGCGTAGAGCCCCTCCCCCTCCAAAGCGGTGAGACGATCAAGCCCTCGCTGATAGGGGGAGAGGGGCGGCTCATCTTTTTGTTTCCCCGACAACCGCCGTTTTAACCAAAGTCCGAGCGCCACGATAAGCGCCAGCGTCATGACCGCCACCGCCGACGGGATAATCGCCGTTCGCCAGTCGAAAGGAACTTCGGCGACGCTCTCATCAAAGGCGGGGGCGCCGTCGTCGCCGGGTGCGAGGTTCGAGGCGACCTCGACCGGTTCCGGGGTAACGGTGCGAATCGCGGTCTCGCCGTCGGGGAGGGCGACCACATACTCAATCGGCCCGGTCGAAAGAGGACCAGCCTGACGCGCTTCGACCGTCACTTTCAACGAACCGGCCGGGTCGAGCACTACCACCGAACCTATCGGCGAATCGGCGGGAAAGGCGACCGATCGGGCTTCGACGATCCGTTCCCCGTCGGCCAACCCCACCGGCAGGGTGATTGAGACGATCTCCCCTACTTTCGGCCCGGTCGGCTCGACGATCACCGGGGCGAAGTTGAGCGTCACCACCAGGAGAAGTGCGACAAACGGGGTCATCCGAACCGTCTCCGTCTCTCGCGGGTCTTGAAGAACCGGGATAGCGACGCCACCGGATCGCCATCGGCGGTGACGACCACTTGATCGACCCCGGCGGCGGCGAACATCTTCTGCAACCCGACATCGCGCAAGGCGGCGGCGGAGGCGATTCCTTTGCGGGTGGCGGCGTCGGAGAGGTCGACCACCCCCTTTTCGCCGGTTTCGGCGTCTTCTAAGGCGATCAACCCGGCGGCGGGAGGGGCGCTCTCCACCGGGTCGGTCACCCGGACGGCGATGACGTCGTGACGACGGGCGATCCGTTTCAGCGGCGTGTCGAAGTTTTCGGCGACGAAGTCGGAGATGATAAAGACGATTCCCCGTTTCTTGGCCACCCTGTCAAGATAGCGCAATGCCCCGGCCAGATCGGTCCCCTTCCCTTCCGGTTCGGCGTGGAGGATGTCGTGGATCAGGCGAAGGACATGTTTCTTCCCCTTCTTCGGCGGAACGTACCGTTCGACCCGGTCGGTAAAGGCGACCAGACCCACTTTGTCGCCGTTGCGTATGGCCGAAAAAGCGATGGCCGCCGCAAGACGGGCCGCCTCTTCCACTTTGAACCGCTCCCCCGACCCAAAGGATCCCGACGCCGAGAGATCGACCAGCAAGATGATCGACAGCTCCCGCTCTTCGCGAAAGAGTTTTACGTGGGCCTCGCCGGTTCGGGCGGTGACGTTCCAGTCCATGGCCCGGACGTCGTCCCCCGGTTGATAGAGACGCGACTCGTCGAACTCGATACCGGTCCCTTTAAAGATCGTGTGGTACTCTCCCGACAAGACTTCGTCGACGGCGCGACGGGCGGCGATCTCGATCTCCCGCAACGGAGCGTCCCCCACGGACGCGGGGACCGGCGGCGTGGTCGGTCGGGACAAAGCTCGCCAGAGAAGCGGCAAAAAGAGAACCGCCGTGACGACGACGAGGATCAGCCAGCTCTCCACGGCTCGTTACGGGACTTCGACGGTGTCGAGAATCCGCCCCACCAGATCGTCGGGGGAGATGTTCTCGGCGTCGGCTTCGTAGGTCGGAATCAGGCGATGGCGCAAAACGTCGGGCGCCGCTTTTTTGATATCGTCGGGTATGACATACCCCCGATGATCCATAAACGCCCACGCCCGCGCCAGACGAGCCAGCCAGATCGACGCGCGGGGACTGGCCCCGTATTCGATGAAGTCGCCGATATCGAGACCATATCGTTCCGGGCGACGGGTAGCGTCGACAAGCCGAACGATATACTCCAGCAACTTCGCATCGACATAGACGGCGTTAACCCCCTCACGGGCGGCCGATAGTTCTTCCGGGCCGACCACCGGTTTCATGTCGGGGGCGTGCCCGGCGGCGTTTCTTCGAACGATCTCCCGCTCTTCTTCGCACGACGGATAATCCACCATCAACTTGACCATGAACCGGTCGACTTGCGCTTCGGGCAAGGGATAGGTTCCCTCTTGTTCGATCGGGTTCTGGGTCGCCATGACCAGGAAGGGGTTGGGCAAGGGGAAGGTCTCCTGCCCGATGGTCACCTGCCGCTCCTGCATCGCTTCTAACAGGGCCGACTGGACCTTGGCGGGGGCCCGGTTGATCTCGTCGGCCAGAATGATATTGGCGAACAACGGCCCTTTGCGTGTCGAAAAGGTTCCCTCCCGGGCGTTGTATATCTCGGCGCCGGTCAGGTCGGCCGGCATCAGGTCCGGGGTAAACTGGACCCGTTTAAACGAGAGTCGAACCGCTTTGGCCACGGTGGAGACGGTTAATGTCTTCGCCAAGCCGGGGGCGCCCTCCAGCAAGATATGGCCGTCGCAGAGCATGGCGGCCACGATCCCTTCGACCATGCTCCGTTGCCCCACCACGACCCGGCCAATCTCGCTCATCAACGGATCGACAAAAGCGGAGGTCTCCTTCACCATCCGGTTGACGGCGGTAATGTCGTCGGTCACCTGTTCCTCCTGTCGCTTCGATTCAAAAGGGTGATTATAGCGTTCTTGGTCCCTTCCCGAAACACCGAACCCTTCATGTGATGGTATTATGCTTGTTTGACAACGGAAAGAATCGCATGCGCTACTTCGCTCTGGTCGGCCGCCCCAACGTCGGGAAATCGACCCTCTTTAACCGAATCGTCGGTGGTCGCCCGGCCATTGTGGACGACACCCCCGGCGTCACCCGCGACCGGAACGTCGGGACCGCCGAATGGTTCGGGCGAACCATCGCCGTCATCGATTCGGGGGGGTTCGAACCCGACTCGAAAGACATCATCCTCTCTCAGATGCGGGAGCAGACCTTGATGGCGGTTGAAGAGGCCGACGTGATTCTCTTCGTCGTCGACGGACGTGAAGGGATCACGCCGGTGGACGAGGAGATCGCCCGTATCTTGCGCAAAAGCGAAAAGCCGGTACGGCTGATCGTCAACAAGGTCGACACGCCGGGGCAAGCCCATCTGGCCGCCGATTTTTCCCGTTTGGGGTTCGATCATGTCCGCCCGGTCAGCGCCGAACATGCCCAAGGAGTCGACGATCTGTTGGAAGAAGAACTGGCCGACCTTCCGCTCGACCCGGAGGTTGACGAAGACGCCGACCCGACCGGACCGATCCGCATTGCGGTGGTCGGCAAACCGAACGTCGGAAAATCGTCGTTGGTCAACCGGTTCCTCGGCTCGTCGCGGATGATGGTCTCCGATATCGCCGGGACCACCCGCGACTCGGTCGATACGCACCTCATGCGGGACGGCGTGGAGTACGTTCTCATTGATACGGCGGGAATCCGTCGCAAATCGAAAGTCTCCGACAAGCTGGAGAAATATTCGGTCATCATGGCGCTCAAGGCGATCCAGAAGTGCGATATCGCCCTGTTGCTGGTCGATGCGGTCGATGGGGTCTCGACGCAGGAGGCGAAGATCGCCGGAATGGTGGAAGAGGCGGGGAAAGGGATGATCATCCTCGTTAACAAATGGGACGCGGTAGAGGATAAAGAGACCGACACCCATCTCGCCTACGAAGAAGCGATTCACCGTCAGATCAAGTTCATGCCCTACGCGCCGGTGGTTTTCATCTCGGCGCTTACCGGCCAACGGGTGGAGAAGGTCTTCGACGCCGTGAACCGGGTCTACGAACAGTTCACGTCACGCATCACGACGTCGCGCTTAAACGACATGACCGAACGGCTGACCACCGGGAACGAGCCTCCTTGTATCGGGGGAAACGGGGTCAACCCTACTTCGCCATGCGCCTTTCCACGTCGCCCCCCGCGTTCGTTTTCATGTGCAACTACCCCGAGGGGATTCACTTCTCCTATCGCCGCTTCCTGGTCAACCGGATGCGGGAGTTGACCGGCCTCGCCGAAACGCCGATCCATCTGAAGTTCAGGAAACCCGCCGGACGGCGTAGCGGCGAACGGGACGAACGGTAAGGGACGCCGATGCCGGACAGAAGAAAGGGGCGGGTCTTCGCCTGGCTGGTCTGGACGGCGGTGGCGCTCTCTTTGTCGGCGGTCGTGCTGGTCGGAGCCGGGCTTAACCAAACGGTGCGCAGCGAAAGCGAGAAAGCTTTCGTCAACAATCTGAAGTTCCTCGCCGAGTCGTCGGGGAAATCGACCCAGCTCTTCATGGAGAGCGTCGTCAGCGAAGTGGTGCTGCTGATCGAAATCGACGCGGTGAAAAAGTATAAAACCGATCTGGTCGATTTCGCCTTTCGCGGCATCATCGAAAAACATGGCGAGCTGGTCTCCCACTGGGGCTTGATCGACGGGGCGGGAAAATCGAAAGTGATGGTCTCCCGCATCGGCGTTCCCGAACCGCAACCAGAGACGCTGGCCGCTCTCTACGACGAAACCCTCAATCATTGGCGGGTCAATATCGACGACACCGCCTTCGTCGACGGTCCCATCGGCGGCATCGCCGTATCGGTGCCGATCTGGCGGAAGATGGCCTCCCCCGCCGCCAGCGTCGGCAAGGTGGGAAACGACCTGTCGTGGATCTATCCATCCGGCATGATCATGGCCATCGTCAACGGCCACGAACTGGTGAAAAACTTTGTCGATCTCTCCAAGGTGGACGAAGGGGGCGCCGCGTGGATCGTCACCGACCATGGGAAACTTCTGGCCGATCAAGATCGCTTGGCCGGCGTGGCGGCCCGTCTCTGTCCGAGGGAGACGGAGCCGCTGGCTCGACTGACCGCCGATTTCACCTGGGCCCGCGAAGGGAAGACCCCCACCGGCTGGACGTTTCTCAACGCCGACCGACGGGTGGCCCACATCGACACCGGCGAGGAGGAGTGGTTCATCGCCACCGCCCCCCTCACGTTGGTGGAGCACGAATGGACCATGGCGTTGGCCGCTCCCCAGTCGGAGGTGACCCGACTGATCAACCAGAGCTTTTGGCAGTCGGCGGTCCTCTTCTTTATCGTCGTCGGCGTGATGGTCACCGGCGCCTGGTTTCTGACCTTTATCAACACCCGAATGGCCCGCGCCGAAGAGAAGGCGTTGTTGGCCGCCGAGTTGGAAGAGAAAAACCGGAGCTTGGCCGAACTGAACCGGCGGATGGACGAGTTCGTTTCGGTGGTCTCCCACGACATCCGTTCGCCGCTCAACGTTATCCGTGGCTTGGCCAAAATGATCGCCGACGACGACGCGGGGAAGGAACACTTCTCCCGCGAGACCGACACCATGCTCCGGTCGTGCAACCGGCTTATGCAACTGGTCAACGACATCCTCGACGTCTCCAAGCTGGAGGCGGGGAAGATGCGGCTCTCTCCCGATCCGCTGGTCATCGACGACTTGATCAACGAAGGGGTGGCGACCATGCGCCATACCGCCGACGAGAAGCGACAGAAGATTGTCGTCGATCTCGGCGAGCCGACCCCGATGGAAGGGGACGTCAGCAAACTATTACAGGTGATCAACAACCTGCTGGGGAACGCCATCAAGTTCTCCTCCCAAGGGATCATCACCGTCACCAAGCGGCTCGAAGCGGACCGGGTCACGGTCACCGTCACCGATACCGGCCCCGGCATTCCGATCGATCAGCAGGCGGCGGTCTTCGACCGGTTCGAACAGCTCAAGACCCATCGACAAGGTTTCGAGCCGGGATCGGGCCTTGGCCTTGCGATTTGCAAAGGGGTGGCCGAACTCCACAGCGGAGCGATTACGGTTGAAAGCGAGCCGGGTCATGGGTCATCCTTTATCCTGCGACTACCGTTAAAGCAGAAAAATCTCCCTTAAAAGGGGCGCAGTATCGTGTCTTCGTTACGCCTCATCGTCGGCGCCGCCGGTCATGTGGACCACGGCAAAACCGCCATCATCCGGGCTTTGACCGGGGTGGAAGGCGACCGGTTCGCCGAAGAGAAACGGCGGGGGATCACCATCGATATCGGCTTCGCCCGATTCCCCCTCCCCGACGGTAACGGCGTCGGTATGGTCGATGTGCCGGGCCATCGAAAGTTCATCCACAACATGATGGCCGGCGCGTCCGGCATTGACGTGGCCCTCTTGGTCGTCGCCGCCGACGATGGGGTGATGCCTCAGACGGTGGAGCATCTGGCGATCCTCGAACTTTTAGGTGTCTCGACGGGGGTGGTGGCGATCACCAAAACTGATCTCGTCGACCGGGAGACTCTCGACATGGCGGTCGCCGACGTACAAGAGCTGCTGGCGCCCTCCCCCCTCGCCGGAGCGACGATCATCCCCTGCTCGTCGGTCACCGGCGAAGGGATCGACGATCTCAGGGCCGAATTGACCCGGCTCGCATCGACGACCGAACGCCCCGTAAACGACGGTCTCTTTCGTCTCCCCGTCGATCGGTCGTTCGTCATAAAAGGACACGGCCTCGTCGCCACCGGCGCCCTCTTCTCCGGCGTAATGGGGATCGACGACAAGGCGATACTGATACCGGGTGGCATCGAAGGACGGATCCGGCGGATACAAAACCATGGGGAAAGTGTCCCGCGCGCTTTCGCCGGATGGCGGGTGGCGGTCAATCTATCGGGGCCGGAAAAGAGCGACCTGCTCCGGGGAACGGTGATCGCCGATCCCGGTCTGGGGAAGGGGGGAACCTCATTTGTCGGGTCGATCACCTGCCATCGCTCTTCCCCGGTGGCGTTGGCCCACGGGAAGAGTTATCTCTTGGCGGTCCATACGGCGGAGACCCACTGCAAAGTTCATCTGGCGACGCCGGAGAATCTGCAACCGGGCGAAGAGGGAATAGCGCAGCTACGGTTCGAGAAACCGATCCATCTTCTCCATGGCGACCGGTTCGTTCTGCGGACTTCGTCGGCCGATATCACCCTTGGTGGTGGACGGGTACTGGCCATCGACGAGCCGGTTATGGGGCGTCGGCGACTGGCCGAGCAGGCGACCTTGTGGAAATCGTTGGCTGGTTCGCAAGACGAAGCGTTGCAAGCCTGGATCGACCGAACCCCCGCCGGGGTGGCGTTGGCCGACCTGACCGCTCTTTTCAATCTTCCGCGCGGGGCGTTGCTCAACCGGTTCCGCCTGATGGAAGGGGTGAAGACCTTCGACTGGAAAGGAACCCCCTACGCCTATCGGGTGGCCGCCGGGAAGAAGATCGTCGCTCGCTTGGCGGAGGGGGTGGCCCGGTTCCACGAACAAGAGCCGTCGGTGATGGGAATCGAAGAGTCGGCCTTGGCGCGACGGACGCTCCCCGATCTCCCCGAATCGTTGACCCCCTACTGGATTCGTCGGGCGGCATCGGAAAAGAAGATCGAATATCTGGGCGCCCTTCTGCGGATACCGGGGAGGGAGGCCCTCTTCACCGGCGAGGAACGGGAGATTCGGAAAAAGGTGTTAACCACCTATCTTGGGACCGGCTTCCATCCGCCGAAGGCCGACAAGGCGCACGATGCGGTCGCCCTCCCCCGCCCGGTGATACAAAAGATGATGAAGACCCTAATACAGTCGGGCGATCTGGTGACGATCTCCCCCGACCTCCTCCTTCACAACGAGGTCTTGCAAAATGCCCGGTTGGTGATACTCGACGAGATTCGTACGGTCGGCTCCGTCGATACGGGGCGGTTCCGCGATCTCTTGGGGGGGCCGGGGCGAAAGGTGGCCATCGAACTGCTCGAATATTTCGATCGGATCGGCTTGACGCGGCGGATCGACAACAAAGGCGCCCGCGTGCTAGCCGATACGAAGGAACCTACGTAACCGGCGCCAACAGCCGGTCGATGACCCCCAAAGTAAATCCCCACACCTCTTTCCCGTCGATATGGACCGCCGGGCGGGGGGTCGTCTCTCCCGGCAGGAGCGAGGATCGAACGGACCGTTGGGATTGATCGACGAAAGGTCGGACCGGCGCCCAGAAGAAGTCGGCCACTTCCGACGGGTCGGGGCGCCACGGATGATCGATCCGGCTCGCGGTCACGACCAGCGGCCAGACCAAATAGCCCGACGACCGGGTCGGGGCCGGAGGAAGAAATCCGACGACGTCGATCCACTCCCGACGAAGACCGATCTCCTCCTCCCCCTCCCGCAACGCCGCTTCGAGAGGGGTCTCCCCCTTTTCGATATGCCCGCCGGGAAAAGAGACCTGCCCCGGATGGAGCGTGAGGTGTTCGGCTCGCCGGGTCAACCCGATCCCCGCCTCTTCGTCCATCTCTCCCACCATGACCAACGCCGCCGCCAACCGTGCGCTTCCCGGATCGGCGCCGAATCCGGACGGCTCCGGGAGCAGCCGGGGAACGAGTTGCTTCATCAGATCGACAAGGCGCATGTCAGTAACGACGCCATTCGGTCGGGACGGCGTTATAAGAGGCGTACCGGTCGAGCTTGTCGAACATATTCGACGCCTGCCGCTCTTGGCGCCGGATGAAGGGCATCACCTCTTTGATCAGGTCGAGCGTGGTGGTGGAGACCCCACCTTTGTACTTCATCCCTTCAAATTGCTTTTGGTAAGAGCGCCACCGTTTTCGTTGTCCGGCGAATTCGAGGTAGGTCGAAATCCACCACTCCCTATCGTGACCGCCGGGACGACGACGATCAGGGGGGAGTTCCGTGAAGGTGAGCCGCCCGTGGGCGTGGTCGATGGTCATGCTGTAGTTCGACATAAATGACATGCCCAAGAGCCCTTCGTACAATCCGTCACGGCGAAAGTCGGCCACGGTGGTCGGAACGAAGGTGTCTTTCATCCCCTCCACCTCGACGGTGTCAAGAATCGTTTTGATCGCCGGAGTCGTTCCCCCTATCCCCCCGGCCCGCGCCATAAGACCGCCCGACTTCTCGGATAAGAGCCCCAACTTTTCGGCGACCGCGTAGGAAATCATGGTTCCCGGCGCCCCGGTGTCGAGAATCATCGGCACGGTCAGCTTACTGTTGAACCGGACGTCGAGAATGATCCGACGAGCGGTCTCTTCCCAGCGGCGAAATTTGATGTTGTAGACTTTCGGTTTCCACTCACCTTTGCCGTCAATGTCAGAGGCGATCGCCGCTTCGGTCACTTGCGTGGCGTCACGGACCGTCGATTTGGGAAGAGGCTTCGTGTAGGTCTGTTCTTTTACTTGCCGCCGGTATTGCGGAGGGATGTCGGCGTCGGAGTCGCCGAAATGAACCGTCCCTTGCTCGTCGGTCCAAGTGACGTAGTCCCCCGCATCGCCCGACGTGGGGACGAGAAGTACGAGCAGAGCGAGTAAGTACGTGAACGGTTTCATCAAGAACCTCCCTCCCCCAACTTTGCCACAGGGAGAGAGTCGAGGCAATGAACAACACGGCGTGGGGAAATGCGAAGCGGAGGGCAGAGCTTGGCCATGTCCGGGCGCTAACCTCAAGCGCACGTTTGGCCGACGTCTGTCGGCTCCCGTGTCTCGTTTGAGACGCGACAGGATCTTCTCGGCCAGAAGTCGGGAAGGATCACGACCCATTACAGCGCGCGTGAATTACAGGAGCTGATCGACGCGGCGAACGGTATATGGGGAACGATCCCCGCAAAACTCCCACACTGGTGGTGTTGCGTCGGAATCTGAAACTCGGTGAGCCCCACAAGAAAAGAGTTTGTTCTCCTTACGTTGCGGCCCAATCTGAACGAAATCCACTTAACACTCTGTCCGAAATCTGGGGTCCGCCTCGGCAGGAGCAACGGTCGGTTGTCTCCGAATCTGGACATGCATGAGGCAAAGAGTCCACCAAGGGAAGCTGAAATCGAAGGGAGATCATGCGCAACCGCCCCCTGTCACATCCGCATAGCCGCTTGGGAAAGGGGGCCACATCATTTCCGGGGGGCTTTCCCCCCAGTCATTCGACATCCGGCGAAAAGCCGTGGCGCACCTTGTTCTC
Organism: Nitrospinota bacterium; assembly: GCA_942491805.1. Lineage (GTDB taxonomy): Bacteria > Nitrospinota_A > UBA7883 > UBA7883 > JADGGD01 > JADGCD01. The sequence goes on from CALOCG010000029.1 coordinate 38,657, forward strand.
CGTCACCACCTGCGGCAGGGTCAATTCGCGGAGCAGATCGACACCTCCCGCTTTCGCCCCGCCTAGCCCCGAGCGTTTCCGTCCGCCGAACGGTTGCCGACCGACGATGGCGCCGGTTATCCCCCGGTTGATGTAGAGATTCCCCACGTCGAGATGGTCGGTGACATAGGCGACCGATGATGGGGTGCGTGAATAGACTCCCCCCGTTAACCCGTAGGGGATGTCGTTGGCGATGCGCACCGCTGTGGCGAGATCCTTTGCCCGTAGTAACGAGAGAACCGGCCCGAAAATCTCCTCCTGCGCCATAGGGCTGGTGGGCGCGACATCGCCGAATACCGTCGGCGTCATGAAGTAGCCGTTCCCTTCGACCGTTACGCCCGGCACGATGCTCGTCGCTTCGTTGCGTCCCCGTTCAGCGTAGGATTCCGCCTTGGCCAGCGCCGCTTCGTCAATAAGGGGGCCGTAGTCGACCGAAGGATCAATCGGGTCGCCGACCCGAAGGCTTTGCACCGCTGGTCCCAGTCGTTGAACGAAGGCGTCGTAGACCTCGTCGAGCACGATGACTCGCGAGCAGGCCGAACATTTCTGCCCCCCGTAGCCGAAAGCCGATTTCACAACGCCCGCCACCGCGTCATCGAGATCGGCGGAGAGGTCTACAATGATGGCGTTCTTTCCTCCCATCTCAGCCACAAGCTTGATGAGACGGTTTCGCTGGCCGTAGAGCCGCGCCGTTTCGGTGACCAACCGGTCGCCGACGGCGAATGAACCGGTGAATGCGGCGAAGGTGGTCGCCGGATGTTGAAGGAGCGTTTCTCCGATAATGGCGCCGTTACCCGGAAGGAAGTGAACGACCCCGTTAGGGAGGCCCGCTTCGTGCAGGATGTCGACGAACAGCGCTCCGGTCACCGGCGAAAGGGAGGAGGGTTTGACGACCACGGTATTTCCTGCCGCCAGGGCGGAGCAGGTGAGCCCGGCAAGAATCGCCAACGGAAAATTCCAGGGCGCCAACACCACGCCGGGACCGCGCGCCGTTTGGCGTAACTGGTTCGACTCTCCCAGCAACGTTTGGGTCTGGACAGGCCGAAATATCTCTTCACCGGCAAGCGCGTAATAGGTGATGTGGTCGATGGCTTCGTCGATATCCCCCATCGCTTCTTCACGGGTTTTGCCGACTTCGAAGACTTGCCACGCCGCCAGTTCGAACCTCCGCTCCCGTATGCGATCAGCCGCCGCCACGAGAAGGGTTGATCGCTCTCGGGGCGTGCGTCTTCGCCAGTCGGGGAACGCCGACGCGGCAGCATCCATCGCCCGCGCGGCGTCGGCGGTGGTGGCGGTATGCACCGTCCCAACGACCTGCGAAGGGTCGGCTGGATTTACCGAGACGACACGCCCGTCGGTAGAGATTGTTCGCCCGTCGATGAGGGGGCGATACTCTTTACCCAACAATCCTCGAACCGTGTTCAACGCGTCATCGAAGTTTGAGCGCGCTTTTTCTGAATGAAACGCCGTCCCCGGCTCGTTGACGAAGTGGGAGGGCTCTTCGGCAAGGGTGAATGGTTTTGGTATCTCGATGGGCGCCGGTCGCGCCATCGGCGTCTTCAGCAATTTGGCTTCTTCGGCGTGTTCGAGGAACGACTGACGCAAGAACGACTCTTGCGACGAATTCTCGAGAATCCGTCGCACCAGATAGGCCATGCCGGGGACCAACTCCCCCACCGGCGCGTACACCCGCACTAGGGCGCCCGCCTCGACCAACGCCTTCTTGATTTCATCCCCCATGCCGTAGAGGGCCTGAATTTCGTAAGGGATTCCCCCCTCTCCTCGGCGTAGGCCATCGCGTGGGCGATGGAGCGGATGTTGTGCGATGCGATGGCGGTGAAGATGTTTTCCGACCGGTCGAACAGCCGTCGGGTCATCCGCTCGAAGACGGCGTCGGTATCCTCCTTGCTCATCCGCACCGGAACCGGCCAACGACGTTGATCGGCGAGGACCTGCTCTTGCTCCCAGTAGGCGCCTTTTACCAATCGTATGGCTATCCGGCGATCCTTGCGCGTTACCCAGTCGAGCAGACGCTCCAGCGACTCTTCCGCGTCAGCAAGGTAGGCCTGAAGGGCCATCCCCACCCCGTCGAAGGAGCGAAAGGCCTCTTCTTCGAGCAGGTCGGTGAAAATGCGTATCGTCAGGTCTCGGACGGTGTAATGCTCCATGTCGACGGTCAAAGCGACGCCATGATCCCGCGCGGCCAGGGCGATGGGGCGGAGCCGCTCACGCACGTCGCGTGACACCTGCTCAGGCGAAACCGGCGAGAAATGAGAGGTGAGAGCGGAAAGTTTCACCGACACTCCCTGCGGTGTGGCGGCGTCGGGGTGGGCGCCAAGCCGGGTTACCGCTTCGATATAGCGGTCCCGGTAGCGGTCGGCCATCGTTTCCGAAAGGGTCGCTTCCCCCAAGAGATCGAGGGTGACCCGCATTCCGGCATCGTTCAGTCGCCCGATGACCTTTTCCGCTTCGGGCATGTCCGCCCCGATAATGAAGTTGCGGGCGATCTTGCGGATGACACTCCCCGCCCCCCATGAAGCGGCGCCCGGTGTGGCAAGGGCCGCTGCGGCGACGCCGCCTCCAAGCCGTAGCGAGAGGGGTAGGCGATCTTCCGCTTTCGGCAGGTATTCCCGCAGATGGCGCGCCACGGCCCGTCCGCTGGTGAGGGTCGGGTACACATCAAGAAACCGCAACGCGCCGGTCTTGATAGCCGGTGACGCGGTGACCCATTCAATGACCTGCCGCTCCCACCAGAGGGGGGCGAAAAGACCCGGCTCGACGGCGCGCGCCTTGGTGAGAAGGTCCCGACCGATTTCCGCCAAACGTTCTTCCCGTCGCTTTTCGTTCACGGTGTTCTCTCTTCGCAAAGACGATTCGCCAGCAGGTCAAGGAACAGACCGGTGTCGGTGACGATCCCCACCGACGCGAGGCTCCCCCGGTCGGCCAACTTGGTAACCACGGCAGGATTGATGTCGATGGCGAACATCTTCACGCTGGCCGGGATCATGTTCCCGACACCGATGGCGTGTAGCATGGTGGCCAGCGCAAGGACTACCTCGGCCCCTTCGAGAAGGCGGGCGTAGTCGGCCTGCGCCGCGACAAGATCCATCTTGGTCTCCGGCAGCGGGCCGTCGTCCCGAATGCTTCCCGCCAGCGAGAAAGGGATGTCGTTACGGATCAGCTCACACATCAAGCCGCTCGTCAGCAGGCCGGACGTCACCGCTTCGCCGAGTGAGCCGACGCCGCGTATCGCGTTGATGGCGGCCAAATGATGCCGGTGTCCGTGGAGAGTTCCTTTTCCGGTCTTCATGTCGAGGCCGAGACTGGTGCCGTAGAGGGCCATTTCAACATCGTGTACGGCGATGGCGTTACCGCCGAGAAAAGCCGAGACGAACCCTTCCCGTACCAGACGGCAAAGGGAGGGAACGCCACCGGTATGGGCCACCACCGGCCCGGCGACAACGACGATCTTTCCGCCCCGGTCACGGGCGCGGAGCATCTCCCAAGCCACCACCTCCACGGCGCCGGCCGCACGTCGTTCGGACGATACTTCCGCCCGCATGAAAGAAAACGCGTCGCTCCCTCCCCCATGGTTGGTTTGGGGCGTCTCAACCCTGACGCCGCTACCGGTCAGTACCACGCGATCCCCTTTGCGGACGTCACGCATGAGGCTGACCGACGGGAGTCCATCGTCCTCGATCCGTATCACCCCGTCCATGCGTTGGCGGCGGACCGGTATCCATTGGCCGTCAAGTCGGACGCGTGTCGGATAGATGCTCGTGGCGTAAAACGTGGAAGGGACGACGCCGTCGGCAGGAGCGGGGAGCAGGTGGGCGTCCTCTTCCTCCCCTACCGGGAGCGCGCCACCGAGAGGGAACAAACGGGAGATCATCGCGTCGAGCATCGCCGCGTCGGGGGCGGTCACCATAAGGCGGGCGACAGAGGGGTCCGTTTTCCGGTCGCCCGGAGTGATGGAGTCGACGGTGAGGGAACCGCCACTTTCCTTGACGCTGTCGATCATCCGGCTCAACGCGCCGGTATCGAGCAGATGGCCGGTAGCGTCGATGGCGCGCTGCGTTACGGTCGTCGCGCTTTTTCCAGCGGGGGGAATGGTTTGGTCGAGCGGAAGAGTGAGACAACGGGCGCCTCCCCCCGCTTTTATGAACTCGGATAGCGGGGTTTCTACAACCGTATAGCCTCGCTCAGAGAGGCGCGCGCGTAGTTTCGAAGAGCATTCGCTCATGAACAGACGGTTCCCCACCGGCGCAACATTGGCGGAAAACCGCAACGCATCCCCCTCGTCGAGCGCGATTCGATCTTCGGCGGGGATCATGTGTCGGATCATTTCGTTGGAGCGATGGTCCAAAGCCCCCGGATAGTAGAGAAGGGCTCCGTTCGGTAAGGGCGCCAAACAGGTGTCGAGATGATAGAAACGGGGGTCGACAAGACGCAAGGAAACGACGGTCAGGCCGAGTTGCTCCGCCAAATACGGATGGCATTCCAAGGACGTGCGAAAGCCGTATCCAGCGAAGAGGAGAGGGCGCGTATGATCGATAAGGGCGTCCCCGGCCCCTTCGAAACTGCCGTCGCAGGGAAGCGGAGAGAGGCGAAAGCCGTTGGCTTCAAAAAAGATGGCGAAACGGGTCTCTTCGGGGGAGCGCTCCCGGTAATGAAAGCGCGAAGGGATCACGATCCCATCGACCACGATCCCGGCGTTCGCCGTGAACACCATGTCCGGTAATCCTGGCGCGGGAGCGATGGTGACGATGGTGGCGACCTGCGAAAGTTCTCGCCGCAGCCCTTCCCATTGCGTGCGAGCCAAGGGGAGGTCGACCCGCCCGACGTTCCCTTCCATCCAGGGGTTGATGACGTAATCGACGCCGAAATAGTCAGGAAGAGCCATCAAGAGACGAGGAACGACGGCATCGGATGCCATAATCACATACCCGATGAAATAGTAACAACTACAGTCTACTCCACAGAGCCGGTCGTGCGAAGAGAGACAGTTCCCTTTCTTTTGGCCGTCCGGCGAGAGTATTGACTGCGGTAGTCACGAGTCGCGTTGACAGTCTTCAGGTTCCTCCGCTACCTCCCCGCTCGAAGACGTATTGCTGATAGAGCACCATCCCGTCGAGGATGGTCTGCATCGGGGTCCGCCCGTGGTGGTTCTTTCTCATTTTCACGGGCGGTTTGATAAGACTTGACGCTCGTTCAGCCAGAGCTGGCGATGCCGATGTGATAGGGTTCCGGCTCCCGTCACGCGGTGGGGGCGCACGATTCCCCGGTCGGGGTGACGAATTTCGGCGTTCCGATGGAGATCGCGGTCAATTCGGCTTCCAGAAAGACAATCCGCCCCCATCCAGCGGCAAGCGGGGCGTTCTTTTCGTCTTCGACGACATGGATGTCGAGCAGCGCGCCGCCACACTCTTCCATACGCGCCAAAGCTATTTCACGGGCTGTTTTGCGCGCAAGAGTCATCCCTTGGTCAAGCGTATCGACCCGTGTCTGTTCGTCGGATGTCACCACCAGAAAACCCGAAGGACGACAAGGCCGGACGTGAACCGTCGCGCGGGCGATGACATGTCCGGTGATAGCCCCGACGGCGTTGGCGACTTGGGCGTGTTCGGGGATGACGATCCGCCCGCCGAGCGTCTCCCCCACCGACGGCATGAAGCTCTTCACCGGCGCTCCAACGGCTATCAGGGGGCGGGAGAGGGCGAACATCGCTTTCAGACAGCGATCCCCGTTTGAGCGGAAAAGATGTGACAGCAATTCGGGGGAATGATCCGTCGCTCCGTCGCTCTCCAGCCCCTTCCCGGCCACGTTGAGCGTGAGTCGGTGAACGATCTCCCCAAAAAGACGATCGGCAAGTTGGTTCGGGGTCGATGCGACAGAGTGGGCGAGGAAGCCAATGCCCACGGTGGAGACTTCGCTGTCCCAGAGCGACAGATCACCTGTGGCGTGGAGCAGATCGGTCGGAGTAAAGGAGATTTCGGCTATAAGGCCGCGGCTAACGAGGGGTTCGATGTGCGTGAAGGGGCCGATTTCCTCCTCGATCCGGCTTCGATGCACGGCCCGTCCGTCGAGGAAATCGAGCAGGCGGCTTTCGGCGTGGGAGAGCTTCTCCGCAGGGCGGCGGACAAGAGTGAAGAAATCAAGACTCCCCGACCCCCGTGTCGGAACGGCGGGCGCCAGCGTCGCCCGTACCGCCGCGAGCAGCTCCGGGTGACTGGTGGCGGCGCAGCAGAGAGGAATCGCCCGCCGGGGGCCTATCGTTATGCCGCCTCCCCCGCTGATGGCAATCTTGCTGTCTCCGCCGAGGCCGATGGTCCACATGTCCACCGCCCGGACGCAGGTTCGCCATCCCCCGACCTTGGCGCCGTCGCCGGTGATGGCGGGGACGCCGTCGTTTACCATGCCGATGTCGGTGGTCGTCCCCCCCATGTCGAGAACCATCGCATCCCGCTCGCCGGAGAGCCAACAGGCGCCGACCGCGCTTGCCGCCGGGCCAGAGAGGGCGGTCTCCACCGGGCGGATGCGGGCGACCGCTTCGAGGATGAGCGACCCGTCCCCCTTGACGACCATGAGGGGGGCATGGATGCCATAGGACACAAGGGTCTCCTTCACGGCGTCGAGGAGTTCGGCGATAACCGGAAGGAGCGCTCCGTTGAGCGCCGCCGTCACTCCCCGTTCGACAAGGCCGATCTCCCCGGACAGCTCGTGACCGCAAATGACCGGTCGTCCCGTGCGGCGGACGATCATCTCCTTGACCGTCTCTTCGTGAGCGTTGTTGTAGACGCCAAAATATCCCGACACGGCAAAGGCTTCCACCCGCCCGATCATCCGGTCGACAGCCGCCTCGACAGCGGCTCTATCCAAAGAGGCGATCTCGGCGCCGTCCTTCCCGTGAGCGCCACGGATCACCGCCACCTCTTCGGCCGGGACGCGCGCGGGAAGGGTGAAGGTATCTGGATCGGGAACCAACATCAACAACCCTACCCGCCCCCCTTTTCCTTCGACGACACTGTTGGTCGCAAGGGTGGTCGAAAGAGAAACCAACGACACTTCCCCAAAGAACGCATGGTCGAGTCCGGCCAGGGATGCGGCGATCCCCATTCGCAGATCCCGCCGGGTGGTAAGCGCCTTGGCGGTCGAGAGGATGGTCCGCCCGTCGAGATCGAGGAGAACGCTGTCAGTGAACGTCCCCCCCGTATCGACGCCTATGCCGTATCTCACGGCGCCTCGTCAAACGAAAGAGATTCGCTGAAGAGCCGCTCATAGCCGGGGTGGCAAGAGAGTTCGAGATACGAGACGCGCCGCGCCACCTCCTCGGCCTCTCTCCGCTTGGCCTTCGACAGGAGGCAGAGGGACGCCCCCGCCTTTGAGGCGTTGCCGATGATCACCGTTTTGCGGATCAATTCCTTGGGCATCACCCCCAGACGGCTCAGGCTTTCGAGCCGCACATGATGGCCGAAGGCGCCTGCCACATAGACCCGGTCGATATCGTCCCATGTTTTTCCGAACCGGCTGGCAAGGGCGATGACACCGGAGAGGATGGCGCCTTTGGCCAGTTGCACCTGCCGGATATCCTTCTGGGTAAGAGCGATTTCCCGGCCCCGCTGTTTCGCCTCGCCGAAGACAAACCGCGCGCCGCCGTCGCCGTTTCTGATACGCGCGCGCCAGCCGGTCGTCGTCGGATCGCTCGCTGGTTTGAGAAGACGCCCCGATTTCATCACCCCCCCCACCCGGACCAGTTCCCCCACCGCGTCGATGACGCCGCTTCCGCAGATCCCTTCGGGGGCCCGGTCGCCGATGACGCCGAGACGGACGTCGCCGTCAATGTCGATCCGTTCGATGGCGCCGCCGCTCGCCCGCATACCGCAACTGATGTTCATCCCTTCGAGGGCGGGACCGGCGGCGCAGGAACAGGCGTGCAACTGGTGATCCAAGGCAAGGGCGATTTCGCCGTTGGTTCCCATGTCGATCAGCAGGGCGGTTTCGTCGGTCCGACCGATTTCGGTGGCGATCAGACCGGCGACGATGTCGGCGCCGATATAGCTGGAAACCGCTGGTAGAAGATAGACCTCCCCGCACGCGGCGATGGAAAGGGCCACCTCAGACGCGGATACGGTGAGCGCGCCGGTGAAGGCCGCCTGATAGGGAGCGGCGCCGATGCTCCGGGGATCGATCCCGAGAAAGAGCTGGGTCATGGTGGCGTTGGCGGCCACGGCGACTTCGTAGATCTCCTCCCGCTTCACCGCGCCCGCTTCGCACAATTCGCCGATGAGTTCGTCGATCCCCTCCCGGATGAGACCGCTCAGGGCTCCCAGACGATCGGGGCTTTCCTTGACGCTCTGAATGCGGGTAAGGACATCGAGACCGTAACTCTTCTGCGGGTTGATCATGGAGGCGCTCCCCCGCTCTTCCCCGGTCAGGAGGTCGAGGAGCGACGCGACCACCGTGGTGGTGCCGATATCAACCGCTACGCCGAAGAGGCGCCCGGTCGTGTCTGTGGGCTCCACACCAATGAGCCGGTCGCCGGCCTGAATGAGGGTCACCCGATACGCCCCCTCCCGCACCGCCGTCGCCAGTCCCTGCAACAGGGAAAGGGAGGGCCGCCCGATCTGTCGCATGAGGGCCCGCTCCAGTCGAGCGAAATCGTCGAGGTTGTCGTGAAGAGTTGGCTTGGGGAGCTCCATGAAGGTTTTGCGCACGACGGGGTCGAATACAAAAGAAGGGAGGACGCCGGTGGTCAGGATCGGGGACTTTCGTTTACTCTCGCCCACCGTTCTGACGGTCGTCGTTCCGTTAAGCGTGACGCGGCAGGCGAGCCGAACTCCATCTTCCAGTTCGATGGCGCTGAGGCGTCGCCTATCCTCGTCGGTCGCCTCTTGGGACTCCCCGGCGACGAGCTGGACATGGCATTTTCCGCAGGTTCCCTTACCGCTGCATGAGGTGTCGATCTCGATGAACGCTTCTCGCGCCACCTCCATGAGATTGTCCCCCCGTCGGGCGCGAACGGTTTTTCCTTGCGGGTGAAAGTGGACGTCGAAGGTATCCATGGTTCCTCCGTCAGTGGGCGCCATGGTCGCCGGGAGCGAAGCCTTTGGCGGTATCGGCCACGCTTCGGATATTCAGGACGGTCGTCCGGGGACTGACACCACAGGCCGGGGCGAGGATATCGACACCCCGCTCCAAAAGGCGACGTCCCTGTCTGGCGAGTCCATCGGGCGATCCCTTTTCCAGCTTATAGGTACTCACATTCCCCATAAGGGCCTTCTTGGGAACATGCCCCTTGATCGCGTCGATACTGACCATCGCGTCCACGCTGATCGCCGTCGATTCGACCCCGTCGAGCAGGTCGCCGACGACGTTAAGATCGCCGCAGATATGGACGATGGAAGGGGTTCCCTTGAAGGTCCGAAAATGATTGGTCAGGACGTTCAGGTAATGGATGGCGAACCGGCTGAAGATGGTTCTGCCGACGATCTCGCCGGTGGCGCTCGGATCGGCGATGCAAACGATATCGGCGCCAGCGTCGATCAGGGCGTCGCCGAACCGGATGAGGTTTTCCGTCACGATCCTGAGCGCCCGGTGGGCTCCTTCCGCATCACGGACCATCGCCCGGTAGAAAAGGTTCGGGTCGATAAGCGAGGTGACCAGACTCACCGGCCCGGTCAGATTGGCGATAACCGGTGTATCGCCCCCCTCTCTGCGCAGGATCGAGACCGCCTCGATCATCGTCCGCGCCCTCCCCTTCTCCACATCCAATGGAGGAAGCGCGGCGAATCCTTCCATCTCCTTTACCGGATAGGAGAGAACCCTCGGCTCGTGATACCGGTCCCCCAGCCCGACCGGCGCCCCGAGCCCTTCGGCCTCCACGGTCATGCAGAAGGGGACACCCAGGTTTTCCACTCCCGCATGGTCACGGGCGCCAAAGGTCAGCCCGGCCATCTTTACCGGATCGGTGTGGGCCTCGGGCCAGAAGCAGCCGGTCAGCTCCATCAGCTCGACCACTGCCATGTTCATCATCCCCCCGGGACAGACGAAGGGGGGACGATCCACCGGACACCGGTCGAGAGTGGCAAGCAACCTGCCGCGCGGGGTCATCAGTTGTCGAACCGTCCGTACTTCCGGGCCGCATTGATGAGGGCGTCGACGTTCTCGGGAGGCGTGTTGATCGGCACCTCGCACCCGGAGCCGAGGATGAAGCCCCGGGCGCTCCCCATCCCCTTTTCGCATATCTCTTTTGCCTCGGCGTCGATCTGCTCCGGCGTGTTCTTGAGGAGATTGGCCGGAACCACGTTGCCGACGAGGCAGACCCTGTGGCCAACCCTTTCCTTCGCCGCTCCCATGTCAATATTGTCGACGCTCCAGATGTCGAAATCGGCGTTGAGCATGGCATCCCATACCGGCGTCGTCTTGCCGCAGATATGAAGCACCGCTGGCAGCCCCCCGCCGTTGGCGTGAATGTAATCGGCTTGCCGCTTCAGATAAGGGGCGACGAATTCGTTGAAGTGCTTCGGCCCGATGAGACTCCCCGACCCGATCGGCTCGACGATGATCGGCAGGGCTTTGCGTTTCAGGATTTCGTCGATGAACGCGATCCCGGCCACCGTGCAGATTTCGAGCAGCTCGTGGACCCATTCCGGATTCTTGACCATGTCGCGCACCAATTGATCGACCGGGCGCAAGGCGGCGGCGGTGGTGAACGGCCCGCCAAAGACGGTGCTGACGCAGGTCTCTGCGCCGATCTCGCTGACGCAGATTTCCGTCGCTTCCATGTACACCGGCAGGCGACCGTCTTTGGAAAAATCGGGTTTGCGCACCCGTTTGATATCGTCGTAGGACTTGATGACCGGCTCGACGATCTGAGGCGCGTCCTCATCGAAAAAGGCCATCTTCACCCCCATCGCTTCGGCCAAGGTGCTGGTGGTGGTGAAGTTGAGGACCAGATCGTTGCCGTAACGCCGATAGGCGGCGACATGCGACTTGCCCATCAGCTCGCCGCTCCGGTTGTACTCCCCCACCTTGACGCCGAGTACGCGACAGGCGTGATTGAGAATAAGCGGGAAGGCGCAGATCCGCTGGGGATTGATCCCCTGGAGGTAGCAGAGAACTCTTTCAAGAGAGGTCTGGGTGTCTTCGGGAACGACGGTCGTCATGCTCATGTCGGTTTTCCTTGGGTGTGCGATTTCAGGTTGTGGCGAAGGCGGTGAGGCTTTTGGCCAGGCGGACGGCGCTGGAAGCGTTGTCGGCGTAGCCGTCGGCGCCGATCCGGTCGGCGACGGCCTGCGAAATAGGCCCGCCACCGATGATGACCTTGTAGTCGTCCCGAATCCCCTCCTCCTTGAGCATGTCGATGACGGTCCCCATGCCATCCATGGTGGTGGTCATCAGCGTCGACAGACAGATGAGCTTGGCGCCGCATTCTTTCGCCTTTTCGATAAATGACATGAGCGGCACATTGCGCCCCAGGTCATGCACCTCGAACCCGGCGACCTCCAGCATGATCTTCACCAGATTCTTTCCGATGTCGTGGGTGTCCCCCTCCACGACGCCAATCACCAGCCCCGGCTTCTCCTCTACCTCTTCCATCTTCATGTGGGGTTGAAGAATTTCGATGCCGATATACATGGCGTCCGAGCAAAGGAGCAGCTCAGGAACGAAGTACTCCTCCTGATCGTAGAGTTCCCCGGCCCTGTTCATGCCAACCACCAGTCCGTGGGTGATGGCGTCAAAGGGATTGATGCCTGCTTCCACCGCTTCGTGCGATGCGGCGCGGACCAACTCTTCATCCATCTCAAGCACCCCCTCGGCGAGGTCTTTGAGGATCTCTTCTCGCTCTCTGCTCATGATCGTCTCCCGGATCGTTGATAGCGGTTATGCGTCGTGTCGTGAGGCGTTGGACGCCCCTGACCCGTTACGCTTTCAAGATGCGCACCAATATTGCACAACAGGTTTTCGATGGCCCGTAGTACGCGCCATGCCACTTATTTGTAAGAACATGTGATGACCGTCACGGACAAGATAAACGGTACGTTTCAGGGAAAACATCGGCTGAACGATTCAACCATAACGAACCGTTTTTTCGTCTATTCAATTGATTTGTTGAATGCTGTCCCGCATTGGCGGAGAAAGAACGCACCCATATGCAAAGGAGCGAAGGATATGAAGATCGGCGTCGTCGCTTGCGACATGATGAAACGAGAGCTTGACCCCCTGCTCGCAAAGACCCCCGGTATCGAGGATGTGGTCTATCTGCAAGCGGCGCTTCACTGCACACCGAAGAAGATGAAGGCGGTCATCAAAGAACAGATCGACGCCATCAAGGATCGGGTCGACGCGGTTTTTCTCGGCTATGGCTACTGTCAGTCGCTGGAAGGGATCGAGGACGAGTACGACATTCCGGTCTACCTCCCCCAATATGACGATTGCATCGCCATCCTCTTCACCCCGGAGCGGTACGCCGAAGAAATCCGCCGCGAAGTGGGGACATGGTTTATGACCCCCGGCTGGGCGGAAGTGGGAGCGGAAATGGTCATCAAGGAAAACCATCTCGACCGGGTGGTGAAGTACGGCAAAGACCCGATGGAAATGGCCCGCCGCTTGTTCACCCACTATCGCCGGGGACTCTACATCGATACGGCGGTGGGGAAACGGGAAACGTTTACCCGCCTTGCGCAAAGTTTCTGCGACGACTTCAACCTGACCCTCGAAGTGACCGATGCCGACTCCACCATCCTGCGCCACTGCCTGGACGAGGCGGGAAGAATGGCCGGTGCGCTCACCCCTTCCGACGAGAATGAACCGACCACCTGAGGAGGAGAGAATGACATGGATATGATCGAAGAGACCGGAACGATTCCTTTTGACGAAGAAGTCGACCTTGGTTCGCTCAGTTGCGGCGATCTGGCCATCGGCCTGATGAAGGCGCTCAAGCCTCTCGCCGTCGGAAAGACCCTGAAGGCGCGTACCGTCGGGCCGGGCGCCAAGTCGGACATACCGGCGGCATGCCGCATGAGAAAGGACGAACTGCTCGCTATGAGCCGGGACAGCTCCGGCGAGTATTACTACATCCGTCGCGGAGGGGGGCGGATCACCAGCAAGTTCGCCATCAGCCTCACCCACGCCGCAGAAGACGCCGACCGTGCTACGGTGGCGTTGGTGGTGGCCAACGCCTCGGTCGGCGCCGGGGTGGAGACGCTTCTCTGGCTCAGCGTGGAGGGGGTTTGGCTTGGTGAGAAGGGGTACGCCGACCGGATACAGGTCGAAGGGTTCGCGCCTGCCCGAGAACTGCTCCACAACTTTACCAGCGCCGGGGGGCAGGTCCTTCTCTGCGCCCCTTGCGCACAGAAGCGAGGTATCGAGGCGGCCAACCTCATCCCAAACGCCGCAATCGCCGGAGGGGCGAAGCTGGTGGAGTTTCTGTCGGGCGGAGGCTCCTCGGTGACCTACTGAAAACGCCACCTTTCGCCGGGGGGCTGGCCCTTCTCTGCGCCCCCTGCGTACAGGAGCGGGGTACCGAGGCGGCCAACTTCAGCCGGGCGAACGAGATTCTTCGTAAAGCGTCAGCGTATTTCGCGCAGGCTTAAGCTCGACCGCCGTCCGAGGTGATGGTCTCGTTTATCGACGAGCGCCGGGAGGTTTACGGGGTCGAGCCGATCTGCCAGCAGTTGCAGATCGCCCCGCCGATTTACTACGAATGGAAGCGACGCGAAACCGATCCTTCTCTTCATCCCCATCGCTTCCAACGGGATGTGACGTTGCGGCCCGAGATCGAGCGGATCGGGAAGGGGAACCGCCGGGTCTATGGGGCTGAGAGAGTATGGCTCCAATTGAACCGGGAGGGGATCAAGGTCGCCTGCTGCGCGGTAGAGAGATTGATGAAGTCTCTTGGCTTGCAGGAGGTTGTGGTGAAGCTCTCCTGACCGAAATTGCCGGTGTGCGACGGATTAAGGAAATCCCCGTCAATAAAATCTCGAAAAAGCATGTAGCGGCTTTTTCTCGGGCAATGAGAGCCAAGCTTCTTGGAAAGGAGAAGCACTTTGCCCAGCAATACCTTCGATTGCTGGTGAAGGAAATGCGGATAAAGGGGGGAAAACTGGAGGTGACGGTGGGCTACAAGCCTTTGGCTCATGTCGGCGAACATATGGGATCGAAGCGGGCAGGGGAGGTGCCCAGATTCACGGTAGATTGGCTCCCCGGGGCGGACGCTCAGCAAAAAGTGTTTGCATATAGTTATATGATAATTGCATGCAATTGATCCATTATTTTGCTTGCGCCAGCCCTAATGTGTTGACAATAGATACACGAAGAACTAGGATACGCAGAGGCGTAATACCTATACGAAGAGGAGCAGTCAATGCGTGATGCCGCCATAAACCTCCGTGCTTTGCCCGAGCAACGGGATCTCATAGATCACGCTGCCAGCCTTCTCGGTAAGAACCGGTCCGATTTCATGTTGGAAGTCGCCTGTGAGCGGGCTCAGGCAGTGTTGCTTGATCAGGTCTTCTTCAAACTGGACGCTGACTCATTCCAGAGGTTCCAAGCGATGCTTGACGTACCTCCTGGCCCGAATCAAGGTCTTGAACGGCTCATGGCGGTGAAAGCCCCTTGGGGCGTTGCAGGAAAATGAGCCTTTGTCTCCTCCCGCCAGAACCGCTTACTACAGATCATCTACTAGACGGCTTTGCCTGCGGCGAGACGGTTCTTGATGAATGGCTCAAGAGGCGGGCGTTGCTGAATCAGATCAACGGAGCAAGTCGCACCTTCGTCGTAGCCGATGCTGACCACCGAGTTTTTGGTTACTACTCCTTGGCCAGCGGCGCCGTTGCCCGAAAGATGGCAACCGGTAAAGTCCGCCGCAACATGCCGGAACCGATACCGGTTATGGTGCTTGGTCGTCTGGCGGTTGATCGAAAGGCGCAAGGAATGAAGTGCGGCGCGGCTCTCTTAAAAGATGCGGTCGAGCGGACACTTGCCGTCTCCAGGAGCATTGGTGTTAGGGCACTCATTGTGCACGCGGTGAATGATTCCGCACGAGGGTTTTACGAGCATTACGGGTTTCAGGAGTCGCCCCTTGACCGCATGACCCTCATGCTGCAATTGCAGGTGAAGCCATGAAAACAGGAAGAAACGATCCCTGCCCGTGCGGAAGCGGGTTGAAATACAAGAAATGCTGTCTGATGAAAGAGGTGGCGCCGAGCGGATTCGAGAACGGGCTTCGTGGGCGGCTGGTTCGGCAAGTGAAGTCGTTCGTCGAACGGCGCTATCGCCACGAAATGCCCTATGCCTTCGAGGAGTTTTTCGACGGGGCCGATCCGGAAACGGCGATTCCGCCCGGTTACGAGGAAATGTTCCAGATCAATTTTAACGACTGGATGCTTTACGACTGGGGGCCAGAGGGAGACGGTCGAACCCTCATGGACCATTTTATGGCGACCGAGTCTCGGCTCTCTGATGGTGAGCGGTCGGTCCTTGAGCGGATGGCGCGCGCTTCGCTCTCCCTCTACGAGATTCAGGAGTTGTTCCCCGGAAAGGGGATGGTCCTGCGCGACCTCTTGCGGGAGGAGACGTACGAGGTGTCTGAAAAGGCCGGCTCCCGGTCGGCGAAACAATGGGACATCATAGCCGTTCGTCTTATTCCACTCGACGATACTTGGATCATTTCCGGCGCCGTCTATCCGTTCGTTCGAAGGGACAAGGAGTATTTACTTCACGAACTTCTCGATGATTTCGAAGGGTATCGTATCGACGGAGAGGTCGAAAGTCTGGATGACTATCTCAAGTCGGAAGGGGCCATGTTCAATTACCTCTGGATGGAAGCGCTCCAACCTCCAGCCATGCCGACATTGAGCACGACTACCGGTGAAGCGATGGTGTTCGCCACCACCCGATATCGACTGGGGGATGCCGGGAAGGCGCAAAAGATTCTCGGACGATCAAAGGAGTTCGACCATGACGAGGAGAACGATGTCTACCTCTGGCTCGGTCCGAATCGAAAGAAAACGATGCCGGTGATTCTCGGGACGGTAACGTTTGGCGATGATTTCCTCGTTCTGGAGTGCCAGTCGAAAGAACGTCTTGAACGAGGGAAAGAGAGTTTGGAGAGACTGCTGAAAGGAGAAATTTCACATCCTCTCGATTCCTTCGAGGATATCGAGGCAGCGTTGCGACATCAAGAAGGAAGGGGAGAACTCTACAAGGAGGAGGGTGACGACGCTCCCGGTGCGGAAGAGGTTGCCGAGATAATGGCCGAGTTCAAGCTACAGCACTACGAAAAGACCCTCAAACAACAGATACCGATGTTGGGAGACAAAACGCCACGGCAGGCCCTTCGCTCGAAAAAGGGACGGACCAAGGTTATCGAGTGGCTGAAGTTGCTGGAAAACTCCGAAGCCCACGAAAGGGAGAGAGGGGGAGTCGGAATGGACCTCTTATGGATGTGGGAGCGATTGGGGTTGGAGGGCGAAAGGGAAAAATGACAGATTTTTTGCTGAGCGTCACAGATGCAGTGGGTAATGTTCGCGAAACGGCAAAAAAAAACAATAACTTTGATCTGGCTCCCCGGGACGGACGCTCAGCAAAAAGTGTTCATGCATAATTATGTACTAATTATATGAGAATAACCTGTGTTTGTGCATGGGCGGGAGTGAGCTGAGCAGAATGTTTCCCCGCTCTCTTATGAGTCAGGTCGAAGCGCTTTCAGTTGACTACTGACCTGTTTATGGTCTAAATTTAGGCTTGAAAGGGGATTGCAATGAAGCTTTCGAGTCAAATAAAACCGATCAGCTATCTGAAAGCGCATGCGGCGGAAATCGTGCGCAACCTGTCGGGGCAGGGGGAATCCCTCGTCATCACCCAGAATGGGGAAGCAAAGGTGGTGTTGCAGGATATCGAAAGCTACGAGCGGACCCAGGAGACGATGGCCCTGCTGAAGATGCTTGCGCTCGGTTCGCGTCAGATTGACGAAGGCAAGGTGCAGCCCGCCGGTGAGGTCATCCGGCGGCTTCGAGACCGGGCCAAGGGTCGCTGATGACCTATCGGATACTGCTGACCGACGATGCGGCCCGCGACCTGGAAGAACTGTACCATCATATCGACTCTCACGACGCTCCGGGAAAGGCCGATTACGTTCTCGATCAAATTGAGAAGGCCTTCGCTGGCCTCTCCGATAATCCGGAGCGGGGCGCCTATCCGAAAGAGCTTCTGGCCGTCGGACTTCGCGAGTATCGTGAGATATTCTTCAAGCCTTACCGCATCATCTATCGTGTCCTGGCCGACAATGTCTATGTCATGGTGATCGCCGACGGTCGTAGGGATATGCAGACATTGCTGCAACGACGGCTCTTGCAGGCATAGGATCGCCGGGTCGCTATGTGCCGCTGACGCATTATGCCATGGGGTATCACCCTGGCGCTTCAAACGGTGTCTGAATGATGAAAGCCGGAAGGAACGATCCCTGCCCTTGCGGGAGCGGCTTGAAATTCAAGAAATGCTACCTTGACCCATCGGCTGCGGTCGGGGGATACGAGGACGGGGTGCGGAGCCGCCTCGTGCGGCGTCTTCAGTCCTTCGCCGCACAACGCTTCGGCGATCTTCGCTTCGAGGCCATCGACGAGTTCTTCGACGGGCGCGATCCAGTTGACGTCTTTCCCCCTGACGCGAAAACGGCGGTCGAGATCAACTTCATCGACTGGATGCTCCACGACTGGTCGCCGGAGGATGATGGACGCACGGTCATCGACCACTTCGCGGAGACGGAGCGGCCCTCCGACGTCGAACGTACCCTCCTCGAACGGATGGGACGGAGCGCGCTCGGGCTGTATGAGATCCAGTCGGTCACTCCCGGAACGGGGATGGTCCTCCATGATCTACTGCGAGGGGAGACGTATGACGTTTCCGAGCGGACCGCTTCGCAGTCGCTGGTCCGATGGGATCTCATTGCGGCGCGCCTGATATTGCTCGACGGGAAGTGGGTCCTGACCGGCGCCATCTATCCCTTCGGTCGACGGGACAAGGAGTTTCTCCTTGAAGAGTTGCGCCTCGACTTCGAAGGGCTCCGCACGGACGGGGAGTTCTCGACGCTGGACGAATACCTCAAATCCGAGGGGGCGATCTTCAATCTCTTCTGGATGGGAGCCTTCGCTCCTCCCAATATCCCGGCGCTTACCACCACCACTGGGGAGGCGATGGTCTTCTCCAAAGTTCGCTATCGTATGACTGACGCTGATGAGGTGAAGAACCGGCTGGGTCGCTCCGCCGAGTTCGACCATGTGGAGGAGGACGACTCGTTTCTCTGGTTCGGAGGCAAGCGGAAGAAATCGATGCCGACATTCCTCGGGTCGGTGACCATCGGGGAAGGTTTCCTGGTTCTGGAGTGCCAGTCACGGGAGCGTCTTGCCAAGGGGAGGGAGGCGCTCGAAGCGCTTCTTGGGGAGTTGCTGTCGCAACCCATGGAATCGTTCGAGGATGTCCAGGCCGCTCTACGGCGCCGAGCTGAGGAGAAGAGCCCCCCTCGCCAGAAGCCTTCGGCATTGCCCGATGCGGAAGCGCTGGAGATGATGAAGGAGTTCAAGCGGCGCCACTACAAGAAGGCCCTGTCGCAACGGATTCCGATGCTGGAAGGGAAGACGCCGAGGCAGGCCCTGCGCTCAAAACGGGGCAGGGCGCTGGTGATCGAATGGCTGAAGGAGTTGGAGAACGCGGAAGCGCACCAGATGGCCAGAGGGGGAAACGGGATCGACCTCGCCTGGATGTGGGAACGTCTGGGGCTAGAGGAAGAGAGGGGATAAGCAGAGACTTCCGCTAACGACCATTTTGCTGAGCGTCACAGAGAGTCGGCGTGAAGGCCTTGCAACGCTTTGAAAAAGCAGTGAATAATTATGGCTCCCCGGGACGGACTCGAACCGCCGACAAGGCGGTTAACAGGCAGGCGGTCGAATAGTCCGCTCTGCTAAAACAATAACTTGCGGGACGTCCGTTGCCCCTTTTTGCCTCACGGTGCACCACTATGCCCAACCCATCCCCACAAAATCCCCACACGAGGATTTCTGTCGAACGCGCGGCGATGTTGACGCGCATTACCTCCTCAAAGGAGATCCCTTTCTCCGGAGCTGTCATCCAGCATCTGAGGAATCCCAGTGTTGATGCGCTGAAGCGCGTCATGTTGAAGCCCCTCTGAATCGCCCCGGGATTGCCGGAGACCTTTTATGTTGAGAGGATACTCCGATGACCAAAGCAAACAGATATTCCCCGGAAGTCCGGGAACGAGCGGTTCGCATGCTGCACGAGCAAGAACCATCCTATGCATCACGGTGGGCGGCGTTGACGTCGATTGCCGGGAAGATCGGCTGTACGCCGGAGACGTTGCGCAAGTGGGTTCAGCGGGCCGAGATCGACGGTGGCCAGCGTCCCGGTCGAACGTCCGCCGAGCTTGAAGAACTCAAGACGCTGAAACGCGAGAACCGGGAGCTGAAGCGGGCCAATGAGATTCTGAAGACGGCGTCAGCGTTTTTTGCCCAGGCGGAGCTCGACCGCCGACTGAAGTGATGGTTCGTTACATCGACGATCACAAGAACCGATTCGGGGTCGAGCCAATCTGCCAGGTGTTGCCGATTGCCCCGTCGACGTACTACGAGCAGAAGGCACGGGAACGCGATCCGGGTCGGCGCCCGGCACGCTATCACCATCAGGACGAGGCGCTGAAGCCTGAGATTACTCGCGTGTGGCACGAGAACTTCCAGGTGTATGGCGCTCGCAAAGTCTGGAAGCAGCTGCAGCGGGAGTCAACGCCCGCGGCTCGGTGTACCGTGGAACGGCTGATGAAGGACCTGGGCCTGCGCAGGGCGCGTCCGCGGCAAGGCGTTCAAGACCACGATACCGGATACCAGCGCATCACGACCTGCAGATCTGGTTGACCGGCAGTTCGTTGCGACGCGGCCTAATCAGCTCTGGGTTGCCGATATTACCTATGTGGCGACCTGGCAGGGCTTCGTGTTCGTCGCTTTCGTCATTGACGTGTTCTCCCGGATGATCGTCGGGTGGCGGGTCTCGACGTTCGCTCAGGACGGACCTGGTGCTGGATGCACTGGAGCAGGCGATTCATGCGCGGGAAGTCCGATCGCGATCCCTGATTCACCACAGCGATCGAGCGGTACCAATATCTTTCGATCCGTTACAGCGAACGCCTGGCTGAAGTGGGCATTACCGCATCGGTCGGCAGCGTCGGCGACAGCTACGACAACGCTCTAGCCGAAACGATCAATGGCTTGTACAAGACCGAAGTGATCAGAAAGCGTGGTCCGTGGCGCAACGTCGATGAGGTTGAATACGCAACACTCGAGTGGGTTGACTGGTTCAACAACCGCCGTCTGCTCGGTCCCATCGGCAATCTCCCCCCGGCAGAGTTCGAAGAAGCGTATTATCGGAACCAAACGGGTCAGGCCAAAGCGGCATGACTCAAACCAAAAACACTCCGGAATATCCGGGGCGATTCACTCTCTTCGTTGTGCGAAGCCGTCATGTTCGTTATGTTCGCCAGCCTTTTTGTGTCACGCGGTCGCTGGGTGAGGGCGCTCCTCACCCAGCGACCGCGTGACTTTGTTGGGGTTTTCCCGATAACCGCAAAATCCATGGAGAATCGCCATGCGCAAACGATTTGACGCACAGGACGCCCTCAGTCGTCTCCGCGCCGCCCGTGCGCTGAGACGCCCCCGTCGCAACCGCTACAGCAAGCTCAACCGCTACCGCGCCGAGCTTGTCGCGCTTGCGAAGGCGGGCGCCTCCTTCACCGAGATGGCCGCATGGCTCAAGTCGCAGCGGCTCCCGGTGGCGGTGTCGACGGTTCACCGCTATCTCAAATCGCTACCGGAGTGGAACGATGGCCAAGTTCGCTAAGGCCGAGCGCCAGGCGGCGAAAGCCGTGAAGAAGAACCTGGCCATCGGATCACCCCGGCATCGTCATCGGAACGATGGCAAAATCCACTCGGTCCGGACTGCCGGTCATTATGAGGCGACCTACGTGAAGGTGGGGGTCTGGCTGAAAGAGAGCCGCGCCGATCATGGGTTGTTGAAGTTGACGACGGCGGAGGCCTGCCAGTTTCTGGTCGACCAAGCGGTCAACCATTCGCAGTCGAGTCTCGATCAGATGCGTCAGGCGCTGGAATGCCATCTGGGGACCAAGCTCGAACGGATCGAGTCAGAGAAGAGGACGGTTCTAGGAACCCGGTCCTACTTCCCAGATCAGGTGCGGGCGATCAGCGCTGCCCAGGCTGAGCGGAACGCCATCAGCACGGAGATCGCTGATCGGGCAGGACTCCGGGCTCATGAACTGCTGACCATCAGGCCCTTGGCGGAACAGGCTCCTTCAGGTCATCGTTCATGGAGTAATGACCGTTTCCTGAAGCAGGAGGAATGGTGTCGCTATACGGTCGAGGGGACGGGGGGATTGATTCGGGAGGTACGGCTTCCCGAGGATCTTGCCGCCCGGCTTGAGGAGCGGCGCCTGGCCGAGCCCCGGATCGTTAATGACCGAGGGGTTGTCTATATTCAGCAGTATGACATCGGAGGGGGGAACTCCTGGAGCCAGTCGTTTTCATCCGCCTCCAAGAGAGCGCTCGGGTTTTCGAACGGCGGGCATGGGCTTCGCCATGGGTTCGTCCAGAAGCGGATGGAGGACTATCAGTCCTCCGGCTACTCGATATGGGATGCCCGCGCCGCCGTCGCCCAAGAAGTTGGTCATTTTTCACCTTCAACGACAAAGGTTTACGAGCGATGAGCTTTCCCGATACCGGAATGATGGTGATCTTCGCCCTAATTTTCTATGGGGGCTATATCTTTGGCAGCCCCCTGAAGAAGGATAAAGAGCGGCTGGCAGACCTCGACCATTGCGAAAAAGCGATTAGGGATCGAGAAGCGGCGCTCCTGCAGGGGGAAGAGGAGGTCAAGAAACGCGATGAAGAGGCAATGGCTTCTCGCCTAATGTTTGAAGAAGCCAAAAGGCGGGCTGAAGCATTCGAGGCAAAGGCCCAACGACGGGTTGCGAAGGCCGAGAAGGAACGCCATGGCACAGTCGAACGGTTTCGCCGCAAAGAAAAGTGTTTGATAGCACGCATAAAGGAACTCGAGGATGCGCGTGACGTCCTTAATCCCCATGAGGGGAATCACGATAAGGAAGACCAACCTGTCAATAACTCAGAAAGGAGATAAACGAGAACTTGGTTCAGGCCCGTCATGGCCGACCGAAACGGTGAAACATGACAAGGTGTCCGCACCGGCCACAAGGCGAAAGCGGGGGGCGAGATTAGTCCGAGCCCGATCTTACGAGATCGAACAGGGGCAAACAGGCGAACAGCCGCTCAGCCTTCAAAAGGGCGAGTAAAATCTTACGAGACTTTAAGTTAGAATGCTTCGAGGGGTGAATCGCGGTAGTGCCGGGAGTTGTCGCGGCAAACGGCCCCGCTTTGGATGAACAAGGAAAGCTCAATGAATCATGTGACCCACAACAGCATCGTCAATTTTATCTGGGGTATCGCCGACGACGTACTTCGCGATGTCTACGTGCGCGGCAAGTACCGCGACGTGATCCTGCCGATGACGGTCATTCGCCGTCTCGACGCGCTGCTGGAGCCGAGCAAGGATAAAGTCCTCGGCATGAAGAAGCATCTCGATGGGGCTGGGCATCGCCAACCAGCACGCCGCGCTCTGCCAAGCTCTCCGGCGAGGCCTTTTACAACGTCTCGCCCTTTACCCTGCGCGACCTGAAGAACCGCGCCAAGCAACAGCAGCTCAAGGCCGATTTCGAAGCTTATCTGGACGGCTTTTCACCCAACGTCCAGGAGATCCTCGACAAGTTCAAGTTCCGCAACCAGATCCCCACGTTGATCGAGGCCGACATCCTCGGCCACCTGATCGAAAAGTTCCTCGATAACCGCATCAACCTCAGCCCCAAGCCGGTGCAGGACGTGGACGGCAACGAGCGGCTCCCGGCGCTCGACAACCACTCGATGGGTACCATCTTCGAGGAGCTGATCCGCCGCTTCAACGAGGATAACAACGAAGAAGCCGGAGAGCACTTCACGCCCCGCGACGTGGTCAAGCTCATGGCCGACCTGATCTTCCTGCCGGTGGCCGACGACATCGAATCCGGCACCTACCTCGTCTATGACGGCGCCTGCGGCACCGGAGGCATGCTCACCGTGGCGGAGGAACGCCTGGCCGAGCTGGCCGCAAGCCACGGCAAGGAAGTCTCCATCCACCTCTACGGCCAGGAGGTGCAGCCGGAAACCTACGCCATCTCCAAGGCCGACCTGCTGCTCAAAGGCGAAGGGGCCGAGGCCGAGAACATGAAGTACGGCTCCACGCTCTCCAGCGATGCCTTCCCGTCGCAGGAGTTCGACTTCATGCTCTCCAATCCGCCTTACGGCAAGAGCTGGAAGACCGATTTGGAGCGCCTGGGCGGCAAGGGGGACATCAAGGACCCTCGCTTTGTCACCCAGCACGGCGGCGACCCGGAATACAAGATGATCACCCGTTCCAGCGACGGGCAACTCATGTTCCTGGTCAACAAGCTCTCCAAGATGAATCACACCTCCCGCCTTGGTAGCCGCATCGCCGAGGTCCACAACGGCTCGTCACTCTTCACTGGCGACGCCGGTCAGGGCGAGAGCAACATCCGCCGCTGGATCATCGAGAACGATTGGCTGGAGGCCATCATCGCCCTGCCGGAGAACATGTTCTACAACACCGGCATCGCCACCTACATCTGGGTTTTGACCAACCGCAAGAGCGAGGAGCGCCGGGGGAAGGTCCAACTTATCGACGCCACCGAATGGTTCGTGCCGCGACGTCGCAACCTTGGCAAAAAGAACTGCGATCTCACTGAGGAACACATCCGCGCCATCTGCGACCTAGTGCTCAATCCAGTCGAAACCGAGAAATCCAAGATTTTCCCCAACGAGGCCTTCGGCTACTGGAAAGTGACGGTTGACCGACCGCTCCGCCTCGCTGTTGACCTGAGCCCGTCCCGACTGGAACGGTTGGAAAAAATATGCGTCATTGCCAAGGAAGAACCGCTCGCCAATCTGGCCAGTCGTGTGGCCAAGACCTTTGGAGCCGGGCCACATCTGGATTTCAACGCCTTCATGGACGCTTGCGACGCAGATGCAATCAAGCACGGTGTCAAACTCACCGCCAAGCGGATGAAGCTATTGCAAAGCGAACTCTGCGACACCAGCGAGGAGGCCGCGCCGGTACTAAAGAAGGTTCACAAACCAGGCAAAGCCACGCCCGATCCCATCCATGACCTGTTCGAGACCGAAGTGAACGGCAAGGCCTGCGTGGTCGAGTACGAACCGGATACCGCCCTGCGCGACAGCGAACAGGTGCCACTGCTGGAAGAGGGAGGCATCGAGGCCTTCTTCCGACGCGAGGTGTTGCCCTACACCCCCGATGCCTGGATTGATCCGGGCAAAACGTTGGTGGGTTACGAAATCTCCTTCACCCGCCATTTCTATCGGCCCGCGCCCATGCGCACCCTCGATGAGATCAAAGCCGATATCTACGCCCTGGAACAGGAAACCGAGGGATTGTTGGAACAGATTGTCGGGGAGGCCGAGTTATGAAGCTGGCCCCTTACCCTGAACACAAGGACGCGGGAGTGAGCTGGGTTGGGAGCATTCCCGCACATTGGCCCGAGAAGCGGGCAAAGTATTACTTCAAAGAGATTGATGATCGCTCCCAGACAGGCGATGAAGAAATGCTCTCGGTGTCGCACATCACGGGAGTGACTCCCCGTAGTCAAAAGAACGTGACCATGTTCAAGGCCGAGTCGAATGTTGGTCAGAAACGTTGCCAACCCGGCGATCTGATCATCAATACGATGTGGGCCTGGATGTCTGCATTGGGCGTCTCGAACCATGCTGGAATTGTGAGTCCCGCCTATGGCGTTTATCGGCCAAGAAGCGACCAGAATTACGAAAACTACTATCTCGACAACCTGTTGCGAATTGAAGGGTATCGGTCGGAATACATTTGTCGCTCAACGGGCATCCGCTCTTCCCGGCTCAGGCTCTATCCTGATAAATTTCTGAGTATGCCGGTGGTCTGCCCTCCGCAGGAAGAGCAGCAAACCATTGCACGATTCCTGAAGGCACAAGACCGCTTGTTCCGTAAATTTATCCGCAACAAGCGGCGGTTCATTGAACTGCTCAAGGAGCAGAAGCAGAACGTCATCAACCAGGCCGTGACCCGGGGGCTTGATCCCAAGGTCAAGTTCAAGCCCAGTGGCGTGGAATGGATCGGAGATATTCCGGAACATTGGGAGGTTCGCAGGCTCAAGTTTCTTGCTCGGATTAGGAACGGACGGGACTACAAAGACGTTGAGGCCGAATCTGGCTACCCTGTGATGGGTTCAGGAGGGCAATTCGCTTATGCGTCGGCTTTCATGTACGAAGGAGAGTCCGTTCTTTTTGGTAGAAAGGGAACGATTGATAAGCCGCTTTATATCAATGAGCGGTTCTGGACAGTTGACACCATGTTCTACACAGAGGTGTCCAGGCACGTGTTTGCTAAGTTTCTCTATTACAGCGCACTGTCATTCCCGTTCGATTTTTATAGTACCAAAACTGCACTACCAAGCATGACCCAGCAGGACTTGGGGAATCATCCAGTTGCACTCCCACCAAGGGATGAGCAACAACTTATCATCCAGTTCATAGAAGAAGAATCGCAACTTTTTGATGAAGCCATTTCCCGCGCTCAACGTGAGATCGAGCTGATGCGCGAATATCGCATCCGGCTGATTTCCGATGTTGTCACCGGCCAGGTGGATGTGCGCGGCGTCGAGGTACCGGAGGTTGCCGAGGACGAACTGCTTGCTCTGGACGAGGACTCCGCCGAATCCGATGACATAATCGATGACGAGGGGGATATGGATGAAACCGAATGACAAGGCCTCGCCGGAGAAAAAAATCATTGTTATCGCTGGGCCTAACGGCGCGGGGAAAACCACTTTCGCCGAGGAGTTTTTGCCGAAGGAGGCCGGTTGTTCAACCTTCGTCAACGCCGATCTCATCGCCGCCGGACTCGCCCCCTTTGAGCCGGAGCGGGCGGCGTTTCGCGCCGGTCGGCTGATGCTGGAGAAGATTTACCACCACGCCCGGAGAGGGGAGAGCTTTGCCTTCGAGACCACCCTGAGCGGTCGTGGTTATGCCGGACTGATTCCCGGCTGGCGGACGGAAGGGTTTACCGTCAAGCTGTTCTTCCTCCGGCTTGCCTCTCCGGAACTGGCCATTGCTCGGGTCCGACAACGGGTGCGCGAGGGGGGGCACAACATTCCTGAACCGATTATTCGAAGGCGTTTCGCGTCTGGACAACGCAATTTCGAAGACCTCTACAAACCTCTGGTCGATGAATGGGCGCTCTATGACAATTCCGGTAGCGAGCCTGTTCTCATTCAAGAAGGAGTGAACGTATGAGCAAGAAGACAATGGGTTCCGACAAGGAATCAAAAATGCGCGACCCAGACTTTGCCTCGGCGGAAGTCGCCATGAAACGGGGCTGCGGCAAAGGCCCGGCAGAGGGCAAAACAGGTCGGCGCCGGTGTTGTGGTGTGGAAGGATGGCCACGTCGTCGAAGAGCGGCAGAACACCTCGGCTGACGAGTGAGTAAGAATCTCGCACCGATGGTG
This sequence comes from Nitrospinota bacterium, assembly GCA_942491805.1. GTDB lineage: Bacteria > Nitrospinota_A > UBA7883 > UBA7883 > JADGGD01 > JADGCD01. The sequence continues at coordinate 65,388 of CALOCG010000029.1, forward strand.
CGGGGAAATGGGTAATCACCGGTTGCGCAAATCGGTTGGAACGGATCATCGCTGCTTGGGATGCTGATATGACGACAGATACAACGGAAAAGGGGCTGGAAAGCCTCATTGTCCAATCGCTGGTCAACGAGGCCGGATACGTTCAGGGTAACCCGAAGGACTACGACCGGGAACATGCCGTCGATCTTGCCAAGCTACTGCAATTCTTGGCTGCCACCCAGCCGGACACTTATGAAGCCCTCGGCGTCGAAGATGAAGGCCCCAAACGGACCCAGTTCCTGCACCGCTTGCAGGGCGAGATCGCCAAGCGCGGTGTGGTGGATGTGCTGCGCGGCGGCATCAAGCACGGTCCGACCCATGTGGACCTTTTCTATGGCACGCCGACGCCAGGAAACGTGAAGGCGACCGAACGGTTCGCGGCGAACATCTTCAGCGTCACCCGCCAACTCCGCTACAGCCGCAGCGAGACCGCGCTCTCCCTCGACATGGCGGTGTTCATTAACGGCCTGCCCATCGCCACCTTCGAGCTCAAGAACAAACTCACCAAGCAGACGGTTCTCGATGCTGTTCAACAGTATCAGCGCGACCGCGATCCAAAGGAGCTTCTGTTCCAATTTGGCCGTTGCGCCGTCCATTTTGCCGTGGACGACCACGAGGTCCGCTTCTGTACCCACCTCACGGGGAAGGGGTCGTGGTTTCTTCCTTTCGACAAGGGCAATAACGATGGCGCTGGCAATCCGCCGAACCCTCATGGACTCGCCACCGACTACCTGTGGAAGGAGACCTTCTCCAAGGAGGGACTGGCCGATATTCTGGAGAACTACGCCCAGGTGGTGGAGGAAAAGGAGGAGAAGACCGGCAGGAAAAGGTACAAGCAGATATTCCCTCGCTACCACCAGTTGAAGGTGGTGCGAATGTTGTTGGCGGATGCCAAGGAGACTGGCATCGGCAGGCGCTACCTGATCCAGCACTCGGCTGGTAGCGGCAAGAGCAACTCTATCGCTTGGTTGGCGCACCAACTCGTTGGGCTGGAACACGAAAACAAGGCGTTGTTCGATTCGGTCATCGTGGTCACCGACCGACGGGTGCTCGACAAGCAGATTCGCGACACCATCAAGCAGTTCGCGCAGGTCTCGGCCACCGTCGGTCATGCCGAGGATGCGGGTGACCTGCGCAAATTCCTCAAGGCCGGGAAGAAAATCATCATCACCACGGTGCAGAAGTTCCCATTCATTCTTGATGAGATCGGCGACGAACACCGTAAAGCCAAGTTCGCCATCATCATCGACGAGGCCCATTCCAGCCAAGGGGGCAAAGCCACCAATGCCATGAATCGTGCGCTGGAAGGGGCTACGCCCGACGTTGACGAGGAAGAGTCGGTCGAGGACAAGATCAACAAGATCATGGAAGGCCGGAAGATGGTGACCAACGCCAGCTATTTCGCCTTCACCGCCACCCCCAAGAACAAGACCTTGGAGATCTTCGGTGAGCCGGACCCGCAACCCGACGGCGCCGTGAAGCACTACCCTTTCCACTGCTACACCATGAAGCAGGCCATTCAAGAGGGCTTCATCCTTGATGTGCTGAAAAACTACACCCCAGTGGAGAGCTATTACCGTTTGGCCAAGACGGTGGAGGACGACCCGCTCTTCGACGCAAACAAGGCCCCAAAAAAATTGCGCCGTTATGTGGAATCCAACGAGCACGCCATCCGCGAGAAGGCGGAGATTATGGTGGACCACTTCCACACCCAGGTGATCGGCCATCGCAAGATCGGGGGCCATGCACGGGCCATGGTCATTACCAACGGTATCGAGCGGGCCATTCAGTATTTTCACGCATTCAAGGACTACCTAAGAGAGCGTAAGAGCCCCTATGAGCCCATCGTGGCCTTTTCCGGGGAGCACGAGTATGGCGGCAAGAAGGTCACCGAAGCGACGCTGAACGGCTTTCCCAGTAGCCAGATTCCAGACAAGGTACAGCAGGACCCCTACCGCTTCCTAATCGTCGCCGACAAGTTCCAGACCGGCTACGACGAACCGCTACTGCACACGATGTACGTGGACAAGGCGCTCTCCGGTATCAAGGCGGTGCAGACCCTATCGCGGCTCAACCGCGCCCATCCGCAGAAACACGACACTTTCGTGCTCGATTTCTATAACGACTCGGAAATCATCCAGTCGTCGTTCGAGCCCTATTACCGAACCACCATCCTCAGCGATGAGACCGACCCCAACAAGCTCCACGATCTCAAGTCTGATCTGGACGGCTACCAGGTCTACTCGCAGGGGCAAATCGACGATCTGGTGGGGCTTTACCTGAACGGCGCGGACCGCGACAAGCTCGACCCGATCCTAGATGGTTGCGTGGCCACCTACAACGCCGACCTCGATGAGGGTGGACAGGTTGATTTCAAGGGCAAGGCCAAGACCTTTGTGCGCACTTATGGCTTTCTGGCCTCGATCCTCCCGTACTCGAATATCGAATGGGAGAAACTGTCGATATTTCTGAACTTCCTGATCCCGAAGCTCCCAGCGCCGAAGGAAGAGGATCTCTCACGAGGTATTCTGGAGGCCATCGACATGGACAGCTACCGTGTCGAGGTGAAAACCAGCATCCAGATCGGCCTACCAGACCAGGATGCCGAAGTCGGTCCAGTACCGACCAGCGGTGGGGGGCGCAAACCGGAGCCGGAGTTGGATCAACTGAGCAATATCATTAAAGCGTTCAACGACCAGTTCGGCAATATCGATTGGAAGGACGGCGACAAGATCAGTATGGTCATCGCCGAGGAGATCCCGGCCAAGGTGGCGGCGGATGTCGCCTACCAGAACGCCATGAAAAACAACGATAAGAAAACCGCACGGATCGAGCACGATGCCGCATTGCAACGGGTCATGATCGACCTCTTGTCAGACCACACCGAGCTGTTCAAGCAGTTCAGCGACAACCCATCGTTCAAGAAATGGCTGGGCGACACCATCTTCGGAGTGACCTATCAGACGACAAATCCTAGCCAATTAGATGTTCAACCATAGGGAAAAGGTTATTGCAGAGCTTTCGCCGACTAAGCCCAGTAAACTACGAAAAGCTGAACGGTATTTTCACGTTCACCAATTTACTGTAGCAATATTGTCCATACACGGCGTTCGAGGTGACTTTTTCTGAAACGAAGGGATCTCAGATGAAAATAGAAATTAGAAACTGCAACAACATTGATTCCGCAAGCATTGATTTGGAAGAAAAAAAGCTGAACATCAAATTCGCGCCAAACGGTACAGGAAAAAGCACGATTGCAAGGGCCATGCTCGGAGCGAAAGGGGATCAAAGTCTGTTGAAGGAACTCATGCCGTTCAAACTCCGGAGAGATAACCCAGAGAATAAGCGACCGGAGGTCGTGGGAGCTAAGGAGCTAGAAAACATTATGTGTTTCGACGAGGAATACGTTAGCCAATATGTTTTCAAGCGGGATGAACTCCTCAGTAACAGTTTCGATATCTTCATCAAAAACGATGCCTACAAACAGAGAGAGGGAAAAATAGAAGAGTTGGTCCGCGAAATAAAACAACTGTTTTCCGGGAATAAGGAACTAGAAGCCCTAATCGAGACGCTCAAGAAAATGGGAAATGCCTTCAAATTGAGCAAAGGGGGCTTGTCCAAATCGACCGCAGGTATGAAGGGGCTGGCTGACGGAAACAAAATCATGCATGTTCCTGATGGGTTGGAATCCTACACACCGTTTATTCAGAGCCAAAACAGTGTGGATTGGATTGATTGGCAGACCAAGGGCTGCGATTTTGCTGACCTGTCGGATAAATGCCCCTTCTGCACCTCACATGCAGCTGACAAAAAGGAGCAGATCAAAAAGGTCGGCCAGGAATATGACAAGAACACCATCAAAAACCTGATTGCCATCATTGGCGTAATCGAAAAACTGGGCGACTACTTTTCTGATGAAGCTAAAGACAAGTTGACAAAAATTACGGCTTTGAAGGAAGGCCTTGAAAAAGAGCACGAATCATTTCTTGCCACGCTTAAAACTCAGATCGACAACTTCACTGAAAAGCTGGAAAAGCTAAAAACGCTTTCAGCTTTTCAGTTCAAGGTTGGTGAAAAAGTCTCAGAAATACTGCCTTCCTATAGGTTAGATTTGCAGTTTTTCTCAGAACTAAAGTCCATCAAGATGCAGGAAGCCATCGCCCCGATAAACACTTCTATAGATAAGGTAATTGAACAGGCTAGCCAGTTACAGGGGGAGATTAATCAACAACGAATCGCGATCAAAGAAACCATCGAGCGTCATCAGAAAGACATCAATGGATTTCTCTCCTATGCAGGGTACCGTTATGCTGTTGAAATTGCCGGTGATGGCGAGCAGGCTCAGTTGAAGCTTCGTCATATCGATCACGAAGAGCATCTGAGTGGCGGAAACCAGCATCTCAGTTTTGGAGAAAGAAACGCATTTGCAATCGTTCTTTTTATGTATGAATGCCTCTCCAAAAAGCCGGACCTGATCATTCTTGATGATCCGATTTCGTCGTTTGATAAAAACAAAAAGTACGCCATCCTCGAAATGCTCTTCCGACGGGATGCCGAAGCATGCCTGAAAAACAGAACCGTTTTGATGCTGACGCATGATGTGGAACCTATCATCGAAACGATTAGATCGCTGGCTCACAAGTTCCGCAATCAGACATCCGCGTCGTTTCTAAAACTAGCAGGGGGGCAAATAAGTGAATGTGGTATAGGCAAGCATGATATACAGCCTTTTTCTCGAATCTGCGAAAACGCCCTCAGGTCCGATAAGGATGACATTGTTAAATTGATATATTTGCGGCGAAACTTGGAGATCACGGACAACAAGGGAGATTCCTATCAGGTCTTGTCGAACCTTTTGCATAAAGGTAACGGAAAAAATCTTGGGATCGATACTCGTGAGTCGAAAGACTCAAATGGCGACTATCCGGAAATGGAGAAGGACAAATTTGAAAGTGGGTGCAATGAAATATCGAATCGTCTGAAAGATTTCTCGTACTCCGATCTATTAAAACGCATTATTAACACGGAAACCATAAGGGATCTATATGGCAAATGTGAAAATGGGTACGAAAAGCTACAAGTTTTTCGACTACTAGGGCTCAATGTCGAAAATTCTGTCATGCAGAAGTTCATCAATGAAACATTCCATATTGAGAATGATTTTATCTTTCAGCTCGATCCGGCAAGGTATGAAACGATTCCTGAATATGTCGTGTCTGAGTGTGATCGGATTCTGCAGGAGGCTGTATGAAAATCCTCCACACATCCGACTGGCACATTGGGCGCACTCTTTATGGCAGAAAACGCTATGAGGAGTTTGAGGCTTTTCTGACCTGGCTGGCTGAGACGATTCAGCAGAATGAAATTGACGCCTTGCTGGTGGCGGGTGATGTCTTTGACAACAGCGCTCCGAGCAATCGCTCCCAGGAGCTCTATTACCGTTTTCTATGCCGGGTGGCGGCGTCCTGCTGCCGTCACGTTGTGGTCATTGCCGGAAACCATGATTCGCCGTCATTCCTCAATGCCCCAAAGGAGCTGCTCAAGGCTCTTGATGTCCACGTGGTCGGTAATGCTACTTCCTCCCCGGAAGACGAAGTGCTGGTGCTCCGCAGTATGCAGGGCGTTCCAGAACTAATTCTCTGCGCCGTGCCCTACCTCCGTGACAGGGATATTCGTGTGGCGGAAGCGGGTGAAAGCGTAGAGGACAAGGAGCGAAAGCTGATAGACGGCATCCGCACTCATTATGCCGCCGTCGCCGTCGTGGCCGAACAGAAGCGCGAGGAACTTGGGGTTGATATTCCTATTGTCGCAATGGGACATCTATTTGCCGCTGGCGGACAAACCGTTGAAGACGATGGGGTGCGCAAGCTCTATGTTGGCTCCCTTTCGCAGGTCACAGCTGAGATTATGCCAGCCTGCTTCGACTATCTGGCACTTGGACACCTTCACGTCCCGCAAAAGGTGAACGGCCTTGAGACCATGCGCTACAGCGGCTCTCCACTTCCAATTGGATTCGGTGAAGCAAAGCAGCAGAAGAGCGTATGTCAGTTAGAGTTTCACAGCACCGATGCATCAGTAAAGCTGATAGACATTCCGGTGTTCCAAAAGCTTGAGCGTGTCAAGGGCGACTGGGACGGCATCTCAAACCGCATCATCGAATTGTCAGCAACAAACTCCCAGGGCTGGCTTGAAGTCATCTACGAAGGTGACGAGATCATTGGCGATTTGCGTGACCGACTGGAAGCCGCGATTTCCGGTACCCAAATGGAAATTCTCCGGATAAAGAACACCCGCATCATCGACCGAGTGCAGGGACTAATCCATAAAGAGGAAGCGCTCGACGACCTGAATGTGAATGACGTATTCGAACGATGCCTTGCCGCTCACAATATACCTGAAGACCAGCGGTCTGAATTGAACCGGACCTACCAGGAGACGGTTTTGTCTCTCCATGAAGATGACGCGCTAGCGGAATAGAGGGCTTTTCGATGAGAATACTACAGGTACGCTTTAAAAATCTGAATTCCCTGGTGGGCGAATGGCAAATTGACCTTAAGCATCCGGCTTTCACTTCTGACGGCATTTTCGCCATCACAGGTCCTACCGGATCGGGGAAGACCACGATCCTCGATGCCATTTGCCTCGCGCTTTATGGGCGGACGCCTCGCCTGAACAAGGTCACCAAGAGCGGAAACGAAATCATGTCCCGCCAGACCGGCGAGTGCTTTGCAGAGGTTACCTTCGAAACCCAGACTAGGCGATACCGATGTCACTGGAGCCAGCACCGGGCGCGAAAAAAAGCAGACGGTGATTTTCAGGCCCAGAAACACGAGATAGCCAACGCGGATACAGGTGAGGTTTTTGAGTCAAAGATCAAAGGAGTGGCCGATCAGATCGAGGAGGCCACCGGAATGGATTTTGATCGTTTTACCCGGTCCATGCTACTTGCCCAGGGTGATTTCGATACGTTTCTCAAGGCTGAGGCGGATAAACGGGCTCCGATCCTGGAGCAGATAACGGGTACGGAGATCTACAGCGAGATTTCCATCCGTGTCCATGAGCGTCAAAGCGAGGAGCAAAAAAAGCTGAACCTGCTCCGCGCTGAAACGGCAGGCATCGTGATTCTTGAGCCGGAGCAGGAACAAGAGATTGGGCAGGTAATCGAGACAAAGCAGAAGGAAGAGGCAGACCTTGCCGCCAAGTCCGCTGACACAGCGAAGGCCATTGCCTGGCTCACCACCATCGATGGGCTGAAGAAGGAAATTGGCAACCTGGCTGACGAGGCCAGCAGGGTGCAAATCGATATCGAGGCCTTCAAACCGGATCGTGAAAAGCTGGGCCGGGCTTTGAGTGCCGCCTCACTGGACGGTGCATACGCAACGCTCACCGCCACCCGCAAACAGCAGGCGGATGACAGAGCAGGCTTGAAAGCTGAGGAAGAGGCTCTTCCTGGACTGGAATCAACCGCCAAAGAACAGGCCGAGTCGCTGAAATCGGCTGAGCAACAAACCGCTCGTGTCAAAGAGGAGCTGAAAGCTACCGCGCCTACATTGCAGAAGGTTCGCTCACTCGATCAGAAAATTGCCGATCAGATAAAAGCTATTTCGGAAGGTGATGATGTCTGCAAGAAGGATGAGGCAAAGATTGATGCAGACAAAAAGGCACGGCTTGAAGAGCAGGATAAACACTCCAAGGCTCATGAGACGCTGGATCTTGTGGTCGGCTACCTCAAGGAGCATGCACAGGATGAATGGCTGATTAGCAATCTGACTGGCGTTGAAGAACAGTTCGAGGGCCTGCTCTCTAAGCAAAAAGATATTTGCCAAAAAGAGGGGGATCTAGAAGCGGCCACGACGGCTCTGGAGCAGACGACAAGGTCACTCAACGACCTTCAGAAACAAACGAGCATTCGGAAACAGGAATTGGAGGAAGCTTCAAAACAGATTCAGCAGGGCAAAGATGCATTGAGCCAGTTGCTGGGAGGTCGCTTGTTGCGAGAGTGCCGCACCGAGAAGGAAGCCCTGCTACGTGAAATGGCCTATCTTTCAAAAATTGCGGAGCTTGAAGATCACCGGACAAAACTTGAAGACGGTAAGCCCTGTCCACTCTGCGGCGCAACCGAACACCCCTTCGCAGAAGGGAATGTCCCTGTCCTCGATGAAACAGAACAGGAAATCCACGCTTTGACCAAGCTGATCAACAAAGCCGAGGACCAGGAAACCGCCATCCAGAAACTCGAAGAAGCAGAACGCTTGGCCCGCAACAACCTGGCGGAGGCTGAAAAGCAGGAGTTAACAGCGGCGAATGACAAGGAGGCAGCCGAGAAAGCCCTTGCCGATGCGAACGAGGGCCTGGAAAAATTTCGTGCTGATTTTACCGAACGTAAGCAGGCCGTATCTAGAAAACTCCTTTCGCTTGGTGTGGCGGACATCCCCGAAGCGGACATTTCATCACTGCTCGAGACCCTCAGAGCACGGCTGAAGGCATGGCAAGACCAGGTCAAGAAAAAGGCAGACATCGAGAATCAGATTGCCGCTCTCGACAACTATGTGAATCGTCTGAATGCGGTTATCGAAACCCAAAGCACCGCCCTGGCCGAAAAGCGGGAGCGTCTGGATGCCTTGAGAAAGGAACTTGCCACCGGAAATGACGAGCGTAACGCACTGTACGGCGCCAAGAATCCCGACGATGAGGAGCGCCGTTTAATCAAGGCGATTTCGGATGCCGAAGATTCCGAAAAACAGGTCAGAGACCGGCACAATGAGCTCCAGCAAAAATGGAATACCGCGAAGTCCCATGTCGAATCTCTGAAGAAACGCATCGAGCAACGAGAGCCGGAATTGAGAAGGCTTGAAACAGAATTCTCCGCAGCTCTCGCGCCTGTGGGATTTTCAAATGAAGAACAGTTCCTGGCGGCCATACTGCCCTCTGAATCGCGGACGGAGCTGACGGCCAAGGCCAAGGATATAGATGAGCGTCAAACAGATCTGAAAGCCAGACAGAAGGACCGGGAAACGCGCGTGGCCACGGAACGTGCTCGGAAGGTCACGGACAAATCTTTGGAAGAGCTCGAACCCCAATTCAAGGAGTACGAAGAATCCCTGAAAGAGCTACGGGACATCATTGCTGGTCTCAAGCACCAGCTACGTGAGAATACGGCTGAAAAAGAGCGGATAAAGGAAAAGCAGACAGCTATCGACGCCCAGAAAAAGGAATGCCGCAGGTGGGAAAACCTACACGAATTGATCGGCTCCGCAGACGGCAAGAAATACCGCAATTTTGCCCAGGGCCTGACCTTCGAAATGATGATTGGTCACGCCAACCGGCAACTACAGAAAATGACAGACCGCTACTTGCTGGTCCGTGATGACGCTCAACCCCTGGAACTCAACGTGGTTGATAACTACCAGGCAGGGGAGATTCGGTCCACGAAGAACCTTTCCGGCGGCGAGAGCTTTATCGTCAGCCTGTCCCTGGCACTGGGGTTGTCCCATATGGCCAGCAAGAATGTCCGGGTGGATTCGCTGTTCCTGGATGAAGGCTTCGGCACTTTGGACGAGGAAGCCCTCGACACCGCTTTGGAAACCCTCGCAGGCTTGCAGCAGGACGGCAAGCTGATCGGCGTCATTTCGCACGTGCCCGCATTGAAAGAGCGGATCAGCACGCAAATCCAGGTGGCGCCTCAGACCGGCGGTAGAAGCGAGATATGCGGGCCTGGGTGCAGTAGCATCAGTGCGGTTTTGCGGAATGAATGAGCCCTCGCGGTGAAGGCAACCTAACCACCTAAATCGAACCCAATCGATCAAGATATATGCGGGTGATATGACCCATGATGTTTACCACCTCCAGCTTCCAGCTCAAACAAAAACACTCCGGAGAAACCGGGGCGATTCATTCCCATATGAGAGAAGTGGTTCCTCAAATTTCCAAGGAGTCCAATGACCAGCCCTCACTTCTTTAGATGCCGTATCAGGCCGTTCGCTAAGCAAATGCGTGAAAGCGAAAAGGTCTTCAGGGCCTAGGGTAAGGCGGACCCCTATCTTGAAAAAAATAAGGTCAACAGCCACGATGGACAAGAGAAGCAAAGCTGACGAGCTGCTGGCCAAGGCCGTCGCCGTCTTCGGTGACGAAGCCAAGGCATCTCGATGGTTGCATAAGGGATGCCGAGCCCTCGGTGGGAAGATCCCGGTCAATTTGATCCGCGAGCCAGGCGGATTCGACGCAGTTGACGCCGAGCTCGAACGGATCAAGTTCGGAGTCTATTCTTGACCCTCACCTTCCCTGCTAGAATCCGGGAATTCCGTAAAGCTCGGAATCACCGTTAGAGAAAAGAGGAAAGGAAGAAAAAAATAGGCCGCTAATTTTAGCAATGGTCTTGCTGAGAAGAAGTCGCTTTGCAGGGGCTGAACAGTATAGTTAAGAAATACGCTCAAGGAGTAGCACAAAATAAAAGCTACTCCAAAGGCCACGAATTGCTTAACTCCAATCAATCGTCTAGCGGAAAATATATTGTTGAACAGGTATGACAACAGGAAGGCAATCAATAAAGGAGGTAACGTAGTGGCAAGAGTGTATCCTGCTACACTGGCCAAAGAATTGTCCATGTTTCATACTCCATTTGCGTCATAATGGCTGGACCGTCATGTTACGCTTCATTGTACACCACTCCCACGGCGGGATGGTGTTCGGATCGGCCCAAAGGTTTGCGCCGCTCTGGGAGCGCTTCAGCGGGGTTTTCTCCCGCATATTTCGATATTGATGAGTTTCTTATGAGGCTTACTCAAACGGTATCGGGCTGAGTTTACTAATGTGACTATGCCGTCTCACATGATTAAACGGATCCCAGAACTTTGAGATAGCGACGCGTAATCATGGCCATAAGGCTTTCTTCACTTCTCATAGTTTCGGTGAATGTCTTTAGCTCTACGATAAGTGAAGGGCTCAGCTTGATTTCAATATTTTTATAAGACAGGAGAGGCTCTTTGATGCTCCAGAATGTCCAGTGGCCGACCTTAACTTCATTGGGCTTCTGCTCTGACTGGTTGTTTAGAAGATGAGCAATGCCGAGCAAGTCTTCGAGACTAACAGTGATTCGTAAGAAGTCATTCACTCCCAAGATGGCCTGCACATCTTGTTTGGACAAAAGGTTAAGAGTGAAGGCACCTGTGCTGATTTTGCTGGGCGAATAGCTTGAAATATAGTTGTTCACGGCACCATCTAGAAAGCGCTGCTCGATGATGAAGGGTGCTCCTGTGGTGTCTGGCTCAAGGAAACTTCGTCGCGCAAGGTAGAAGATCCAGGGAGAGAGATAGTCCGCGATTACGCCAATGAATTTTGCGTCAAACGACGGGAACTTCCCGTCACGAACCAGTGCGATCAGACAACGCATCACATGATCGCCCCAGATATTTCCATCGAGCTTGGAGGTCATTTCCTTTTGGATGAAATCTGGACGTTCCCTCAGCGGAACCTTACCAAATGCCCCTGGGGGGAGGGTGGAGTTCAGATAGGAATCCTGTTCATCATGATCAGTGATTGAGTCATAGAGTGGTGTAAAGAGGCGGGACGCTGCGCATACCCATTGAGGAGTAGACTTTCCTGCTCGTACCCATGCCCATTGGGCTCGTTCTAGTAAAAAAACGATATCATCTCGTGAGCGAATGCCGTTTTCCTCTATATGGATGAGGGCGTCTATACCGCATTTATCCCACGCATAGCCTATTCCTTCGGTGAGCCATCGATGATTGACGCCAAATTCTTGAGCGATTACCTGAGACATTGCCGGGCTTATTTGGGCACCGCCGCTTAGAACACGAGAAATGAACGGGCGTGAAGCGCCTATACGCTCAGCTAACGAGCTGATATTTAATGAGAAAGATGACTTGATAAAGTCAAAGCGTTCGCTTAGAGATTGCATGCACGCATAATACAGGAAAAGTGAAGGAAGATGCAATCTCAGGGTCGTGCATCATTGACGCGCCAGAGGAACGGTGGTATGCTCCAATCCATGAGAGAAGTGAATAGGCTTATGCCTAGGCTTTTGCGCCTGCGGGACGCGCCTGCATATTTGGGCATGGACCGAAACCGTTTCAATGCCGAGGTGCGGCCACATCTCACCGAAATCGCTGTGGGGAAGCAGGGGATTGCTTTTGACCGGCTGGATTTGGACGCCTATGTTGACTATATTAAAGAGTGCAACGGGCGTCCCGCCGAGAAAGGAGAGAGCAAATGGGACGCAAAAAAAGCCCAGGTCTCTACAAGAGGAAAGGTTTCTGGCACATCGACAAGCAGGTCAATGGGGTCAGAGTTCGAGAATCTACTGGATCGAATGATCTCGCAGAAGCGGAATCGTACCTAGCTCATCGACTGTCGGAGATTAGGAAGGCCGCTGTCTATGGTGTTCGGCCTGATCGCACCTTCAGGGAGGCCGCTTTGCGGTATGTGCAGGAGGCCGACATTGTTAGCTTGGGGAAGGTTGTTCAGGAAATTAAGATCCTGGACCCCTACATTGGCACGCTGCCGCTCCGCTTGCTGCACATGGATGCCTTGAGGCCCTTTATTCATGCAAGGAGAGCCGCACATCGTAAGAATCGCACGATCAACTACGGATTGGAGGTCGTGCGGCGGATCTGCAACCTTGCAGCGGAAGACTGGCGTGATGCTGACGGTCAGACTTGGCTAGAGCGCGCGCCAAAGATACGTTTGTTGAAAACGGATGATGCAAGGAAACCCTGTCCGCTCACCCAAGAGGAAGAGGATGCCTTCTTTGCCGAGTTGCCGGATCACTTGCGCTTGATGGCGAAGTTCAAAGTCAACACAGGAACGAGGGAGGCTGAGGTGTGTGGGTTGGAATGGGCATGGGAAATCCCGTTGCCGATGATCAACGCCAGCGTCTTCCTCATTCCGAGTGAAAAGGTGAAGAATCGACATGATCGCCTCGTGGTCTTGAACAATGTCGCCAAGGAGGTGGTTGATACTCAGCGGGGCAAGTGAATCGCCCCGGGATTGCCGGAGACCTTTTTCCTTGAGAGGATGGGTTCATGGCAAAGCAGAATCAGTATTCGAAAGAGGTACAAGAGCGGGCGGTACGGATGGTGTTCGACCATGAGGGGGAGTATCCCTCGCAGTGGGCGGCCATCACGTCGATCTCCGAGAAGATCGGCTGTCGCGCCGAGACGTTGAGGACATGGGTCCGCAAGGTGGAGCGTGATCGTGGTCTTCGCCCCGGCTTGACGACTGACGAGCGGGCGAAGCTCAAGGAGTTGGAACGGGAGAACCGCGAACTCCGCCGAGCGAACGACATACTTCGGAAGGCGTCGGCTTATTTTGCCCAGGCGGAGCTCGACCGCCGACCGAAGTGATGGTGTCGTTCATCGACGAACAGCGCGAGGTCCACGGGGTCGAGCCGGTCTGCCAGCAGTTGCAGATCGCCCCGTCGACCTACTACGAGCGGAAGGCTCGTGAGACCGACCCTTCCCGTCACCCTGAGCGGTTCCACCGGGACGCCTCGTTGCGCCCGGAGATCGAGCGGGTCTGGAACGAGAACCGGCGGGTCTACGGGGCCGAGAAGGTGTGGCGGCAACTGAACCGGGAGGGGATCGGCCTCGCCCGTTGCACGGTGGAGCGGCTGATGAAGGCCTTGGGCCTACAGGGCGTCGTCCGGGGCAAGAAGATCAGGACGACGATCCCCGACGATCTCTCGGCCCGTCCCTTGGACCTTGTGAACCGGGACTTTACGGCGACCGGGCCGAACCAGCTCTGGGTGGCCGACATGACCTATGTGGCGACGTGGCAGGGGTTCGTGATCGTCGCGTTCGTGATCGACGTCTACGCCCGGATGATCGTCGGGTGGCGGGTGAGCCGTTCACTGACGACCGACGTGGCCCTCGACGCCCTGGAGCAGGCGCTGGCGGCCCGGAAGCCTACACCCGGCTCCCTGACCCACCACAGCGACCGAGGGGTGCAGTACCTGTCGATCCGTTACTCGGAGCGGCTGGCGCTGGCCGGGATCAACCCGTCGGTCGGGAGCGTCGGCGACTCGTACGACAACGCCCTTGCCGAGACGATCAACGGCTTGTACAAGACGGAAGTGATCCGGCACGAGGGGCCGTGGAAGAGCCTGGAGGCGGTGGAGTTCGCTACCCTGACGTGGGTCGACTGGTTCAACAACCGGCGGCTCCTCGGTCCCATCGGCAATCTCCCCCCGGCAGAGTTCGAAGAAGCGTATTATCGGAACCAAACGGGTCAGGCCAAAGCGGCATGACTCAAACCAAAAACACTCCGGAATATCCGGGGCGATTCACAAGCATCCCACTCATGTGTTCTGCTACCAGGGCCATCCGGTGAAGACCATGAACAACACGGCGTGGATCAATGCCAAGAGGAGGGCAGGTCTTCCCCATATCAGGGTGCATGACCTCAAGCACACGTTCGGTCGCCGGTTGCGGGCCGCAGGTGTCTCCTTCGAAACGCGACAGGACCTTCTTGGCCACAAGTCAGGAAGGATCACGACCCACTACAGCGCGCCTGAGTTGCAGGAGTTGATCGACGCGTCGAACAAGGTTTGCGGGAACGATCCCCACAAAACTCCAACATTGGCGATGCTGTGTCGTAGTCTGAAACTTGATGAGTCCCGACAAGAGCCGGATAAGAAAGGAGATTGAATGGCTCCCCCAAAATGGAAGCCCTCAGAAATGGTCGGAGACAGTGCGGATTTGCGAGGTTTGTCCGACTTTTCTCTGATTTTACAATGGGTATTCATGTTGCACATGGCCCAGAGTATGGGGGCGTAGAATTGCACTAATGTAAAAGAGATAGTTGGTGCGATTAAAGTTGAGATAGATTGTGCTCTTCAAGTAACGGTACAAATGAAGAGATTGCGTTTCCTCCATTAGTGGATCTGTTTTCAGGATTTTGTGATGCATTGATCCCAAAGGCTACAATTCCGACCACATCTCCTTTTTCATCAAGAATTGGGCCACCGCTTGTCCCATGAGAGATGATTGCATCAACATGGATTTGTTTGATTCCATTCACAGCAATAGTGTTCGTTACACTTACCTTTCTGCGGAATAGGTCATTCCCATTTTCAAAATTCGGGTATCCACAAATATCGACGGCTGCATTTGTAGTGATAATTGATTTGAGATTTAATTTTAGGCCGACCGGTAGAGGTTGTTTGAGGTCGGATAATTTGCATAGGGCAATGTCATGTGGGAAAGGCATCGATTTGATTATCGACACGGAATAGCATTGGAAGCTAGGAGACAAGGCATAGGCTTTAATGGTATAGCCATTCTCTATTGCTTCTTGTATCACATGATGGCAGGTAATAAGGTGTTCGCCGTCACTTAGAATGAAACCAGTTCCTTGGTCGGTGGGTTCCCCAGCCTCATTGAAAGTCTTGATGACTAACGTAGACAGTATTGCTTTGTAGGTAGGTGAGGAAATCTTGAAGTTGAATTTTTGATTTGTAGCCAATGCCTGCATTGCAATATTGCAATACGCTTCATCGTCAAAGCCCTTTACCATGCCCATGAACTCGATTTTTCCTTGTAGCGACTTCAGGAAAAGAAACTGCTCATCTTCGGGAGTTTCGGGCGATCTTTTTTTTATGTCAAATGATTGAAAGTATTTGGACGCAGCTTCGGCCAATCCCTTTTTTCTAAGGGAATGAAGCATCCCGCGAACTTGGCGAGCGAATGAACGTCGCACATTTACCTTTTTGTTAACTGTTAACCCTGTAACCTCCTTCCTTGTGGCGCCAAGGTTAACCCTTGTTTTTTGCTCATTTATTGTGAAGCCATTCTCCTGAATGATGGACTCTATATGGTGAAGGTTGAAATGAAGAGAACTTTCACTGGCAGATATCGTAACAATATCTTTAGGAAAGTTTCGCTTGTATGTTGAGAAGGTCAAATCATCAGCGTATCTCGTATAAAGGCAGCTGTTGCGTCTGGCTAGGCCCTTTAGTTGCTTGTCCATGGTCGAACAGACCATATTGGATAGAATAGGTGATACGGGCGAACCTTGTGGGAGTGTGCCTTCATAGCAGGCAATTTTTGCAATGCATACTGCCACGCTATGGGGGAAATGGAATGGCTTTGCTTTGAATAATCCTAGAATTCTCCCGAAATGAATGCTTGGGAAGAAATCCTCTAAATCAATATTCAAGATGTTTCTTTTGATATGCTCTTGCGCATTGCTAACGATAGAACGGTTTTTTATAAATCCATGCGCAGATGAACGAGGCTTGTAGATTTGCTCCAGAATTATTAAAAGGTTGCGCTGTATCTCCTTTAGTATTTCTGTCGGGCTGGCAATGAGTCGCTCTGACCCGTTTTTTTTGGGAATTTTATATGTTGTATATTTGCTGTCGTCGGGTAGCTGATAAATGATGTGGTAAAATGTGGAATATCTAATTCTGAGAGCTGCTGCAACTTCTGAAGGTCTTCTGCAGCTCATGAACTCCTCCAGTTGCAGCTTTATAGCCTCAGACTGCAGAAGCGAAGGATCAATGTGGGGGCCCAGCGTTGATTCATCCATTGAGATGATAGTGATGCACGAAAAGATAGTTTAGCACGTAAGGTAGGTATTGAAGTAACACCCACTATTGCCGCAGTAGCGACGGCATATGTCAATCCCTGCTGGGCCCCCCATATGAGTAACACGGGCGGCTAGAAATACGTCGTCATGATGAATCCTGTTGAAAAATATCATGAAATGACATTTTGGTCAAAAATTATCCCGAATGGGGTTGACGAGATGCCCCTTTTGGCGCTAGATTCCTTTCATGAACGACGCTGACTTCATTTCGATCGTCAACAAGGCTTGTGAAGAGTTCACAGGGGACTCTGGCGAGCTGGAGAGAGCTATTGGGATGTTGGCTTTCGGGCGAAGGGTAGGGTGGCGAGTCATCTACCTGACCCATAGCCGAGCTACTGTCCGCAAATACGAGAATATTCTTGGGGTGAAGCTCAAGGATACGATTGAGGATGTGGGCGACTTGGCTAGAAAGTCGTATGCGTGGTCTCTTTATCAGGCCGCTGGCCAGTTCTGGAAGCGAGTAAAAGGTAAGAGTCCAAGGTGCGAAAACACCTGAGATAACGGACTAAAAAAAAATTTTGTAGCCTTAAGTGGGGCATGTGGTGTGCCCCAAAAGCAATATGGAGTGTAAATCAGAATATGAAATCGGTTCTTATGGGCATTGATACCCTGCAGGTCGCCTACTTCCTTGCGGCTGGTCCCGCGTGCAAGGTCGATTTCTCCGCGCTTGCTGTTGAACGGGAAAGGGTCCGTTCATCGAAGGGAAAAGACCCTGCGGTAGTCCAGTTGGGAGATTGGGAATTCTTGCTGGCAGGACATGGGACTGGCTCTGGCTACCCATTTCTGATCACCAATTCCGATTTCCGAATCGAGTTTGGTGAGAAGAACAGTCCTTCTTTCTTCGTCACCTATTCGAGCGAAGCCCTTTGGCGAGAAGGGGCCATCATTCTACATCAGCGTTTCATGGATTGGGCGGCTGAAATGGGCCTTCTGCCAGTCCGGTCAGAAAGCGTTGGCCGAGTTGATTTCACCTTTGACTATCACCTCCCGGAAAATCCTTTCGAAGAAAACGTCTTTGTCTCTCAGGCGACAAAAGATTCTCAGCATCGGGAACATGGGAAGGTTCAGACCTTCACCTTTGGAAAAGGGGATATCGTCCTCCGCGTTTACGACAAGGTAGCAGAGATCAGGCAACAGTCGTCGAAGGTCTGGTTCTTCGATCTGTGGGGCGTCGATAAGGACGTTTGGCGTATCGAATGGCAGGTGAGAAAGGAACCCTTGCGAGAACGTGGGATTCGGTCCTTTGATGATCTGCTTGCCAAGCAAAGGGAGCTTCTCTTGTGGCTTGCAGAATCGCATGACACGCTTCGCATTCCCACATTCGATCCGAACCGATCACGGTGGAAGCTCCACCCCTTGTGGCTCGACTTGATCGAACAGATACGAAAGATTGAAAGCCTTGGCGATCCATCTTCCGTTGATCCACTTGCCTCAATCCTTGAGCGGGAAATGCGTATGGCTCAAAGCATTTACGGCTATTTCAAGCGAGTTGCCGCAATCAAAGGGATTCGGGAGCCGGGTAGCTCGACTGACCTTGAAGATGCTTTCAAGCGGATCAACCGGCTCGTGAACCGGCTTCATGATCCATTGACGTGGCAAAACGATGTAGAAAAACGACTTAATGAAATGAGGTTGGGATCATGGTGAATAAAATTCGGGAACTCTTGGGGCCTAGGCAGAAGACCATTCTTTTAGGTGCCGGTGCCGCATTGCCAAAAGAACAATTTGAATCGTTCAAGCGACTTCTATTGAACGAGCTGGGGGAGTCCGGGTTTATCGGTGACCTCAAGCAAATGCTGGAAAAGGAAAGACAGGAAACGGGCCGACAGATTCAGAGCAAAGGAAGGGACGTGCTATGAGTGGCCCATAATGGATTCACAGAAGACCCCGACTTCGATATGGAGTTGGGTGAAGACTTCTCCGAGGAAGACGTCTCGGATAGCGAAGTTGACCTGAACTGGCGATCCATCGGTGAGATTCTCCCGGTGTCCTTGCCGAGATCATGAAAGAAGAGGAATAGGGCTATGGCCGTCGCATTGTACGCAAGAGTCTCGACGACGAGACAGGCTGAAAAAGACCTCTCCATCCCGGATCAGCTTCGGCAGATGCGGGAGTGGTGCAAGTCTCAGGGCAAGGTGGTTGCGGCCGAATATGTCGAGCCGGGAGCCTCCGCTACTGACGACCGTCGTCCGGTTTTTCAGCAGATGATCGCCGATGCGACGGCCAAGCCTTTCCCCTTCGATGAAATCGTTATTCATAGCCTGTCACGGTTCTTTCGTGACTCGTATGGCTTCCAGCACTACTCCCGAAAGCTGAAACGGTGTGATGTGCGCGTGACCTCCATTACGCAACACACCACGGACGATCCCGCCGGGGAAATGGTTCGTCAGATACTGAGTACCTTTGACGAGTACCAGAGCAAGGAAAACGCAAAGCACACCCTCCGGGCCATGAAAGAGAATCACCGGCAGGGCCATTTCAATGGTTCCCGTCCACCATTCGGCTTCCGGGTCGTTGAAGTTGATGCCAAGGGAAGGCGAGGGAATAAGAAGCGAATCGAAATCGACGAGGAAGAGGCCATTTTGGTTCGCCTCGTCTATGACATGTACATCCAGGGCGACCGGGGAATGCCTTTCGGCTATAAGCAAATCGCCACCCGCATGAACGCCGAAGGGAAACTGAAACGGGGGAAGCTCTGGACCCATCAGCAGGTCGAACAGGTTCTGACCGATCCCCTCTACTACGGTGACCACATCTTCAATTATCGGGATTCCAAGACGCACAAGGTCAAGCCGGAATCGGAATGGGTTATCAACAAGGTGACGCCGATCATCACCCGCGAGACGTTCCAGCGCGCAGGCACCCGCCGACAGGCGGGTAGCCGCGCGCGAACGGCTGGCGAGGTGGTGCATGTGAAAACCAGTTTGTTGACCGGCGTCCTGAGATGCTCTCGATGCGGGGCTGGAATGACCCTTATGACCGGGAAGAACGGGGCCTATCGCTATTACCGGTGCAATACCCGTAACAGCAAAGGAAACGCTCTTTGCGGCTGTCCGAATGTCCCCATGTGGATGATGGACAAAGCGGTCTTGGAATCGCTGGCCGAGAAGGTCTTTACCCCGAAGAGGGTCGAAAAGCTGGTCGAGAAGCTACAGCGTAGAATGCGCCGGGAAACCAATCTCGGTGACGGCAAGATCAAGTCGCTGGCGAAAGAGCTGAAGAAGATCGAGGCAGCTCAGAATCGCCTGATGGAAGCCGTCGAGAGCGGCGCCATCGATCCCAAGGACGAAACCTTGGCCCAGAGATCGCAAAGCCTCAAGGCGAAGCGTGAGGCCATCCTGATTGAGATCGCCGGGAACCGTCGCTTAAAGGAGCTTCCCGCCGACAAGCTGACCCCGAAGCACGTCCACGCCTTCACCAAGGCGCTCAAGGAAAGGTTGCTCGGTGAGGATCGGAGCTACGCCAAAGCCTACGTTCATCTGCTGGTCGATGAAATCCAGTTCAACGGGATGGAAATCGTCATGACCGGGAGCGAAAACGCCTTGCTGAATGCGGCGATAGCAGGGGAAAAGGGGGCTCCGGGAGGAGTTCTCAGGAAGGGGGGTGTTTGGCTCCCCGGGACGGACTCGAACCGCCGACAAGGCGGTTAACAGCCGCCTGCTCTACCAACTGAGCTACCGGGGATCATAGGTAGAAGAGGGATGATACTAAGGGTCTTGCGTCATGTCAATTCCCTTTCTCAGTACATTTCTTTTCTTTTTATCGGGGGTCTTTGCGCATAAAAAAAGCCGACCGGATTGCACCGATCGGCTTTGGAATGAGTGGTCTTAGCGGGAGAGGGTATAGGTCGCCAGATTCCCCCGGCTGACTGAAGCGATGCTGTTGATGATCAGAGCGGCGCTGGTGCGGGCTTTGGTGTCGAAAACACGGGCTTGGGCCCGAAACTTCGGAAGACCGGCGGCGACGCTTCCGTCACGACGGGTAACCTCCTCTTCCCCAATGATATCGAAGACATCGCCGATGGCGACTCCTTGGTTTGTTCCGGCGCTCAGATAGATCACGTCGTCACTGGCAAAACCTTTTTTGGTGGCGCCACCGGTGACGATACGGGCGTTGATTTTTTTGTCGGCCAGCGGGGCGTCCGGATCGATGGTCGGCACTTCGGTCGCTTCGCGGCGAACCAGCGAGTCACCCCGTTCGATGGTGTCGTAGCTGGCGATGATGAGGGCGACGGCGTTATCGTCGGCGGTTTCGGTTACCTCGACCACGCCATCGACGAAGATCATGACGCCGAGCTTATCCCCCGATGTCGGATCGGTCATCTCCGATCCTTCATGAACCACCGAGAACTGATCCCCCACCTTCACGCCGTCTTTCTCCCCGCGCGAGAGATAGACGATATCCTCCGGGCCGGAGAAGATATTCTGGTCGGAGAAGGTTCCATCGATCACCTCGGCGAAGGGGGCGAAAGAGTCGGCGATATGGCCGGAGCTTAAGAAGACGCTTTTGCTGACCACCGGGATCCCTTTATCGTCGGGAGCGAAGACGGAGCCCCCGTTTATATCTTCGTCGATCTTCATGCCGACGCCTGCGTGTTCCGCCATCGGCGCCGCTTCGGTCGCCTGATCCTTCTCACCCGGCCACTGTTCGGCGTTAGTCGCCGGTCGTTCGCCGGTCGGCGTTTCTTCCGTACCCCCTGCGATAAAGAACGAGGTCAATCCTTCCAGTGGGCCCGAACCGGCCGCCAGAGCCACTGCGGGGGTAGCGAAAACGACGAGCGCCGCTACGACGTGTCCTAGGTTCTGTTTCATGGAGATCATATTTCGTCCCTTTGATTATCCGTTCGACTTTTCGCCAAGCTCGTCGAGCGTTCGGCGAGCGTTGAAGGCAGCAGGGGTGCGGGGGTAATCGCGGATCAGCTTTTCCAGCGTCGCCTTCCCTTCTTCCCTTTCACCCATTCCCAGTTTCGAAAGTCCCGACTTTAAAAGCGCGTCGGCCACCTTCGGCGCCTCCGGCCATCTGAGAATCAACTTCTGGTACGCCTCCCATGCTTGTGGGTAGCGCTTCCTCACATAATACGACTCCCCGATCCAATATTGCGAAAAAGGGGAAAGAGGGTGCCCCGGAAACGCCCGTATCAGGTAATCGAATCCGGTCACCGCCACCGCATAGTCCCGTTCGTTAAAGGCGGTCGTCGCCTTACGATAGACCTCTTCGGCCGACTGCCCGTTATAGTCATCCGGCTCGTTAGCCGCCACCACCATCGGTTCGGCGGAGGGGGCGATCTTTTCCGCTACCGGTGTAACGACCTCTTCGACCGGAAGGAGAGGTTCTTTTGTCGGCTCCTGCTGAACCAACGGCATCGGGGGGGGGGGGCGTCGGCTCTTCGCCTCGAAAATTGATACCGGTCTCTTCCGTCGGAGCCACCGCCGCCACCATCGTCGGAGGCTCAGGTTTCGTTTCGGTCGGTTGCGGCGCCGCTTTCAGTTGGGCGATATCGCCCGCGTGGTAGGAAACGCGCAACGCCAGTTCGGAGACCCGTTTTTCAAGAGTCCAGACCTGTCTTTTTAATGCGGTCACATCGTCTTCGACCTTCGGCGAGTCGCCCGTGGCGCAACCGGGGCATGCGATAGCCGCCAACGCGACCCCCGCCAGCGCAAGACTCTGCCGAATCAGCTCGAACACAGACCCACCGATGATAGTAAATTTACGTTAATTTAAACAAATTATAGGCAACTTACTCAACATGGTCAAGGACATTTGGCCTCGTCATCCCACAGTGGAAAAGACGAGGCAAGGTAAGCATCCGACAGGAACGATCTCAACGCTCTCACGGAGAGCCTGAAAGAGAAGACTGACTCGGTTGAAGAGGTGGGGTGGGCAATGCGTTGGCGAGGTAAAATGGGTCACCAGCCGTCTATAAACGGAACATGCCAAACGGGAGCGTTTCGGAGCGCTATTACGCCAAGTTCACAAAACCCAACGTTTCTCGCATTCAGCGATGTCCGAAAGTTTGGATCCCCGTCGGAAAGTGGCGGGGATGCTCGAAAGCGAGGATCGCTACCAAATTGATACCACAGCTACCCCGAAAGGGGCGGTGGCGGTATAAGTAGCTGAAAAATGGTGGAGCCGATCGGGATCGAACCGACGACCTCTGCAATGCGAATGCAGCGCTCTCCCAGCTGAGCTACGGCCCCATAAGGACGAAGCGGCGATATTACCATACCCGCCGAAAGGGATAAATGTTTTTTGCGCGCCCAGAAGAGAAGCGCCAACGTCTATCGCTTGCCGGTGAGGTACTCCCGGCAAATCCCGACCCCCTCTTTGCATCCTATGTAAAGCGGCACTCGTTGATGGAGTTCGGTCGGCTGGATGTCGAGAACGTCTTCGGCCCCGACGATAGCGGCGCCTCCCGCTTGCTCGGCGAGGAAGGCGAGAGGAGAGGCTTCATAAAGAAGGCGCAGTTTCCCGGCCCCGGTCGCCGCTTCGGCCGGATACATGAAGATCCCCCCCTTGAGCAGGTTCCGATGAAAATCGGCAACCAAGGAGCCGATGTAACGCTGGCCGAGCCCGGCGCCCCCTTCCGATTTGGGGGTTTTGAAATAATCGATCATCTTCTGCACCTGCCCATCCCACTTGTGCCGGTTCCCCTCGTTGACCGAGTAGTAGAGCGGGTTCGCCGGCATTTTTATGTCAGGATGGGAGAGCAGGAACTCGCCGATGGAGGGGTCGAGAGTGAACCCGTGAACCCCTGCGCCGGCCGAGTAGACCATCATCGTCGACGAACCGTAGATGATGTATCCGGCGCCGACCTGTTTGCTCCCTACCTGCAGGAAATCGTCCACCCTCCCCTTCTCGCTGTGCGGCGAGATCCGACGATGGATCGAGAAGATGGTGCCGATATTGACGTTGACGTCGATGTTGGACGAGCCGTCGAGCGGATCGAAGGCCAGCGTATAGCTCCCACCTTGCGGATGTTTGTCGGGGATTTCGATCATCTCGTCGACCTCTTCGGAGGCCATGCCGCACAGATACCCGGTGTGATCCATCTTTTGGTAGATCACCGTGTCGGCGAAATCGTCGAGTTTTTGGACCTCTTCCCCCTGCACGTTGACGTCGCCGGTTTTACCCAACACATCGACCAATCCCGCCTTGTTGACGGCGCGGCTTATGACCTTGCCGGCGATGGAAAGCTCGGTCAGAAGACCGGAGAAGTCGCCCGTGGCGGTGGGAAAATGTTTCCGCTGGGTTTCCATGATGTGCTTGGTGATGGTAATACCGAGACGTTCTGCCATGGCGTAGGGACTCCTTGGTCGTTGAGCTGCGAAACAGAATTAGACGGTCGGATCGACCGGGAACTGTCGTCCACTCTACCACATTTGGCGCGGGCGACGGCTTGCGATAGGGCCGCTCCTTGTGCGATAGTAGCCGCTTCCTTAATCCATACGACAACCGTCATCGGGAGCGTCTTAAGCTATGGCAATCGGCGTCATCGGAGTGCAGCGGCCTCTACGAAATGGAAGGGATGACCGACGTTCGGACCGAGAAGGTCGACACCCCTTTCGGCCCCCCCTCCGACGAACTGGTCGTCGGCTCTCTCGACGGCGTCGAGATGGTCTTCCTCCCCCGCCACGGACGGGGCCACCGGCTCACCCCGTCGGAACTCCCCTTTCGGGCCAACATCTGGGCCTTAAAAAAACTCGGCGTCGAACGGATCGTCTCGATCTCGGCGGTCGGATCGCTGAAAGAAGAGATCGAACCGGGCCATGCGGTGATCGTCGACCAGTTCATCGACCGGACCCGCGGACGCCAATTGGAATCGACATTCTTCGGCGAAGGGGTCGTCGCCCATGTTCCTTTCGCCGATCCGACCTGCCATGCGTTGGCCGATCTGCTGGCCACCGCCACCGAAAGTATCGGCTGGACCACCCATCGCGGCGGAACCTACGTCTGCATGGAGGGGCCGATGTTCTCGACCCGCTCCGAGTCGCGCATGTATCGCTCCTGGGGGGCCGACGTCATCGGCATGACCAACCTGCAAGAGGCGAAACTGGCCCGCGAAGCCGAGCTCTGCTACGCCACCGTGGCCCTCTCCACCGACTACGACTGCTGGCACGAAGAGGACGTCACCATCGAGGCGATTCTGGCGATTATCGGCGCCAACGTCGATCATGCCAAACAGACCATCAAAGCAGCCGCCGCCCCCATCGGCGCCGCCCCCCGCGATTGCGGATGCGGGTCGGCCCTGGCGGGGACCATTATCACCAACCCGGCCGTCATCCCGGCGGCGACGAAAGAGAAACTTTCGCTTATCATCGGAAAGTACGTATAAGCCATGAGTCAATCGACCGACCTCTTCGAACGCGCCAAAAAGATCATCCCCGGCGGGGTCAACTCCCCGGTCCGCGCCTTCCGTTCTGTGGGGGGGCATCCCCCTTTCATCGCGTCGGCGGCGGGCGCCAAGATGACCGACGTTGACGGGAACGTCTATATAGACTACGTCGGCTCTTGGGGTCCGATGATCCTCGGACACAGCCACCCCGCCGTCACCGATGCGGTGCGCGACACCCTCAAACGGGGCGCCTCGTTCGGAGCGCCGACCCCGCTGGAAGTGGAGATGGCCGAGCTAGTGGTCGAGATGGTTCCCTCGGTCGAAATGGTCCGCATGGTCAACTCCGGCACCGAAGCGACCATGAGCGCCATCCGGGTGGCCAGAGGTCATACCGGCCGCGACCTCATCCTGAAATTCGACGGTTGCTACCACGGCCACGGCGATTCGCTCTTGGTGAAAGCCGGGTCGGGGGTCGAGACCCTCGGCCTTCCCGACTCTCCCGGCGTTCCGGCGGCGTTGGCGGCGTTGACCTTAACCCTCCCCTACAACGATCTCGACGCCGTTAAAGATCTGTTCGAATCGCGGGGTGAAGAAATCGCCTGCGTCATCATCGAACCGGTCATCGGCAACATGGGATGCATTCCCCCCCGCCCCGGCTATCTCGCCGGTATCCGGGAGCTGTGCAACCGCTTTGGCGTCGTTTTGATCTTCGACGAGGTGATGACCGGGTTCCGGCTCGCCCCCGGCGGAGCGCAAGAGCGGTTCGACGTCACCCCCGATCTGACCACCCTCGGCAAAGTCATCGGCGGCGGGCTCCCGGTCGGCGCGTACGGCGGCAAACGGGAAATCATGGAAAAAGTCGCCCCCGCCGGGCCGATCTATCAGGCCGGTACGTTATCGGGTAACCCACTGGCCATGGCCGCCGGTATCGCCATGCTGACCGAACTGAAAAAGCCGGGGGTTTACGACGCCCTCGAAGCGAAAACCAACACCCTGACCCACGGGTTACGGGGCATCGTCGAGCGGCTCGGCGTCCCGACCGCCTTCGCGCAGGTCGGTTCGATGTTCTGCATGTACTTCACCGACAAGGTGGAGCGGGTCATGAACGGCGACGACGCCCGTACCGCCGACGCCGAGAAGTTCGGCAAGTACCACGCCGGGATGCTCTCGCACGGGGTCTACCTCGCGCCGTCGCAGTTCGAAGCCGGGTTCATGAGCCTCGCCCACACCGACGACGATATCTGGAAGACCCTCGAAGCCGCCGAAGCGAGCCTGAAAAGTCTTTAGTCCAAAAGGGGGCGTCATCGTGACGCCCCCTACCCTCTCTCTACACACCGATTTCTCAACACCTTCCACGCTTCCCCTCTTTTTCGGAACCATTTCCCGACTCCTTGCATCTTATTAGATCAGGCGATGGAACCGCCATTACCGTTTGGTGTTCTTGGGGTACACCTCATATTGTCAACGGTTTTGGCGTAGGCGAGGGTTCTCCCCCGTCCCGACGCCGAGGGCTTCTTGTTGGTTCCGGCCCTCCTATCGTTTTGAGACCGAATCGGCCGCCGGTTCGTTCGCTTATAAACGCCGCCGGCCTGACCGGGGGCGGTCGGGATACCGTCACACTCTATCTTGCGGAGAAGGATGCATGGCAGACACCAAAGGAAACGGCGCGTTCAAGCTGAACCCGACGCCCATCATCGACGACCTCGAAAAAGGGCCGTGGCCCAGTTTCATCACCGGTTTCAAGAAACTGGCCAACCGGACCCACAACCCGATGGTGCGCGGCGTCCTCGACCAGCTGAACTATTCGTACGAAACGAAGTTGGGCTATTGGAAAGGGGGCGTGGTCGGCGTCCACGGATACGGCGCCGGGATTATCTCCCGCTACTCGATGATCCCCGACAAGTTCCCCGAGGCTCACGAGTTCCACACCATGCGGATTCAGCCGGCCCCCGCCCTTCACTACTCCACCAAATCGCTTCGCCACATCTGTGATACGTGGGAGAAGCACGGCTCCGGCATGATCTCGATGCACGGCCAGACCGGCAACCTCCAGTTGCAAGGTATCGTCGCCGACAAAGTACAAGAGTGCTTCGACGATCTCAATAAAGAGGGCTGGGATCTCGGCGGCGCGGGGGCCTGCGTCCGAACCGGCTCTTCGTGCGTCGGCCCGGCCCGGTGCGAGCAGACCTGTTACGACACCCTGAAGGTCCACAAACGGGTTCTCGACCACTACACCGACGAGGTACACCGTCCGTCGCTCCCCTACAAGGTCAAGTTCAAGTTTTCCGGTTGCGGCAACGACTGCACCAACTCGATCCAACGGGCCGACTTCGCCGTCATCGGCATGTGGAAAGACGACATTCAGGTCGACAAGGCCGAAGTCAAAAACTGGATCTCGACCAACGGTGTCGAGAAGCTGGTCAACGACGTCATCACCCGTTGCCCCACCGGCGCCATCACCATGAAAGGCGCCGACGACATCGAGATCAACAACAGCGACTGCGTCCGCTGCATGCACTGCCTCAACGTCATGAACAAGGCCCTCTCCCCCGGCAAAGAGCGGGGCATCGCCCTCCTCGTCGGCGGCAAAGGGCATCTGAAAGTCGGCAACATGCTCGGTTCGCTCATGCTCCCCTTCGTGAAGGTCGACACCGACGAAGAGATCGAGGCGTTCATCGAGATGCTCGACCAGATGGTCGACTACTGGGCCACCAACGGGCTCGACCACGAGCGGATCGGCGAATGCATCGAGCGGGTCGGCATCCAGCAGTTCCTCTCTGCGGCTGGGCTTGAGGCGACCATCGACATGGTCAACCATCCGCGGGACAACCCCTACTTCAAGGCCAAGTCCTCCTACGCTTCGGCGTAACCGGCAGAGACCAGAACAAGAAAACACCGATCAAGGGAGATCGTAAGGAATATGTCAGAACGGAATTGGGAGACCATCGAGTCGGGGCCGCACACCTACGAGGATATCTTGCACCCCTTGCAGACCAAAAACTACGGGCAGTGGAAGTGGCATGACCGTCCCCGCCCCGGTATGTTGCGCCACATGGCCGAGTCGGGCGACGAGTTGTTCACCGTCCGGGCCGCCACCCAGCGGCAGGTGACCATCGACACGGTCCGGTTCTTCTGCGACCTGGCCGATAAATATTGCGAAGGGTTTCTCCGATGGACCGTTCGTAACAACGTCGAGTTCATGACCGACAACCGCGAGAAGGCCGACAAACTGATCGAAGAATTAAACGCCGCCGGTCATCCGGTCGGCGGCACCGGCAACTCGGTCACCGCCGTGGGGCATACCCAAGGGTGGCTCCATTGCGACATCCCGGCCACCGACGCTTCCGGCGTCAACAAGTCGATGATGGACAACCTCTACGACGAGTTCATCAAAGAAGAGATGCCCAACCGGGTGCGGCTGGCCACCTCCTGTTGCGAGATCAACTGCGGCGGACAGGCCGACCTCGCCGTCGTCATCCAACATACCCGCCCGCCGCGCATCGACCACGAGACTTTGGCGGCCACCTGCTCCATGCCCTCCACCGTGGCCCGATGCCCCGTCGCGGCCATCCGACCCACCACGGTCAACGGCAAACAGTCGCTGATGGTGGTCGAAGAAAAATGCATCTGCTGCGGCGCCTGTTTCGGCGCTTGCCCGTCGATGGAGATCAACCATCCCGAACACTCGAAGCTGGCCATCTGGGTCGGCGGCAAGAACTCGAACCCCCGTTCGAAACCGACCAACATGAAACTGGTCGCCTACGGCCTGCCGAACAATCCCCCCCGCTGGCCCGAGGTCAACGAGGTCGTCAGGAAGATCCTGATGACGTACAAGGAAGACGCCAAAGATTGGGAGCGAATGGGGGAATGGATCGACCGGATCGGCTGGAAACGGTTCTTCGAGAAGACCGGCTTGCCGTTCGACGAATACATGATCGACAACTACCGGCACGCCCGGACGTCGTTTAACCAGTCCGCCCACGTCCGCTTCTGAACAGGAGGGTTCCATGACCGAAACGAATCCCGTTCTGGATCGGGCGCTGGCGCACCCTTTCGGAACGTTCACCGAAGAGACCGGACTCGACAAAATCGTCGCGTTCGGCGACCGAAGCCACAAATGCCCGGTCTACGTACCCCGCACCGCACCCTGCTCCGACGGCTGTCCCGCCGGGGAAGATATCCGGGGGATCAACAACATCCTCCGGGGGGTCGAAGAAAAAGAAGCCAAAGATAAGTATCAAGCGGCCTTCTATCGTCTCACCGCCACCAATCCTTTCCCCTTCGTCATGGGGCAGGTCTGCCCGGCGCCCTGCCAAGGGGCCTGTAATCGACAGCATCGGGACGAGACCGTCTCGATCAACGCTGTGGAGCATTTCCTCGGGCGCTACGCGATCGACAACAACCTCTCCTATCCGAAACCGGAAAAAGAGAGCGGCAAGAACGTCGCCGTCATCGGCGCCGGTCCCGCCGGGTTGTCGGCCGCCTATCATCTCCGCCGGAAAGGGCATGGGGTCACCCTCTACGAATCCAACACCCAGCTCGGCGGTATGATGCGCTACGGAACCCTCGGTTACCGGGTTTCCCGCGAAGGGCTCGACGCGGAGATCAACCGGATCGTCGATATGGGCGTCGATGTCAAGATGGGGGTGAAGATCGGAACCGACCTCTCCCTCGACGATCTCCGGGCCAAGCATGCCGCCGTCTTTATTGGCGTCGGCGCCCAGAAGGGGCGGGTTCTGCCGGTCCCCGGTTCCGAAGGGATCGACGCGGTCTTCGACACCATCGCCTTTCTGAAAGAATTCGAATCGACCGGGAAGACCCGGGCCGGGAAGAACGTCCTCGTCGTTGGCGATGGCGACGTCGCCATGGACGCCGCCCGGCTCGCGTTGCTGATCGGGACGAAGACGACCATCCTCTCCGGCGTC
Source organism: Nitrospinota bacterium (assembly GCA_942491805.1). Taxonomy (GTDB): domain Bacteria; phylum Nitrospinota_A; class UBA7883; order UBA7883; family JADGGD01; genus JADGCD01. The sequence goes on from CALOCG010000029.1 coordinate 95,289, forward strand.
AGCCGCGACGACATGAACTGCTCGGTCTTTGAGTTCGACGAAGCGACCCACGAAGGCGCCTCGTTCCAGTATCAGGTCGGGGTCAAAGAGGTTCTGACCGACGGCGACGAAATGACCGGCGTGAAACTGGTCAAAATGGTCAAAAAGGAAAAAGGAGAGGAGGGATGGAACCACGCCGTCCCCTTCTTCCGCTACAAAGAAAAGGAAGGGTCGGAGTTCACTCTCGAAGGGGACACCCTGATCTTCTCCATCGGCCAAGGAACCGATATGACCGGGCTGGAAGCCGCCTGCAACGGTACCCCATGGTTGAACACCGATCATAACCAGCAGATCAAAGGACTCGACGGGGTCTTCGGTGGCGGCGACGCTCAGAAGATCGAGCTGATCACCACCGCTATCGGGCATGGTCGCAAGGGCGCCGAGTCGATCGACCGCTACATGAACGGGATCGAGCAACCCCGCAAGGCGCGGCCCGATATCGTCGGCTACGACAAACTGAAGTGGGACTACTTCCTCCCCTCCAAAGGGACACAACGTATCCACAAAAAGTTCGACTACGTCGTCGGCAACTTCGAGCCGTTCCTCGAAACGATCCCCGACGACAAAGTGATCGCCGAAGCCGAGCGGTGCATGAGTTGCGGTCTCTGTTTCGAGTGTAAACAGTGCAAGGTCTTCTGCCCGCAGGAGGCAATCGACATGTTCAAGAATAATCCGGTCGGCGAGGTGATGTTCACCTACTACGAAAAGTGCGTCGGCTGCCACATCTGCTCTGAGATATGCCCCACCGGCTACATCGATATGGGGATGGGAGAATAGATATGGATACGAAACAACTGATCGCCGCCGTGGAACAAGCCACCGAGTCGGCCCGCAACTGGGCGGTCACCGGGTGGGAAATGCGGTGGGGGATGAATCAGGTTCCGGTCAACTCGTTGGCCGAGGCCAAAGCCAAGCCGGCGACGTTCGTCAACCGGCAAGAGGCGCTCGCCTACTGGAGCTACATCGAAGAGGTGGGGGCCGAATGCGCCGCCAGTGGCGACAAGGCGGTGGCCGCTCTGAAAGCGGGCGACACCGGCGCCGCCGCCAACGCGGTCTATTTGGCCAAGTTCAACGAGAAGAAGTTCAACAAGCAGACCCCCACCTGGGGGGAGCTGTCGGATATGTTGCATAGCCTTGCGTAGACCATGCCTTACACTACGCCGCCCGGTTCGCACGAGCCGGGCGGTTTTTTTACGACCGCCGAACGTCTATACTGAAGCCTTTTCAATAAAGGGATTCCATGATGGCGCCACGTCTTTTCGTTCTACTCGTCATGGTCGGCTGCTCGCTCATGCCGAGCGATGCCTTGGGCACTCCCCAGATCGCCGCCATGGTGGGGGAGTCGTGTGACGCCTGCCACCAGAACGTCGAAGGGGGAGGCGCCCTTAACCCGACCGGCGCGGCCTATCGATCGGGTGGCGTATGGCCACCGGTCACTCCGTTCGTTCCTCTCTCGTCGATCACCTCATCGCTGATCCGGCTACTCCATCTTATCTTCGGTTTTCTCTGGTTCGGCACGATCCTCTACGTTCATCTTCTGCTTCGTCCCGCTTACGCCGCCAAAGGGTTGCCCATCGGCGAAATGCGTCTCGGTATCGTTTCGATGGTCATCGTCGGGATCAGCGGCGCCTTGCTGACTCTGGCGGAGAGCGGCGATCTGACCACCCTCCCCGACAGCCATTGGGGAGCGATGTTAACGGCCAAGATAGCGGTCTATCTGACGATGGTCATCTCGGCGGCGTTCGTTGTCACCTGGATCAAGCCGCGGCTGAAAAGTTACCCGACGTCTCCCCGTCGTCCGGCGGACGGGATCTACGATCCGACGACGCTGGCGGCGTTCGACGGGAAGAAGGGGCGCCCTGCCTACGTCGCCTTGGAAGGGGCGGTCTACGATGCGACCGACTCACACCTCTGGAAAGAGGGGACCCATATGAAGCGCCATTTCGCCGGATACGATCTGACCGGCGCCCTTGGGCAAGCCCCGCACGGCAAAGAGAAGGTGACCGAACTTCCTCGCGTCGGCGACTTCGACCCCGACCGCCCCGCTCCGCTTACCACGGCGCAACGACTCTTCTACGCGATCGCCTATATGAACCTTGGACTGGTTTTCGTCACGTTGGCCATTTTGGCGTTCTGGTAAAGTCGCTCCGCTCGGTATACTGGGGGGATGGACATTAACATGGCCAAACTCCTCATCGTCCTTTTCTTCGCCAGCGGTTCGATCATGGGTATCGTCACCCTCGCCACGCTGGCGTTGCTTATGGCGAAAGGGGAACGCAAACCGACGCCATCTCAGGCGAAGGCGCTTAAGATGCGTCTGGTGAAGTTGGTGTTAGGACAGATGTTCGCCATGGCGGCGTTGATCAGCACGGTTCTGACGCTGATTAAAAGCGGCGTCTGATACAGGCCTGCGCCGGATCAGGCCTGCGCCTGCTAGATATCCCGGATATCGGCGACTTCTTTTTTCCGCACCACGCGGGTGGCGGCCATTTTGATTTTGGCCGAGAGAACCTTCCTTACCGTCTCCATACTTTCGTAGAGCTTCAGGTCTTCTTTATCGACCACGTCAACGGCGCCGATATCTTCGGCTCGCAGTCGCATCTTGCTCCCCTTCTGGGCCACCGACGACACGATGATGATCGGTTTCGGGTAGTGGACCATCAGCTTTTTGAGAAACGAGACCCCGTCCATCTTCGGCATGATGATGTCGAGCGTAATGACGTCGGGGTCGAGCTCCAGAATTTTGGTTCGGGCTTCGAAAGCGTCGGCCGCTTCGCCGACCACATGAATCTCCGGGTCGGCGCTTAGGGCGCGGCGAATGACCGAACGGACGGTAGATGAGTCATCAACGATGAGAGTCCGTATCTTTCGGTTGGCCAGATCTTTCTTCTTCTCTTCAATCTGCGCCCGCTGATCCGATTTTTGAATCAGGCGGACTTCAATGTCGCCGGTGGCGTTGTCGAAGAAAATCTTTCGTCCCTGATCCCCCCCCACCTCTTCGTAGGTGATGCGGATTCCTTTGGCGGACAAGATTTTTCGGGCGACTTCGATGTTCCGGTCACCTACCTTAAAGCCGGTGTTCAGATGCCCTACCACCGCTCCCCCACCATACATCTTGGCGACCCAATTGGCCCGGTCCGGCTCGATCTTAGCGAACTGCTCGATCAGCTTTTCGGTGGCGTAATCGCCGTATTTGGCCAGCATCCCCTCGTTGCTGCCGCCGGGAAGCATGAAGTGATTCATGGCGCCGCCGTTCCCCCCCTTGCTGTAAAGGCAGACCGCGACGCACGACCCGAGCAGCGTGGCGATCACCGCCGGTTGGCGGATGACGACCATCTCGCCGGGCAAGATGAAGACCCGTTTCTTTTCCATGAAATCACAATTCGGAAGACAATGGATACTGTAGAGGGATAATTGGGGCTAGTATATCATGGTCATCGGCGGTCGATAGACCTCCTCCCGAAGAGCGGTACATATTAGAATCGGCATAGATGTTTAAAGTACGATCGGTCAACGAGCTAACGCCCCCCCCCTCCGTTCCGGCGCCCGAAGGGATCACCCCGATCAACCGCCCGGTCAGCTACGAAATCGGACGCGATCCGATCATGATCCTCCGTAGCGGCGCCACCCGGTCGGTGGTCACCCTCTTCGTCAACGCCCCTCCCCGCGACTATACCGACACCGTCAAACAGCTTTGGAAACGCTATACCGAAAAGCAGGTCTCGCAAGGATACGACATCGGCCAGACCAAGGTACTGATCGTCGGCGGTTCCGACCACGCCCGCTGGAAAGCGAACAAGATGATCGCCGCCGCTACCAAGGGGGGGAGCGGCGACGTAAAGACCAACGCCATCAACGGCGCATTCTATCGTACGCTCAGAATCGACCCGGCCAGTGGTGAAGTGCAACTCAAAGAAGCGGCCGTGGTGGCCGCCCACACCAATCCCGGCTCCGCCAGTCTCACCCTCGACGACGACCTCTCCGGTTTCGCCGGTTCTTCCGGCGGGGACGTAGTGGCCAACGCCACCCGTTTTTTCCGACACGACAAGACCTTCGAAGCCCTCAAAGAGCGGATCGTCCCACAGTTTCTCGAAAACCGTCCCGACGAAACCTTCACCCTCTGGTCAGCCGCGTGCAGCAACGGGACCGAGGCCTATTCCTACGCCATCTATCTCCACCGGCTCTTCACGCGGTTACGCCTCCCCCCTCGGTTCAAGATCCTGGCCACCGACTTTAACCGGAACCTCGTTTCCTTCGCCCAAAAAGGGGTCTATGAGCCGACCAAAAAAGACCTCGAAACCTACCGCCCTCTCTTTACCTCCTACGGCGTCATCGACGGGAAATATATCGCCTTCAACGACGAGATCAAACGGCACATCACCTTCAAACAGTACGACCTGAGAAAGCGCCCCCCGGCGGAGAAGTTTTGCTACATCATCGCCGCCAACGTTTTCCAGTACTACCAGGCCGACGCACGCGCCACGTTGCTGACCAACCTGTGCCACGCCTTGCGCCCCGGCGGTTACCTCTTCGCCAACCCCTACACCCCAACCATGGCCCGCGCCAGCGGACTCGAAGTGATTAGCCGTTACCAGCTCTACCGCCTCCCCAGAACCGGCTGTTGATACCACCGTCACCCCCTGTCATAATCGCCCGATGACCAAAACCGACGACAAAAAAGAGCGGCTCGACGCCGACCGGGAGCTGGTTCGTCTCTTGACCGACGGCGACGACGACGCGTGGGCGAAATTCGTCGAACTTTTCACCGACTGGGTTCTCTATAAATCGCGCGAATGGTGCGTGGGCCACTGTCCCCATAACGCCGGGAGTTATCGTTGCGGTCTCGTCTCGTTGCGCATCCAGCGCGAAGGGGGGACCATGTCGGGCGACCAACCGGAATGCGACGACGGTCTCGACACCTACGTCTGGGTTTTCGAACAGCTCAGACGACGGGTCAAAAAATACGCAGGGAAGAACGGCTGTCTCCTCTCCACCTACGTCTGGACCATCCTCAACTCCCGCGAGTTGTATATCGACTGGCTGCGGAACCGATACGGGAGGGCGTTCTGATGATGGAGCTCCCCCCGTTGAGCGACTCGGCCCTCAACCGCCTGCCGGTGGCCATCAAAGCTTTAGGGGAAGACGAACAGAAGGTCTTCGTCCTAATGCGGATGCGCCGGGACGAAGCCGCCATCGTCCGGCAGACCGGCCTTGGCTTTAACCGGGTTCACGAGATCATCCAGACCATCCAGAACGCTCTGGCCACCTCGGGGACGCTTGATCTGATCCGCGACCCGGTTTTCTTCCCCCTCGACCACCCCCGCGACGCCGGTGACGACGAAGGCCCCCGCTACGAACTTCCCGGCGCCGAAGAAGATCCGGCCGACCGGATCGCCCTCGACCGCTTTTATCGGGGGCTGGTCGCCGGGCTTGATTCTCTTCCCAAGGACGAACGTCGGCTCCTTGAACTCTGGTTCAACAAGGAGATGACGGCTCGTGAAATCATACACTTCTACCGCAACTTAGGCGTCGATCTCCCCTACGGCAAGAACCCGGCCACCTGCAAAGAGAGCGATATTTTCACGTCGCTCGAAAAAATAGTGCGGAATCTGACGGCGGCTGTCCGGTCACATCTTAAAGAGGAAGGGGCGGCCCTGACCCCACCGGTCTTGAAGGCGATTTTGAACGAGACCGGGGTGTGACGGAAGAAAAGAGATACGACTATGAGCGACGATAAACGACCGATACCTTTAAGCGACCTGCTGGCCCTGACCGATCCGGGGCTTTCGCCCGAACGACGGGCCGCGCTAACGGCACGCCTCTCCAACGACACCGACCGGGCGAGGCTCGTCGGTCTCGTCTCGCTCAAGAACGCTCTCAAGAAAAGCGCCCCGGCTCTGCCGACCCCCTTCGAGCTGACCGACGCCTGTATTCCGACCGACGAGATGGGCGATTTCCTCGGCGGACGAATGCCGGAAACCGAACGACGCCGCTACGCCACCCACGTCGCCGAATGCGATCCTTGCTTCGAACGGGCCGCTTTCTTTACCACGTCGTCGGCCGCCATGACCGGCGGCATGATGACCATGGAGAAGACCCCGGCCCACTTTAAAGCGGCGATCCTTCCGAACGGCTCGTCGAGCGTCGACAACGTCATCCCCCTGATGGCGTCGCAACCGTCGCGCAAAGGGATCGGTCGGTGGCTCGCCTCCCCGGTGACCGCCTACGCCCTTGCGGCGACGCTGCTGGTCGCGCTGGTCACCGGCGGTAACGGACCGAACGTCACCCCCTATGAAAGCGACGCCGGTTTCTCCCTCTACGAAACCGATCCGACCGGCGGTCCCTCCTTCGGGTTCGCCGACACGGGACGGTTGGTGGGTGAACAAGAGGCCGGCCTGACCGTTACCGGCGACGGCGACGGTGGAGTGACGCTCAGCTGGGCGCCGGTGGAAGGGGCCGACCGTTACCTGATCGCCGTTTCTCGCCTGACCCCCAAAGGGCCGCGCGACCTGCTGGAGATGAGCGCAACGGAACCGTCTGTCGCTATCCCTGCCGACAAACTGGCGGCAGGCGAACTCTATCGCTACCGGATCGCCGGAACGACGGGCGACCGCCTCTTCGTCGCAACGGGGCAGTTCGGCCTGACGGAATAACGTCTTCCTGAAGGAGCGGCCCATGCGCGTTATCGCCCTTCTCTTCTTGCTCTTCGCCGTAGCCGCGACGACGGCGCGGGGGCAGGCATACCCCTCCCCCACTGGTCAAACTCGGGCCGGTTGGCAAGATTCCGTCCGGGGCGCAAAGATCCTCGACCCCGACCGTGACCCTCAAGCGGCCTTGGCCCACACGGTCTTCGCGAAGGTCCGCGCCGCCGCCGACAAACGACCCGGCCCGACCCCGAACCTGATCGTCCTCGACGAAGAAGGATACCCATGGGCGCGATCACTGGCCGACGGGACGACCCTCCTGACGGTCGGAGCGGTGAAGGTCTGCATGAGCGGGGTTCCCAAAGCGCAGGGTGAAGCGCGGCTGGCGTTCGTCATCGGGCACGAGTTGGCCCATCAGGTGACCGGTGATTTCTGGCACTACTTTTTCTACCAGGCCGCCCGTCCCGAAGCCGACCTGACCTCCGGCGAACGGGAGGCGTTGACCCGTGCCGTCGCTATCGCCAAAGAGAGCGATTCGGTGCGAGCCAAAGAGCTGAAGGCCGATCAGTACGGGGCGCTTTACGCGTCGCAAGCCGGCTACGACATCCGGTCGGTCATCGACGCCGACGTCAATTTCTTCCGGGTATGGGGAGAGGCGACCACCCCTGCCATCTTGGCCGGGCTCCCGTTGGGGCGAAGTCATCCGGCGGTATCGGAACGGGGAGCGGCGGTGGAAGCGGCCTTGGCGAGAGTCTCGAACGAGCTCACCATCTTCAAGAAAGGGGTCGACGCCTACACCCAAGGGAGCTGGGCGTTGGCCAAAACCTCCTTCGAACGGTTCCTCGCAACCTACCAGAGTCGGGAGGCGTTTAATAACCTAGGACTGGTCTACTACCAACTAGCCGCCGAAGAACGGATGCTCTTCACCCCGGAACCGGCGTCGTTTACCGTCTCGATCACCGTCGATCCGACGACACGGGGGGTCAACACTCTGCCGAAAGCCGACCGTTCCTTTTCGATGGGCACGTCGTTCACCGCCGACGCAGGGGGGGCCAAGCGACGGTTCGAACGGTACGCTCAAGCGGCGCTCGACTATTTCAAGGAAGCGATCGCCCGCGACCCGTCCTACTATGAGGCCCGGAACAATCTGGCTTGTCTCTATCAACTCAAAGAGAACCCCTCTCTTGCCGTAGGGGAACTCGACAAGGCCCTCGACGCGGCGCGGAACGCCTCCGCCGACGGGGCGACGATGGCCCGTTATCGAAATAACCGGGGGGTGGCGCTTCTCTCCCTCGGCGACCGACTCGAAACCGACCTCTCCCCTCGGGCGCGGCGCGATTTCCTGGAGGCGGTCAAACTGGCGCCGACCTACCCGGAGCCTCTGTATAATCTGGCCCGGCTGGCGGAAAAGGGGGGAGATCGAACCGACGCAAAACAGTGGGGGGAACGCCTTCGTACGGTGGCGCCCGACAGCGAGCTGACCATCCGACTGGGGACTCTCTGAGGGTCCCACCTCTTCTCTACCGATTCTGCTTGATCTTACAGGTCTTGTTCCCTATAATTTCTAATTTCCGCAAATACCGACCCCCATGGGGGGATGTCGATAGCGGCAACGGCGAACCACCCCGACAGACGGGGCACCACTACTTCTTCGGGGAGGACTATTTTGCAGGTTAAGGTTGTCAACCAGCAGGTCGATCAGGCTTTAAAGGCGCTCAAACGCCAGCTTCTGAAGGACGGCCTCTGGAAAGAGCTGAAGAAACGCCGTTCGTACGAGAAACCGTCCGCGAAGCGGAAACGGAAAGAAAAAGAGGCCGAAAAGAAGCGAAAGAAAGCGATGCGCAACTTCTCGCGCTAAGCTCTCTTTTCCTTCCGGCGAATCCATGGGGCCGCTTCTTCGGCCCCCAACGGGATCGCCCGATCCCGTCCGCACGAAATACCGGTAAGACTCCACATGGTCGATCAGACACCCGACGAGACGACGACCGACGCATCTGCGTCGGCCTCTCTCCCCTTCTTCGCCGAGTTCAACCTCGGTTGGGAACTCGACAAAGCCCTCCAGAACATGGGCTATCGCACTCCGACGCCGATTCAGGCGCTGGCCATCCCCCACGCCCTTACGGGTCGGGATATCATCGGCCAAGCCCGCACCGGCACCGGCAAAACAGCCGCTTTCGCCATCCCGATGCTGACCCGGCTAACCAATCGGCAGCCGAGCTATCCCAAAGGATTGATCCTCGCTCCGACCCGCGAACTGGCTTCGCAGATTAAAGACGAAATGCGCAAGTTGGCGGTCTTCAAAAAGGCCCGCATCGTCGACGTGGTGGGGGGACGATCCATCGACCGGCAAGCGCGGGTGTTGCGCAAGGGGGCCCATGTCGTGGTCGGCACGCCGGGACGGGTGCTCGATATGTACGACCGGGGGGCGCTGGTCCTCGATTTCGTCGAAACGGCGGTCTTGGACGAGGCCGACGAGATGCTGAACATGGGGTTCCAGGAGGATGTGGAAGATATCCTCAAGCTCCTGCCGGAAGAGCGACAGACGTTCCTCTTCTCGGCGACGATGGAAGAACGGATCATGGGGATCGCGTTCAACCATATGGTCGATCCGAAGATCGTTCGGATCAAAGAGACCGCCACGAACTTGTCGAACATCGTGGAGCATTTCCACCTCGTCCACCCGGCGGAACGGATGAAGACCCTCATGGATGTCCTCGACCGGGAATCGGAGGGGCAGTCGCTGATCTTCTGCCGCACCAAGCGGGAGGTCGATTCGATAGCGGAGACGCTGGTCCGCAATAACTATAACGTCGAGGCGATTCACGGGGATTTCCGCCAAGCCCGACGCGACAAGGTGATGAAGAAGTTTAAAGAGGGGCAGACCGATATCCTCGTCGCGACCGATGTGGCGGCGCGAGGTATCCATGTCGATAACATCACGACGGTCATCAATTTCCGTCTGCCGGAAGATCCGACGACCTATGTCCACCGGATCGGTCGGACGGGGCGGATTGGCAAGACCGGGGTGGCGATTACGCTCTACACGATCGACCAGAAATACCTCCTCAAAGATTTCCGCGACCGAGCGAAAGCCCATATCGAACAGATGACCGGTTAGGCGACTACGCGTCGCGGCGGGGGTCTCCGGCCTATGGCGCCCGACGCCTTCCCGCTCATCCCTTCCGTCCGGCGTCGCCGCCGCCTCGATCTCAACCACCTCTCCGAGCGACCTCCTTCAGGTCGCACCTCTATGGCCGCAGCTCCCCCTGCGACCGCCCGGCAATGGTCATTTGTCCGCCAAGTGATGACCATACTGTCGCCATCCAAGACAAGCGTCCCGATTTCACACGAGGCAAAATAGGACATCGCGCCTAATTCCGCCATCAATTATCGACTAACACAACTGTTTTATCTACGCTTACATGAACGGTACACGCCATGCACTGCTGTTGGGCAACGGCGCTATCCGAGAACGAAACACTGGAGATTACGATCATGAACAACATCAACATTGAAGAGAGCAAGCTGATCGCCGCCTTCGTTGGTGGCATGATCGTCTTCTCCGCCGGGTTCGCTACCATCATTTCCACCCTCGCTTAAAGGAAGAACGTCATCATGCAAAACGAAAACGCTATCGAAGAGAACGCTTGGCTCGGAGTTTTCCTCGCCGGAGTGAGCACCCTAGCCGGAGCCTACTTCCTCATTCTTTCAGTTGTTCTCAACGGATAGGAGTCGAAGATCATGAACGAACAGGTCGATAACACGAACGAATTACGCCTCTCCTCCTTCCTCGGAGGGATGGCTCTTCTGACCGGCGTCTATTTCCTTTTCCTGACGTTGGCCCTTCTTAACTAACGGAGGACTTCTCATGCGCTACGCACACGACATCAACGAGTCGAAAGCTCTCGCCGGATTCATCGGCGCCATGGCGACGTTGGCCGGGGCTTATTTCGTCATCCTGACCATCGCACTGGCCAGCTGACGCCACCCATATGAAAGAAGGTCGCCATGTATCCTCATCATTGGCTCGACCATGAAGCCGCTACCGGGGTAATGTTCGGCGCCGTGGCTTGCATGGGGGTCGCTTGGATCGCGCTGACATCGCTTTCCCTGTTCGGTTGACCCCTGCAAAACGCCCCTCTTTTCCCCTTTTCCTTTTCTCTTCGTCTCGGTCATTGACGAACGCCCCTAAAAGGGCTAAGATTTTTGATTTAGCGCTATCCGCTAAAGATGTAATGACCGCCGCAACGAGAGCAAAGGGAGACGATGCACCCCGATCTTGAACGCCTCATCGACCTGCAAAAAATCGACAGCGAAATTCACCGCAAACGGCAGCTTTTGCTTCGCCTACCAAAGGAGATACAAGAAGCCGCCGGAGCGTTAGAGGAGGCGCAGTCGAAACTGAAAAGTTTTGACGACGCCTCACTGGCCGAACAGAAAAAGCGGAAAGACTTGGAAGTCGAAGTCGAATCGTTAAAGGCCAAGATCACCGCCGATAAGCAAAAACTCCCCGCCATCAAAACCAACGTCGAATACCGCGCCCTCCTCAAAGAACTCGAAGGCTACGAGCGGACCATCCAGACCCTCGAAGACGAAGAGCTCAACCTGATGGAAAAATCGGAGAAGAACGCCGCCAAACGGGGCAAATTCGAAGAGGCCGTCACCACCGAGGAATCGGCTTTCTCCGGCGTGAAAGCCGACAAGGAATCGGCCATCGCCGATCTCGAAAAAGGGGTGGCCGAGCTGGTCGAAAAGCGCTCCTCGCTCATCGGCGGCGTGTCGCCGAATATTTTCAAAAGTTACGAACGCATTCTCTCGGTTCGGGACGGGATCGGCGTGGCCCAGGTTGTAGAACAGACCTGCCAAGCGTGCCACCAGATCATCCCCCCCCAGATGTACTACAACATCAGGACCACCGACGAGATATTCACCTGCCCCCACTGCAACCGGTACCTCTATTTCATCGACGTACCGGACGAGAGTGGCGTGGCGAACGAACCGGCCCAATAAGGCCCCATATTTTTCAGAAGAGTTCGGAGGACGACCGCCGGTTCCGCAAGGGACGGGAGGAAAGTCCGGACGCCACAGAGCAGGGTACTCGCTAACGGCGAGCGGGGGTGACCCCAGGGAAAGCGCCACAGAAAATATACCGCCCTCCCGCTTGCGGGAAGGTAAGGGTGAAATGGTGCGGTAAGAGCGCACCGCGCCGATGGCGACATCGGTGGCAGGGCAAGCCCTATCCGGCGCAAGGCCAAATAGGGAGACATGGTTCCTTCGGGAACCGGCGGTCGGCTCGACCGTTGTCTCCGGGTAGGCTGCTGGAGCGCAAAGCGCCTAGAGGAATGGTCGTCGCCCCCTCTCCGCGAGGGGAAGGGGAACAAAATCCGGCTTACATCCGGGCTCTTCTGAATGAAACGAACAGGCCGCCGACGCGGGCGGAGCGATCGGGCGGGATACGGGTCACGTGTCCCGCTCGTTCTGGCTTAAAAACGAATCGTTGAAAGGCAGTCCATGAAGGCAGGTATCGTCTATCTCATCGGGGCAGGACCCGGCGACCCGTCGCTCATCACCTTGCGCGGCAAAGAACTGATCGAAAAGGCCGATGTTTTAGTCTACGACTATCTCGCCCACCCCCGTCTGCTCGATTTCGCCCGCCCCGACGTGGAGAAAATCTACGTCGGCAAAATGGGGGGCGAACACACCAAGACCCAGGACGAGATCAACCAGATCATCATCGACCTAGCGAAATCGGGCAAATCGGTGGCCCGCCTCAAAGGGGGCGACCCTTATATCTTCGGACGGGGGGGCGAAGAAGCCCAAGAGCTGGTCCGGGCCGGACTCAAATTCGAAGTGGTCCCCGGCGTCACCGCCGGCGCCGCCGCATCGGCCTACGCCGGCATTCCCCTTACCCACCGCGACTTCACCACCGATGTCGCCTTCGTCACCGGCCACGAAGACCCGACCAAAGAGCGCTCGAACCTTCAGTGGGAGAAACTGGCCACCGGCATCGGGACACTGGTCTTTTATATGGGGATCAAAAATCTCCCGAACATCGTCAAAAACCTGGTCGACAACGGTCGGGACGCCAATACCCCGGTCGCCGTCATCCGGTGGGGCGCACGTCCCGAACAGCAAACCGTTACCGGAACACTCGATACTATCGCCGACGTGGTAAAAAAAGCGGGGATCAAAGCTCCCGCCATCACCGTGGTCGGCGGGGTCGTCTCCCTTCGGGACGAACTTCGCTGGTTCGACACGAAGCCGCTCTTCGGCAAAAACGTCGTCGTCACCCGCGCCCGCGAACAGGCGTCTGACTTCGCCGACCGATTACGCGAACTGGGCGCCAACATCGTCGAGTTCCCGACCATCGAATGTGTCGCCCCCGACTCGTGGGACGAGCTCGACGACGCCATCGAAACAATCGCCAGCTTCAACTGGGTCATCTTCACCTCCACCAACGGGGTCGCTTTTTCCTGAAACGGCTCCGCGAAACGGGGCGCGACATACGGGCGCTGGCCGGACTTAAAATCTCTTGCATCGGCCCGAAAACCGCCGAAGCGGTGGAAGCCCTAGGAGTCACCGTCGACGTGGTCCCCGACGAGTATCGGGCCGAAGCGATCTTGACCGCTCTTGCCGACCAGGGGGAGCTGAAGGGACAACGGATTCTGATCCCCCGCGCCAAAGAGGCCCGGGAGATTCTGCCGGAAGAGTTGGTCAAACGGGGCGCCGCCGTGACCGTCGCGACCACCTACGTCACCATCCGGCCCGACGACAAAAAAGAAGCGGTCCGCAAGATGTTCGCCGACGGAAAAATCGACGTGGTCACCTTCACCTCATCGTCGACCGTCAGGAACTTTATCGGCATGTGGGAATCGGCCGACGAAGCCCGCGCCTTGATGAACCGGGTGATGGTCGCCTCCATCGGCCCGATCACCTCCGATACGGCCCGGTCGTTCGGTCTCGATCCGAAGGTGGAGCCGTCCGATTTCACCACCGCCGCTTTGGCCGACGCGCTGGTCGACCACTTCGGCCAAGGTTGATTTCCGACTGATTGAGAAAGGGAGTGATTTCCCTTTTCTCACCATCGACGGGGCGCCTTTCATACGGTATACTCCGTTACGTGAAGAGGGGGTTCTTCACGTCCGCGTCAGATTAGGGAGGGGCTACGTCGCCCTCTTTCTCACACGCTACCGTTTCGCACTGAGGAATCATGGGACTGTTCAGCAGCCGTTCGCTCGGATTCAAACTGGCCGTCGTCATCACCTTGCTCTTGGGGCTCTTCTCGGCCTTCAACACCTACAGCACCGCCCAAAAAGAACGGGCGGCGGCTCTCAGTGAAGTCGAATCGTTCTCCCAAGGGATCGCCGAAACGGTTCTCTCCAGCCTGAACGCCATGATGGTCACCGGCGCCATCGACGACCGGGAGACCTTCCTCGACCTACTCAAAAAGACCACCCCCGGCCTGAAAGGAATCCGTGTCTTTCGGAGCCCTTCGGTCACCCGCCAGTTCGGCAAAGGGTTGCCGGGGGAACAACCGCAAGACGATCTGGAACGAAAAGTCCTCAACAGCGGCGTCCCGGAGTTTGTCGTCGTCGAAGATCAAGACGGACGCCACTTCCGGGCGGTCGTCCCCTTCCTGATCACCCACGACCGAGGGGGGGTCGATTGCACCATGTGTCACGACGGCGAGCCGGGTGACGTCAACGGCGCCATCAGCATGATCATCGACCTCAACAATATGGACGCAAAAATCTTCGAAGACATCACCAAGATGGTCGTCGTCAACGTTGTCGAGATCGTTCTTCTCCTCGCCGCCCTTCTTTTTGTCCTCTACCGGATTGTCATCGTTCCACTCGGCAAGATTTCGCGGGTCGTCCGTTCGCTCCAAGCCGGCGACTTGTCGCCCCGCGTCGGCATAAAACGGTCCGACGAAATCGGTTCGGTGGCCGACGGGATCGACGATTTCGCCGACGATATGCAAAACGAAATCGTCGCCGCCTTCGACCGGCTCTCGTCGGGCGATCTCACGTTCCAAGCTCAGGGGGTCATACGCGACGGCCTGGAAAAGACCAACGAAAGCTTGGCCGAACTGGTGGCCAACATCACCGGCGCTTCCAACCGGATAGCCACCTCATCGCAGAAGGTCCTCAACTCGTCAGAAGACCTTGCCTCCGGCGCCGGGGAGCAGAGCATGTCGATCGTCCAGATCTCCAGCTCCATGGAGGAAATGTCGGGCCAGACCCGCCTCAACGCCAAAAACGCCGAGCAGGCCAACGATCTGGCCCATCAGGCCAAAGAAGCGGCCAATCGAGGGAATAAACAGGTCGACGATGTGGTCGACGCCATGCGAGAGATTAATAAAGCGAGCGAATCGATCTCGAACATCATCAAGGTGATCGACGAAATCGCTTTCCAGACGAACCTGCTGGCCTTAAACGCCGCCGTCGAAGCGGCCCGGGCCGGTCAGCACGGCAAAGGATTCGCCGTGGTAGCCGAAGAGGTCCGCAACCTGGCCGGGCGCTCCGCCAAGTCGGCCAAAGAGACCGCAGATCTTATCGACGACGCTTCAATCAAAGCGAAACGGGGAATGGAGATCGCCCAGATCACCGCACGCGCGCTGGACGAAATCGTCGATATCGTCAACAACGTTTCGAGCCTCATCGCTGAGATCGCCGCCTCGTCGGTCCATCAGGCCCAAGGGATCGAAGAAGCGAACCGGGGGATCGCCGACGTCGATACGGTGGTGAAACGAAACTCCGAGATCGCCGCCCAAACCACCGTCGAAGCCGAAAAACTGGCCCGGGAAGTGGCGTCACTGCGAGAGATGCTCGATTCGTTCACCATCGACGAAACCGACGAACCACGTAGCCTCCCCCCCCACGACTAACCGGCGTTCGGCTCACTCAGGTCAGGTTGATCTCGGTCAGACCGTCTTCGGCTCGGCGGTGGAGCGACCGGGCGCCGATCCGCGAAAGAAGCGCCATAAACCCGGTTTTGCTGGCGAGGATCACCTCCCCCTCCCCTGCCATCGCCAAAAGAGCTTTCATCTGATCCCGCTCCCCAGCCAACGTCTCGTCGGCTTCGATCTCGGCGCCGTACGCGTTCTCCACCGACGCCACAAACGCACCCAACCGAGCGGCGGGACGTTTCTCCGACCCGTCGTCAGGCAAACGGGAGCAAAGCGTTTCCGCCACAAAGTCTCTTCCCGCTTCGTCCATACGATCCCCTTGCCCCAGAAGAAGGGGGCTCCACTCTTGCGACAGCATGACGAACAAGGCCCTCTGCCCGTCGGGTTGAAAGCCAATGTGCAAATCGAGCGCCGGAACCGCCATCGCCCCGGTCAGCGTCGCCAGATCGGCGTGGTACGCCCGCTCGTCGACATAGCGATTCGTATGACGCACCCCGTTAGCGTCGAGGGTAATCGCCGAGACGTCGCGGCCGGAAGCGACCCCGGCGACCCGATATCCTTCCTCGGTCATCAAAAAGGTCGGGACGATCCGCTGGCCGTTGGTGTCGATCACCTCTTCGGCCCGGACCGTAAAGGCGGCGACCGCTTCTTCGGCTCGTTTGGACTTGCGACTGCGCGCCAGCAGATACGTAAACGTAAAGACTATCAGCGCGATAACCCCTGCGATGAGGGCCGCTTTTTCTCCAAGATTCATGAGAACTCCAGACAAGTGAAAAACCGGTCGAAAGGGCCATGATACACTATTGACAGGCCCATAACAGGTCGCTAATATAACCCTCTTCGGAGTGACCCATGTCCGCATCTGAATGCGCGGTGTGCGCTTGGCGGGGCGACTGTAAACTCAAGTTTCAGTACCAGTCGGGCGAATTGCATTGCCGCGAATTCAGCCGGGATATCGCCCTTCCGCCTGACACGACGGAAGCGCCGAGCGACCCAGGCGGTCGCTCCTCCGAAGACTCGGGGCGGAGTAGCTCAGATGGTTAGAGCATGCGGCTCATATCCGCAGTGTCGGGGGTTCAATTCCCTCCTCCGCTACCACCTCAAAATCAACGATCACCCCCACCAATAGCGGCTTTCAACGGGCCTCCCATCCACTTTTCCGCCTAGCACTCTTTCCCCATTTACAACCCCGTTTCCCCCTATAATACCCATTTTCTGGTGGGGACGGGGCCTCTCTTCCCCACCAGAAAATGGGGACGAGAAAATGGAGGCAGGCCGTTGAGCAAGGCGAAGCGGGAGAAAACAAAATACGTCGGCGTCTTCTGGCACGTCGCGATCGACGGAAAGTGGACCCTCCATATCCGATACAAGCGCCCCCAAGACGGGCGACTGATTGAAAGAAGGTCAACGCCCTGACTCCCGCCCAGGCCTCCCACGTTCTATCCAAGCGGATCGGCGGCGGAAGCGTCGAACGAGGAACGGCGCCGGGAGAAGGCGGCCGCCGGAGACCGCCCCACCATTTCGGAGTTGTGGGCCTACTACCAGAGCGACCGGGGCGACTACGCCAGCCGAAAGAGGGACGCCCACCAATTCGGGCGGATCGTGGCGCCGGTCGTTGGGAGCAAAAGCCCGGAGGACCTGACCAAGGCCGACATGGTGAACCTCCGGCGACCATGGGAGGACCAGGGGAAGCGACGGACAGCGGCGGAGGCCATCGAATACCTCCAGCGGGCCGTCAATTACGGCGTGACGGAGAAGCTATGTTCCCCTCCCACCGTCAAGATCAAGCGGCCGACTCTTCACAACGAGGTCACCGAACACCTGACCACCGAACAAGTCCGCAAGCTGGCGATGGTGGCCCGGACCGACGAAAACGCCGACGTGGGCGCCATCGTCCAGGTGGCCCTCCTCACCGGCATGAGGAAGGGCGCCATCTTCAACCTGAAATGGTCCGACCTGGAGCGGGATCTAGGTTTCATCGTCCTCCGGGAGGGGAAGGCCCGCGACGTGGGAGAGAAAGACCGCATCCCCTACCCTCCGGCCCTTGACGACGTTCTGGCCGCTCTCCCGGACCGACCGGGTGAGGAGTACATCTTCCCCCGGCGAGGAGGAGGCGCCCCCGGACCCACCTCGGCAGGGCGTGGGACCGAATCAGGGAAGCCGCCGGGGTCCCATGGCTTCGCTTCCACGGCCTCCGGCACGTCTATGCCACCATGCTGGCGTCCAGCGGCCAGATCAGCCTCTAGGAACCCCAGCGGCTCCTCACCCATCGGACGGTTCAAATGACGATGCGATACGCCCACCTCCTCGACGATGCCCTCCAGCGGGCAGCGAAGGTGGCGTCCGACACCGGTGACGAAGCCACCAAAGGAGGACGACCCGGACGGAGCCGACGACCAAAAATAATTCACTTTTGCACACGCTTTCCGCTTGCAAACATATTCCGTTTGCAGTATCCTGTGATCAGAAAGGGCGGCGAGATGAGCAAGAAAGAAAAACTACTGGCGCCGTTCATGGAAGAGAAAAAGGACCTTTCCTTCTCCGACCTCGTCGCCGTTTTTGAATCGTTCGGCTACTCTCTCCAGCAGGGGAAAGGGTCGCATGTCGTCCTTTTCAACGAATCGACCGGGGCCTACTATCAGACGTGGAAGACCCACGGACGGAAAGAAAACACGGTCCCGGTTTCGGAAATTCGGAAAGCCAAAGCCCACCTGAAAAAATGGAGGTTGCTATGACGCTCATGGAATATCGCGGCTACCACGGAACGGTTGTGCCCGACCTGGAGGAAGGGGACCTCCACGGCGAAGTCCTTTACATCATGGACACGCTCTCTTATCGCGGGGAGACCATCCCGGAGATGGAGAAGGCCTTTCGGGAGACCGTAGACCACTACCTGGCGTTCTGCGCCGAACGGGGGATGGAACCGAACAAGCCCTTTACCGGGACCGTCACTCTCCGGATCGACAAGGACCTCCACCGGGAGGCCCAGGCGGCGGCCGACGCGGCCGGCGTCTCCCTCAACAAGTGGATCGGCGCCATGGTGGAGAAGGCGACCCACAAGCCGAACGACGTCTTCGACGCTGCGGAGGCGATAAAGAGGCTCCCCGACGTCATCGAAAGGGTGAAGGGGAAGCCGAAGACCCTGAAAAAGGCCAGCCGAAAAAAGGTTACTGTCCAGCGACCGTGACCCGGTAAATGGTCATCCCACCGCCAAGTGGCGCCGAATAGCCGACACCGGGACCGACGTAGAGACGACCCAAGGTCGCATTGAAGGGCGTCGCTGGCCTCTTCGAACTGCGGTTCGACTTCGGCCCCGGTTACCGGGTCTACTACGGTCTCGACGGCGAGCGGCTGGTGGTGGTCCTCGGCGGAAGCGACAAAGCGGCCAACAGACACCATAGAAAAGGCGAAACGGACGGTGGAAGCCTTGCCCCCCTACTCCCCGCACCACCTTGCCGCTTCCCGCCGTCGTAGGGTCGGGCCAGCCCGGCGGCGATCAGGTCGTCTTTCAGGAAACGACCGTCGATGCGGATCGTCGATCCCAGCATCCGACCGGCGAACATGCCGGGGCGGACGTTGTAGACGAAGACCGGCCCTTCGGCCACCCACGCCCGAACAAAGTCACGCGCTTCGATGGCGGCGGCGTGTTCTTCGGGGCATTTACTCCCCCGGATTTCCGGCGTATCGACACCATCCCCTCGAACGGCTACGGTGGTCGTCTGTCCCGGCCACGTCGCCACCTCCATGGTGACCGTGTCGCCGTCGTAGACGCTTACGACATGCGCCGGTCGGGGTGGACCGGCGCAACGCCAGACTTCAAGCGCTTGCTCCCGCGTCCGGGCGTTTCAATCCTCGCCGGTCCGGGTGGACCGGCGCAACTGGCAGGGGACCAAGAAGGACGTGGTATGGCTCGACGTTTCAATCCTCGCCGGTCCGGGTGGACCGGCGCAACGCGTCCAGTTGCGGGCCAGTATCTGGCATCGGATGTTTCAATCCTCGCCGGTCCGGGTGGACCGGCGCAACCTTCGTGTCGAAAGCGGCGGGGTCGACGGACGAGTGTTTCAATCCTCGCCGGTCCGGGTGGACCGGCGCAACCACCGGCCCGTGCCGACGGCGACTCGCCCGCAGAGGGGTTTCAATCCTCGCCGGTCCGGGTGGACCGGCGCAACCTCGAGACGTACCTCCGCAACACCGGCTCCGACTTGTTTCAATCCTCGCCGGTCCGGGTGGACCGGCGCAACCCAAGCGCCTAAAAAAGAAACCGGTGAGAGTGAGGTTTCAATCCTCGCCGGTCCGGGTGGACCGGCGCAACCGGGAGGCGCGACATGGCAGGGGATGACGGGAACGAGTTTCAATCCTCGCCGGTCCGGGTGGACCGGCGCAACGCGGCTTACAAGATGATGAAGGAGACACGACATGTTTCAATCCTCGCCGGTCCGGGTGGACCGGCGCAACGCCGACGTCAGCTTGCGGTTCCTCCCGGTCGGCCAGTTTCAATCCTCGCCGGTCCGGGTGGACCGGCGCAACCTCCCCCCGGTTCTACCTGTGGGACCCGGAGCGGGTTTCAATCCTCGCCGGTCCGGGTGAACCGGCGCAACCACGAACGCGGGGGACATCGAGCTCGAGCGACGGGTTTCAATCCTCGCCGGTCCGGGTGGACCGGCGCAACCTCCAGTCGATCGACCGCCGACTCGCCGATCTGGAGTTTCAATCCTCGCCGGTCCGGGTGGACCGGCGCAACTTCCGATCGGGAGGCGCCACCGTCACCGTCAGGGAGTTTCAATCCTCGCCGGTCCGGGTGGACCGGCGCAACCACCGCGTCCCGGGGGGTCAGGCCGATCCCGGAAGCGTTTCAATCCTCGCCGGTCCGGGTGGACCGGCGCAACCGCCTGCTCGATGCTGTCGAGTGGTTGGGCAAAAAGTTTCAATCCTCGCCGGTCCGGGTGGACCGGCGCAACGCGACCTGTGGGATCGGGAGTGGATCGCCAGCCTGTTTCAATCCTCGCCGGTCCGGGTGGACCGGCGCAACCCCGATCCTTGAAGCGAAAAACGCATAACCGAGG
Source organism: Nitrospinota bacterium (assembly GCA_942491805.1). Taxonomy (GTDB): domain Bacteria; phylum Nitrospinota_A; class UBA7883; order UBA7883; family JADGGD01; genus JADGCD01. The sequence continues at coordinate 115,943 of CALOCG010000029.1, forward strand.
AGTTTCAATCCTCGCCGGTCCGGGTGGACCGGCGCAACCTTAATATATGCGGGTGAAATGATGCAAGCGGTTGTTTCAATCCTCGCCGGTCCGGGTGGACCGGCGCAACGCCGACGTTCCGCTGAACCTCGAAGGTGTACGTGGGTTTCAATCCTCGCCGGTCCGGGTGGACCGGCGCAACCGGCCATGACGTCTACGTCCACACTCCCGGCGAGGTTTCAATCCTCGCCGGTCCGGGTGGACCGGCGCAACCCGAGGGGGAGTCCTCACCGATGGGGAGGTTGTAGTTTCAATCCTCGCCGGTCCGGGTGGACCGGCGCAACCCGGGCTCTCATCCCCAGTGAGGAGGAAGGTTACGGTTCAATCCTCGCCGGTCCGGGTGGACCGGCGCAACACAACAAGGGCCGGGATGAACTGTGGCAGAGAGGTTTCAATCCTCGCCGGTCCGGGTGGACCGGCGCAACCGGCCCCGTCGCACGACCGTCAGTGGGGCCGCGCCGTTTCAATCCTCGCCGGTCCGGGTGGACCGGCGCAACGTACGTGGCGTGGGGTATCTTCGTTCTGTCGTTGGGTTTCAATCCTCGCCGGTCCGGGTGGACCGGCGCAACCAATGGTTCGCTGAGGGAGGCCATGCTTTATCGAGTTTCAATCCTCGCCGGTCCGGGTGGACCGGCGCAACCAATGGTCTCGCTGAGATCTGCCATGCTTTATCGGAGTTTCAATCCTCGCCGGTCCGGGTGGACCGGCGCAACGCCCGGTCCCAGAGATCGTCGATCCCTTCCCACGTTTCAATCCTCGCCGGTCCGGGTGGACCGGCGCAACGGCCACCTCCATCATCGCCGATCACCGGTTTACCCGTTTCAATCCTCGCCGGTCCGGGTGGACCGGCGCAACAGCGCCGCTGAGGTATACGTTCCGGCGGCCAGCCGTTTTCAATCCTCGCCGTTCCGGGTGGACCGGTGCAACCACCGTTGCGCGGTGATCGACATCGCCCTGGCCCTGGTTTCAATCCTCGCCGGTCCGGGGGAACCAGCGCAGCAGATGGCCGGAATCACCTTGGCGCAAGCGGAAGCGTTTCAATCCTCGCCGGTCCGGGTGGACCGAGCGCAACCGCGTCCCGCCAAACGTGGAAATCCAGCTCATTAGGTTTCAATCCTCGCCGGTCCGGGTGGACCGGCTCAACCCGGACGGCGTTGATGAACATGACCAACGAGGCCGGGTTTCAATCCTCGCCGGTCCGGGTGGACCAGCGCAACACCGTAACCAGCCCGATCTCGTCGGTCTCTGCTGGTTTCAATCCTCGCCGGTCCGGGTGGACCGGAGCAACACTGGTCTTGCAGGATCTGTCGGACCCTAACCGGAGTTTCAATCCTCGCCGGTCCGGGTGGACCGGCGCAACCCACGGCCGCGGTCCACCTTGGCAGGTTCAATCCTCGCCGGTCCGGACCAACTGGTAATCGCGGCGGCCTTTAGGCGCCGGATGGTTTCAATCCTCGCCGGTCCGGGTGGACCGGCGCAACGAGCCAGGCGCTCCGCCGAAAGCGCCCACTATCTCGTTTCAATCCTCGCCGGTCCGGGTGGACCGGCGCAACGCCCGACGCTTGTCGCGGTGATGACGCCAACGGTGCGGTTTCAATCCTCGCCGGTCCGGGTGGACCGGCGCAACTGATCGCCGACGATGACGGCAGTGGAGACACGCAGTTTCAATCCTCGCCGGTCCGGGTGGACCGGCGCAACAGATTCTGCGACTTTTTTCTGAGCCTTCATGTCTGTTTCAATCCTCGCCGGTCCGGGTGGACCGGCGCAACTCTTGTAAAAATGAGGGTGGCCATGAGCGTTATCCGGTTTCAAACCTCGCCGGTCCGGGTGGACCGGCGCAACCCCCTCTCTCAAGGTAGAGCGTACTACGGTACGGAGCGGTTTCAATCCTCGCCGGTCCGGGTGGACCGGCGCAACCGATCCGGTTCCGGTCACGGTCGGCTGGGGTGTGTTTCAATCCTCGCCGGTCCGGGTGGACCGGCGCAACGGGTCTCCCTCGGTCGAGTCACACTCGATCTTGTAGTTTCAATCCTCGCCGGTCCGGGTGGACCGGCGCAACTCGGCAGAGATCATCGGCCACACCAACTCGCCCGATGTTTCAATCCTCGCCGGTCCGGGTGGACCGGCGCAGCCTTCGGGCAGACAACGGGGCAAGGCTTTCGGTTTCAATCCTCGCCGGTCCGGGTGGACCACGGCTCAACAAGACGAGGTGGCCGCGCCAGTAGCGAAAACCTTGTTTCGTCCTCGCCGGTCCGGGTGGACCGGTAACGCAACTTCCGAGCCGTTTCCCGGCCTTGTACTTGACGAATTTCAATCCCCTCGCCGGTCCGGGTGGTTTAACCGTCAACAGCCGACGCTTGCCATCCGGTTGCCCGACCTGCGGTTTCAATCCTCGCCGGTCCGGGTGGACCGGCGCAACATCCGCAGGTAGTTCTCCAGATCGAGGCGGGATGAGTTTTCGATCCTCGCCGGTCCGGGTGGACCGGCGCAACGCCGACGGTGCCTGCAAGTTTTCAAGATGGACAAGGTTTCAATCCTCGCCGGTCCGGGTGGACCGGCTCAACCGGCTGATCTGGCGGAATTCGGTCCTGGTGGCGTAGAGTTTCAATCCTCGCCGGTCCGGGTGGACCGGCGCAACGAGTGACGACGTAAAATCGGGATACTGTCTCAGAGGGGGTTTCAATCCTCGCCGGTCCGGGTGGACCGGTGCAACACTGGTCTTGCAGGATCTGCCGGACCCTAACCGGAGTTTCAATCCTCGCCGGTCCGGGTGGACCGGCGCAACCCCCGGCCGCGATCTGCCCCTCCACCTTGGCGGTGTTTCAATCCTCGCCGGTCCGGGTGGACAGCCGCAACCCGTGGCGGCGGCGGCGGTAGCACCGACATCCCGGCGTTTCAATCCTCGCCGGTCCGGGTAGACCGGCGCAACGACCGTTACGGTAGGCGGCGACCCGCCCGAAGGGGTGTTCCCCGATCCCCTCGCCGGTCCGGGTGGACCGGCGCAACACCGGCAGGGAGTGAACACCGGCGGGGGCCGGTCGTTTCAATCCTCGCCGGTCCGGGTGGACCGGCGCAACATGGCGATGTCATGGATGGCGAACCATTCTTTCAAGGCGTTTTCGATCATCGCCGGTCCGGGTGGACCAGCGCAACATGTCCTTTTTGGTGGTGAGGGCGTTTTCGAGCGAGTTTCAATCCTCGCCGGTCCGGGTGGACCGGCGCAACGAGGGAACCGGCGGCGACGGCGGGTCTCTCGTCCGGGTTTCAATCCTCGCCGGTCCGGGTGGACCGGCGCAACGCCGACGGCGCCAGCAACTTTTGACGAGGGACAAGAGTTTCAAATCCTCGCCGGTCCGGGTGGACCGGCGCAACCTCCCTCGGCCAACGCGGCCCTCAGGGCGCTCAGATCGTTTCAATCCTCGCCGGTCCGGGTGGACCGGCGCAACGCGTCGATCTTATTTTCGTCCCGCTCTTTGCGGGGGTTTCAATCCTCGCCGGTCCGGGTGGACCGGCGCAACGAGGTCTTTCATCTGAGGGGATTATCGTCCGACGGTTTCAATCCTCGCCGGTCCGGGTGGACCGGCGCAACCATGGCGGCGAGGGGATGAGGATGCGCGGACAAAGTTTCAATCCTCGCCGGTCCGGGTGGACCGGCGCAACGTTCCGGCGCCCCGATCCCCGACGCCACCGTCCCGTTTCAATCCTCGCCGGTCCGGGTGGACCGGCGCAACGCCATCTCTACGAAAACCGCGAGGCGGTGATAACCGGTTTCAATCCTCGCCGGTCCGGGTGGACCGGCGCAACCAAGGGTCCGGGGAAGCGGTCGGAGCCCTCGACGATCTGTTTCAATCCTCGCCGGTCCGGGTGGACCGGCGCAACACCACCGATGCCCTTGGCGGTCTGCAGTACGCGGCTGTTTCAATCCTCGCCGGTCCGGGTGGACCGGAATAAACCAAGGCGACACACGGTCGCCAATGCCCTGCGGCGGTTTCAATCCTCGCCGGTCCGGGTGGACCGGCGCAACATCGAGCGCCGGTCGGTTTTCGATGGTCACCCCTTGTTTCAATCCTCGCCGGTCCGGGTGGACCGGCGCAACGTGGTCACCGCGTCCTTAAAGGCGCCAGCAACGTGTTACAATCCTCGCCGGTCCGGGTGGACCGGCGCAACGCTTCCTCCCCGTCGAAGATCGGGATGGAGACGGTGTTTCAATCCTCGCCGGTCCGGGTGGACCGGCGCAACATGACGATGATCGACTGGCGCAAGCGGGCGACGCTTGTTTCAATCCTCGCCGGTCCGGGTGGACCGGCGCAACGTCTCGATCGAGAACAAGTGCCCTCGAGGCAACCGTTTCAATCCTCGCCGGTCCGGGTGGACCGGCGCAACGGCGCGATCCTCGTGATGACCGTCTATGGCGTCGTTTCAATCCTCGCCGGTCCGGGTGGACCGGCGCAACGACCGTTACGGCCGACGGGGGCTTGTCGTCTACGTTTCAATCCTCGCCGGTCCGGGTGGACCGGCGCAACTTGGGAAAACGTCCTCGGAGTCCTTAACACGAAAGAGTTTCAATCCTCGCCGGTCCGGGTGGACCGGCGCAACCGCTCTCCCGGCGGTCAGCTCCGACGACCACCACAGTTTCAATCCTCGCCGGTCCGGGTGGACCGGCGCAACGCTCCTATCGCTGACTCCCTTCGCAAGAGAAGAGTTCGTTTCAATCCTCGCCGGTCCGGGTGGACCGGCGCAACCCACATCCGCCTCCGGTCGCGCCTGAACCGTGTATGTTTCAATCCTCGCCGGTCCGGGTGGACCGGCGCAACGGAGGGACGAGCGTGACGGACTACCGCGATCACCTGTTTCAATCCTCGCCGGTCCGGGTGGACCGGCGCAACCAGAGCGGCTGCAAGGTCGTCGTTCCAGTCGTCCAGTTTCAATCCTCGCCGGTCCGGGTGGACCGGCGCAACTTTCGGGCACCTCTACGAGCCCCACGACCCGATGGTTTCAATCCTCGCCGGTCCGGGTGGACCGGCGCAACAAAGAACGTGCGCCAGGTGAGGTCTATAACGACTTGTTTCAATCCTCGCCGGTCCGGGTGGACCGGCGCAACTGCAAACTATAACTTCACAGACCGGAGCGAACGGGTTTCAATCCTCGCCGGTCCGGGTGGACCGGCGCAACGAGAGCCGCAAAGATCTGCGAACTGCTCGATGTAGTTTCAATCCTCGCCGGTCCGGGTGGACCGGCGCAACCAAGAGCACCCACAACATGGCTAAACAGCCGAAAAGTTTCAATCCTCGCCGGTCCGGGTGGACCGGCGCAACCTGAGATCGTGGCCTGCAAGTCGCTGATCGAAGAGTTTCAATCCTCGCCGGTCCGGGTGGACCGGCGCAACTCGACGACGCAAGGTTGGTCGAGGTGACATGCCGGTTTCAATCCTCGCCGGTCCGGGTGGACCGGCGCAACGCGGTCTTGTAAGCGGGGGGCAAGAGCGAGTAGGGTTTCAATCCTCGCCGGTCCGGGTGGACCGGCGCAACTGGCGGCCGGTCTGGTCGGAAAAGGAGGTGGATCGTGTTTCAATCCTCGCCGGTCCGGGTGGACCGGCGCAACCCGAGACGACTTCACCAGCCTCAACCGTGGCACGAGTTTCAATCCTCGCCGGTCCGGGTGGACCGGCGCAACGTGGAGCTGTGCCGGTTCGTTCAAAACGACGCCCCGTTTCAATCCTCGCCGGTCCGGGTGGACCGGCGCAACAGCATGTACTCTAACATGCTGAATACTTTTCATAAATAGCTTGCCTTGCGCGAAACGATCATTCGCCATCTCAAAAATAGCACTTCTTCCCCCTGTTTCGCGTTCACGTCCTCTTTTTTCATACACTTTTATTATGCGCGAGCACTCCTCTGTTTCGGGCATCGCCACTGGTTCGCGTTCAGATAATAAGAGGGTCTTCGAAGTTGGTATAGCTATTCAATCCGATGCATTCGACCTGCTTCTCCCGGTCGCCGGTGAGCCGATAGATGCGCAGGCTATCGGTGGCGGGGTCGATGATGGCGCGCGCTCCCTGCATGAAGCGCTCTTTTTGCACATCGGTAACGTTCAATTCGAATACGGACCATTGCACCCGTTGGCCGAATGCTTTGCAGAGGTTGGCTATTTTTCTTAGCCGTCTTCGCCCTTCGGGGGTTTCGGTGTTGACGTCGTAGGTTACAACGAGGTTCATGAGAGTCTCGGCAGGTAGGGAATGTAGCAGTCGATATCGCCGCGCAGATGTCGGGCCAACAGGCGGGCTTGCAACTGGGGTATCAATCCTACTGGGACTTTCTTTTTGATGGTGGGCCAGGTTGTCTCTTCTCGTTTCTTTTCCTGATAGGCGATGATGACTTTCTTGCGTCCTTTTTCGTTGAGGCCGACTGCGCCCCCTTCGCGCCGGTCAAAGTCCTCGTGGTTAACGGTTCTCCGGTTAACAAGGGCCAGTGCGATTCGGTCTACCATCGGCACGCGAAATTCTTCCATCAGATCGAGAGCGAGTGAAACTCGCCCGGGCCGAAGGGCATGCATGAAGCCGACTTGCGGGTCGAGGCCGACGGTTTCGAGAGCGGATGCGCAATCGCCTGCGAGGATCGCATAGAGAAACGATAGGAGAGCATTCATCGGGTCGCGTGGTGGGCGCCGGTTGCGTCCGTCGAAGGGGAATTCTTTGCGGTCGGCTTTTACCATGCGCCCAAAGTGTTCAAAATAGGTGCGGGCGATGTCTCCCTCGATCCCTCGCACAGCGTCGATATGGGGCGTCCGCTCAAGATAAGAAAGCATGGCGCCGATTCGTTCGGCAGCGTGCTTAAGGAGAAGGGCGTCGTCTTCTTTTGCGTCGCGTGCGGAGCGGAGAAGTGCGCTCCGGCTATTTTGCGCTTTTCCGGCGATGAAGGCGCGGGCGATTGGGAGAGATCGGCTTTGATCGGCGGCGATTTCGTGTTGGGTGACGCGCAGGAGGACGTTGCCACTGGTGGGGCCGATCATACGGGCTTTGAAGCGTCCTGTTGCGGAGAGATAGACAAGACTCATCCCCTCTGCTGCGAGGCGGTGTGTGAGGAAGGGACTGACGAGTACGTTTCCGAAAACGACGACGGCGCTCAGGTGCAAGAGTGGGGTCTGGGCGATTTTCTCCCGCTCGACTTCGACGATGATGGTGTCGTGGTCGAGGTGGAGATAGGCGCCTTGGGTCTGAACGTACAGGGTATTGAGTACCGGTTCCATGTTATTCGACCTCGGGGATGGGGCGGAAAATATCGATCCGTTTTAATGCCGTGAGTCCCGGTTCGCACTGGCGAGCCAGTGAACAGTCGTCGCATCGTTTGTCTGCCACCGGTGGGGGGATACGGTGGTCGTCGAGAATACTGCGGGTCTCTTTAATGGTCTCGATGGTTCGGGCGCGAAGTTTTTCGTCGAAAATGATCTCTTGCCGTTTGTGGGAGGAGTGAAAGTAAAGAGCGCCCTTCGGAACTGAAAGACCGGTCATTTCTTCGAGGCAGAGGGCTTGGGCGCAGAGCTGGACGGCGTCGGCGGTAGCGGAGGCTTTCTTGGCCCGCCCGTGTTTATATTCCACCGGGTACGGGACACCGTCGGCGCCGAATTCCACAACATCGGCTTTGCCGATGAGCCCATATAGCTCCGACCACAAAGGAAGCGCCCGTTCGATACGAAGGTCGTCGACGAATTCGGTGGTCGCTTCATCGACCCGTTTGTGGACGCTCTGTCCGCGCAGGGTGTGGACGTTCTCTTCGAACACCCGCTCGACGTGGATGAGGGCGCATTGCCGAGGGCAATAGACGGTGTGTTGAAGGGCCGATACCGGTACCGGCGTCGGCCCTTCTCCATCAAGCGCCATGTCAGCAAACTTTCGTCAGGGTGATCCCTTCCGGCAGGTCGGCGGCGTCGACGGTGACGGCGTAGTCGGTGAAGGCGCGCGGGGCTTTCCCCTCGTCGATGAGCTTGGCCCCGATCCGGTCGAAGAGAGTGTGGGCCGGGGCAGAGCCGAGCCGGTGGTCGTGGGTGAAGACGTACAACCCTCGGCAGGCCATCATGCCGCGCGATGCCGAGCGGTCGAGGTCCCACATATTGACCAGCGCGTTCCAGAAGAGGGAGAGGTCGGCGGAATCGGCGCCGGTCCGTTCGGCCAGATGGGGCGCGTAGAAACCGTATCCCATGTAGAGGCCGTAGGGGAGGAGCGCTTTTCTCCCCATGGTGCCGTGGGTGGGGGCGGCGACCTCCGATTCCCCCTCTTTCGGTTTCTCCTTGGGATTTTCGAGGGCGACACGGGTGATGGAGATATCGAGCGGGACGATGGGGCTAACTGACCGGGCGAAGGTCAGTTGCATGGGGCCGCGCACCTGTCCGCAGTTTCGCTCTTTCATCGACATGACGGCGCCGAACATTCGGACGTCGAAAAAGTTCGCGCACATCCAGGCCTGGGTCTCGCTGATTTTCGAGGTATCGCTATCTTTGAGCTTCATCTCTTTGAATGGGCGTTCTCGCTGATTGACCAGATAGCTGTGGTGCTGAACGTAGATTTTATTCCGCTCTTCGTCGCCGGTCACCGCATCGACATAGTCGCGGACTTTCCGTTTGAGGGCCACGTCGGTGACGAGCCCCTGCATGGTCTCGGGATCGACGCGGGGGAGGTTCCCGGCGTCGGGGTCGCCGTTGGGGTTGCCGTCTCTCACGTCGAAGAGGAGGACGAAGTCGTGGCGGGTTTCGTGGTTCAGATGTTTCGACATTAGTTGGTCTCCTCAGTGGCGGTGGCGGTTTCTTTGTTGGCGCGTCGTTCGGCGGCTGCGGCCCGGTCGGCGGCTTTCTGGTGGTAGTAGCCGAGGGCGAAGAGCCCTTGGCGAGGGAGGTTGAGCGTTGCGGGAAACGACGAACCGACGGCGCCGAGAACCTCTTCGAGTTCGAGGCTGATGGCGTGATAGGCTCCGCCGTTGTTTTTGCGAAGGTGGGCGAGGTGGGATTGCGATCTCGTAACAAGGTAGCCAAGAATGGCGGCCGGGGTGGTGGATGCGGCGCCGAAGTAGCGGTCGACGATGGTGGCGTTGACTTTTGACCCGAGAGCCGAGCGTTGGGCTTTCTCCAGCACGGCCAAGAGCCGCCCGCAGTGATAGGCGGCGTCGGGGTGGGTGGCGTCAAGACTTGTCATGTCGTGTTCTCCCGTATCGTTTTGGGTAAGGATCATTTTGATAAGGACCATGCGGGGGCGGGTGACTTTCTGCTCCGCCCGATTGCGGCGAACCGCTTGCGACAAGAGCCAGTCGGGCAGAGGTGTTCCGCCGAGAGCCGCCGTAATGAGGGCGCGGGGGACGTTGACCACCATCTCTTTGTTGGCGTCCCGATAGAGCGAGGCGGCCAACGGATAGAGGCCGACGCTCGGGCCTTCGGCGCCGTCGTGATCGACGAGCTGTTGCAGGGCGAACCAACGAGCCAGTTTCTCTTTCACCCCGCCGATGGTCGATTCCAGCCAGTCGCGGACCACCACCCGTCCGCCCGAGGCCGATAGAGAGATGGCGTAAAACGGATCGGCGTCGAGGTTGTCGAAACCGGAAGGGCGATGGACAGCGTCAATCAGCTTTCTGACCTGTTCCGGGTCGGGATGGGCCAACGTCTCGGTAACGCTGAAGCCGACGTCGGCGCTCTTCGTCCAGAAGGCGTAGACGGCGGGACCGACCCGCAGGTGGGTATCGTGCTCGGCCAACAGCCGGTTCAGGGCGTTGGAGAACGATTCGCCGCATTGGTGGCAAACGTGTGTGGCCGAAAGGTCGTAGGAGACGAAAGCCAGGGCGTTGGTGGAGACTAGCGCCATACCCGACGACTGGCCCCCGGGGATTCCCTTGATCATCACCTGCATCTTGGTGGTGGCCGGTTTCGTCGCGCCACAGACAAGGCAGTCGGCCATCGGTCCATCCGGGTCGCCTGCTGCGCGCTCGGCCCAGAAAGAACAAACCGACGGAAGGTCGATAGGGCGGACGCCTTCGACGGAGAAGGTGAGATTCATCGACGGGTCGAAGTCGGCGGGGAGTTTCGACAGGTCGGGGGTCCATCCGTCGAGAAACGCCACAACCGCTTCGACCGACGGTTCACCGGTCGCTTCGGCGCAGGCGCGGGTCAGGTCGATGAACGCTTGATGGCATGCGGCGGTCCGCTTCACCTTCTTCGGCTTGTCCGGTTCGCGCGGGACGCCGAGGACATATTCGCCATGGTCGGCCAACAGTTTTGGTTCTATCCCGCTGGCTCTTTGTATGTGCGGGGCGTAGACGACAAGCCCCCGGTCGTTCTTCCGCCCATCGTCCGCAGACAGGGGGGTGAAACCGAGGAGCTTCCCTGCGTTGTCGAGTTCGATCAACCACCGGATCGGCGTCGCCTGATACATGGGGGGAGCGCCGTATTCCTGTCGGTCGGCGTATTCGGCCAGTTTCGTAAGGAGCATGGTTCATCCCTCCCCATAGAGGGCCGGGTCGATCCGCAACACTCCTGCGTCGAGCCGGGCGTTGAAGAATTTCGGCGTCCCTCGGCCAGAACCGTCGGCGGCGAAATCGAGATCGAATAGCATCAACCCGAGGTCGTCGGAATGGTCGATGGGAGTCTCGCTTCCATCGGGCGGGGCGAAGTTTGCGGCGAACTCCCGGCAACCGAGATAGGGGTGGTGAAAACATTGCCCCTTGCCCACGCGGCGTCGGAACTGGTCGCGGTACTTGGCCGGGTTCTCGGTAACGTCGGGACGGAGCGCCACGTCTGCCCGGATCAGATACGCGGGGGAACGTAAAGCCAACGTGTGGCGTTGGGCGCGGTCTTCATCGGCGAAGTAACCGCCGGTCCCGTCCCCCTCCCACTTACGAGCGGTTCGGTCGCTCGCGCGGTTGTTGACTTCGTTGCGCAAGATCGAAAGATGCCGGATAGGCGCCAGCACCTGAATCTCTCGGATGCGCCATTGAAACTCCGGCTTCCAGAAGATCGCCTCCAACACCCCCCGCGCCGCCGACGGGGTCATGACCGGATAGGTGACCCTTTCGGCTTTCATTTCGGGACGGGTGAAACAGGCGGCATCGGACCAGACTTTGACTTCGAGCGGTGGACTGTTCATGTGGTCGCTCCATAATGAATGGATAATGCTCACGGCATGGCCATGCTATACGAAAGCATGGCGAAAGTCACGAAGAGATTAAACGACCAGATCGGCGGGATCGGGGAGGGCGAAGTCGAGGCCGATAAGCGGGTCGTAGCCCCCTTTCCACTCATACAGATCGGCGACGATTTCGGTGACGCTCTTCCGGTTGGCGTTAAAGTCGTGCCGATAAAGGCTCACAACATACGGTTGCAGTCGGCGCCAGAGCGAACGATGAACGCTACCGTAGCGGCGAGCTTCGCCCAGTAGTTCATCCACCGCCGCGCGACTCGGCGCATACGGAACGACAACCGGGACGGTGTCGCTCTCGATCATCTTGAACCTCTCAGCGAGGGTCGCAAACTTCAGCTTCTCCTGAAGCGACGCGATGCTGTTCCCTTCCTGTCCCGGCGTCGGAGCCCCGGTATTGGCGGCGGCGTAGAGGCGTCGAAAATAGTTCGCGTATAACGTCGGGTCGTGTAGGTCGGCGGTGCCGTGCGACAAGAGCATACGAGCGATCTCGATGCCGGTTTCATAGACACCGCGCGGTTTCCCCCCTTCTGTCGGCTCGAAGATAACCACTCTCCCCTTCTCCGCCATCTTTCCTTCCCGGTTACACCGACCGGCCGACTGCACGATCCGGTCGAGCGGCCCGACGGCCCGCATGACGAAGGGGAAGTCGAGATCGACCCCCGCTTCGACCACTTGGGTCGAGACGAGCCGACAAGTGCGACCTTCTTTTAATCGGCGACGAACCTCCTCCAAGACGGCGCGTCGATGTGCGCCGCACATGAGAGTGGAGAGATGATAATGCCCCTCCTCCCGATCCAACGCTTTGGCCACGGCCACGGCGTCTTTTCGTGTGTTGAGAATGACCAGCCCTTGGTCCCGCTCCATGAGCGCTTCGGCGACCTCTTCCCACGAGAGGGGGGCGGATGGACGTTCATACGTGACGCGGGCAAGCTTCGCAAAATGGCGCCGAGCGTCGGGAACGATTTCCCGGATGTCCCGCAACCCCTTGGGGAAGGTCGCATCTTCTAACGCTGGTTGCGTCGCGGTGCAGAGGACAACGGTGACGCCGTACTGATCTGCTAACGACTGAAGCCGGTGGACGATGGGGCTGAGCAGTTGGACCGGTAACGCTTGGACTTCGTCGAGGATGACGACGCTGTTGGCGATATTGTGGACCTTGCGACACCGGCCGGGCCGATTGGCGAAAAGGCTTTCGAAAAACTGGACAGAAGTGGTGCAGATGACCGGGGCGTCCCAATTCTCCGTGGCGAGGCGAAGACGATAAGCGATGGGGGACGGGGTCTCTTCGTTACGGTCGGGTGGATCGAAAGCGCTGTGATGCTCCACCACGGCATCCTGCCCAAGGAATGACCGATAGATGTCGGCGCTCTGCTCGATGATGGAGGTGTAGGGGGTAACCGAAATAATACGCCGCTTCTTATGAAGGGTGGCGTGCTTGAGAGCGAAGGCGAGCCCGGAAAGGGTTTTCCCTCCACCGGTGGGGACGGTGAGCCGAAAAAGGCCCGGGGTCAGCTCGGCCGAGGTGAGGCAGGCGTCGAAAACATCTCTGCGGATGCTGTTGACGGGGGAGGTGTCTACTGTGCCGAATCTTTGAGCGTAGACGCTCTCAAAGCGTCGCCAAAGGGATTCGACCTTTTCGCCCTCGCTACGGAGGCGGCTTTTATCGTCATTAAAATGCGACTCGGTGTCGAGAAAGTCGGCATCAACGAGGGAAGAAAAAAGAAAACGTATAAAGAGTTCCCAGTCGGCTTCGTTTCTGATTCCCTTTGGTGGAGAGGGAGCGGCGTGGGGGGAAGTGATAGACCTAGCTTTTCTAATAATTCATCAACATCGGCATCGGTCTTTTTTTTAAGACGCCCTTCGATATCGGACACGTTCTGCAACCCGCCATGATGCCCGGCGATAACCACAGAGAAAGGAAGGCGAAGTCGCCCCAACGCCTTCGCCCCTGCAGTGGAGTGATCCGGGCCATGAGCGCGTCCGTATCCTTCGGGATCGGATAGATACCGCTGGACCTCGTCGTCGGCCTTTCCAAGGTCATGAAACGAAGCGGCGAGAGCGGCCCACTCCTCCCCCCCAAACGTTTCGGCAAATCTTGCGGCCAAACGGGCTACGCGCGTGAGGTGGTCCGCAAGAGAGTGGAGTCTCCCCGCATCGTTTGCGCTATGGGCAATGAGGGGATCACAAAGGGATTGTGTCATGACGACCATGATACACGGCGCGCGATCGCAGAATAGCGCGCCGTGGCTAGCAGATCGACTGCGCCGACGACAGGGGGAACGCAGCCCGAAGTTCGGTCAAACGCACCGAAGGTGACCGATGCCTCGGCCCGCCGGGACGTGTAGCGGCCATGGCCCAGAGGGACTCCGCACTTCATTCACCTGTTATTTCAGCACTTTCGCCCGACGACAAAGCTCCCTTGTTTGGCGTCAAGCTAACGTTGTCAGATTCTTAAGGTATTCGGATCGAGCGGTTCCTGCTATAAACAAGCGAGGTCATAACCGTTGGCGCACGCTTTGACGTAATCCTTCTTCGCCTCGTCTAACGCCCCATTAATTTCACTGACCTGCCCGCGAATAAAATATGCTTCACCGAGCGAGGGGTCGATTTTTATGGCCTGGCTCAAATCTGCGTAAGCCTTATCGACCTCTCCCATATCCTTGTAAGCCTTACCTCGCAGCGCATAGGCTTTTGCGAATGACGGAGTTTTCTCGATTATTTTACTCGTAATCGTGACCACCTTCGCATAATCGGCGCTACCATAGGCGCTCGTCGCATGACGATACGATTTCTCAGCGTCTTTATCGCCAGCGTCTCCTCCAAAAGCGCCAAACCATCCTTGGCCCAAAGCGGGCGGAGTCATCGCAAAGGTGGCCAAGACGACCAACGCGACACGTAAAAACGATTTAACTCTCGTTTGCGAACAAGTCATAAAGAATGCCTCCTCTTTATCAAAAAACATTGCAATGTTTATTCCTTTGATATGCATTGGCATATAGTGTGCACTTGATCATGTTATGCATATTAGTCAACTAATCGTTGCAGCGGGAACGCATGATTGAACATTACGTTAAATCAGAATGGTCAATACGACAAAAATGAACTCCGTTCTATTTTGAGCGCTTAGGTAAAAGGAGCACATCTGTATGCGCCATTGGTTTCTTATTTTTATCGGATGCGCCTTGCTCGGCGCCGTCACGTTCTATCTGCCTGGCATCGTCAAAAATGCGAACGAGGAACCAACCGAAACACTCGAATCGATGAGCCGAGAAGCGCTGCACAAAAAAATCGAAAAAATGCGATTGCAGGCCATTCGGCTGGCTTCAGATGGCCGGTACGATGAGGCCTTCCCACTTTTTTTAAAACTGATCGACATAAATCAGCACGATCAATTCTCGTACGTGCAACTTTCAAAAGTCATGCGCGATCTTGGAGAAGAACGGTTCTTAGAAATGCTCGACAAGAGCGCAGAGCAACCAATCGCATTTGATATCGACAGGACAAAGGGCGCCGTATACTACCAATTTGGCGATAACGTGAAGGCGAAAAAGCATCTCAACCTATATCTCGCTTTGGCGCCCAACGATCTCGCCTCAAAATATTACCTCGGCGCCATCGCACTCAGAGAAGGAGAACTCGACCGCGCCGAATTACTTCTTACTGACGTGATCGAACGCGAGAAAACCTACTACTTCGCTTATCTCGATTTACTTGACCTGTATGAGCGACGCGGCAATAAGGAATTAACGGAGAAGTACCTGAAATTGGCATTGAAATACAATCCTGCAAATAGCAAAGAAGGTGTTTGCTGCGGGCTCCCCCTTACCGAAGAACAGAAAAAAATCTGAACAATCTAGACTTCCTGGGCGGGCGCACGACCGACGATAATCGAAAAAGTCGTCCCCTTCCCTAACGTAGAACTCACATCTATTCGACCGCCATGCCCTCTCATTATTTCGTTGCAGAGCGGAAGCCCCAAGCCTGTTCCGCGCTCTCCCATTGTTCCGACGGTACTCGTTTTCACTTCGCGGGAGAAGATATTTGATCGAATATAATCCGGCATGCCATTTCCCCGATCTTCAACGCATAAGACCCTTTCTCGCTCCATTGGCGCGTAGATTCTAATCGTTTCCCCCGGCTCACTAAATTTAATCGCATTGCCGACGATATTGATGATAACTTGCATAAAAAGCTCCTTATCCACCTCCCAAATCAATTCTTTATCGACAATATTTTCAACCACAATATCTTTCGCTCGGGCTTGAGGTTCGGTAACCATATTCGCCCGCACGACCATTTCCCAAATATTGGTCTTGACTCGATTTGGATGAGCGATTGCGGTTTGCATTCGATGGGTATCAGCGACTCTTCTATCATGAGCATCATCTGAGATGCGGCGTCTATTCCTAATTGCAACGAGTGACGATGACGTTCCGACAAGCTGATCGCCTCACTTTCGAGATACGACAATAGCTGAAACAGTGACGTCATGGGGCTTCGTAGATCATGCGCAATAAGCGACATAAACTGATCCTTCGATCGGTTGGCCTGCACCGCTTCATCTTTCGCTTTCCGCAACCGCGCCTCATTCGCATGTTGCTCGGTGATATCATGGAAAGCGACGACAAGCCCACTGCTCCTCTCATCCGCAACAATCGGGGACACGCTCAGGCTGACAGGAAAGGCCCTACCATCACGATCGATGAAGCGTTCCCGTTCCGTTCGATGAGCGATCGTTTGTTCGAGCGGACGCAAGAATAGGTCGTCAACGACGCCGTCGTTTCCGGCGGTGAGCGAGGCGAGCTTCATTCCAATCAACGAACCCGGCTCATATTTCAGAAGATTTTCCCCTTCTGCGTTCACGAAGGTAATGCATAGCGAACGATCGGCGACGAGGATTCCTTCGCCAATAGTATCCGTGATGACCGACAGACGCTTCTCGCTTTCGAGTATTTTCGCTGTTTTTAAGCGAACTTCATGAACCATTGGCCTGAAAATAAATATCGACAGAAGCACAAGGACTAGCAATATCAGCGACAGTGAAAGATACTCAAGCAAATGAATACGTCGACTGATATCGTTCGCCTCTTTTTGGTACAGCGACACCACCTTTTCCAGCATCGCCAATAGCGCTTCGCTATCGAATGCGTCAAGAGCCTCAAATCGCTTTTCATTTTGTTCAAAATCGCCCCGAGGCAATGCCACATTCGAAGCTAATGCGATAAATTCATTCATCTTTCGATCAAGTGAATCAATATCGTTAAAATAAATAGCTTCCAGAGCTTGGGCGATTTCACTTTTGCGCGATGCGGTAGCATGATGACGCCTCAGATACCCATGAACGGTGGCCATGGCCATGACATCGTCACGTATTTTTCTGCGAATTTCCGAATCATCCTCGCCTTCACTGACATCGCGTAGTTTATGGGCGGATAAGTGAATGCTCTGCAAAAGCATTCGCTGTCTTCCACTTTGGTTGATTATGGCAAAGCCGTCTCCGCGAAGTTTCGCTTCGTTGTAGAGCAACGTAAAGATCAGCAGGATCAGCAATAATACCAAACCGCTCGAGAACCAAAAGTTTCGCGTGATGACGCCGACGATCGTATCGGCTTTGGTTTCGGAATGTTCGACGGCACAACAGGAGCATTGCGGAGAGGCCTCCCCGGACATCAAGAATTACCTCTGCGCAACGACACGAGGGCGGCATTTGTCCCTAATTTCTCTTCTTCAGTAAGGTCTAACAACAATGCCTTTTCGTAGAGACTTTTCGCTTTTACCGGGTCATGTAGTTCCGTTGCGTATAATCCAGCCAGGTTTAATAAAGCCAACAGGTAGGTATCATCTTGTTCAATCGCTTGAAATAAAACCATCTCAGCTTCTTGGAATCTCTCTTCTTCCGCCAACTGTACTCCTTCAAGAAGAAGTCGTTGCGTTGAGAAGAGATTTTCTCGGTCAAGTTGATTGGTTTTCATAAGAAGTGACTTCCGCACGTCCAGCTTTCCCGTACCGATCGCTTTATGCAGTGTGGACAGGTTCAATTGCAAATACGCGTAACGGGCATCAGCGTTGTTCGGATCTATCCTAAGCGCTCGCTCATATTGGGTGGCTGCCTGACCGTACGCTCCTTCGCTTTCGTCAAGATGCCCCTGCAAGTATCGCTCCTGCGATTCGAACATGGTGATGATCGGTTTTCCTTCAGACGCATCGGCCACCGCCACCGGAGGGAGGCTTCGAAAGGTCATGAGTCGCTTTAGATTTTCTCCCTTGATAGCGACGCCGCCAGCCAACATCCTTGGCGCCGTGAATTCGACCGTCGGATGATCGTCATAGAATGGAGATGATTCGGCGATATAAGCGGCAAGTTCTTCAGGTCCCATCATATAGGTCGCCAAAATTTGCGCAGGGTCGGTGTAACCGATCCCGGCCAGACTCGACGCCACCAGCGGTTTTTTCATCTCGTTAGACATAATGGAGTAGTCTATCGACAGATCGGCTGAAGCGCCGACAAGGATGGCGTCCCACTTGGTGAACCAAAGTTGACCGCGCGGAAAGACTTCATGAAACGACGCGACAAGCTTGATGAAATCGGTGGGTGAAAGATGATGCAATGGTATCCATTGGGAGAATATCCCTCGTTTCGAAAGTTTCTCCATGGCAAGTCGGTAGAACTCGACCGTATAGAGACTGACCACCCCCGCATTAGAAGGCGGTGGCGGTTCTACCGTAATGAAATCGTAATTTTCGTTGGTCGTAAGAAGAAAATTTCGGCCATCTTCTACCACCGTTCTCAATCGTCGGTTTTGCATGACCGACTGGTTCCCCTCGGAAAAATGGGGCGCCGCTTCGAAGACCTCCGGCGATACGTCAACGGCGGTCAATCGCTCCAAACCATGAGTGAGGGCCGCTCCTGCCGTCGAACCGGTTCCGAAGCAGATGACGAGTCCGTTTTGTGCGCCCGGTCGAAGCAGAAGTGGTATGTGCGCCAGCAATCGCTCGAGCGTCAGCGCCTCTCGAAACGCTCCGGCGATAGGATCGCCGTTAATCCACAACCGCTCCACCGGTTTTCGCCCCACGCTCATATCGGTGGGGGTGTGGGAAACCAGTACCGTCGCCGAAGGCCCTTCGGCGAAAAAGACGATGCCACTTCCCCGGTCTAGTTTCGAGGCCGTCAGCTTGAGCGCCAACGTCTCGTCGCTTATGATGGCCTCGCCCGTCAGGAGCCCCATAGTAGCCACCGCCACCACGGGAATGAGCGGCTTCCCCCCTCTCGCCAGGAGTAACGTCACCCCCGAAACGACGGCGACCCATCCGATCAGTAAGGTTCCTTTTTCGACACCAAGCCACGGTAGTAGAATAAACCCGCTTACTATCGTTCCGGTGACGCATCCGGCGGTATTCGCTCCGTAGAGCTTTCCTACCGCCCCCCCCGCGTCGTTCACACGGGCGCGCATCCCCTCCACGGCCAAAGGGAAACTCCCCCCCATAAGAAACACCGCCGGAAAGATCAAAAGACTGGCGAAGAGATAGGCGGGGGAAAAGAGGGCAACCCCTCCCGATGGAGCGGTCATCAGCGTGGGGAAAAGAGCGAAACCGGCCACCGAAAGGCCGGCCGCGACACCAAGAAGAATCTGGAAAACGCCGAACCAATGGTCGACCCTGACCACTTTGCCTCGACTGATCCACCATGCGACGACGGCGCCGCCAATGGCGATTCCCCCAAGAAAAAGTGAGAGAATCAGGGTAAACGCATACGTCGTGTTGTTCAGGATAAGGGTGAGGAGACGTGTCCAAATGGTCTCCAACGCCAGCGCGCAGAAACCGGCGACACAGAACAAACCGATGATCAGCCGATCGGGGCGCTCTACCGGCGACTCCTTACGTTCGGGTCGCTTCGTCGGTTGCGTCTTTTCCCCGCGCCAGGTCGGTTCCGCCGCCACCATCCACGCGGCGACGCCCAAGAGGAGGTTGACTCCTGCGCCGATCATGGAGGTCGCCGCCAAGCCGACCGCTTCGATGAAGTAGTATCCGGCCGCCAACGCCCCGACCATGGCGCCGAAGGTATTGATCGCGTAGAGCCGACCGGCGGTGATGCCGAGCCGCCTGTCCGACCGGCTGAAGTGGCGAACGAGGGCGGGGAGGGTTCCCCCCATAAGCGTCGTCGGTATCAGCAGAAGCCCTATCGCCATGAGAAAACGAAGGAGCGCGGCCCCACCACCACCGCCGCTCAATGGGTAGAGGGCGACATAGAGCGGTTCCATCAGTCCGTAGAGCCATGGAAACAGGAGCAGGTAAAGGCCGATTCCCCCTTCAAGGGCGGCGTAGAGCCGAACCGGAGCTAGGCCACGATCAAGAAGACGCCCCGCGAGCGCTGCGCCGATCCCCAACCCGGCCATGTAAGCGACCAGCACGGCGGTAACCGCATGTACGGAAACGCCGAGCAGGAACGAAAGCTGGCGCGCCCAGACCACTTCGTAGCAGAGCCCCACGGCGCCCGACAGAAAAAAAAAGAGCGCAAGAGCCCAACGAATGGCGATGGGAGCGGGTTTGTTCATCATTTGCCCAAGAGGCCGGGCATCGGAGCGATCTTGACGTTGAGCTTCTTATCGACAATCCCCGCTTTATTAAGATCGAGAACGCCGATCCGGTTTTTCACCCCTTCGGTAAACCAGATTCGAGAGACCCCGTCCGTCGCCAACGAGTTGGGACGAGACTCCCCTTCGGGCAATCGATAGTTCTGAAAATGTTCCGCACCGCGGGTGAATCGGACGAGTCGGTTATCGCTCGATTGGACAAGCCAGATATCACCCCGCCCGTCGATGGCGATAGCTTGTATCCCCTTGTTCTTCGGAATAACCCACACTTCATGTTGTTCGGTCTTCGGGTTAAAACGTACGAGCTGGCTGTCGATCATTTTCACGTACCAAACCCCCCCTTCGGCATCGACGACGGTACCGATGGGTGACTGAACTTCGGGCGAAATCTTCCATTCGGTGAATCGATCCATCTTCGGATCGTAGCGGGTCAGCTTGTTGGCGGAACGTTGAACGAACCAAAGATTTCCGTCACCATCTTCGCTAAGATCGTAAGGGTTCCCGCCAGCGGTCGGTATCAACCGTTCGACGAAACGATTGGTATCGGGATGATAGGCGACCAGTAGATCGGTGTTCCACCCCAACACCCAGACCACTCCGTTCTTCGCCACCATAATCGAACCGGGATTTGTCTTGGGGGTGGGGAAGAAATATTCGTCAAAACGGCCGGTAGACGGATCGAACCGGGCCAGTCCATTTACATCTTGTTCCGCGATCCAGATCACCCCGTCGGGCGCCATCCCAATCGCCATCGACTCACTCCGGGTCGAGGGGATCGGATATTTCTCCACCGCTCCCGACGCCGGGTCCATCCGAACGACAGCGTTCCCCACGTATTCGAGATACCAGACCCATCCCTTGGAATCGACCATGATCGACATAGGGAAGACCCCCTCCCCCGGCGGTGAGAATTCGTGGATCAGATCATCGGCCTGCGCGATACCGACCAGGAGAGTGAGAATGACGCCAAGAGAGATTGTCGCAATCCGGGAAGTCATTTTAGGCCTGCTTTCGCGTTCGACGTTTCCACCCCCAAGCCCCCAAGCCAATGAGGAGAGCCAGAACGGCCACCATGGCGACACCGCCCGGCATCCCCGATGACGTCGGTTCGTCCTGACGAATGTTGGAGGGGACGGCGGCCACGACAGGACTCTTGATCGTAGAAACGACGAGGCGAGCTATTTTATTGGCGTTTCTATCGTTTTCGGTAAACCAGACATCGCCCGACGCATCGATTTCGATATCCATCGGCTGGGAGTTGGCGGTATGGATATCGAACATGGTCCAAGAGAGTTCGGCCATGTCGAAACGACCGATCCGGTTCATCATGCTGTCGGCGACCCAGATGATGTCGTCCGACGCCACGGCGAGCGCCTGCGGTGTGGTGTTGTAACCGGGGATATCGACGACCGAGAAGATACCGGGATCGGGGATGAGAACGCCAAGCTGTTTTGTGCGCATCTGGCAAAACCAAAGGCGACCGGCGTCATCGAATCGCATCATACCCGGTTGAGCCAAGTGGGTGTTGATGGTGAACGAGCGGAACGTTTTGCTCTCGGGTTGATACCTCCCGATGACGTTTCCTCTCACATCGCCGATCCAGATGTTTCCCTCTTTGTCGATGGCGATCCCCATCGATTGGGCGCCGTTGGGCAGTGGGATTTCGACGATTTTTTCACGGTCGGGATCGAGATAGCCGAAGCTGGAGTGATTCTTGAGCGCAAACCATACCTTCCCGTCGGAAGCGACCGCGAGGTCGTACGGTTGCGTATTGGGAGTGGGGAGAAGAAACTCGGTGAACTCCTCCTTCCCCGCATCAAACCGGAGTATCGAGTTCCCCAATATCGCAACCATCCATATCGCGCCGTCGGGAGCGACAGTGACGCTCCCCGGGTTCCCGGTCGAATAGTTGGTCACCGTCTCCTCGGGAGTAGTCCGGTTTTTCGAGTCATATTCCCAATCGACCTTCGGGAGGTCCTTGGTGGACGGAATACGGTATTCACGATACTCGTTTGTCGTGGGGTCGAAACGG
Source organism: Nitrospinota bacterium (assembly GCA_942491805.1). Lineage (GTDB taxonomy): Bacteria > Nitrospinota_A > UBA7883 > UBA7883 > JADGGD01 > JADGCD01. The sequence goes on from CALOCG010000029.1 coordinate 137,778, forward strand.
CCCAAAGCGTTCTCTGCGTTCAAGGTGATCCAGATGATGCCGTCCGGGTCGATGGCCATGCCGAAAGGCCCCGCGTAGGGGGTCGGCAACGTATATTCTTCGATGCGCGGAGAACCGTCAAAGATGTTTGGCGATAGTTGCGTAATGGTCGGTTTCACCACACCGGTGGTATGACCTTCGGACGCAGCTTTCGCGCTTCCCCATGAGGTCATCACCAAGGCGGCGCAAACGAATGTAATAGACGCTATCGATTTACCACGTGAATGTCGGCTCATACATATGCCTCATTTGCCAGTTGGCGTTTTTGTAGCCTCCCTCTTCCCCTCCGACATCGGTGTAAACCGCATTCCCCGCCGCATCGACCCCGTCAGATTTGCCCGCTCGGTACTTCCCGACGCCGATTTGCATGGCACGTTCCACTTCGTAATATCGGGCGACATCCTCCGGTGGAACCGCCATCCGATGCCCCATGGCCCGATTGTGGCATGAGTCGCAGCCAAGAACTTTCGCCTGCCTCCCGTTAGCGACGGTAGCGACGCTGAGGGTGACAGCGATAAAGAGGGCGGGAATGGCGTACACGAAACTTTTGACCATCCCGCCACGCAAATCCCTGCATTTGGCCAGCAGCGGGGCGAGCCCCGGCAGACGGCCCAAGGGAATCTTGTGGAAATAAGGGAGGGCGACCAGTACCATGGCGCCGATAATCGGTACCAGTGGCATGAAGACCAGAAACTTTTTCGTCGTGCCGACCAAGTACCAAAACGGCGCCCAGAACAGGAGAAAGAGCCACTCGGGACCGGGGACGTTTTCGCCGAAGTCGGGCAACGGTATTTCGTTCGGCGCATCGTCCGGCACCGGATAGAGAGTAGCCAGAACGGCGATCATGACCGTTACGACCACCATGACGACGGCGGTAATCCCCACATAGTGTGGCCACCAGCAAAAGCCGGATCGTTTCGTTTCTTGATTCGTTGATTCCATAAGTAACTATTTCCCCATAACAGCCGTTAACCGTAATCAGGGGCGATCAGAGAGCCCAAGACGGCGGGTCAGGTAAATGTGGAGCGCCAACACGACGCCTAAGAGGCCGGGCAGAAGATAGATGTGCATCGCAAAATTTCGCCCGAGGGTAAATCCGGACAAAAACGGCCCTTTCAGATAATCACCAACCATCGGGATAGCGTCGATCCAGTCGGCCCAGATGACCAGCTCCCAATAGCTCCGCCAGTCCCACGGCATAATAACACCGGTAATCACCAGCATCATAAAGATCGTTCCCAGGAGAAGACCGGTCCACCAGTTTAATTCGCGCGGTGATCGATACGCTCTTCTCGCCATCACATGGACGGCGTGGGCGAAGAGAAAGACAATCGCAAACGTTGACGACCACCGATGCATATTCCGCATCAGCGCCCCAAGATCGGAGATATTACACATGTCCTGAATGCTCTTGTGGGCAAGGGCCGGTTCAGGAATGTAGTAACTGAGCATATAGACACCGGTGACGATCTGGATAGCGATGCAACCGATGGTCAAAGCGCCCAACATCCGCCAGAACGAGAATCCTTCGGCGATCTCGAAGGTGAACTGTTCTCTATATATCCTGCGCAGATCAAGACGGACATCGAGCCAGTCGACGACGGCAGTTAGCATCCCCTTACTCCTTTACGGTTCGGCCCGCGCTTCGGCGGGGAGTGAGCGATAATGATCTTCATTGACGGTTTCGGCGAGGAAGTCGATCTTCCATGCTTTGTCCTTTTCGTCGAGGATGAGGTTAAGCTTGCTGCTGGTGGTGAAGTCTCCACCAAACATAGAGGGAGCGCTTACCGTCATGTCGACCTGGGCGATCCACTCCCCGTCGTCGTTGGGACTCTCGGGAAGAATCGTTTTTATAATGTTCAGTTTTGTTTTATTTGAATAGTTCTCGGTCCACCGGCGAAAGTTATCGGGGCTGATGGCCCCGTGCCGATCACTGACCATATTGAGCGCTTCTCGGTTGGAGAGCTTCCCACCGTCCGACAAGAGATCAAAAAACTTCATCACGACCTTGTCGGGCGTGGTGTCGGGCAGCGCCACTTTATCATTCTTAGTGCAGGCTCCCAAGGCGAAAACCATCGCCAAAAGAAGCGCAAGCGTCGCTAAATGGTTTCTCATACATCGTTGCTCACATAGAACCGTTATATAAAACGGACCGGGCTTCGTCGGCCCGGTCCGCCTCACTAAGGAATTGCGTTAAGGATGGGCCTCCTTAAATAGTCGGCTCATTCCCTTCGTTGAGTTTGTTCATCAGCTTGTTGGTGCCGACGATCCACTCACGCTCCTGTTCGACCAACATAGTCTCCGCTTTCGACAACTCGTCGTAGTCGCCCACGGAGAGCGAAGCCAGTTTCCCAGGGGGGTCAACAAAGAGGGTTCCCCGCATCTCAAGATGCAACGGACCGCAGAAATGCTGACAGTAGAACTCGAATTCTCCAGCCTTATCGGCCACGAACTCGCCCACCGCCGACATGCCACGCACACCGATCAACATCGTCCGAGGACCGTAGTAGCCGTAAACGGCCAGCCCCATGGTAACGTCCGGGTTCTTGGTAAGACCGGCCGCCTTATCGATATTGGTCAGGATGAGACGCACTTTGGCGTTTTGCGGAACGTGGATAAACCGGGGAACATATCCGTAAGAGAACGCCTTGACACGAACGACATGGACGTCCCCTTCCTTCGTGATTCCCGGCTTCCCGTCGTCACGCGGAATCCAGCCACGACTCGAGTCGGTGACGTGGATCGGCTCTAGCTGAGGATGGACCTGCGATCCGGAGCCGAAGTTGTCAAAGGAGACGTGAACGTCGCCAAGGTCGTAGCCCTTGTTGAACAGTTCCTCACCTTTACCGGTGTTCCAGCGCTGAATGTAGGTAGAGAAGATGATTCGTCCCTCGTGCGGCTCACCGTCGACCGGTATGATCTTGACCGTTTTGCCGTAGGTCGGGCTCGATTCATCGATATCCTGCAGTTCGAAGTTGACCGCAAAGACGATACCGGTCGGCGTAAACAGACCGGTAGAGAACTTGTTCTGCGAGATGTAATAGGCGTTATCCGGCGCGATGGAGTTGTGCCCGGTTCGGTAATGAATCGGGAACTCGTCCACCAACTGCATCCGGGTAAGATCGACCTTCGAGGTCGAATCCGACACGAAGCAGGAGACGTAATCGTACTTGCCTAGGGTATCGATCTGGTTGTGCAGAGGTCCGGCGCCGACCGGAATGACCTTGTGGACCCTCAGTTTATCGATGTCGATGATCGACAACGTCGCCGAAAGTTTGTCGCACGTAGTCACCAGCCGTCCGTCGGGGCTTGCGTTGGTACCATGCGGGTTCTTGCCGACAGGAATTTCCTTGATCAGCTTGAACGGATCCTGGCTGAACACCATGACCGCCGAATGGTAATAGTTCCCCGCAAAGACATACCGACCGTCCTTACTCGTGTCCGGATAATCGGGCGCGGAAGGTGCGGGAGGAATGTCGAGCACGGTGGTAGCGCCGTCGCTCAGACGGAGCTTGAGCATCTTCCCACTCAATTCGCCGGTGGCGAAAAGATATTTACCGTTCGGCGAAAGCGCCGCACTGTGGTGGATGCCAAAAGGTTGAGGCAAGGCGAAAATCCGCTCGGCCCAACCGGTCTGCAGGTTCACCTCGACGACGGTGTTGGCTCCCTTGTCCGAGACGTAGAGATACTTACCGTCAGGCGTACCGTTGTTGTTCCCCGCGTTAGAGCCGGAAAACGGAAAGTTGTGAAGATCGACGCCGCATTTGATGTGCCGATAGGTCCGCATCGACGGAATGCCGATGACACCAAGAGCGCCATCGACGCCACCGGCGTCATACAGGATCGCATAGTCACGCAACGGAGCGTCACTATCCTGCGACGTGGTTACATGCCAATCGCGTTTATCGAAATCGGTAAGAACCGTTTTCTTCGCGTCCGCCGATGGCGCCCCACCGACAACGAGCGCCGCCACAGCAAAAGCCGTGAAAGCGGTAGAGATTCGTAGCGAGCTCAAAAGATCCACCCCCTCTCAGGTTTTTAGGGTTCGTGCCGGTAAAAGACACCGGCTTTAGCGTCCGACGCAAGTCGTTTGACCAGATAGTCGTCAGGATTGAGAATATCAATCCGCCTTGCGTTCCATTTCTTGTCTTTGTACCACCCGTACGCCGCGATCAGATCGCCCTTCTTGAGCTCGGAGAACTTCTTGAACTCCCCTCGAGAAGCGGTCATCACATAGCATTCGGGAAGCAGAACCAATGTATACTTTTTGGAAGTCTTTTCGAACTTGGTACTAATAGTCAGTTGCCGTGAGCCGATCGAATCGATGGTACCGACATAAAGCGTATCGGTAATGGCAGATCCGTTTCCGAGCTCGGCGGAAGCAGGCGTCGCCGCCCAAATCATGGCCGAGCAAATCGCAGCAAGAGCAAAAATCGTGAATCTTGTCTTCATAATGGAATCACCCCTTTCGTTTCCCCTAAGCTAGAGCAATCCATATACCATTCTCCACCCAACCCCCATATCGACATAATGTGCTTATATTTCAGCGCGTTACCGAGGTGACACAAACGATACCCGCCTGCATCATCAGAGTGACAGCTTTGGCCCGTCATCGTATCCTCTTAAAATACATTGCGTTACATTTCATTCTACATTTACCTCATTTGTACTTAAAAAAGGGGCTCGGATCGTTTTATTAAACTGAACACAATGTTTTGTTTAGCTTCCTTGGAACATCGCGCGTGCGACATCGGGATGTGTCCGAACCAGACCTTGAATGACCTCTTGCGACGCTTTCGGATTCCCGGCCAACTGATATGCTTTGGCGAGATAGAAGTGGGCTTCCAGAAGATCAGGGTTTATCCGTACCGACCAGGCGAGAATCTTGGCTGAAGAGGCATAATCGCGGCGCTGATAGTAGAGGTACCCCAGATCGAACACCGCCAGCGCGAGGAAAGGGTCGTGACCCGCCAGCCGCTCCGCTTTCCGATACTTCTTGAGGGCGCCGGGGAAATCGCGATTCGCATAGCTTACCTTCCCCTCGAGCAACAATGTCCGGGCGTCGTAATACCGGTCCAACGCTTCGACGAGCTGGATATCTTGCGACGCGCCGAGAATGAAGGGGGTCACCGGTTGGCGCAACTTGGCGAGGGAGGCGAAGTTTTCAATCGCGTCGGCGTGTCGATGCCAAAGAGTCCGAGGCGCCAGATATTCGATGAGCGGATGATTGTCGGTATTCAGAGGGGCGTCGCCAACGAACCGTTCCACCCCGTTGCCGCCGAATACGAAAAAGCTCAGGAGCGACAGTGGGTCGTCCTTTTCGATCATATCCTGACCGACTTTCGGTTGGTTCAAGGTATCGAACAGGCGATCGGGCCGAATGGTAAGGGGCTCATTCGAACCGGCCAACATTAACGTCGGCAATTCGCTGTTCACGTCGCCAAACCATACCGTCACATACGGGAACGCCTCTGCGAAGGTTTTCATGATGATCTTGAGGCTCGCAGGCGACAACTGATAGAGAGGAAGCCACTGAGCCATCATGCCGTTCGGTTTCAGCTTTTCTCTGGCGGCGGTAAAGTGTTCGACGGTGTAGAGCGACCCGACCCCGGCGCTATCGGGCTGGAAGAGGTCGGATATGATCAGGTCGTAGGTCCGGCGGGAGGCCGCGATGAAGTGGCGTCCATCCCAAAAGGTGAGATGGAATCGGGGATCGTCGAGCACTTTGCGATTAAAGGGAGCGAAGTAGGCTTGCGCCTCCCGAAGCCCCGGCACCAATTCAACACAGTCGATACGGGTTACATCGTGGGCGGCGACGCCTGCCGCTGTGATGCCGGAGCCGAGCGAAATGAGGGCCACTTCCTTCGCTTCCGGCTTAAGCAAGAGGGGAAGGTGACCGAACCGTATGGCCACATCACCGCTGGTCGCAAGCTGATAGTTATTCACCATCAAGGTCAGCGGACCTTTTTCTCCCTGCTGCGTCACCCGAACCGTACCGGTGATCCCTTCGCTCTTATAGATGACTCGGCCGCCGGTGACCGCCCCCAATCCGATGTCGATATCAGAGATCACCACACCGCCCACCAACACCAAAGAGGCGAGAGCCGATGTCGGAACAAGCCATAGGGGGCGTTTCACCCCGCGACTGTTGAACAAAGCGACGTAACCGACCACCAACGAGACTCCCGAAATCAGGATGAGCCCATACTGGAGCCCGACGCCGGGGAGGATGAGGAATCCAGCGGTCAGCGCGCCAAGAATGGCGCCCGCCGAACCGATGGCGTAGGTTTTGCCAAAGAGGGTTCCCTCCTGTTCGAGCGAACGGGTGACGACCTTGCATATCAACGGATAGGCGATCCCCATCAGTACGGCTGCAGGGAAAAAGCAGATGGTCATCAGCACCAAAGAGATCGTCGCGTCCCAACGAAACGACATGTCGCCGATCCCTTTGGCCATGGAGACCGCCATGTCGGGCGCCGCATAGATGATAAGCAGACTGATCATCCCCAACAGGCCTATGGCGATCTGGGCTACGCCGAAGACCTTCAGCGGCGAGCGCAACTGGTCGATTCGGCGGGCGTACAGGTGACTTCCAAGCGCCATGCCACCGAGAAAAACCGCCAACAGATTGCTGAACAGATAGACCGTCGATTTGAACGAGACAACGAAGGCCCGCGTCCAGAGGGTCTCGAAAGCCAGCGTGCAAAATCCGGCGAGAAAGAGAAGCGCAAAAGCCATCGGCACCGGATCGGTGATGGTCGGTACCCCAAGCGCCGTCTGGTGACTTTTTGCCCGTTTCTCCTTTTTACGCGGCGTCGACCGCTGCCGGGGAGGCGCCTCGACGCCGCTCTTCACGACCATCCAAACAAGTCCGGCGCATATCAGGTTCAGTGTCACCGCCACCCCGGTGGCGCCCATGACCCCCAGTAACGGGATCAGTAAAAATCCCGACGCCAGCGCCCCGGCCACCCCTCCATAGGTATTGGCGGCGTAGAGTGACCCGACGGTTCCGCCCACCGCATCTAACGCAGGGCCGATCCCACGCGCCAACGTAGGCAACGTCCCTCCCATGAGGGCGGTCGGCGCGACGAGAAGGGCAAAGACCACGAGAAATCGAAGCGCTCCCCACCAGGTTGATCCGACGCTTTCAATATCGACCAGCCGCGTCATGGTCTCGTCCAGCAGGACGATCAGGATCGTCGATACGACGGCGGCAAGGGCGATCCCCACTTCCAAGTAGAGATAGAGCCTCAAAGGCGATGGATGGGCGTCGGCTTTCTTCCCGAACCAAGCGCTCCCCAAGGCGAGCCCGGCCATGAATGCGGCGACGGTGGTGGCGACGGCATAGGCGGTTGCGCCAAACGCGAGCGAAAGCTGCCGTACCCAAACGATCTGATAGATTAGCCCCGCTCCACCCGAGAGGAGCATCAAAAGGTAGTAACGTTTGTCTATTTTGATCATCAATCTCTCACTTTTCATCGCTTCCGTCACCCGAAGAGGGATTGCGGAGGTGGCGATTTTCGGCGCGGACCCGGCGCATCATCCGGTAAAGAGACATCCTGGCGATCCCAGCTCGACCAGAAGCCTTGGAGATATTTCCATTACACTCGATGAGGAGCTCTTCGAGATAACGTCGTTCAAATCGTTCCAGCCAACGTTTCTTGGCTTCCTTGTAGCTCAGCGTGGCGATCCCCTTTTGCCGCCGAATCTCCACCGGAAAATGATCGAGTCCGATCACCCCCCCCCCTGCCTTGTCGGCGGCCGCTTCGACAGCGCTTTTGAGTTCTCTTACGTTGCCGGGCCAATCGTACTCCATCAGCCATGGCGCCGCTCCCGGATCGAGGCTTAACGGCGCCCACCCCGCCTTCGTACTGATTTGACGGAGGAACAGATCGCATAGAGCGCCGATATCTTCCGTCCTCCCCCTCAACGGAGGCAACGGGATGCGAACCACGTCGATGATTCTCATGAGGGAATCGGAAAGGAGCCCGCTCTTCGCCACTTCATCGGGATCGCCCCCTATGGAAGCGACAATCCGAACCCCATCGGGCGCCCCGCCGCTGATCGACGGAGTAGGACGGCTCTTTTGCATACGAGCGATCAACTTCGCTTGGAGCGGATGGCTCAAAGCGTCGAGCTTGGCAAGATACAGGGTTCCCCCTTCGGCCACTTCGAAGAGGCGATTCCACGTCTCGCTCTCTCCGGCGGGATCGTCGATTGAGACTTCGGTCAGGGTGGTGCAATTGACCATCCGAAAAGGACCGTCGGCGCGAAGCCCGTAGTGATGAATGGTTCTGGCGACGAGTTCTTTGCCAACCCCCTTCTCACCTGAGATGAGTACGTTGACGCAAGAGCCGGCCACTTTCGAGACAAGCGCCATGCAACGAATAAAGTCGGGATGGGAACCGCAGAATTGGTGGCGAAGCCCTTCCGCCCGACCGGTAACCGATAGCCGTTCGTTCTCTTGGCGTAACCGAGAATACTCCAACGCCCTTTGTACCGTGACCTGCAGAACCTCAACGGAGAACGGCTTTATGAGATAGTCGAACGCCCCCTTTTCGTACCGCTTCCACCAGCCCGTCTCCGGTGGCGTATGCCGACACCATGATTACGGGAAGCCGGGGTGAAGAGACGAGCACTTCTTTTAGAAGATCGAGTCCGTTCAAACGCGGCATCCGAAAATCGGTCAACAACACGTCGGGGCGATGTTCCTCGATCATCCCGATGACCGCCAATGGATCAGTGGTCGTCACCGTTCGGATACGGTCCCCGTCGAGAATCCTCGCCATGCTCTCCAGCAGATCGGGTTCGTCATCGACGATCAGGACGGTGCTTTTTTCGTTTTCGTTTTTAGACATCGCTGGCGACCTTCATAGATACGGAGTCATCCACCAATGAACGCAACAAGCGAATCGTAAAAGTGGCGCCCTCCCCCGGAACGCTTCCGACCGACAAGGAGCCTCCGACATCCTTAATGAATCCGTAGCTGATCGAGAGCCCGAGCCCGGTCCCCTCCCCCGGCTCTTTGGTGGTAAAGAATGGATCAAAGACCAAAGCAAGATGATCGGGCGCGATACCGGGGCCGTTGTCGGCGACGGTGATCGTCACTCCCTCTTGGTCCCCGACGGTGGAGATGACGATTCGTCCTCCCGCATCGGTCGCTTGATAGGCGTTGTAGATGAGGTTATAGAGGGTCTGCTCCAACCCGGACTCGGTCGCATAAGCGATGAGCGCCTCCTCACCAAGGTGAGCGTCGAGCGTTATTCCCTTTTTCTGAATCGGGTGTCCGATAAGATCGACCATTCTTCGCACCACTCGGTTCACATCGACCGACCCCGCTGCGCTTGAACCGGTGCGGGAAAAGGTCAACAATCCCCGAGCGATTTCGCCGATTCTGACAGCGTGCCGACGAATGACATCAATATCTTTTTCGGCCACCTCCCCTTTCATAATCCCCTGACGGAGCAGATCGACCCGGGTCAAGATGATGGCGATCGGGTTATTGATCTCGTGCGCCACTCCTGCGGCGAGAAAACCGATGGAGGCCAGTTTCTCCGCGTGCGTTAACCGCTTCTCGACCGCCCGAATCTTCTCGGTCCGGTCGATAACTTTCCGCTCCAGCGACTCGTGATACTCTTTCAACGACTCAGCCATATCGTTATAGGCTATCGCAAGTTTTTCGATTTCATCACCGGATCGAATGTCGATACGGTAATCGAGTTCGCGCGCGCCCATTCGCTCCACCCCTTTTCGCAATCGCCGAAGATGGCGGGTGAGCGCATGAGAGATCATGAAGGCCAAAAGAAGCGATAATCCCAACGCCGCCACGGCGCCGATCTGATATCTTTCTCGCAACGGAGCCAAAGCCGACGCGAAATTGGATCGGTCGAAGCGGTCGAAAAGGACATAGAACAAGTCCTTATCGCCGACTTGGGGATATATCGGCACGTAGGCGTAGAGGGCCGTCGGATCATCTGCGATAACCCCCGAGCGACCGGAGAGGATCTGCGACGTCACCTCACTGGTGAATTCATTCCTTATGTCCGCAGGTCCTCCCGCAGGCGCCCCCACCCCATTCTCGTCGGTCCGTTGGTCGTAGAGATACCGCCCCATTCCCGTGAGGAGAGCCACCGGTCGGGGCATTTCGAATGAGAGATCGGTAAGGCTGTATTCCGCATGGGCGCCGTTCACGTCGACATAGAGAACAAAACGCGCCCGCCCTTGATGGTCATAGACCTGCGCCGCATAACGAAGGAGCGTCACCTCGGCCAAGGTCCTGCGAGGATCGGCGGCGTCCCGCATCGGTATGGCGGCGATACCGTAACGTTCGAGCGAAGCGACGGCGGTAAAATGAGGAGCGGTGAGCCGGTTATGCAGCTCTTCAGGCGTGCGGGAAACCAGAACGTCGCCATTTCTTATGACGACAAGCACTTCGTTCCCCTGTTCGTCGATCAATCCGGCTTGCGCATAATCGGTTTTAAGCGACAAAAAGCGGTACAATTCCTGTTCAACCATCGACCGCCAGTAGGGAATGGCGCCCGGCTTATCTTCGGGAAGCTCCATAAGAAAACGGAGCGGCAACGAGGTTCTCAGATAATTCAGATCGGCGTGGGCATTGATAAATATCCGCTCCATCGACTTCGCCCTGCTGACACAGTTCACATAAAGTTCACGTAGTTTCTGATCGGCAAGCCGAGCCCGTTCGGCGATGAAGTCGTGATAGCCAAAATAGGCGGTCGGCGCCAAGGCGGCGACAAAAAGAGCCGCGCCAAACTTCACGCCGATGGAATAACTCATCCCCGCCTCCTGAACATTACGTCTGCCATTCGTCTCAAAACGGTTCTTTGATAGCGACGAAAGCCGCCTTATCACCTTCTGACTTGAGCTCGAATATGAACGGCTCCTTGAGAGACTCCCCCACGTCGTTAATGGTGGTCGGGCCGGTTACCCCTCGGTAGTTCTTAATGCCGTCGAGCGCTAATCGGACATGTGAAGGACGAAGTGAGGGGGCTTGCCGTGTCGCTTCGACGACCATATTGAACGAATCATAAGCGAGGGCCGCCAGCCGCGAAGGAGGCTGCCCATACTTCTTGGCATAGGCGTCGACAAACCGGCGAACGAGAGGTTCCGACGAATCGGCGTTAAAACCACCGTAGACGAGCGTTCCCGCCCCCTTGGCGCCGAGCGAGGTGATCGCCTGATCGATCAGATCTTCCGAACCGATGAGCGGCGCGTTTATCCCCTTTGCCCGCATGGCGTTGAGCAGATCGGCGCCTTCAACCGGATTGCCGGTGAAGACCACGGCGTCGGGGGGATTTTTGACCATCTCCGACACCTGCGCGTCGATCGACGTCTCCTCGGCGGAGACATTCGTCATAGCGGCGCCCCAGAGAAACAATTCGTGCGAGATGGTCATTCCGGCGTTGAGCAACGCTACTTTAAAGTAAGCCGATTGTTGCACCGAATAGTCGTCGACCACGGAACTGAAGATGGCGAATCGCCGCCATGGACGCTCTTTCTTTATGAAAGAGACCAGCGACGCCACGGCCCGTGTGTCATCAAGGCTGTTACGGTAATTATAAGGCCCGGTGTCTCCCAGTCGGCGTCGGGAACCGGCCGATATTTTGATGATCTGGTTTTCGTTGATGCTCTTGTTGGCGGAGAAACTGACCTCGCCGGTCCCTGCGCCGATGATCGCCAACACGCTATACTCCAACAGAGCTTCTATCGCTTGCCGTGTACCGGCGATGGAGCCTTTGCTGTCGACGACGAGTAATTCGTACTCCACCCCGTTCACCCCGCCGGCCGCATCGAGCTCTTCGGATGCGAGTTCCGCACCGTTGAGCGCTTCTTTTCCGTAGTAATTAAGCTCGCCGGTCAAGGGACCAAGGGCGGCGATACGGGGAGGGCGCGGGTTTTCCCGCATGATTTCGACATCGCTCTTATCGCCATAGCCGACCTCAGCCGACACCCGCTCTCCACTTTCCGGGTTCTCCACAGGAGTAAGCAGAGGATCTTTGATTTTCGCCTGAAACTCCCGCTCCCGCTCCACCCGCTTGTCGGCAGGTGAAGAGATATCGTCCGCTTCATCCAACGCCGTGGTATTCATTTTCGTCGGCTCTTCGGATTTCGTATCGCATCCGGTCGTCATGACGAAGACAAAAAGGCAAACACAGAGTAGAATGGCGAGATTGGCAATCTTATTGCAGGTTTTCATCGGTACATATGAGAGAAATCTCTCTTCCAACCGGCTATTTACTCTGGAGGTCTCAGATCGTGCGTAATTCATTTCTCACCACATTGATGTTTTTTGTGTTTACAGCCGTATTGGCCGGGGTCGCGCCTGCTTCGGCAGATGCGGATATGGTCAAAATACCGGGAGGAACGTTTGCCTTTGGACCCGACAAGAAAAAGGTGTCGGTGAAGGCCTTTTCGATCGACCGGACCGAAGTGACCAACGACGCTTACAAGAAGGTGTCGCCAGAGCACGAGTTCGCCGAAGGAAAAGGTAACCATCCGGTGATTGAGGTCTCCTATGACGACGGCAAACAATACTGCGAAGCGGTCGGCAAACGTCTCCCGACCGGTATCGAATGGGAGCGGGCCGCCCGCGGTGACGATGGCCGAATCTACCCGTGGGGTGATACCTTCTCCGCCGACCGTGCGAATACGGCCGAGCAGGGAAAAGATGGGACCATGGAGGTCGGCAGCTTTCCCAAAGGGGCGAGCCCCTACGGCGTATTGGATATGTGCGGCAACGTCACCGAGTGGGTCGACGAAGTGAACGAGGCGAAAAACCAATATCGTCATCGGCGCGGCGGATCGTATTTCGACTCGGCGGACAATAGCGCCATCTCGATCGTGAGCAACGCTTTCGTCGACGATCTTCACCCGTACGCCGGTTTCCGTTGCGTGAAGTAAGCCGATGAACAACCTACACCAGATCGCTTGCGCCGCCGGGTGTCTCGCCTTCACGCTTTGCGGGTGCGTGGAAGAGATGTCGGTCTCGAAGTCAAACGCCCCCTCGGCGCCGCGAGAGGCCCGCATGTACACACCGACCTCGGACGAGCTGATGGAAGACCCGGCTACCGGATTGACCATCGCTAAAGAGATCATTTATCTTACCTTCCGTCGCCAGACTTCTCCTGCGACCGCTGAGGAGATTATCTCCTCAGCGGGGGGGGTCGTCGTCGGAGATGACCCCCTCATCGTATCTCTATCAGGTCCGGTTTTCGGGTCGATCTCTCGAAGAGATCGACTCGATCCGGACGAAACTACTCGCCGACCATAAGGAAGTGGAGGTGGCCTCCCGGCTTTCGGTCACCGCCCACAAAGATCCTTATTACGTCAGGTAGCCGGGGTGATTTCCACCTTCCGCAAGACCATGCCGACTTCGCTGTTAAAGAACTCGACGTAGCCGTTAAAGGCCGGTTCCGCCTTCTGAATGGCGTCGCTGGCCCGTTTGCCTTGGTCGAAGGTGATGTTTTCATCAACCTCAACCCGGACGACGGTCATCCCCCCCTCGTTGGTCACTTCATAAACGGCCCACTTGGTATCGACCGTTTGCAAAGCATCCTGATACATCGCTTCGGGCCCCGATGGCCCGAAGAACAAGTCACAGGACGCCGCTCCCATGGCGACAAACAAGAGAAGAGCCCCAAGGGTCGAACGCCGGGTGATACTGATCATGATCGAATGCTCCTCTTTAAGACTATTTGCCGTCGTTCTTCTTGAGATAGGCGATCATGTCGGCGCGGTGAGCGGGATCTGTCATCTCCTTAACCGTCGGCATTTTCACTTTGTTATCTTTCATCAGCTCCACCACCACCGGATCTTTACCGGCCTTGATGATCTCTTTGGTATCGCTCAACCAGGTGTCGAGCCACGCTTCCGTTCGGCGGGTGGTGACACCCGCCATGCCGGGGCCAACCTTTTTATCGGCGTTGGCATGGTGACAGGTAGCACATTTCTTTTTGAACATCTCCTCCCCTTTCGCGGCGTCGGCGGCGTAAGCGCTGCCCGTCACGGCGACAGAGAGTAAAGAGGTCAATAGAATCGCTTTCATCCTCATCGTTTTCTTCCTTCTCCTATAAAGACGGTTTTTAAACCAACACCCATGGATGACCATGAGATAGCCCCGTTTTTGACGTTGGGGAGATTGCCGACAACAATGCTTTTCGCTTTTTCGCTGGTCGCGATATCGATACGTGGCGTCATCGTTGAACCCTTCGCATCACCACGCACCCCAATCTCAATGTTCAAATCGCCATTTTCGTCGAGCTCGAAAATGGTGACACGCCAGTTCCCCTCCCCCAGTTCGGCCAGTTCCTTTTTCGTCTTATCCACCGTCGCCGGGGGGAGCGCATCCCCCTTTCGACGCTTCAAGACTTCCTGATAATTGACCCGCACGCCATTAAGAAGACGTTCGTCACCGGTTTGCTCGGCATACATTTGCGCCATGATCCCGGCGACGTTGAACAGACCGTCCTGCTCTTCTTCGTCGGGTTTTGCGCTGACCGCGTATTGAACAATGGCGATCACTTCGTCCGGCACGTCGTCCGTTCGTTCGGCGATGATGCCTCTCATCCGTTTTTCGTCCCCGGCGTCCAAAGCTTGCGCGAACGACTGGCCGAGCCCCGGTTCTGCGGAATGGTGCACCCCCATTTTCTGGTCGTCCCCTTTCCCGTCATCCCCCGCTTCGCTCAATCCGGCCGACATAACAAGCGCGAACGCCAGAGCGGTGATAATCGGTCCAAGAGCTGTGGTCAGTCGCATCTTTCGTTTCCTTAAAAATAAGTGGTGAGCGTTTGCACAATTCCCCGCTCCAGCAATATGGCCTCGTCCCCGGTTCTACCGTAGCGTAAGGCGCCGGTCGGGTCTTGATGGCCAACTTTAAGGCGGTGGGGCTCCTTCTCCCCGTCCAGCCAGAGGGCCACCTCCATCAATGGGGGGCTCAGTCCGTATTCGGAGAAAGAGATATTACGGTTTTCGACAAAATCGACGATCCTCACTTGGATCAGTTGATCGGTGAACTCCTTTACCCGTTGGAAGTCGACCTTCTCTCCCTGGTCGCCCCCTTTTCGCCAATCCTTATCCTTGTCCAGAACCAAGGTAACCACGGAATTTGCGTTCTTGATTTCGATACGTCGCAAGAGCGATTCGTCGATGGCGAAGAGCTCTCGATTGCGCAGGTCGCTCGCTTTGCGCGGCAGGGCGTTGACACTCTCTTCGGAGAGGACGATCACCCCTTCATGGCCGGTGACGGAGCAATAGTAGCCACGCTTGGCCGGATCCCGTGCGCCGATGGCGAGGCGTATCGTCGGTTCGCCATCTCCTTCAGCCCAGATAAGCATCACCGCTTTCGGGTCGGTGAGGCCAAAGGCAGGATCGGCGTCGACCGGAAGGTCGGTGAATTCTTTAATCTCGGTGCTGGTAAAAGCCGCGAGGAGTTCGAAGACCCGCACGTGGTCGGCGGCCGCCTTCACCGGTTTTTCGATGGTCCACCTGCCGTTATCGGGCATCTTGACCAAAACGTTCCCTCCATCCCACTTCACCGAAAGCTGGTCGATGGCGACCGGATCAATTTTCAACGCCCTTTTGTCGCGGAAGTAATAGGCGTCCTTATCAGCTTCGGCTTGCGCGTCGGCCAAAACCCGATAGACCGCTTTATCCCCTTCCAACTGGGCGAAAGCGACGCCCATGGTCGGCGCACGATCACCAAAAGTGAGGGTGTAGGGGGTCAACTCCCTCCCTACTTTGATCGTCACCCGGCTACGGGGTTTGACCAGTCCGAACTCGGCCAATCGCTCGGGAGTCGGATCGGGATCGAGAACATAATCGGCGTCGTTCCGGGAGTCGAGGACGTACCCAAGAAAGGTTTCGACCGCCTTGTCGTCGGCGTCGGTGGTAATCGGCGAGACGATACGCCAACCGTCGTCCCACCGCTCCAGTTCGAGAATGCGCCCTTCTTTCTCCAACGTCAAAGCAAGGATGTTGACGGCGTCGAAAGGAAAAAGACGGGTCGCTTCGTCGCGTTCCTTCTCGTCGATACGGGTTTTCTCGAAATCGAGATAGCTGGCGCCGACGACGGCGACCATGACGATGATCCAAAGCAACGTCTTCTTGAAGTAGGTCATCTTCTCGACCCTTTATCGCGCGCCATCTTAGTGAGCCCACCGACGACGCGAATAGATACCGACCCCTGCGATGAGAACCCCCAACGGCATCATCACCACCGGAATCCAGAAGATGGCTCTCCCCTGCGCGGCGGTCAGAATGACCGGGGTTTCTTCTCGTCTCTTGGCCCGGACGGCGATCAGGTCGGCCTCGTCGGCGAGCCAATTGACCGTGTTCAGGAAGAGGTCGCCGTTTCCGGCGAGGTTGATATTGGTGTTATTGGCGAAGTCGGAGTCGCCTATCAGGACGAACTTGCCGAACCGACGTTCTTCCGCCATCCCTTCCGACGCGCTACTTTCGACGGTATAGGTCGTGACCCCGATAACCGGCACGGGACCACGTTTTTCCCGCTCTTCGTTGTATTCGGCGCTCCCCGATTCGAGTTGGTCCGCATCGACTTCGGTCCAGGAGTTCGGGCCGGTCAACGCGAGCTGATACCTTCCCTTGGACGGGTCTTCGTCGATGTAGACCGAGTTGGCGATGGGGAAGTACGAGACGAGCGTGAACCCTTCGGTGAGGGGGTGCTGGGCGTGATAGGCGTAGACCACGGGGGTCAGATGATTGGCGCCGTACACCTGGCTTTGCTGGTCGATAATAACGTCGTCTTGCAGCTTGAAGCCGTATTCTTCGAGCCACGTTTTGAAAGCGGCGGGATGCCCCGGATCGATCTCGACCAGAAGGGCTCCTCCCCGTTTATAGTAGCGGTCGAGCTTGTCGAGTTCGGCCTTGGTCAGATCCCGTTCCGGCGAATTGACGATGACGACCGACGCGTCGTCGGGGACGTCGGGGAACTGAAGCAAGGGGAGGGTTTTGACCTGATAATTCTCTTGCGAGATGGCGTCGACCGCCGCCCGATAGCCGGTCTTCCCGGTGGAGGTAATATCTTTTTCTCCGTGCCCGACCACAAAATAAACCGATTTCCGCTCTTCCTTCATCAGCTTGATCAGCTTATTGGTGAAGGTCTCTTCCCGCTCATTGCCGATCTTAACCTGCCGTCCTTCGCTCATGAAAAGGATGATTCGGTATTCGGAGACGCCATATTTGCTGGCGAGCCCCGGATTTCTATCGGGATCGACAAAGGTATAGGAGAACTGCGGACTCAATGAGGCATACTCCTCCAAAAGGTCTTGCGCTTCTTGACGCTGTTTCGCATGGACGGTCCCCGATTCCGATCGATAGAAGGCGACAGCCTTGACCGGTTTTTCCAATGATTGCAGAAGACGTACCGTCTGGGTCGAGAGGGTGAACCGACCACTCTTGGTCAGGTCGAGCCGTCCTTTGTGGCGTTCCCCGAGGATCGACATGAAGACGACGAGGAGGAGAAAGACGCCGACCATGACCACCATGTTGACGGCGTAACGGGAGCTCTTTTTGACCGCCAGCCGCTTGATGTCGGTGAAGCGGATATATATGAGAGCCAGAGCGAGCATCATCCCGATCCATATCACCCCGGCGGTGGCGAGCGTCAGCTCGCCTTGAATGGCCCAGACCGCCGCCCCACCGCCACACAGAATGGCGGATGCGACGCCTAAAAGAAGAGGTATTGAACGTTTCATTTCATCCCCTCCATCGTTTCGATTCAAGTGATCGCATATTAAGAAACATAAAGAAGATCGTAAAAAGAAGGTAGTAGTTGACGTCGGAGGAGTCGATGACCCCTTTGGCGAAGCTTTCGAAGTGGGCGGTGAACGAGAGATACATCAGCACTTTGCTTAAGCCTTCTCCGGCGTAGCCGGCCGAAAATCCGATCATGTAAAGTACCAGCAACGCCGCAAACGAAAGGACCGCTGCGACCACCTGGTTTTCGGTGAGAGACGACATGAAAAGCCCCATGGAGATAAAAGCCGATCCGATGAGGACCATGCCGATATATCCGGCGGAGATGACCCCCCACTCGGGCCGTCCCAGATAAGCGACGAGGATGACACAGGGAAAGGTGAGCGCCAGCATCAGCAGGTAGAGACCGATGCAACCGAAGAACTTGCCGAGGATCGCTTCGAGATCGCGGACCGGAAAGGTGAGCATCAGCTCCATGGCGCCGCTCTTTTTCTCTTCGGCGAAGGCGCGCATGGTCAGCATGGGAAGCATGATGACGAGAATGACGCTCATGATGCCAAAGAAGGGGCGAATGACGAACTCGGTGACATTCAGGGCGCCATACTGCTTGGCCTGCATCGGATTGGTCTGCGCCTGAAAGCTTAAGGTCGAGAAGGAGGCGAAGATGTTGTAAAAGTAGTATCCGACGAGGGCGGTAAAAATGGTGATGGTCACTAACGCCACGGGGGAGTTAAATGATGATCGGAGCTCTTTACTGACAATGAAAAGGACGTTTCTCACGAGGCGATCCCCTCTTCTTCGGTAACGACTTTGATGAAGACGTCTTCGAGCGTCATCTTCACCGGCATCAGTTCGTGCAGTTCCCAGTTCCGCTCGATGACGGCCCGAGCGATATCGTGCGACTGGCCGTCGCCGTTCTTGAATTCGATGATGTAACGCCCCGCCGTCTCCCCTTCCGAAGGAGCGCCGACGGTGACGGCGCGAACCCCTCCCACTTTGGCGAGCTCGTCTTGCACCTCCTTGAGAGGGCCGCCGATTCTGGCCTCTACCCGCAGCGCCGAACCGAGCCGGGCCATCAGGTTGGCGGGTGTGTCCATCGCCTTGATTTTCCCTTCGTCGATGATGATCAGCCGTTCGCAGACGGCGCTTACTTCGGGAAGAATATGGCTGCTGAGGATGATGGTCCGGTCGCCCCCAAGCCCTTTGATCAGCGAACGGATCTCGACGATCTGTTTCGGATCGAGTCCGATGGTCGGCTCGTCGAGGATGAGCACCTCCGGGTCGTTGATGAGCGCTTGCGCCAGCCCGACGCGCTGTCGATACCCCTTGGAAAGCTCACCGATATACTTGTGGGCCATATGGGTGAGCCCCACCTGCTCCATCACTTCGGTGACGCGCGGTTTAATCTTCCGGTAGGGAAGCCCCTTGAGACCGGCGACGAACGTCAGATATGAGGGGGGCTGCATGTCGGTATAAAGGGGAACCGTTTCGGGAAGATACCCTATTCGGCTCCGCACCGCCAACGACTCTTCGAAGATGTCGTACCCGGCGACGGTGGCTTTTCCGCTGGTGGCCGGCATGAAGCAGGTGAGAATCCGCATAGTGGTGGTTTTCCCCGCCCCATTGGGTCCGAGAAAACCGAGGATTTCGCCTCTGTCGACATGGAAAGTAATGTCATCTATGCCACGGGCTTCGCCGTAGGTTTTGGTAAGCCCTTCTACTTCTATCATGGTCCCGATCACCCCCCTCGGTTCGTTCGCTGCGAATGCGCAACGTCTCATTTGTGTTGCACTCAAGTAGCCATGCAAGGATTGTGCAAAAGGGTTACGGGACAAAAAAAACCCCGGAGCGAATCGCCCCGGGGTTTTGAAGTGCGAAAGAAAGGATCGCCTACTTTGTGTCCATCGCCCAGTCGCCCGCTTTGGCGGAACCGGAGTCACTGGTCAGAGTAGTGGTGACACCGACGGTTTCCGACGTAAGCCGTCCACCACCGATGGAGTTGTAGCCACCTTCCATTCCCGATCCACGACCGGCCATAACCCCTTCGAGTTCAAGCTCTTCGTTGAGTTCGATGAACTCGTCCGAATCTTTGGAGCTGGCGGCCGTCACGTCGGTCGGGTCGATGACATACTTCGGCTTGTCGGAGAGGGTCCGAATGAATGAAACGACGTTCCAGATGTCTTGATCCTGAAGGATGTTACCCCACGGCGGCATCGCTTCGGAGAGGTTACGGGCTTTTCCGCCCCCTTTGATGACGGCGTAGAGATCGAGGTTGCCAAGATAGTTGGCATACTTGCCGTTGGTCAGGTTACGGGGACGGGGATCGAGGGTCGCCGCCGTCGGACCGTCACCTTTGCCGCTCCAGCCGTGGCAATGGACGCAGTAGAAGGAGAACCAATGGGCGCCCTGATCCGGGTCGGTGCCGGCGATGGGAGTCTTGTTGTCATGCCGGGGACGAGTGATATTGTTCCACTGGTTAACCCACTCGTTATAGTCGCCGCCGACATTGGGGTCTTTCGAGGCGCCTCGGAACCAGACTTCGGTGACACCCGATTTCTCGCTCCAGCCCGACTGGGTATCGTTATATTGGCCGGTCCATTTGTTGTCATAACGTTTTTTCATCAGCCCTTCGAGGGGCGACTTGATATTCGCTTGGATCTTGAACGTTTTCTCGTTGATTTTGTCGGGCGACGACGCCACCTTGCCGACGCCGGTCAGGTAATCGAAGCCGGCGACGCCGTAGGTCGAATTACCGGAACCTTTGACTTTGGTCTTGGTGTCGTACGTCTCAACGTTGGCCTCATCCGCTTCTCTGCCGAAGGCGTCGCGGAATTTCTTCGCTTCTTCCAGCGAAAGATCCCCTTCCTTCTTCGCCTTTTCCATTTCGGCGGCCGACTTCTTCGCGGCGTAAGCCGGATCGGCCATCACTCCGCCTGCAAAGACGAACGCGACGGCGATGGCTCCTGCCAAAACCTTCTTGCTAAACCCCCTCATACTCAGTCTCCTTTTTCGCATGGTAATCGTCAATCTTGATGAAAGCGCCATATTTGCGCCTCTGATCGTGTTCTCGGTCACTTGACACCAAAGCAACATGCGTTCCTTGATCGACGACAACTCGCCACAACTCATTTGATTACAGCGCTGTATCAGCAGTGTGACACCGCCCTGTCCTGTTGGGACGTGAATAGAGGCTCGTTAGGGTCGAGACGTGGTCGAGAGATCCGGTCGGTGACAATATTTGTCAACAGGCCGATAACCTGCCTGTTGCAATGAGGGATGGTGTGGGAACGTGAAGCACGAGGGAGCGAAGATCGTTTCGTTCTATCGAAATATTCAACAGGACGTCAAAGTAGGCCGAAATATTAATTTCCCGCTATTGGTCGCCCTGGGTGAAACGGACGGTGGCGGGGTCGATGAGGAATCCGTTTACGTACCATTTATCGTCATGCGAATAGATCCGGACGTTTTTCCCTTCTCGTATTTTACTGAGGAAACAATCGTACTTCGCCGAGACTAATTTCTTTCCGCGATAGGAAGGGGCGCTCTTCGGATCGAGGTAATCGACGCTCACCGTTACGATGACCTTTATCCCCTGTTCGTAATCGGCATTAACCGGGTCGCCGGGAGTTCCCGCCGGGTAACGAGCTTTACCGATCGATACTTCGCATGTGTCGGGAAAGAAATGCCGCTCCGCCCATTGGACTCCCGGTGTGAAGTCGAGCGGCGCAGCATCATATTCTTTACGCTGCTCTTCCAGATACTCTTGGGCGATCTTTTTGTCTTGCGCCAGTTCGCTCATCCCAAAAAATTTGAGACGACGGGCGGAGTTGTGACTGAGCTGGAAAATAGTGTCATAGTCACCACGTTTTACCGCATCGACATAGCGCGTGACCACTTTCGAAGGCTCGCCTGCGATCTTTTCGGTGCAACCCATCGTCGTAGCGAGAAAGATCGTGAGCAAAGCGAAGTGTATCGTTTTCATCTCACCAAACCACCTGTGGCTCGTACCAGTGGCGCATCATCCACCGGCTATCGAGAAGAAGAGGGTTCCGTTCCTGATCCTTATAGGTGACCGGAGGAATGCCCATCCGTGCGCCCATGGCGGTATTGTGACAACTGTTACAACCCATCCAGGGGGAATCGACACTGTAGCCGACCAGACCGATCATCATAAGCGATCCGATGAGCGCCCCCGAGACAAGATAGGTCACTCCCATCCATTTAAGGGTCTTGGCTGAACGGGCGTTCCGTTCCTCTTTGCGTAGACGTCGATTCAGAAAGGGGAGCGCAAAAAGGATGACGTAGATGATCAGCGGTATCCAAAAAAGAAAGAAGGCCCACGTTCGGGGGGGGTAATACCAGATCGGCATCAGGAAGGAGACAAAATACCACTCCGGCGCGGGTATCCATTGCCCGTCCATCGGGAAAGGGATAACCGCCGGGTCTTCGGTCGGAACCGGCCAGAGAAAGCTGAGAACAAGAACCACCGTCAACAGCGGGATGGCGGCGACCCCTTGGCGGAGGAGGTTGTCGCGAAGTCCCCTCTTTTTCATATTGGCCAAACAATGAACCTGAAGGAGGCCATAGGCGACGAGGGGAAGAACGATATCGTGGATGACAAAGTTGCGGGTCGGCGTGTAACTGGTCATGAAGAAGTCGTAGAGCCATTCCCCTACCACCGGGAAGACCTTGAGCCAGTTATTGAACATCTCCATGATCCAATACCCCTTCCACTCCCATGGCAAAATGCTCCCGGTGATGGTGAGAGCGATCATGACCATAAAGAGGAGAAGGCCGGTGGTCCAGACAAGCTTTCGCTTTCCCTGGTAGTCGCGGCGAAAATAACCGTGAGCCATATGGAAGAGCGCCATCAAGACAAGAAAGAACGCGCCGTACCGATGGAGGTTGCGGGTCAATGCGCCGAACAGGGTCTCGTTGTTAAAGTACTGAACGGTTTTGTAGGTTTCGGTGAGAGAGGGCTCGTAATAAAAGATCATGTAGAGCCCGGTGACGAACTGCAAGAGAAACAAGATCAGCGCGACGCCACCGAAATAATTTCGCATGGTGATCTTGCCGGGAAGAAGATTGCGCCAAAAAGACTGCGCCATCTTACGCTCATTCGTTTTTTTCATAAAAATCGCCCGGAAGTGTCGGCATACTCGGAAACACTGCAAGAGACAGCCCATACTAACATGGAAATAGGGACCGGCTGGGCAAATTGGAGGGGGCCGATCCCTATTTCCATCTGCATCACACCCTGGGAGGATGTGCGCGCAACCACCAAGGCGACGATCGCACGCAATCGGGGCCCCGGTAGAAACTCAGGTGACTACTTTTTCCCTTCACACTTGCACATGCCGCGCAGATGCTTGACGAGATCGTCGATCTCGGCGTCTTTGAAAATCGCGCCAAAGGGGGGCATCTGGGTCGATTTGCCAACAGCCACACCACCCTCTTTGATCGCCTTGAAGACGTTCGTGTCGGAAAGTTCCGACATCACCTTGGCGTCGGTGTGGTTTCGTGGAGCGACCGACAGAACCGGCGCATTGATCCCTTTTCCCGTTCCTGCGGTACCGTGGCACTGCACACAGAACAGGTTGTAATTGTCTTTGGCGCTCTCCGCTTGGGCCGACGGGGAGAATGCGAACATCGCCACGCCGCCGATCATAAGGGCCACAAGATGTCTGCCCACTTTACGTTTCATCGTTTTCATTGATTCCCCTCCCCTCACTGGGTTACCAGATAGTTGACCAACAGTTGAAGCGTCGCTTCGTCAAAATCACGCTTGGCCATCCACGCTTTCGGGTCCCAATGCTGAGGATCCTTGATGAAGCTGTACATCCAGTCGGGATTCAGACGAGCGCCGACCCCTTCCATGGTGGGGCAGGAGAGTCCGCCTCCCTTTTTCTCGAAGACATGACAGGCGTTGCACGCTTCGTTCTTGAATATGACGTTTCGCGCCATAGCCCCTTTGATCTTGGTCTTTTTATAAGCGCCGACCGGCATGGTGGCGTCTTTCAAGGTCATCAAATAATCGGCTACCGCAGCGGCGTCTCCAGCCGATAATTTCGAGGCGCACTTGTCGACATGCCCGACCGTATCTTTATCGCCGGCGAGCTTGATATTGTTTCGGTAGACCACCCCGCCGGGGCGGATCGTCGTCGGGTTTTGCAGATAGCCGACCAGCCATTCCTTATTGAACTTGCTCCCGGCATAGAAGAGATCGGGCGCCTTCCGTTTAAGGACGTCGGCGATCGTTGAAGCGGCCGGGCCGCTCATCTTGTGACAATCGCCACATTTGTTGGAATCGACCAACCCTTTGCCGTCGGCGAACGCGCTTCCGGCCCCCACCATGATCGACAGCGCTATCGCTACTGTCATTCGTTCTACAATTCTTCTCATAGCGCAATGCCCTCCTTATTTGCGACTTATCTTTTTTGTTTACGCAGATAGGCTGCCATAATCAGTTGGCCTCCTATCAACAGCAGGAATATTCCACCCGGAATAGTCACGACCTCCAGCCCTGTCTTCGGCGTCAGCAAGAGCCACACCCAAGTCGTCATGGTGTGCTTCGATCCCCCTTCACCGTTGGAACCGTCCCAGTTGGCGAATGCGATGGGAATATATTTTCCCGCAACGAACTGGGTCTCCTTCTCCCGATTCTGGGTAGAAAGCGAACGCTTCATCATAACCTTCCACGTACCACTCTCATAAGAGGATGTGGTGGTGAATCCGGCGGCGTTCGCGTCTCCCGGCTCGCGTTTGCCGATACCGGTGGCGCTCATTATGGCGGTCTGCGGAGCCCCGTCGGACGATCCGGAGTTCCAATAGAGCATCGATACCAGATGAGACGGGTCGCCATGCCCGAAATAAGGTTTCTCGGAAGCGTCGGGGATCACCACCGGTGTCTCCACGGCGATGGCGTCCGGCTTCAGTCCGTCCCATGCGATGCTTTGGGCCTTCTCGTTTCCGGGAATACTTTTCGTACGGTCGTCCCACTCCAGCAGGAAGACCACATCCTGCTCGTTGAACATCGCCTTGACGAAGATGAAATCATTGGCCGGGATGAAGAACCGCTCTTTAGCGAGAATCTGGGGAACCAGATGGTAGCCGGTGCCGGGGACTTCATTCCACTTCTCGTCGTTCTCGTCTTTCGGAAGTTCTTCGGCGAAGACCCCTTTGATGACGGTTTGGCCGTCAACATAGACCTTCTCTTTCTCCTCAAGCGATTTGACGTAATTGGCGACATGCCAACGATCGGCTTCCGAGAGTTTACCGTCCGCGGTCTTATCGGAGAAGAACGAAGGCATCGGAGTGTTCGGGATACCGTTCGTGACACGGGTGTAGATGTCTTCCACGGTCGACCCGGCCCTGAAAGTCCGCGGCTTGGTCAGGTTGCGGGGCCAGACGCGGGCGTTGGAATCTTCCTTGAGCTTCTTGATCAAGTCTCCCTTGCCCCGTACGCCGTGACATTCGTAGCATTTGGCCGCTTCGTACGCTTTGGCGCCGAGAGCGATGCTCTCCTCGGAAGACGGAATCTTTCCTGAGAGATTAATCGCGGGGGGATTCGATTCGCCTTCGAACATGTCGGTGAGCGATTTGATATACGCCACCAGGTCCCATCGCTCTTTTTCGGAAAGGATGTCTTTCCACGCCGGCATAGAGGTGCCGGGCATCCCGTCGCTCATCATCCGGAAGAGATCTTCATCACGAGGGATGAGCGACTTCGGATCGCTCCCCTTATACTTGTAGACACCGGAGGAGAAATCGCGAGGCGGCGGTATGACAAAGTCGGCGGCGGGCCCATCGGCCTCCCCTTCCTTGCCGTGACACCACCAGCATTTCTTCTCGTAAACAACTTTCCCGTTGGCCGCGTCCCCAGCAGCCGCCTGCGCCGCTGGAGCGAAGAGAGCAAGGGTCATGACAGCCATGAATGCAAGAGTGACCTTCATCGGCGCTATCCGCTTTTCATTATTGGTTTGCATCGTGTCACCCCTTCTCATGAACGACTTTGGTGGTGACCCGCGGGTTATGTCCGGTGTAGTCGTAAAGGAACAGAATGACCTTCCAGACCTCCTCTTCGGAGAGCAACGTATGCCATATCGGCATGGGAGAGAGCCACGGCGCCCCCTCACCCGGCAAGCCGGGACCTCCCGTCGCGATACGCCAGAAGACAAACGACTCGGTCAACTGGGCGATGGTTCCGACATCGACAAAGTTGGCGGGCAGAGGGTTATTAAATCCGTTGGCGTAGTGGCCTTTACCGAGCATCCGGTCACCGTGACAATAGAAACAGTTCTGGTAGTAGACGACCCCACCCTCTTCGATGTTTTTCGCGAGATTCGCGGTATCCTTCCGTAAGGGATTCTCGAGCGTCGCCAGCGAATAACTCTTCCCCCACGCCTTCATCGACGACGGAGGCGCCGGGTGGACCGAGCGGAGCTCAACCGGCGCTTCGAACGACGGCTTCACGTACTGGTAGCTGACCCAACCTCCGAACAGGGCGATCGCCGCCGTGACGGCGTAGCATATTTTCAGCTTCGCCGGATCGGAGTAGATCGAAAGCAACGGCCCGACGATCTGGTCGTACCCTTCCTTATCGAAAGTGCTCACCAACAGCGCCCCGCCGATGACGAAAGTCATGTACATCTTCATGACGCTGGTGGGGATAACCGGCCAGGTCCCGGGATGGAGCCAAGAGCCGACAAGCGGCACACCGAACTTGAGAATCAAGTAGCTGACAACGATCATTATCAGCGCTTTTTGCAACCTCATCGTTTCCCTCCGACCATGAGAGTCCTTACCTTGTTTTTCGTGGCGGTCATTTTTCTACTCCCCCTGTGGGGCGCGCCCCATGAGACCGTCGACGATGAGATAAAGCTCTCCCAGCGTCATTCTTTCCGGATAATCTTCCGGCATCATTCCTTCGTCAAAATCAGGCGCGATAAAAGCATTTGGCGTCCTGATCGATTCGACGAGGTAGGCGTCGGCCGAAAGACCATTTTTGCGTTTTCCGGCGACCTTGGCGACCTCGGAAAGATCGGGCCCCATATCACCACCGTCAGGATAGAAGGGGGCGATATGACACATGGAACATTCGAACTTCTCAAAAGCTTCAGCAGCCGTCGTCGCGAGGACAGGAGCAGCGGGCGCCTCTTCCTCAGCCGGACCGGCGTCACCCGTAGGCAGGGCTACCGTCACTTCGGCGCCGCTATTCGATTGTAGATAGGCGATAACCGCGCCCAACTCCACATCGGACAACCCGATGGCGCCTTTGCTGACGTCGGGCATGGGGCTCACCGTATCGTCGCTACCCGGCTTACCGAACCCGGCGACCACGTAGGCGGAGGTATCGACCAACGACTCGTGGAGATACTCCTCCCCGGTCGTCGCTTTCCCTTTGTAGCGCTCTTCCTTAATACGGTTGGCCGCTTCGGCGCCAATCGCATCGAGAAGGGGCGCTCGGCCGCCGACCGGGTTGTGGCAAAGTGTGCAGGTTCCTTTACCGTTGAAGATCTTTTCGCCGATGGCGACGTACTGATCCATGGTGATATCGCCGGTCAGCTTCTCCTCAACGGGAGGAGCTTCTGGGACGATGAGGGGAATCCCGAAGGTTGTGAACCCGGCGAAACCCATGATAACCACAAGAGCGGCCAGGACTATTTTGACGAGTACCATTGTCTTATCCCTGAGCCTCCTGTGGTGCGGGCGTTTCTTTCGCTTTAGCCTTCTTGGAAGCGAGTATCGGCATCCAGAACATGAAGAAGACTAATGCCATGAAGATAACGACGATGATCGAAACCAGATTCGCCGCATAGGGGAGCGTCGGCGTAAAGGCGTCTACCGAGTTGTCCCGGAAGACGGTGTAGAC
The DNA here is from genome assembly GCA_942491805.1 of Nitrospinota bacterium. Classification (GTDB taxonomy): domain Bacteria; phylum Nitrospinota_A; class UBA7883; order UBA7883; family JADGGD01; genus JADGCD01. The sequence goes on from CALOCG010000029.1 coordinate 165,421, forward strand.
ATGCCAGTGTTGGCGAATCGCCGACCGGCAATAGCCCATAAGCCCCATGAGCCAGGTGAAAGAGACCGCCAGAATCACCAAAGCGTATTGCGATCGGTCTGGCATCGACCCCCAGCGGGTTTCCCCGACGTCCTCTTTCTCTTTGAACATCACGATGTCGATGGCCAAGCTCAGCATGAGAACCACCGCCGTGGTGCAAACCTGCGGAACCGACAGACCGATTCGTATGCTGGCCGGCAGGAAGTAACTGTAGATTCCGAGGAAGATGATGTTGACGATAGCGGCCGAATAGAGCGCCACCTGAATCGTGCTTCCGTTCCTCGCCCAGAAGCTGGCGCCGGTCGCCCGGATGGCGCTGCGGCGGAAAATCTGGAAACTTAAGAAGGTAGCGAGAATCAAGATGTTGACCGCCGTATTCTTGGCCGCCATGACACCGAGATATCCGAGCACCGGATGATGCGCTCCGCCGATCTGCGTCAGCTCTTTGGAGGTCATGATCATGGTGTGGGGAGTGAACCACATCAGGAAGGCGATGACGATAACGACCCCCAGAGGCTGGATCATAAACGTGTATCGCTTGGAACCGTCCGAGCGACCCAGGCTACACCAGAGGTAGTAGTTCGACGAAAGGAAGATCGCGCCGATGAGAACCGCCTGGATGATGAAGAGCCATGCGAAGGCGCCTCCCATCAGGGTGATACCCATCTGTTGCGAATAGTCGTAGATCTCCTTCGTCAGCCAGTATCCGGCGAACGGCAGGGGAAGCAGACCGACCATGGCGATGATGAACGAGGTATACCCCATCCAGTCGTAGTGAGCCCGGGATTCCTTGTCGGTGCTGGTCAGAACTTTAAACGCGGCGTAGGCTGCGGTAAGCGACCCACCGTAAGCGATATTGGCGATGACCCGATGGATATTAAGCGGGTGCCAGAGATGCCCGTTCATGGCGGCCCAGACGTCTCCCATAAAGACACCCGACTCGTTCAAGCCCGACGGCGCCATCATGAAGGAGGCCCACGAGTTGGAGAGGAGCATCAGCACCATGCCGGACAGGTTCAACCCCAAGCCAAGACCGAGATGGGTCGTCTTGGCTCGGCCCGAGGACATTCGGTCCCAACCGTAGTAGTAGGTGTAGACGAAGAAGCTTTCGGCGAAGAAGAAAAGGGCGTAATAGATCATTACGTCGCCGAAAATGCCCACCATATACTTCATGAAGTCGGGATAGAAGACGACCAGCATAATGGAGAGCAGCCCGCCGAAACTCGCCGCGAGCGAGAAGCCGGTCATGGCGACCTTCATGAACTCGTGGGCCATGTTGTCGTATCGCTCGTCTTTGGTAATGACGCCGATCAGCTCAATGACCCATACGAACATGGGGACGCCCAATACGAAGGCGGCGAAAAAGAGATGGAGCTGGGCGGCGAACCAGACCGAGACTCGGCTGTTGAACCCACTGATAAGCGGATAATCTTTGGTCTCAAGCTTGGGAGGAGGTCGCGGGGTCCAGAAGTCGGGTTCGACTTCACCTCCCTCGTCGGTGGCGGCCACTTCCGCCGCCTCCTCGTTCGCCCACGCGACACCAGCGGAGAGATCGGAACCGCCTGACGGCAATCCGACCCCCATGATTCCAACAAACAATAAAAGAGTGATCAGCCCTTGGCGAAACACTCTTTCCCCCCTCAAAGGAAAAATCTTCATCAACGCTCCCATGATGTTCCTTTCGTCACTCTTGCTGAGCGGTCCATATCAATGCCCCTCCCCAGACGGGAAAAGCTCAAGCCCCTGCCAGCTTTGAAGGAGCTGATCCATGACGAGGAAGAGCGCCAAAAAACCAATCAAAGTGACGGAGAAGACGAAAATCTTGTTATTCATTTAGCCCCTCGACTTATAGAGCAAGCCACGACAGACAAAAAGAGAGTGTCTCTCGGTGCATGCGTCCCTGTTGAACCAGACGTTATAGCAAGTGGTATGCCTTTTAGCTGCGGCAAGAGATGTGTGGGTAAAAGAAGAGTCGATTGAACGCAACTGGAGACGTTTTGGTGAATTTTCCGCGAGAGGCGAACAGCGTGCCCCACAGCAAAACGTATCCGAAATGAGACATAATCGTTGCCCAATAGACATACCGATATGAATGAAACAAGCGAACAGATCGTTCAATCCATTCTTGTTATTCTCTTTATTGATGAAAACAGAGACTAGGGAAAGGGGGAGCGCCCGAGGCGCTCATCGGGGACGATGCGTTTCGTTGATATGAATGCGGCTTGAAGCGGCGGTATACGCTTTTAGAGATGGACCGCCGCCTTCTCATATCGTGTTGGCATAGTTATTGTTCTTTTAGGGAGGGCGACTTTTTCCATGCCTTCGTGAGCGAGCCTATGAATCTAATGTTCGGAACTATGCTGGAACCTCTCAAAACCGGTTTCATCCACCGCTCGCGCAACCAATCCGACGCCGCATACAACCGGCTCCGTCTCATTATCATATTCATACTGCTCGTCATTGGTCTCGGGCCAGCGTTGTCTGGCCTGGCCGTCATCTATTACGAAAGTAAGAGAGAAATGATCGAATCGAGCGGTCAATATTTCAAAGAAGTTTCTTCGTTCGCGGCGAATGAGATAGAAATCAGCCTTCGAGACAAGATATCAATGTCATTCTGGCTCGCTTCAATCCCTACCGTCAGAGCCCTTCTACTGGAGCCGTCCCAATCGAGTCCAAAGGAGATCGCGACACTTCGGAAGATCGTCATGCCGGAATTCGCTTCCCGTGACTCGGTCATAAATATCTATCGAGTCAATGGGGATACCGTTTTCACCAGCGACATCGTCAGGGGCGCCCCCCCCCTTCCTCCCTTGCCGAGCGACTTCTTCCATAAGCGACAAGCGTATGTCGATGTCGTCACCGGATCGGGAGACGACGATGTCAGATTTCGACTCGACATTTTTACTCCCTCCTTCAACAGTGCGGAGAAACCCGTCGGCGTTATCCACCTTTCCAGTAGTGTCGATCGCCTTTTTGACCGTGTACGCGGTTTGCGCATGGGGAGCACGGGGCATAACAATCTGGTCGATTCAGACGCGACGATCCTTTTTTGTTCTCTTTATCAGCTCACGGCGCATCATATTGATCGTTCGTTATTCGACAAAATAGGGGCGGAAGAAAACGGTTGGCTCAGGTCGGACGAAAAGAGTCACGACTTCTCAAACGCCATCATCGGCTTCGCTCGCGTCGACCTTACCGACCTTAGAGTTCATCCCGACAGCTACCGTAAAAAGAAGTGGCGGATTTTCACCACCCAAGATCCGGAGGAGACCGGCGAACCGTTGAGCGATTATCGGGTCGTCGTCGGCAGCTATGGCGTCGCGCTCACGCTCTTTACTCTGCTCCTCGGCATTATCGCATTTCGCATGATACTCAACGCACAGCGAAAGCACGATGGCGAACTGGTTTCAAAGGTCAAAGCAGAATCGATCCGTCAACTTTTGCAAAGTTACCACCAGCTATCTATCGATTCGCTTACTGAAGTTGAAGCTCTCCTTAATGATTGCGAGAACAACGAAGTCACGCCACGGACCTCCAAACGGATACAAAAGATCAGGCGGGGTTTGGCCACCGTCGGGAGCGCGCTCGACCATCTCTCCTATTTTGCGGGAACGGGAACGCTTTCTCTTGGAAAAGTAAAACTCGGCGACCTCATCGAAGAGACAATGTCTATGCTTGAGCACCTCATTTCACAAGCCCACCTGACGACACTGTTTAACAGGGGTGAATATGACGGATCAATCGTAGGTGATGAACGACTCCTCCGGCTGGTCCTTCTGAATTTGATCATGAATGCGTGCCAAGCGGTGAATGGGAAAAGCGGAAACCTTACCATCGACCTATCCGGCGATGCGCAAAAGGAAGCGACCATATCCATTTCGGATAACGGCAAAGGGGTCGAGGCCAGCGAGATTGAAAAGATTTTCGACCCGTTCTATTCGACCAAAAAAGGGGCATCTCAGCGTGGACTCGGCCTCGCAGCCACTCTCGGCATAGTGGAGGCGCATCACGGTAAAATCACGTTTGAGAGCTCCCCCGGCAAGGGGAGCCGAGTCATCGTGACTCTTCCCGTCGGCGAATAACCGATTAATTCGATCACACCTGTTCCGCAGATCGATTGAACGGAATGGCGTGCAGATTGCATAAAATAAATCTCTATCAGGCAATAACTAGGTCACGCCCTGATATTTCAGCAGTTACAAGGCGTACCCAATATTTGCCCCAACCGTACCTTATTGACAGCAGGAAGGATTGAACGTAATGTTAAATCAGATGATAGATTCCTTTTTGTCGTTTACGCGAAAGAAAGAGTTCACCTTACTTGATTACCTTGTCCATATTGCGGTAGCGATCAACCTCATCATTGCGGGCATCATTGCCTTTTATTGGATGGTGAGATAGATGGGCTTCTTTGCGCACGGCGAAGGCCTTTTGAGCGAAACTATTGATGGTGCCCCGATGGTGACGACGGCGAATGAACCGATTATCATAATCGACGACGACACGTCGATCCGCAAGACCCTGACACTTCATTTTGAGTGCCAGGGGTATGTGGTGCACCAAAGGCACACCGGCGCCGAAGGCTTGGCCCTCATAGAAGAACTCGAATCAGGTATTATCATACTTGACATCCGCCTCCCCGATGCGAATGGCCTCGATATTTTAGAGAACATCTATCGTAAAAAGGGGCGTTTCTACTCGATCATCGTTACTGCATATCCCGACATGGAATCGACGGTGAGAGCCGTGCAGAATGGTGTCGGTGAATACATTTACAAACCGATCGATATCAAAGAGATCGACGCAGCCGTCGTAAAAGGAAATCAGTTCCTCAACAACGACGACGCTGGCGATGCCTCCATGATCCCCATTCCCCTGCCGAGCTCGCCCAAACCGCAGTTTATCGGCAAAAGCCCCGTAATGAAAGAGATTTTCAAAACGGTCGGCATGGTCTCGATGAGCAGAACGACGGTTCATATTATGGGTGAAAGTGGCACCGGCAAAGAATTAATCGCCCGAGCCATTCATCAAAGTAGTTCCGACGCATCGGAACCGTTCATCTCCATAAACTGTTCGGCGATCGTCGACACCCTTCTTGAATCTGAACTCTTCGGTCATGAAAAAGGGGCTTTCACCGGCGCCGTGACGAGAAAAGAGGGGAAATTCGCCCTCGCGAAAAATGGCGTCATCTTTCTTGACGAAATCGGCGAGATGGACATTAACCTCCAGGCGAAGCTCTTGCGGGTGTTGCAAGAGCGGGAATTCGAACTGGTAGGAGGAAAAGAGACGTTCCGGAGTAATTGCCGGGTCATTTCCGCCACCAACCGCGATCTTGCGCAGCTTGTTTCGGAAGGACGGTTCCGCAAAGACCTCTATTACCGCCTCAACGTCATCAGCGTGCACCTCCCCCCCTTGCGCGATCGGCGAGAGGACATCCCCGATCTGGCCCTCTTTTTTATCGGCTCTACGTGCGTCAATATCGGAAAAGAGATTAAATATATTTCCCAAGACGCTTTGACCTTTTTAAAAGAGCAAGAGTGGTCAGGCAACATTCGGCAGCTTCAGAACACACTGACGAATGCGGTGATCATGTCCAATACCGACAACATCACTTTGGCGCATCTCCGTACCATCATCAAACCGGAGCTTCGCGAACTTCAGCCGGAGGTCAAGACGCCCACCACCGATGCTGTCCATCCCGGCTCTTCCGCGCAGGGCGCCTATCGACCCCGTTCGCTGAACGATATCGAGAAGGAACAGATTCAACTCGCGCTCGACTATACCCAGTGGCACAAAGGTAAGGCTTGCGACATTCTCGGCATTACCCGGCCACGTCTTGAAAGAAAAATTGTCAAATACGGGCTTAAACCGGAAAAGCTCTTTTCTGGTTTTGGGATGAACGCCTCCTCTTCTGCGCCAAAACGATACTCCCATGAATGAGGATGAGGTTTCTCTTCTACTCAAAGAGCTCTCGTCTCTTGTACAACACGGCGAAAACGTCCATGCCGTATCGTTATCGGGAAAACTTCTCGACAAGAAAGTGCCCGTGCCCCGCATCGTCGATTCACTCTCCGTCGGACTTGAGGTTCTTCGTAACAAATGCACTTTAGAAAACTTCCAGCTTCTCGACGTCCTTTTGGCCAGTCGGGCGATGGTGGAAGTGATCGACGAATGTGTCGCCCGGCATCTCGAAAGTGAAATGGACAAGATGGCGGCCGCTTATGAACGTTCGCACCCAAGCCCTCCCTCCCGCACCATTGTTATCGGCACCATCGAGGGGGACGTCCACGATTTGGGCAAACATATCATGGCGACACTACTTCGCTTCAATGACGTCAAGGTGGTCAATATCGGGAAAGACGTGCCCGTCGAGACCTTTGTCGAAGCGGCGATAAAAGAAAAAGCCGACTATATCGGTGTGTCCAGCTTGATGACCATATGCCTCGGCAAAATCAAAGAGATACGTCCACTGCTCGATAAACGTGGATTGCCCCATGTGAAAATAATTGGCGGCGGAGCGGCGGTCGCCCAAAGCTCTGCAAGCATTTTGTCAATCGACTACAAAGCGACCGACGCTTTCGACGGTCTCGATTACTTTACGAAAAGCGCCGTAGCTCCCCTGCCCCCACTTATCCGGGATATCTGATGAACGGATTGCAACGGTTACAAGCGGTGATTCGGGCGCAACCGACCGACCGGCCTCCGGTCGTCCCGGAACTCTTTGGGGTGACCGCTCCCTTGGCTGGAGAATCGGTCCGCTCCTACGTAACCTCCGGCGAGACGCTTGCGCGATGCCAGCTTGCGGCATGGCGTCGTTTCGGGCACGACGCCCTTTTCGTTATGGCCGATCTCTGCGTGGAGGCCGAAGCGCTCGGTTGCCAGATCGAGTATCCTGAGCATAACTACCCCCACGTAACGAAACCGGCTTCGACCAATATCAGCGACATTCCCCTCCTTCCATTACCTGATCCGAGCGTCACCGGCAGACTCCCCGAATTGCTGAAAGCGGCTCGCATCATGGTTGAAAAGGTGCAACGCAAAGGCGCCGTCATAGCTTGCGTCTCCGGCCCCATGACGATTTTAGCTCGTGTAATGGATATCGAAAAGATGCTCTACGCGATCGTCGATACCCCCGAAGAATTCAGGCGAGCTCTTTTATTCTGCCGCAATGTGTCGGCCATTGTGATGCGGGCTCTTCTGAATGAAGGGGTCGACGGCATTATGGTATTCGACCCGGCTCGCCTCCCCGTCCGTTCTCCCGGAGAAGATATTCGCCAATTTCGAGATGGAGGCGGTCCGTTCCCTCCTCGCCGAAGCGAAACGTCGGTCACCCGCCACCATCACTTGGTACTCGGTCGCCGGGCCGATCCATACCAACCGATCCCTCTTCACCAAACTCGGCCCCGATATAATGACCATTGATTATATGGTGCCGGTGGAACAGGCGCTGGAGCAGGCCTATCCCGTGGCGGTGAACGGCAATATCCGCCCCCTTCTTTTTGTCGAAGGAAACCCCGACGAGATACGTTCCGAAGCGAAGCGCCTTCTTACCATTAGCAGATCCACCGAGCGGTTCATCTTGGGCGCCGGGTGCGAGATTCCCCTCAACGCGACCGAGCCGAACATTCGCGCTCTCATGGAAGCGGCTCGCGAAGAAGAAATCACCTACACTCGCATCGGCGGCCACCCCGGTTTCGAAGTGACCATCCTGCCTCATCGGATCAAAACGACGCTTCCCCACGGGGCTCCTTTGCTTGACGCGTTACGAACGGCGCACGTGGCGATAACGAGCCACTGTAACCGCACCGGGTCGTGCGGGAGCTGTCTCGTGTATCTCCGCAAAGGAGACGCTTCTCCACCGGATGAGATCGAACGGCATCAACTCCACGCGCATCAGTGGAATGAGCCGGAAGCGTCAGGAGGAGAGCGTCTCTCTTGTCGAGCCCGAGCGACGGAAGACGTGACGATCTATATTCCGCAACGAACTCGCGTCAGACCCAACAGCCTCACGCCCGACCCGGCGCTGCTTGAAACCTCCATCGACAAACAGCTCGCTCTCTACGGCTTCGACCCCTTCGTCGTAGCGGCGGAGATTAAAAAAGGGGACTCTTGCCCACCGTCCCTCCCTGCATCCATATTGAAGCGTTTCCAACACCTGAAAGAGAATGGGCGCTCCCCTCTCTATATGGTCTCCAGTAAAATCGACGAATTGGCGCTCGACGTCACCGACAATCCCCGTCTACTCGGGTTAGCGATAGACGCCGGAACCACCAGCCTCACCGGTTACGTTATTGATCTGACGACCGGCATAATCATCGCCGTCGGAGTACGCGAAAATCTACAAATGGAATGGGGGCCCGATATCATTAGCCGGGCGGAGGCGGCGAAAGACCCGAAGGTTCTCCAGCGTTTGCAAGACTGCCTCATAAGCGGCATCAATAGCCTCATCAAGGATTTCAAAAGAGATCATTCCATACAAGAACGGCAGATCTACGCTTTGACCGTCGTCGGCAACCCGGTGATTACCCACCTCTTTTTCGGACTCGACCCCGAACATCTCGCCCGCGCCCCCTTTACATCGAGCATCTCGGGACGGTTGTCAGTCATCGCCGAATCGCTGACCGGCTCTTTACGATTGGGAACGAACCGGAGGTGCCTCATTATCGCTCCGACGTCAGTGAAAGGGTTCGTCGGTTCGGACACCGTGGCAGGCATTCTCTCTACCGGTATCGCGGAACAAGAAGCGCCATCACTCTTTATCGACATCGGCACCAATGGCGAAGTGGTTATGGGGGGGAAGAACGGCCTCTACTGTACGTCGGTAGCGGCCGGGCCGGTATTCGAAAACTATCACATGAGCTGCTCCGTCGGTTACCAGCGGGGTGTCATCGACACTCTCTCTTTCAACGCCCGTGGTGAAGCGACCTACACGACCATCGGCTCCGTCGCCCCTCTCGGACTCTGCGGCCCGTCGATTGTCGATACGCTGGCCGAATTTATACGGCACGGAATCATCGATTCCCGCGGGCGTTTTCATGCCAAGGAAGGGTGGACGAATGTGACCGAACGCCATGTGGTTATCGTCCCCCGCGAGGCGACAGCCCACTATCGAGCCATACTTTTCACCACGCAAGATATTGAAGAGGCGCAAAAGGCTCTCTCGGCTCTCAAGACCGGTCTCGCCCTCTTGTTAGAACAATCGGGGATAAAACCGGTGGACATCCGCAATGTCTACATTTCCGGATCGTTCGGTTTTTCGCTCAACATCGAGAACGCCATACAGGTCGGCATGTTGCCCGACTGGCCTCAGGCGACATTCCACGTCGTACGAAACAGCGCCGGCCTCGGCGCCATCAGCGCGTTGCTCTCGCTGAAAGGGCTCTTTCGCTCCGACGAACTGGCGCAATCGATGACGCATGTCAATCTGGCCGAACATCCCGATTTCTTTAACCGGTTTATCGACAACATGTTTTTTCCGGAAAAACGATGATTCCTCAATTCTACAAACGCCTCCTCGATCACGCCCACGATCTGATTTGGGCCATCGACATGGAGGGGAAATTCATCTATATAAACGACAATATCCGCGAGTGGGGCTACGATAAGGACGAGCTTATCGGTCAACCGTTATTGAATATTCTCAACACCAAGCAGATCGGCAAGCGCTATTCCGAACCGTCGAAACTCGGCGTAAAACGCATTTTTGAAATGGAAGTACTCGACAAAAACGGAAAAGCTCATATGGTCGAGGTCAGCTCGTCGCTCTTGCACGATGACAACGAACAGATTATCGGCATTATGGGAATTATTCGAGACATTACCGAAAATCAAGGGCTCATCGAACGACTCAAAAACGAAGAGCGGCTCGCCTCTCTCGGTCGACTTGCGAGCGGCATCGCCCACGAAATAAGAAACCCCCTCTCATCGGTGAAGATGAATCTGGCGATACTGATGAATCGACTTCAGCCGAAGGATATCGACCGTGAGCATTTCCTCATCGCCGAGAAAGAAGTCCTGACGATCGAAAGTATCGTCAACGAAATGTTGGAATACGCTAAACCGATTCCCCTTCAACTGAAACGTACTCATATCAAGCCCATCGTCCATGACGCTCTCGAAACATTACGAGGCTACATCACGGAAGAGATCGTCATCGAGGAACTTTACGATCCCACATTACCCCTCGTGATGGTCGATAAAGCGAAAATGCGCCAGGTTTTCGTCAATCTGATCATGAACGCCATACAATCGGGTGAGGGGAAGCGGTGCATTAAGATCGGCGCTCATCCGGTAAAGAAGGGTTTAAATCAAATGATCAGCATCTTCGTCCAAGATGACGGTGACGGAATATCGGAACAACACCAACCGTTTATCTTTGATCCCTTTTTCACTTCCAAGAAATCGGGAACCGGGCTTGGTTTATCCATTGTGAAACACATTGTCGACAGTCACGACGGAACCATCACCATCGAATCGCGCGTGAAAGAAGGAACGACCATCGCCATTACCCTGCCGACACTGGGTGGTCCGACGAACCGTTCCCCTATGGCGCGATAAGGGAGAGTCCTTCATGAAGGAGCTCCCCGTTCAGCTCCCCCATATGCTTTTTGACGATCATCCCGTTCTTATCGATAAAATAGGTGCTCGGCAAACCGAACACCTGATAATCGTCGACCGTGGCGCCGGTCAGGTCGAGCGCCGTCGGAAAGGTGTAACCTTTCTTCCGAATGAATGAAGCGACCACTTCCGGCGATTCCTTCACATTCACCCCAATGACCTGCACCTCCCCGTCTTTTTCGGCGCGATACAGGCGCTCGATCAACGGCAATTCCTTAACGCACGGCATACACCATGTCGCCCAAAAGTTAATCACCGCAGGTCCTTTTGTATACGCTCTCTCTACTCCGTCATGATCGGCCAGCGTAAAGAGTGGAGCTTTCGTCTCGCGCATCGGTTTGGGGGCGGCCATTTCCGTTTGAACGCAACCGCTCATCGCCACCACCGCGAACGCGATGATCACCCTCTTCAGTCGGATCATAACTCCCCTCCTTCATCGCGCGACTCCTCGACTTCATCAGGATAATTAAGAGGGAAATCCCACGTATATTCTCGTAGCGGAGCGCCTCCGATAGTTTTCAGACGCAAGGTGAGACGCTTCTTCGGCTCCCCCCTATCCATGCGGGGAAACCGGATCATCGCCTCGTAGTGATGCCGGTCGGCGGTTTCGAACCGCAACGACCAGGGCGGGGCTGTCTGGATTTCCTCGAAATCGTCGACGACAAGAGAGCTAATCGCGTCCATGTCATACGCTGGAACCACCCCTTCATGCACCGTCAAGCTGATGATAAAGACGTGGTACTCCCTCACTTCGTACTCTTCGATCTGCTGCGCCATACCGATAGAGCGTAGATACTCAGGCGTCGCATAGATGATGTCGGCATAGATATCCCCCTCGCCGGCATCGTTCCGCCAAACGGCGTCGTGGGTTTGCTTTCGAACGGTGTAGGAATAAGGGGAACGGACCACCGGATACTCGTTTTCGAGGTATTGAATGATCAGATCCGCCTCGCGTCCCGAGATATCGACCCCCTTCTTGACCCGCATCCGCTCGACCACCTGTATCCACCCTGCCGGCGACAGAACCGTCGTGAGCATCACCGCCTCACCATGACATTGCCGATAACACGAGCGCTGATAGACCTGGCGAATCTCACGTGGTTCGAGCCGTTCGATCACCTGCCATCGATAAAGATTTATACGCGCCGCATCGTAGGCGATTTCTATGTCACGAGAGAATTCGTCCATATTTCGGTACTGCGTGAAAAGAAATCCTCCCCCCAAGACGAGGGTGATCACCATAGCGACGGCGGCCCAACGAACCGCCACAAGGAATATTCGTATCATGGCAAGTCGTAGGCGCAGCGAAATCCAAAATCGTTATACCTCTTTACGCCCGGGTCGCCGAGCCTCGTCGAGGCTCTCAAACTGGCCGCCGGAGTGAGCCACGACCCCCCCTTTAAAAGGCGTAGTCCCTTGCTCTCGTCGTAATACCCATCGACCCACTCCCAAACATTCCCCGCCATATGCGAAAGACCGAATTGGCTTGCCCCATGAGGCGCTGAACCGACCGGTCGCGTCCCCCCCAATGATTGCGACGACGAAACCTCCAACGCATACGAACCGACCTTTAACTGCGCCTCCCCCCCGGCGGCGCCGGAATAGACCGCCGCCGTTTCGTCGAACGTATCTCCCCAAGGATAGATACTGCCATCATCACCGCGCGCTCCCCGTTCCCATTCCGCCTCGGTGGGAAGGCGTCCCCCCGCTTTTTCGCAGAAGGCTTGCGCCTCGGCGAAGGTGACGTTCACCACCGGGTGATCGGATAGATTGGGGGGGAAAAGGTGATCATGGTTTAGACCACGGTAGCGGTCATTGGTCACTTCATACCGATCGATGGCGAACGACGGAACCGCCACTGTTCGTTTCGGCGACTCGTCGGCATACCATTCCGGACGCGCTCCCGTTCCCGCCAGAACTGCGGCGATCTCCCCCATATCGGCGCCGACTTTCGCTTCACCCTCCGGTATCGTCACCCGATCGGACGCGACGTCGGCCATCAGCATGATCCCCAGCGCGATTTCGATCATCGATCACCTCCGGCTGGTCGTATCCATCCGATCTTTTCGGCCACGGTGGTCAATAGCAGATAGGTCATGGCGGTCCATACCGCTACGATCAAAACGAAGAGAGCCATCTCGCGTAACGGATAGCCTCCTCTCGTCACCTGATACCATTTGCCGGCGAATCGTTGCGCGGGGGTCAAAAGCGCTTGCTCCCCGTATCGTTTATAGAAATAGGCGGTGATCTGATCGCTTGAAGAGCCGACCTGAATAAGACCGCCGATAACGTTTTTCCATTCGAGCCCGCAACTCATATGACAGTCTTCCAACACCATCGGACATTCGCAAGGGCAAGCGAGATCGTGGGAGACTCCCATCACGGACAGAGGGGGGGCCGAACTGTAGAAGATGTAGCGCCCGCCCATAAAGAAGGTCACCGCAATAAACGATATGGAAAAGAGCGTAATTTTCATTCGATACTCCTTCCACGCCGACGGCGACGGAGAAAGGCGATTCCGCCCAAGACGATCACACCGATAGCCAAGAGCCATTCCCCGGTCGAACCCTCGAAAAGATTGGGGGTCTTCATCGCAGAGAAGGCTTCTTCCACCGACGGCGCCACTCCGGCTTTGAAATAGCTGATGGTGAACGGGATAGGAACGCCCGCTTTGACGTTTTCGAACTCCAACGCCTCATAGGTGAGCCCCTCTTTCTCATAAATTTTCGTCCCCGCCGGCGTAACGCTAAATTCGGTCGACCGGGCAGGATGCTGTATGTGCACTTCAAGTTTTCTGACGAGGTACGTCGGATCGAAGTTATAGACGAAAGATCGGACGGAGTTAGGAGCGACGGTGTAAGGGGCGTATTGGTAGTCGATAAAGAAGTCGGCGTAGGGAAGGCGTATTTCGATAAAGTTCTTGCCGACGCCGCTCTTGATTTCGTAAAGCTGACAAAAGTGATGCCCCCCCGGCGACAGACTGCATACATCGGTCAGACGGGTAATTTCGGACGGTAGATTGAAGGTCACCTTCGCCGGGAAACGCCCTTTATCGGCGAACTTTCCCTCTTCGATAACGAGGGTCGCCGGGCTATCGTATTCCGGCATGATCGTCACTTTCATCCGTGCGATTTCAAAAGGAGCGTCGGCGGCGCAGGCCTCTCCGGACAAAACCGTCCACGAGAACATAATGACGACGGTGTAAGGGAGAAGCCACTTCATGGGGCGCCCTCGGCGACTTCCGGGGCGAAACGTCCGACGAGGAATCGTTTATACGCGGTCATGTTGTCGGTCATAATCACGAGGGCCAGAATTACAATCACGCCCGCCGAGAGAATGCGTATCCCCCCGTTGAGGCGAGGACTCCCTGCTTTTTCGATCCCCCAGCTGAGACCGACGCCCACAAGTGACGTGATCGTCGCGATACCCGCAGCGTACCATAAAAGTAGCGCTCCCCCGGTGTAGGCGGTCGTTTCGTCACTGGCGATTCGGTAGATCGCCGTGAGGACGGGGGAGACGCACGGTTTGTAAGCGAAGGCGACCCCGATCCCAAAGAAGACCGCCAACGCGCCGTTGGCAAGCCGTCCCCTTCGATCATCGGGCAGGGTGAAGAGTTGCGCGACGGTCAGTCCGGTCAACCCGATGGCGACGGCGCCGAGTTGCGTGAAGAGGGATGCGTATCGAAAGAGAAAGCGGGCCACCGGTTCGCCGGTCATTCCCAGGCCAACGAACGTTAACGAGAAGCCGCCAAAGGAGAGGAGCGCAACGAGCGCCGCCCTGCCAAGCATGCCGCCTCCGCTCCCCTTATCGTTGGTGGCCCCGCCGACGATAATAGCGATGAAAAAGGGGATAATCTGCATCAAGCAGAATATCCAGACGGAGAAATAATTTCCGACGGCTCCGAGATAGGCTTCCCACCAGCTCATACGGCGCCTCCTTCGGGCGAAACCGGGGTCGCCTTTATAATGGCCTCGAGCCCATCGGACATCTGCGTATCGTTTTCGATCTTGCCGACATGAATAGAGCGAACCACTCCGTCGCTATCGACAAAGATGGTGGTCGGAGTGATTTTGACCCCACTTATTTTTGCAATCTCTTCTGCCGCATCGCCGGAGATAACCGGGAACGGCACTTTATGGAGTTTGACGAATTGACCAATCCGCTCCTCCCGGTCTTGAATACCGATGCCGACAACAGCCAGCTCCTCCTGCAGGTCGGCCAGACCCCTCAGAACGATCGGAATCGATTCGTGCGAACAGGGGCACCAGTTGGCGAAAAAGAAATAGACTGTCGGTTTGCCATCAAAACGTCGATTGTTCAGCACCTCGCCCGACCGACTTTGCGCCTCATAGACAGGGAACCGCTCGCCAACCTTTAATGTTTTGTTCAAAGATGAATCGTTTGAGTCGAAATGATTGAACAGAGCATTGAGAATGAGAGCGAGGGCCGCCAGAACAATGAACTGGTTACGTCTGCTGTTCATTTATGTCGTTCCCTCTTCCTTTATGGTTGGGAATCCTTCTCCCCTTTACCCAGATCTTTCTGAAGCTCCTCCGCCCCGGTCATATGCCCGATCTTCAGATTATCGTAGTTCATCAGATGTGACTCGATCGGTCGTTCGGCTATCGGAGTTTTGTAAAGCGCGTAGAGCAACGGATATTCACCAATCATTGATTTCATATCTTGTTCTCTGAAATCGGCTTCCCAGTTACCGACTAACGCATTCCAAACTTGGGTGATGGCGACCGCTTGCGGTTCGGTGATTCCGATAAAAACTAGCTCGGGACGAACGGTCCGGTAATTTTGGATAAAGGTCTCCATGTGAGGCACCACCGCCACAAAGGGGGCCGCATCGGGGGCAATACATCTTGATCCGTTCTTCAGAATGGCACTGCGTACATATCTTTTTGGCCATCTTGTAGGCTTCCATCGGCTCGTAATCGACGTACCCACTTGCTTGCAAGCGATGCATTGTCCACGTTCGAAGCGGGTTATCAATGCTTGCGCCCACACCCACCACCATCGCCAGAACGAAAGCGGCGGAGGTAGCCACAACTTTTCCCGAGAAAGTCAGCATTGCCATATGTCGATGATCCTTTATTGATGATAGAGCACAGAACATGCCAACACCGTCTCAGGGTATTTTATCAAGAGAAGCCTTCCGCATCACCCCCGACCAGCAGGGTTGGTATAGTCTTTGCTTTTCATCGGGGGCATCACAGTGACAAGAATGAAGGACGCCCCAGAGATGTATCAACGTATCCTCGTACCGCTGGATAATTCCCGCTATTCTCTTTGGGGGCTCGACTGGGCTCTGGAGCTGGCGAAGCACTTTGAGGGGATGGTAGTAGGGAACCATGTCTACGCATCACGTCTTCACGAAACCCGTTTCGTTCAGATGGAGCCGGGCCTCCCGGCCCGCTACCAGGAGCCTGAAGAGCTTCAAAAACAACGTGATATTCACGCCGAATTGATTGAGCGTGGCCTCAAAGTCATTTCCGATTCTTATCTCGACGTCTTCCAAACCAAGTGCGACGCAGGTGGCGTCGCCTACGAACGGAAGATGATGGAGGGGAAGAACTATCACGAGTTGGTGAAGGACATCGGCGCATCGGCCTACGATCTGGTGGCCATCGGCGCACGTGGTCTCGGTGAGGTCGATAGCGCCACTTTGGGATCGGTCTGTGACCGGGTTACCCGCCGCATCAATATCGACGCCCTGGTCATGAAGACCGATGTGCCGATCCGTGGCGGCCACATCGTGGTGGGGGTCGACGGAAGCGAGCAGTCGTTCGCCGCCGTCACTTCGGCCATCGCCATGTGCAAACATCTCGACTGCACCATGACGGCCTTGGCGGTTTTCGACCCTCACTTCCACTACAAAGCGTTCGATAACATCGCCCAAGTCCTCTCCGAAGAGGCGGGAAAGACCTTCCGGTTCGACGAACAAGAGAAGCTCCACAAGGAGATCATCGATTCGGGACTCGAAAAGATCTACCAAGACCATCTCGACACCGCCGTTCGGATGGCGAAGAAAGAAGGGATAACCCCCTCCTCGGTGCTTCTGGCTGGCAAAGCTTATGACGAAATCCTGCGGTGGCTCAAGGGGAAAGAAGTGGCGCTCCTTGCCATCGGAAAGGTCGGCGCCCATTGTGTCGATGAAACCGACATCGGTTCCAACGCCGAAAACCTTCTCCGTTCCGCTCCCTGCAACGTGATGTTGGTCAGCCGCAAAATCAAGCCAGACGAAAACCAAGACGATTCCCTTACCGAAATGGCATGGACCGACGAAGCCGTCGAAATGCTCAATCGAGCCCCTGGATTCGTGCGAAACATGATACGCGGCCATATGGAGAAGAACGCGCGCAACGCCGGACTGACGACGATTACGAAACAGATGATGGTCGAGGCGCGCGAAAAGATGGGCATGTGAGATGACGTTCGTACCCTACGCCGTGTCGTGGAATCTGACCGGGAGATGTAACCTCTCCTGCGATCACTGCTACATAGATGCCAATGCACGCGTTAACGGCGATGGGGAAGAGGTCGATACCGCCGCAGCCCTTGCGACCGTAGCCCAGATCGCCTCCCTCAACAAGGAGGGGGTGCTCATCCTTACCGGCGGCGAACCGTTGATGCGCCACGACTTGGTCGAAATCGTCGCCGCGGGAGCCGATGCGGGGTTAATGGTGGTGCTCGGCACCAACGCCCTCCTTGACCGGGAAAACGCCCTCGAGCTGAAAGAAGCGGGGCTCTCTGGCGTCGGCATCAGTATCGACTCGCTCGATCCGACGTTGCACGATACGTTTCGCGGACGTCCGGGAGCGCTTGCCGCAGCCATGGAAGGGCTTACCGCAGCGCGTGACGCCGGCCTCTCGATACAAGTGCAGACCACCGTCATGAAGGATAACTTCAGAGACATTCCCCTGATAGCGCAATGGGCCCACCATCTCGGCGCCAAGGTTTTCAATCTCTTCTTTCTGGTCTGTGTCGGCAGGGGGGAGAGCATGACCGACATCACCCCCGATCAGTACGAAGAGGCGCTTCATTGGGCGGCGAAGGAGCACGCCTCGTTCCCCGGCATGATGGTCCGCCCCAAGTGCGCTCCTCATTTCAAGAGGATCCTGCACCGGAACAACCCGGGCGATCCCCTTCTCTCGACCTACGTCGCCGCATGCCGAGCCGGAACCCACTACTTGCGCATCACCCCCTCCGGCCAGGTGACCCCCTGCCCTTACATGGAAACGCCGGTCGGAAATCTGGCGGAACAGTCATTAGCCGACATCTGGCATAACGCTCCCGGCATGACCCTATACCGCGACCCCACCTATCAAGGCAAATGCGGGCGATGCCAGTATCGGCTCCTCTGCGGCGGCTGTCGCGCACGTGCGGCGGCGACGACCGGCGAGGTGATGGGGGAAGATCAATGGTGCGTCTACGAACCGGTGGGAACGGAAGAGGCGGTCACGACCGTCGACACCGACGCGAAGTTCGGTATCGAATCCCCCTCGACCATTGCATGGGACGACGACGTACTCGCTCTTCTCGACAAGATTCCCTTCTTCGCCGGCCGATGGTTCGGATGGGGGTGGAACGAAAGGCCATTTCCGAGCAGGTCTCGCGTATATCGCTTGATTATTTTCGCTCCGCCTCCCCGTCGCCGCGCATGTTCGCCGAAAAGCCTTCGGAGCCAATCGCATCACCTGCGACAAGCGAGATCCCATGGGAACCCGCCGCTCGCGCGAGGGTTGAAAAGGCGCCCGACTTCGTCCGCCCCGGTATCCCAAAGCTGATGCAAAAACGGGCGCGAGAAAGAGGAAAGAAGGTCATCGACGATTCTTTCCTCACCGAGATACGAGACGAGTCTATGATGCTCGCCAGCAGAAGAATAAAGAAAATGGGATTCGGCGAATTGAAGATGGAAGCGTGGGATACCGCCCGCTCCAAGCTCTTCTCGCGTTCGCCTGAAAAAGCGCAGGTTATCGACAAGATCACCTCCTTGCTCAATGAGCGGGAACATCAAAACGAACCGATCGTCTCACGCTTCAAAGGTTATATGGCCGACACCATGGGTCAAAAACTTGGTTGGTCCGCTGAAGCGCGAGAACGGATGGAAAAAGCCCCCGAACCTATCAGGGGGATGGCGTCAATCGCCGTAGAGGCGTATGCTAGAGAGCATGGATACCGCATCGTCAATGAACAGGCGCTCGACGAGGCTCTTTCCTCGCTCCCTTTCGCGCAAGGGATGAAGAAGGGTCACGAAAGCGGGTCGGTTTAAAGAGTGACCGTCGTTCACACGCACACGAAAGGATCTTTCATTATGAATCGCATCGCATCGACGAACATCGACGTTCGACCATCATGGTTCAGGCCTTTCTTATTCACCACCATCGCTCTATCCCTCATGATCGCCGGAAACGCTCGCGCCGAGCACCAGATGGCCGACGAACATGAGGTCCATTTCGACGGCGCCACCGAAAAGAAATACGGGAAAGAGCTCTTGGCCGAACTCTCGACCTTTTTCCATAACGCGGAATTGGCCATCGAGACCAAAAGTATGGACAAAGTCATGGCCGTCTACTCAGACAGCTATATCAACGGCCCCCACAACAAAGAGTCGCTGATCCCGATCTGGAAACGGATATTCAAAGATTTCGATCACCTCTACACCAAACACAACATGCGAATCATCACCGAGGACAAGAATAGCCCGGTCATGATCATCCGTTGCAGTGGTATCCTCATGGGAACGCCGATCGGCGAGGACAAAGCGGTCGCCATCGCGCTCGACTACTGGATCAACAGCGACCATATTCTCGCCAAAGAAGATGGAGTATGGCGGCTAATCGGAAGCACCGGCAAAGAGCAAAAACGTTTTGGATTCGACAAACCGATCCATCCGCTTTTCTGATCGCCATCGCAAAGGAGGGATATGCGAGCGAACATCATAGGATTGTTGACGGCTACGTTATGCATCGGCGTAGTTCCGACGGCTTCGGCGACCTCCCAAGACCAAGGGGGGTTGTCGACGTTCAAGGAGAAACTAAGCTACAGCGTTGGCCAGCAGATCGGGTCGAATCTCAAACGGGATCAACTCGATCTCAACATCGCCGTGGTGGCTGATGGGGTACAAGACGCCTTCTCTGGCGCCCCCTCTCTTCTCACCATGGATGAAATGCGAGAGACCCTCATCGCTTTCCAAAAGCAGCAGGAAGCTGAGAAAGCGGCTTGGGCCAAAGCCGAAGGGGAAAAGAATCGCCGCGATGGAAAGGCGTTTCTCGCTAAAAACAAAACGGCCAAAGGGGTCGTCACCACCGCCAGCGGATTGCAGTACAAAGTGGTCAGAAAAGGAGACGGCGCGCGTCCCCGACCGGGTGACGAGGTGAAGGTCCATTACCGTGGAATGCTCCTCGACGGAGTCGAGTTCGACAGCTCTTATAACGCCGGAGAGCCGACGGTCTTCGGTCTCGATAGCGTCATCCCCGGTTGGAAAGAGGGATTGCAACTGATGCCGCTCGGGTCGAAATATATTTTCTACATCCCCGCGTCTCTCGCTTACGGCGAGCGTGGCGCTGGAAAAGTCATCGGTCCCGACGCGACCCTTACCTTTGAGGTAGAGCTTCTCGACATCCGTACCGCCCTGCGATGAGAAGGGTCCGGTTGAATTCGGTCGCCGCCATTCTGTTTTTAACGTTTCTCTCATCCGATTCGGCGGCGGCCGGCAAAGCCCGTGAGGTCTCCTCTCCTGCGGTACTCGTTCTCTATTACCACGCCGATTGGTGACCCGCTTGCAAGAAGATGGGTCCCATCTTCGAAAAGCTGAAGGAGGGGAGTCCCCCTTCGATTCGGCATGTCAGGTTTGACCTGACCGACGATCTCGGCGTCGCTATCGCCAAAGAGGTGGCGGCAGGATATGGTATCGAAGATCTCTTCACCTACAGCAAACGAACCGGCTATATCATTCTGGTTGACGCGGCTCGACTCACTCTCATCGATCAACTTGACATCACGCTGTCTCCCGATGAGATGAGACGTCGCATAAAGGACGCCTCCGATACCGTTGATCGGTGATCTCCACAAAGGGTATCTATCATGGTGCGATCGCTTGGCCAATCGTTCAAGGTTCTCATAGGTACGTTTTTCACCGTCACCTGCTTCTGTTCCTCTGCGGCGCAGGCCGAGACACGCGAATTCGCCATGACCATCGAAGAGCGGACCATTCAAGTGGCGCCGGAGATGGACTATAGGGTTTTCGCCTTCAACGGGCAGGTCCCGGGCCCGTTAATCCATGTACGCCAAGGGGATGATGTGGTCGTCCACGTCACCAACAAGACCATGATGCCTCATACGATCCATTGGCACGGGGTCTACCAGACCGACAACTGGACGCACGACGGCGTCCCCGGTATCACGCAGCAAGAGATCCGTCCCGGCGGAGGAACCTTTACCTATCGCTGGAAAGCCGAGAAAAGCGGCACGCTCTGGTACCACTGCCATGTAAACGTGAGCGAACATGTCGGTATCAGAGGAATGTGGGGTCCTATCGTCGTCGACCCCCTACGACCGACGAAAAACGAGAAGCGGGTGACGAAAGAGGCGCTGATGATGTTCTCGACCTGGGACAGCGCCTTCTCGCAAATGTGGGGACAAGGGGGAGCGCCGCGCGATTTCCCCGACCATTTTTCCCTCAACGCCAAATGTTTTCCGATAACGCAACCGCTTCGCGTCAAGAAGGGGGATGTGGTTCGCCTCCGTCTCTTCGGCTCCGGTGGCGGATTCCACACCATTCACCTGCACGGCCACGACATGTTGGTGACCCATAAGGATGGGGGACCACTCCCCTCCCCCTACTTCGTCGACACCCTCCTTCTCGGTCCTGGTGAACGGTATGACCTCATCGTCGAGGCCAATAATCCGGGCCTCTTCATATTCCATGATCATGTTGAGTCACACATGACCAACGGTGGAAAGGATGGTGGCGGGCCGGTCAGCATTCTCGAATACGACGAAATCGAGCGGCCCGACTTCTATATCTGGAAAGAGAAAGAATACGACCCCAATTTCTTCTACTCGGAATCGATGAAACAAGGATACGGACTCTTCGAACATGAGGGATTCAAAGGAAAGGGGCGGGAATAAAAAAATCCGGCCTGTCACCTGAGCCATGCCGGATTGGGAAAGCGACGAGGGCTTTTTATTGCTGAATCATATACATCTTTTTCGATTCCACGAAAACGAAGATCGCACTGACCAACGCGACCATTATTCCCATGCCGCCAACAAACCTATCGGAGAACGGGAGCAGAGGAAGAGCGCTGAAAATAGCGAGAGTCGCAAGGGGCGTCCAGAGGTTAACGATGCCAATCGTATGCTTGCGATCTACCAACAAGAGGCCGACCCAGAGAAAAAGAAGAGGCATGGTGGTCATTTTAACCACCGCCACCATCATCACCGAACGGATGTCACCGACGCCGACGCCAAAGTTCATCAGAGTCGCCGCAAAGATAAGGGCGGTCATGGCGTAAGTGAATATGAGAAAAGTATTCAGTATGATCGGCATCTTGACTGCTTCTCTGTCAACTCCCGGTTGGGCATGGGCATCGTCGTAGAAGAGTTCCATTCAAGCGACTCCTTTGGGGATAGTTGTTTTCGATTAACCAACGTCACCTTGCAATTAAAGAGCCGTCATCGACACGCGCCGATTGTGTCCCAAAACAGTGACACGCTTGGCCCATTGCACCTATATCGATAAATATCAGCGGAGAAATACGCCTCAGGAACCTGACAGATCGGCTTCTCATAACATTAAAGTGTAAACGTTACGACATGGACGATGGAATGTTTTGCCCAACATTCCATCGCTAAATAGGGTAAAACGAGGGAAAACCACGTGCGAAATAGGTATACATTTTGCTCGCCTATAGTGGATGCGAAACAAACAATGGTCAGCGGTCGTTACTGCTTGGCATAAGAGGGTCACGCCTCGCTTGAGCGGAAAGGGGCTTCTTGTGAAGAAGATTATCGCCGGCCGACTCCTTGTCTACCTGATTGGGGCGTTTCTTATCGGTTCCGGTCCCTCGGTGGCCAACAACAAGGCCGCCGTGCGCAGCTTTTCGCTCACGTATATCGTTGAGGTGAAAGATCTTCCCCCTGACGCTCAATCTTTGAAAATGTGGGCCCCATACCCCGTCAGTGACGAAGATCAAACCATACTCGATACCAGCATCGTCTCCCCTTACCCGGTTAGCGTGACTTACGATTCCTCATGGGGGAACCGAATGATGGTAATCGACACCGACGCGCCAAAAGACTTTACCTTCAGCGTCACCTATAAAGTGCTCCGCCGAGAACGATTGAGCATGCCGTCGACCCATAACAAGGAGGCTGCGGTTGCCGACCAAGGTCAGTACCGGCGTTATCTG
The DNA here is from genome assembly GCA_942491805.1 of Nitrospinota bacterium. Taxonomy (GTDB): domain Bacteria; phylum Nitrospinota_A; class UBA7883; order UBA7883; family JADGGD01; genus JADGCD01. The sequence goes on from CALOCG010000029.1 coordinate 188,499, forward strand.
ACTCCGTCGAAATACGCCGTCATCAACGATGCGGTGCGAAAGATGGCTCGTGAAGCGACCAAAGGGTTAACCAATACTCAAGATAAGGCCCACGCCATTTATCGCTACGTTTTGGCGAACATGAAATATGACAAATCAATCCCCGGTTGGGGAAAAGGGGACGTTGAGCGTGTCTGCCTTACCATTGGCGCTGGAGAGTCGGGTACCGGTAACTGTACCGACTTCCACTCCCTTTTCGCATCGATGATGCAGGCGGAAGGCATTCCGGTGATATTCGAAATGGGATATCCCCTAAAACCGGGCAAAGATCAGATCGAACCGAAAGAAGGCGGGTATCATTGTTGGGCCAAATATTTCATCGCGGGCATTGGCTGGATACCGGTAGATATTTCGGAAGCGAGTAAAGATCCCTCCAAAGCTTCCTATTTCGACGGCGCCATTTGCGAGAACCGCCTTCGATTTTCCGTCGGCAGAGATATCGTTCTCTCCCCAGCTCAAGCCGGAGAGCCACTTAACTATTTTGGGCCGGATCCGTACATCGAAGTCGATGGCAAAGCCCATACCGGCTACACTCGCAGCATCTCATACAAGAATTTGTGATGCGCGGGGCCGGTCGAGCGCTTGCCTCGGCCCAAGGGCTCAATACGACGGCGCCAAGAGGCTTTACCCGATCAACATAAAAAGGGTAAGAGCAGGCCACTGAGACTGGATCACCCCTTCGTAATCGTGTCGAACGACAACCAGCGCTTCGTCGATCAACGCTTGAAACTGTTCTTGTTTCCCCCCAGGATGGCAATGATCGACCGTGCGGAAAAGCTCCTCATACGACGCTCCTTGGAGAAAGGGGTCTCCCTTTCAAGTGTACGGCGAACGGACTATAATGGGGGACGACATCTTCAGTGAAAAGGGAGACTATGAGCGTTACCAAGGAAGAGTTGATCGCAAAACTCAACAAAGACCTCGAATGGGAGTACGCCGCCGCCGTCCAATACGTGCAGCACGCCGCCGTCATGACCGGTCCGAAATATAACGCCATCCAAAAAGAGTTGATCATCCACGCCAACGAAGAGCTGGCCCACGCCATCTCCCTCGCCGAGCAGATCGACTATCTCGGCGGAACCCCCTCCATCGCCGTCGAATCGGTCGAAGCGTCACCCGACGCCATAAGCATGCTGAAGCAAGATCTGAAGGGGGAGCGCCATGCCATCGAAAGCTACCAAGATCGGATCGGCGAAGCGGAAGCCCTCAAGCTCTACGGACTCCGGCGGGTGTTGGAGGACATCCTGATTCAGGAAGAAGAGCACGAGCGGGACATTTCCGCAGCCCTTAGCGACTGACCGACGATTAGCGTAAGCCCGACAGGGTCCGATCGAGGGCGTTGGCGAACGATTGTTGATCCCCTTTCCCCCACGGGCGTGGGCCGCCGGTCTCTACGCCACCGCTTCGTAGCTCCGCCATGAAATCGCGGACCGACACTCGTTCACCAATGTTCTCGGTGGTATAGACCTCGCCGCGGGGATCGAGAGCGACTCCCCCCTTCTCCACCACGATAGCCGCCAGCGGAACGTCGGCGGTAATCACCAAATCGCCTGCCGTCATATGATCGGCGATATAAGCGTCGGCCACGTCGGCGCCCCCCGGAACGAGAATCGCGCTGATCAGATCGGAATGGGGGGTCCAGAGCGGTTTGTTGGCCACCAACACCAACGGGACCTTCACCCGCTCGGACGCTCGGTAGAGAATCTCTTTGACCCCACGTGGGCAAGCGTCGGCGTCGATCCAGATAGTGGTTAGTTTCATCGGCTTCATACTATCAGAGCGGCGCCTTTAAACTGCGCCCAGACCTTCATCCCCGGCGACAGTCCCAGATCAACCGCCGACCGTTTGGTGATGCGCGACAGGATGGTCACTCCCCCCACCTTCACCGAGACCAACATCTGGGTCTCGCCACGGGGGGCGAACCCCACCACCACCCCGGCGAAGACGTTCAAGATACTGCTCCGTGACGGTGGATCGAGGGAGAGGGAAACGTCGGTGGCGACGATCCGTACCCGCACCCTCTCGCCGGAGGCTCGACCGATCCGGGGGATCAGCAGGCGTCCACCGTCGAAGGCGAGCTCGGTCAAACCGTCGTCGGCGTGATGGGTCGCCACCTTCGCGTCAAACGCCGCGCCGGCGTCGTCGCTGGCGGCCGGTTTGCGGGTCAGATCGACCAGAATCGTTTCGGTCGGGCCGACGGCTTCGATTTTCCCGTTGTCGATGAGGGCGATCCGGTCGGCCAGCCGGGCCACCTCGGGCAACGCATGGGTGACGTAGACCATCGGTATGGCCAGCTCCTCTTGCGCCGCGCGAATAAAGGGGATGATCTCTTTTCGGCTCTCTTCGTCGAGACTGGCCAGCGGCTCGTCCATCAAGAGCAATCGGGGGGAACGGAGCAACCCGCGCCCCAGACCGACCCGCTGTTTCTCCCCCCCCGACAACCGGGCCGGATACCGTTCGAGCAAACCGTCCAGCCGTAACAGCCCCACCACCCGGTCGAACGAAAGGTCCTCCCCCTCCCGGCCGCTCGGTCGAGACCGTAACGCAGGTTTTGCTCCACCGTCCGATGGGGAAAAAGACGGGCGTCTTGAAAAACGTAGCCGACGGGACGTTGGTGCGGCGCCAGATTGAAACGCTGTTCCGTGTCGAGCCACGCTTCGCCACCGAGGTAGAACTGCCCCCGGTCGGGACGTTCCAGCCCGGCCACCATGCGCAAGAAGGTTGTCTTGCCGCTCCCCGACGGGCCGAAGAGAGCGGTGACCCCCGACGCCGGAACGTGCAGGTTCGCCCTGAGCGAAAAGCCGTGACGTTCGCACTCGAAATGAGCGAACAGTTCGGCGGCGGCCCCGGCTACCATCGGGCGCCCCGTCGGTTGACGAATGAGAGGGCCAGCAGGGTGACGAACGAGAAGAGCAACAGCCCCGCCGAGTAAAGATGGGCCCGGCTATAGTCGATCACCTCTACGGCGTCGTAGATGGCGATGGAGAGGACCTGCGTCTGGCCCGGTATATTGCCGCCGATCATCAAGACGACCCCGAACTCCCCCACCGTATGGGCGAAACCAAGCGTCGCCGCCGTCAGGTAGCCGTGACGGGCCAAGGGTAACGCAACGGTGCGAAAGCGATCCCACGGCCCGGCCCCCAAGGTCGCCGCCGCTTCCAGAAGGTCCTCCCCTACTCCACCGAATGCGTCTTGCAACGGACGGACGACGAAGGGGAGGGAGAAGAGAACCGACCCGATCACCAGACCGGTGAAGGTGAAAGCGAGCGGCCCTAATCCGGTAGCGGTGGCGAACCGTCCCATAAACCCGTTGGGCGCCATGGCGATGAGGAGATAAAAGCCCAAGACCGACGGGGGCAACACAAGCGGTAACGCCACCACTGTTTCGACCAGTCGGCGGGGCCACGACATCCCCCGCGACAACCACCAGGCCACCGGCGTGCCGATGAGCAGCAAAACGATCGTCGTCACCGCCGCCAGACGGAACGTCAGAAAGATCGGCGCCATATCCACGGCCGGTTACGGAAGGCGATAGCCGAAGTCGGAGACGATCCGTTTCCCTTTGGGGCTTTTCACGAAGGCGAGAAACGCCTTGGCGGTTTCGTTATCGGCGCCCCGTTTCAAAAGCCCGCACGACTGGGCGATCGGATCGTAAAGATCGTGAGGGACGATCCAGGACGAGCCGATCAGTTCTCCCCCTTTTCCTTTGATCTGCGACAACGCCACAAAGCCGACCGGCGCCGCTCCGGTGACGACGAAGTGGAGAACCTGCGAAACATTCTCCCCTTTGACCAATCGCTCTTCCCCAGCGGCGGTCCCCAACATCCCCATGACCTGCATCGCCCCTCTGCCATACGGCGCCACCGCCGGATTGGCCAGCGCAATTTTGCCGGTTCCTTTAAGCGAATCCGGGCCGACGGCGCCTTTTGGATCGGCGGAGATCAAAACCAGCCGACCGAGGGCGTAAGTATAACCGCTCCCGGCCACCATGACGCCCTCTTTTTCCAACAGGGCGGGCCGTTTATCGTCGGCGGCGAAGAAGAGATCGAACGGCGCCCCGGCGTTGATCTGGGCGTAGAGTTTTCCGGTCGATCCGGCGGAGAGTTTCACCGAATCGCCGGTCTCTTTTTCGAACGCTTGCACGAGCCGTTGGGCCGGGGCCAGAAAATTAGAAGCGACCGCCACCGACGCCGATCCGGCGTAGGCTGATTGGGCGACGAGAAGTAGCAGGCCCAGAAGGGTTACGACGTTATTTTTCATATGCGATCCATTCTATCCGTTTGTGACCAGAATAACCGAATCCGCCTTGACAAGGATCGTCGCCCCCCATCCCGGCCAGCCAGGGCGCCCTTCCGGCGGCGCTTCGTCGTTTATTCCCATAGCGTCCCTCACAAGCGTTAACATCGGCGCCCCATAACGGGGACGTCGTCGATACCTCGCAATGAGCGAGGGGGGCGCCAGAGGCGAGAGGAGCGACAAATGGGGTGTTTTATCGGGATTGCATTGTCGCTTTCACGACAAAATCCGACACAGGCCATCGGCTATGTATCGAACGCGACAACGCCCTTCGAGGTGGGGGGGGGAGCATCGTTACGACGGGGCGCGGTCGAACGCAACTTCCCCCCCCATGCCGATAGGTAAGGTGATGGTGACGCGCGCCCCCATCCCTTGGCCGGGGCTTTCGATGGCGAAGGTCCCCCCGGTCTCGTCGATGATGTAGCGGGTGAGGCAGAGACCGAGACCGAGCCCCCCTCCCATAAAACCGAGATCGCTGCTGTAGTGCCGGTTCGGATCGCGGGGGGAATAGAATACGCGGGCCAGATTCGCCTGTTCTTCGAGAGACATGCCGACGCCGCTATCGACGACGGTGACGGTGGCCCGATGATCGATCCGCGTCGCCTCCACCCGTATGGTTCCACCGTCCGGAGTGTAGCGAACGGCGTTGATCATCACTTCGAGAAGGGCCCGTTCCACTCTGCCGGCGTCGCACAAGACGGTATCGCGTCGGCGAAGCCCCTCCACATCGATTGAGACGGCCAGCCGTCGTTGGGCGTCTCCCACGCGCGTTCGGACGATATCAAAGACGGAGGCCACAATAGCCCGCAACGAAACCGGACGTCGTTTCGACACCTTCTCCTCCCCCTGCAACTCGGCCAAGAGAGTCGTGGCCGCCACCACCGAATCGATCCGCGCAAAACTATCGTTCACGATCTTGCGTACTTTTTCGATTTTCGGCTCGTCGGGATGCAGCTTCTCCAGCTCTTCGGTCAACAATGCGGCCAGTTGCAGATGGGCGAGGGGGGTGCGCAGTTCGTGAGAGGTGACGGCGGTGAAATATTTCCGTTCCCGGTTCAGCTCCTCCTCCCGGCGACTGACCCGGACCCGGTCGGTGACGTCTTCCACGATGGTGGCGAAGCTCCCGATGCGCGGGGCGTAGGCGTAGACGCTGTAGTAGCCGTGCAGGGTGTCGGAATAGTCTTCGAACCGAACCCCTTCGCCGGACAAAGCGACCTTGCCGTATCGTTCGATCCATGCGGCGGCGTCTCGCTCGATACCGGGGAAGACCTCGGTAACCCTTTTGCCGATGAGACTATCGCGGGTTTGACCAGTCATGACGCAGAAGGCGTCGTTGACCTCATCGAAGACATAATCGACCGGTTCGCCTTTCTCGTCAGCCACGATGGTGTGGAGAGCGAAACCGTTGAGCATGTTTTGAAACAGCGTCCGATAGTGGCTCTCGCTTTCGATGAGCGCCCCTTCGGCTTTCTTGCGGGCGGCGATATCGTCGGCCATGATCGATAGACGATGGACCCCCGCCGGGTAGGAGCTGAGGGCTTCCATCAAGAGGGGCCGGTCGCTCCCCTTAACGCTTTCCCCCCCGAGCCACGGCAAGGGCGCCAACAGGTCGTCGTTTCGCCAGACCGTCTCGAAACGGCGGTCGGCGGTCCATCGCCCGATCAGGGCCGGGCGGGTCATATGGTGGTTCGCTTCGTAGCCGATCGAGCCGTAGGGGGTCTCGATCCGCACCTTCGGGAGGATGGCGATAAGGGTCGTCGGGTCGAGCGACCCGGTTCGTTCGACCCCTTCGCGCCAGAGCATGACCTGTCGATAGCCGGTGATGATCGAATCGGTGACGAGCCGGTCGGCGCCGTACCGTCGGCGATACCGAGCGGGGAACGACGTTTCCGGTTCGGATCGTCGGTCGTCGAAAAATCCCCAGCAGGCGAACTGCCCCAACCCGACGGCGCCCATTCGGTCGAACTCGGTTTCCCCTTGCGACACCGAAATGATCGGCAGACGATCGGGGCCCAACACTCGTCGCAGAAGCTCGTGGGCGAAAGGGATGGCGGCTGCGCCGTTGATGGCGGAAAAGATCGCGTCGGATCGTGCCGCTGGGGGGGGGGGG
>CALOCG010000030.1:0-83141 GCA_942491805.1 Nitrospinota bacterium
GACAGGAGAAAAAGTCTCCGGCAAACACGGGGAGATTCACTCTTGACAACCACAGGGGGTAGGTCGAACCTTATGGGACGGAAACAAACCACAGGGGCGGAAATCGTTCATGTCCGATGTTTAGTAACTTACCGCCCCGGACCGGGCGCCCTTTGAGGCGCGTTCCACGCGCCCGCGTGACGCTGTTTGCGGCGCTCATCGTTTGGCTCTACCCGCTTGCGCCCGCCAACGCCTTCGATTTCAGCGATTGGAACGCGATTCTGGCGAAGCGTACCCGGATGACGGTATGGGAAGGCGTGGCGTATACGGGGTTTGATTACGCTGGTCTTGCCGAAACGGGTGAGTTCAAGCGGCTCATCGAAAATCTGGAAGCCTACCCGCTACGCGACCTGCGTAGCCGAAACGATACCCTCGCGTTTTGGATCAACGTCTACAACATATTCGCGGTAAACCTCGTGAGCCGCCACTTCCCGATTGCGGGGATCAAGGAGGCGGGAGGGTTTTTCTCTCCCGTATGGACGATGTCGGCGGGGAAGGTGGACGGAAAAATCTATACTCTGGACGGAATCGAAAAGGGGATCCTCCGTCCACTGAACGAGCCGGGCATCCACTTCGCCATCGTATGCGCTTCCGTTTCATGCCCGGACTTGCGTGCGCAGGCGTACACGCCGCAGGGCCTCAAGGAGCAACTCGCATCGCAGACCCGGACCTTTCTGCAAAACCGTGGCAAGGGAATGCGGGTCGACGACACGGCGAAGATCGTCTACCTTTCCAAGCTGTTCAGCTGGTACGAGCGCGATTTCGCGCAACAGGGGGGCGTTCTCTCCTTCATCAACGCCCATCGCGGCGACCTTCCGCCTATCCCCGACGCCTATGCGATACGGAGCCTGCCCTACCGGTGGGACCTGAATGTGACCAGATGAGCGCTCCCGCCCCCTCTTTCTCCTTTATCGTCCCCGCTCTGAACGAGGGAAAGAACCTTGCCGCCGCAGTGGAAACGATCACCGGCGCCGCGCGCATGGCGGGCGTCGCCGATCACGAAATCATTATCGTCGACGACGGCAGTTCGGATGAAACCGCCGCAGTAGCGGAGGCGATGTGCGGACTGCGCCACGACATCACTCTGCTACGGAACGAAACGCGACAAGGGGTCGGCAAAAGCTTTTTGGCCGGCGCCGCCATCGCCGAAAAAGACTACTGCCTGATATTCCCGGGGGACAACGAGTTCTCCCTCGACTTTTTCCCCCATGCCGTCTCCACACTCGCCTCCGGCGAGGCGGATTTCGCCATAACCTACGTGTCGAACCCGTGGGCGCGCCCACGGTACCGGCGCATCCTTTCGTGGATCTACCTGCGCCTCTTCAACCTCGTTTTCCGGACGGATTTCAGATATACGAACGGAATCGTTATCTACCCGACCGCGTGGATACGGTCGGTGCGGCTGGTTTCGCACGGATACACCTTTCAAAGCGAGGCGTTGTGGGGGGCTCATCGCATGAAAAAGCGGTTTTCCGTCTTTGGCATGACCATCCGGCCCCGCGCGCATGGGAAGTCCAAGGCGGTCTCCTTTCGGGTCATCGGGGAGACACTCGTCGCCCTAGCACGCATGTGGCGCGCCTCTCGCGAGCCTCAGCGGACCTGATAGGTGATCCCCAGCGAATAGGTCACCCCGTCCGCCGTGTTTTCCCCGGAGAGCGCCGCAGTATAGCCGGCCTCCACCCCCCACGTTTCACTCAATTGATACCCGACCGCCATGTCCAGCTTGACCACGTTGAAGCGGTATACCGTAGTGGGATTTCCGCTCGGATCCGTCACACGGTCTTCGTTGCGCATGCTGACCACGCCATCCAGCTTCGCCCGGACGTACGATGCGCTTGTCGGCGCCCCCCCGATCTCCGCCAGATACCGGAACTCGTCGGACGGCGCTTCGGCGCGATAGCGATAGCCCGCTTCGAAGTTCGCGTAGCCGGGAAAGAAGCGCCACAGCGACACGCCCAGCAAGACGCGGTATTCCACGTCAAACTGCCCGTTGCCCAGAGGAAGTCGGCTTGTTTTGTCATACAAACCGGGCGCCTTGATCGTGATCTGATGCGACAGAACACCATAGGCTCTCTCGCCGAGCATGGCCTTCAGCCCCACTTCCACATCTCCGATCCCTGCCGTCGTCGTGGTGGCGTACTTGTCCGAGCTTTCGATTTTCTTTACGGAAATCGAGCCGACAAGCGTAAGCGAGTCGGTCATCCCATATTCGATATAGTTGGACACATTGAAGTCGGTGAATTTTCCGTCATACGGAAACGATCTCCGCCTCCCGGTGTCATCGTAGTACTGGTCGGCCACGTAGTAATTTAACGAAAGCTTGTCGTAGAGCCCTCCCTCGGGCTGTCCCCACGCCCCCGCATCAGCCCGAGAGGACGCCCCCACGACGAGGAAGGCCACCGCCAAGGCGGTGGGCAGGAACCTGATTTTCCGGATAGACACTGGCGCAACTCCTGTCAGATGGTTAGCCGAAGAGCGCCGCTCGCCCGCCGCTCAACTTTTGAATTGAGACGTCCGAGTCAGTCCGCAGACTTCACTCCTTCGTTTCCGGTCGAAAATACATGGCGCGGAATCAGTCTACATGATTGCACGATATGAGCCACGCAACGCTGTTCGCCGATAGCCTCACGCCGACACGTCGCGAACAAAACGGCCAATCTGTCGATATACGCTATCCCGGCGCCACGCCGATCGCTATTCAAGAGAATAATATTCAATAAGTTAATTGAAAACACGAGTAAACGCTTTGACCTTCACTTAATGTTAAATTTCTCCAAGGCCTCAACGTTCCGATCAACTATGTGTCGCCCACCGTTATGGCTCTCCGGTGATACGACCGTCTTCAATCATCGCCATCCCCGCAACGGATTGCGGTGGTCTGCATATTGCAACGAGTACGGGGGAGCGAGCCGCGCGTAACGGCCACAGGGAAAATCCCCTCTCATCGCACACCTTGACGGGAAAGACACATGAAGACACTACAAAAATATTGCCTCTTTCTGCTGGCGGGAATGATCGCTGTCAGCGGATGCGGCAGCACCACGTCCACGACCAACTCCTCCTCCACCTCGTCGGCTCTGGTGGATCCGGCATGGGTGAAACAACTGATCGAATATCACCAGTCGGGCAGCGCCAGCCCGGCGCCCGCCGGTTATACCTATGACCGGGGGCGCCCGTACGTCATTTTCGAAACCCAATGGGGAACGGTTGAACAGGCCACCGCCTATATCGCCGGGCACGTGCCCGGGGCCGTCCACTCCAACTCCGACACGTACGAAAACGGATACCCTCGCTGGTTCCTGCTCCCCGATGATGAGTTGAAAGCGGCCGCCGGACGTATGGGAATCACCGCCGACACAACCGTCGTCGTGTACAGCGACAGCTCGATCTTCTCCGCGCGCCTCTGGTGGATCCTCACCTATCTCGGCGTGTCCGACGTGCGGATCATGGACGGCGGGTACGCCGCCTGGCTCGCCAGCGGCTTTGCGGGGGAGACCGCCATCAACAACCCCACCCCCGCGACATACGCCGGAACCATAAACGCGAAGGTGCGCGCGACCACCGATTACGTCGCTTCGGTCTACACGTCCTCCACCGCCCAGATGGTCGACGTGCGTAGCGAAAACGAGTATCTCGGCTCCACCAGCGGTTACGACTATGTTGAGGCCATGGGACGCATCCCCGGCGCGACTTGGGCCTATGACGCCGACAGCGCTTCGCCCTATTACACCAACGCCGACGGTACGTTCCGCAACGCCGCCGATGTCGAGGCTCTGTGGCGGTCGCTCGGGATCACCTTCGACAGAGAAGTCATCTTCTACTGCGGCGGCGGCTACCGCTCCGCGCTGACCTATTTCTACGCAAGCCTGCTGGGATACACCAACGTCCGCAACTACTCCGACGGCTGGGAGGGCTGGAGCACCACCTATACCCAAGATGCATCGGAGAACTGGATTCAAACCCCCTCCGGGCGTCCCATCACCATCGGTAACTGACGTCAACATGAGCAGACTGACCAACCGGCTGATCGCCAAGGTATTCACGGCGATGCCATGGCTCGCACGGCGTGCGGCGGCTTCGATCGCCCCGATGTCGTTCGAAACGATCCCATGGGTACCGCTGGAAAAGCCGCTTGCGGAATGCCGGGTCAGCCTAGTGACCACGGGGGGGGTCCATATGCGGACGGAATCCCCCTTCGACATGGCCGACACGACCGGGGACCCGACGTTTCGCGTGATTCCCGCCACGGCGGCCTCCGGCGAGGTCATGATTACCCACGACTATTACGACCACCGGGACGCAGACCGGGACCTCAACATCGTATTCCCTCTGGATCGGCTCAAGGAGTTCGTCGCCGAAGGGAGACTGGGGCCGTGGCTTTGCGTCACTACGGCTTCATGGGACACATACTCGAGAATCACATCCGCCAATTTGTGGACCGGGAAATCCCCCGGGTCGCCGCGATGATGAAAGACGACGGCGTCGATGTGGCTCTCATTACCCCTGGCTGAGGATTATGCAATCGGTCCGGAGGACTGATTCAGCGGGTTCTGGAAGAGGCGGGTATCGCCACGGTGGGGATTTCCATCGAGCGCAAATTCACGGAGGAAATCCGTCCCTCGCGGGCGGTGTTTTTGAAATGGCCGTACGGCCACCCGTTGGGGGAGCCGGAGGCGGTCCGGCAACAGCGGGCGGTTATGGAGCAGGCGTTTCATCTTCTGGAAACCGCGACGGAGCCGGGGGTCATTTTGGAACCGCCCTTCCCATGGCGGCGGAAGGTCTACGAGTAAGACGACGCGATCCGCTTCGCGCGTTGGTGGACGGCGACTTTCGCCCGTCACGGGGACCGCACGGTCTCCTGTTCGCGACGGGTTCCCCCGTCCCGGACGCAAGCGAAGCCGCTGGCCGAGCCCAGCTCCCCGTTCGCGGTGGGCTCCCCCCCTAATACGCGCCGCGACCATGACGGGAGACGCTCGACAGCTCCGTACGGCAATGCCCGGCGGGGATCATCATTCACCGCATTATGAAAAGGATACATACGATGCGAGTAACGCATGCCGGAATAACACTCTTGATCATCGCCTTCTTCGCCGTCGCCGCGTGCGGCGGGACGACGTCCACACAGACCGATTACGCAAATCCGGGTCTTCTGGTGAAGGGGGCCGATCTGGATGTGAACGCGACCAACCAAGTAATCATCGACACGCGAAGCGCGACCAAATACGCCGAAGGGCATATCGAAAACGCCATCAACCTGTCGGCGGCCGCGCTGGATAGCGTCACCGACACCGGTTCCACCTTCGACCTGCGCCCCGTTTCCGAAGTGGCCGCCATCCTCGGAGCGGCGGGCGTTTCCAGCGCCGCGACGATCATCGTGTACGGTTCCGACGTCGACGCCGCAACCGGCAGGGTGTTCTGGGACCTCGAATACCTTGGCGCCAAGAATGTTCGTGTCCTTGACGGCGGATACGCCAAGTGGGTCGCCGACGGCCGCCCCGTCGTAACCACGGCGACCACGGCGCCGCAAGCCACCTTTACCGCCAGCGTTGACGACAGCAGGCTGGCCACCAAGGAATACATCCTCGCCCACTATGCCGACACCGCCAACTACTCGATCATCGACTCCCGAGACGCCGCAGACGGGACTGATCCGGTTTGGGGGCCCGGCTACACGAATCAGCACATTCCCAACGCCGTCAACATCCTTGTCGATGAATTCCTGAACACCGATAAGACCGTGAAGTCTTACGCCGAGCTCACGACGATGCTCGACGCAAAGGGGGTGACCAGCGGCAAGACGGTGATCACCCAGTGCTATGTCGGCTGGCGTTCCGGGCAGGAGTATTTCATCCTTCGGCTCATGGGATTCGAAGCGAGAAACTATGAAGGCTCTTGGGTCGAGTGGAGCGCCGACGCCTCTTTGCCCACCGAACCGTGAAACGTGACGGTCGTCACGACCACGCTTTCGGCCACATGCCGGCCCGCTCCTCTGACCCGGTCATCCGGGTCAGAGGACGTTTTATCAACGGATCCCACGTGAACGAGGCGACGAAAATGACGGCGACCACGCGCCCCGCAAACGATCGTCACGCGCCCCACCGGCGAGGCCGGACGCCCGCGCTCGTCGCCGCCGCCATCGCCGTCGCGCTGGTTACGGCCGGGGCGGCGCAAGCGGTCGACATGGCCCTGATCGAACCGGGGAAGCTGCAAACGGATATTTCGAAGTGGGTGGTTCTCGACGCCCGCCCGGAAACCGAATGGAGGGCCGGACACATTCCAGGCGCCTTGTCGTTGTCATGGGAGGACGCGACCCAAACCGATGGCGAGGGCATCCCGTACCGGATTCTCCCCCCCGAAGCGTTGGCCCACCGGCTGGGTTCGATGGGAATTGACGAGAAGACCCCCCTCGTCGTTTACGGTGACGCCGACACGAGCTGGGGGGGGGAAGGATGGGCGGTCTGGATGTTTACGTGGCTTGGGCATGAAGGGCCGGTCCGCATCCTAAACGGCGGCATCGACGCTTGGCGCCACGGCGGGCGCGCGGTGACGAAAACGACAGCGGCGATGAAGGGCGCCGCGCGGTATCACCCCCGCCCCGCCCCGAAATGGGATATATCCTCCGCTGAGATCATCCATCCCCGGACGCCGATCACCCTGATAGACACCCGATCGACGATGGAATGGCTGGTCGATGCGATACCGGGCGCCGTCCACATCGAGTGGACGAATTTTTACTCCGGGCCCGAGCGCCGACCGCTTGGCCGCGCCGCGCTTGCCCGACTCTTGAAGAAGCATGGTGTGAACCTGAACGAACCGGTCGTCTATTACTGCCGGGGAGGCGTCCGCTCGGGCTACGCCTGGATGGTCCATCAGCTTGCAGGGCTTCCCGACGCCCGCAATTACGAAGGAGGGATGGAAATGTGGTGGAAGCATTCTTCCCGATAGGGATCGCGCCCAGAAAAGGGAACGCTTCCCCACCTGAAAGCGCGGTTTTTGGCGGACTCCGTTTCTCAGTCGCCGGTCGTTCCTGAAAAACGCCGGTACCCGTGTCGGCCTAACAGGGCGTTGAAGATGGTTTTCCAACACCCTGCTCATCCGGACCGGCGCGCGATGTCAATCCGCTCCGGCTTTCCCCTTGGCGCCATCGATTTTTTCGCGTATCTCTGCGAGTATGGCGACCAGAAACCCGCACGGAAAAAGCGCGAAAAGTGGAACCGCATACCACGTTCCCCGCTCCCAGGCGAATTCCAGCGGCAGCAGGCTGTACAGGAACAGAACGAGATTAATGGCCAAATAGAGCCACTCCCGGTGGTGGTAGACGGCGACCTGTCTCGGCATCTCCCCTTCGTCGGCGGCGCCATACTTGGGTGTTCGGCAGAAAGCCCCCCCACGCGCCCACATTCCGCTGAGAACGGAAAGCGAAATGGCGGGCGCCATGCCGATGGTCAGCACGGGCAACACCACCACGTGTTTGAGCGGAACGCGCCCGAGGGATGCGGTCGAATAGGCGGCGAAAAACAGGAATATCGCGAAGCTGGTCGCGAGGAACAGCGGAAGGTCGACCCGCAAGATCTGCCAGAGCCCGATATCGACTCTCGTCAGGATCGCCGGATAGAGCGTAAGGAATATGACGGCGCCCAACAGCCAGCAGATATTGGCCAGCAGATGGGCGACCGCCTCCACTTTCAAAACGGGCGGCAGCGAGCCTCCGAGAATCCGGGGGAGCAGTTTGCGCGCCGTCTGCACGGAGCCTTTGGCCCATCGTTGCTGCTGGCGGCGCAATGCGGAAAGGGTGATGGGGAGTTCAGACGCGGCTTCGCAGGAGTCGAGATAGATGAAGCGCCAACCCGACAGTTGGGCCCGATAACTAAGATCGAGATCCTCCGTCACAGTATCGGACTCCCACCCGCCGGCGTCTTCGATCGCCCGACGCCGCCAGACCCCCGCCGTCCCGTTGAAATTGAAAAACAGGTTCCGCCGATACCGCACCTGGTGCTCGATCGAAAAATGGGCGCCCAGCAGCATGGCCTGAATCCTGGTCAGCCACGAGCGGTCGGCGTTGTCGAAGGCCCAGCGGATTTGAACCATTCCCACGTCCCCGTCGTGAAAATGGGGCATCGTGTTCCTGAGGAAGTCGGCGGCCGGGGTGAAATCGGCGTCGAATATGGCGATGAACTCTCCGTTCGCCGACTCGGTTCCGGCGGTCAGAGCGCCCGCTTTGTAACCCTCGCGACGCATCCTCCGGACATGGGTGATCCGCCTCCCCCGGTCGCGCCAGTATGCGACCCGTTCCCCCACGATCACGGTCGTCTCGTCGGTCGAGTCGTCCAGGATCTGAATCTCCAACTTCCCCTCGGGCCAGTCAAGGCGTGCGACGCAGTCGATAAGCCGCTTGACCACAAAGCGCTCATTGAAAACCGGCAGTTGGACGGTGACCACGGGTTCCTCATAATCCGCCGGAGGCGCCGGGGGCGCCGGGACCGACGCGCACGCCTCCCCCAACTCCCACCAGCGCCGGAGCATGACGAGGCGGTGCGCCCCGTACAGGGAAAAGAGCCCCAGCGCCGCAAAGTGAAACCACGTCAACCATTCAAGCGCAGTGTCCATAACGCAAAGGAACCCTTTCGATTCGACGTCGGCGAGGATATCGTCGCGTGCGCACCGGTACACCGTCACCGCGATCCCGACCATGTGGTGATCAAGGCTGTTATTATACTCTCTGACCCGGCCCGGCCATCGATATCGAGGGGCGTCCGACCACGCGGCGCTCGTCGGTCGTCCCTTCCCGACAGGATGCAATGAAGCTTGACGACGCCCCACCTTCGTCCGCCTCACACGGCGCGACATGGCTGATTCCCACCGCCCTATGCGCCTCGTGCGTAGCGCTCGCGATGGAGCCGGAGCTGCGCCTCGCCGTCCCGGCGCTGACCGGCGTAACCGCGTTCATGATTATCTTGCTCGCCGCCACCCTCTATCTGGGCGAGCGCGGACAGGTGTCGTGGAACGCCCCCGTGATCCTCGCGGTGGCGTTGTTGATGCGTCTTCTTTTTCTTTTCGATCCGCCGCAACTTTCGGATGACCTTTACCGCTACTTGTGGGATGGCGCCATGTCGGTGTCAGGTTTGAATCCGTATTACCGAGCGCCGGCCCAGTGCATTCCCCCTCCGGAACTTGCCGCCGTCCATGCGTCGATCAATCATCCCGATATCGTCACCATCTACCCGCCCGCCGCCCAGACGCTTTTCGCTGCGTGCTCTCTGTTCACCAGCGATCCGACCGGGTTCAAGGCGCTGTTCGTCGCCATTGATATGGCCTTGTGCGCGTCGCTGGCTCTGGCGGCCCGGAGGATGGCATACGAACCGTGGCGAATTACCCTCTATGCATGGCATCCCCTTCCCGTCATCGAGATCGCCGGATCGGGACACGTCGATGGCGTCGGAGCCGCGCTGGTCATCGCCTCGCTGGTCATGCTGATGTCGGGTCGCAAGGCCCATGCCCGTTCCGATCGGGGGATCGGGCGCTTCGCGACCGGGGGCGCTCTTTTGGCGGTCGCGGGACTGGTGAAAGTCTTCCCGCTGATCGCTCTCCCTTCGTTTTTCGTTCTAACTCCCCGTGCGGGCAGAATTGCGTTCGCCCTTTCGTTTCTGGGCATGGCCGCCCTCGTCACACTTCCCTATCACGCGGGTCTTCCGAAGCTGGCCGGTACGATGGAGGCGTATGCGCGCCACTGGGAGTTTGCCGGGTTCGCCTTCAGCGCCCTGCGCTTCGCCCTCGGCTCGGGCGATTTCGCGCGCGCCCTGCTGGCGCTTGTCTTTCTGGCGACGGCGGCTCTTTTCGCCCTCCGACTGTGGAGAACGATTGATGCGGAGACGCCCGTCGAGACCGCCGGGCGGGCCGCTATGCGCAGTTGCTATCGACTGACCCTCGCCTTTTGCCTGCTGACGCCGACCTTGCAACCGTGGTACGCGATCCTGCTGGTGGCCTTTTTCCCGTTCGCCGCCGGTCCCGCGGGCATAACGCTCTCTTGGGCGGTATTTCTGACGTATCACGTCCAGATCGGCTACTTTATCCACGGCGGCTGGGCTGAAAACGCCATGGTCACGTCAGCCGTCTTTATTGCCGCGTGCGCCGCCCCCGCGCTCGCCTCGGCGCTTTCGGGGGCGCGCCCTTCGCCCCGTGTCACCGACGCATGAAAGGGGGCGCCGCGTTCGTATCCTCCCTTGCGCTCGTCCGCCTGAAGTGCCATAGTAGAGCCTGTCACCCGGTACGAACTGCGGAGGTCGCCAAGCTATGCGCCGCCCGCACCCGGTTCACACGCATTCTGCTCCTCACGGATATTCACGATGACCGTCAATGTCAAGCATCGACTGTTCGAAACATTGGCCATCTTGGGGAAGGCCCTCTCCAACGCCATCCGCCTCGAACTGCTCGATTTCCTAGCCCAAGGGGAGCGGAGCGTGGAACGCCTCGCCGGACTGGCCAATGTCTCCGTCGCCAACGCTTCGCAACACTTGCAAATCCTTTTCCGCACGGGGCTGGTGACCAAGCGGAAAGAGGGTCAGAATGTCTACTACGCCCTCTCGGACGATTCTATCGTCACTTTGCTGGGGGAAATGCGCGCCGTGGCCGAGCGAAATATCGCCGAAATGGAGCGGCTGATCGCCACGTTTCTGAAAACGAAAGACGCGCTCGATCCGGTCGCGCCTGCCGATCTCCTCAAGATGATCGAAAGCGACGCCGTCGTCATCATCGACGTCCGCCCCGCCGATGAGTACCGCATGGGCCATATTCCGGGCTCGATCAACATCCCGTTCAAGGAGTTGGGAGGGAGGGCGCAGGAAGTCCTCGGAGACCGTGAGATCATCGCCTATTGCCGGGGCCCCTACTGTCTCCTCTCCTATGACGCCGTGACCCACTTCCGCTCACTGGGGCAGCCCGCCCGTCGGCTGGAAGACGGTTTTCCCGAATGGAAAAACGCCCACCATCCCATCGAGCGCGAATAGCGCGACGCTCGACATTCCGCAGAAGAGGCGGACTTCATCCTCGTTGACGATGTGTTTTCATCGCATTGGTGGCGCCCAACAAATCGCCCCCGTCGCTCTTCCCCCCATCAGCGAGAAACGCACCGTTTCTTCTCCTGCCGAAGATACAGCACGGGGGAAGGTCCACTTTTTTCGGGGACGGAACAACGCCTCCGGTGAAAAGCCCTTCGAAAAGCACGTTATTCGCAATGCTAGGGAATAAAGGCCTCAGCTTGTTCGGCCACGTCGTCGAGATCTTCTTCGAAACGAGCGACATTGAAAATCGCGTCTCCTTCGTGAACGAGAGGAATCGCCGTTTTCCCGATGACAACGCCATCAACTTTCGCCACAACGGGGAAAAAAGCGCCCGTGATCGGATCGTGGACGCTTCCGACCTGTTCCCCTTTGAGAACTTTCGCTCCCAATTTGCTGCCAAGTTGGAAAAGACCGCTTTCGGGAGCGCGATGCCATTTCGTCGAATGCGCCACAAAAGGATCCGACATACGGCGATGCTGACGTGTGGAGAGCATCCCGAGCCCTCTCATGACGTTGAGGATTCCTTTCAGCCCGGTT
Source organism: Nitrospinota bacterium (assembly GCA_942491805.1). Lineage (GTDB taxonomy): Bacteria > Nitrospinota_A > UBA7883 > UBA7883 > JADGGD01 > JADGCD01. The sequence continues at coordinate 11,634 of CALOCG010000030.1, forward strand.
CGAATCGCGGTTTCCTCCAGCCGCAAGGCCTCTCCCGCCTCGTAAACCAGTATCGGGATATCGTGCTCATTCGCGGCCTCACGAAGAGAACCGTCTCGCATCGGAGAATGGATAAGAACCGGTACACCAAAAATCCGCCCCATTTGATTGGCCAAGGGATGCAGAACATTGGCCCGAACCTGCGGCAGGTTCGAGAGATGCAACGCTCCGGTGTGAAGATCTATTCCGAAATCACTCTTCGTAATGATCGATTTAAACAAGGTACTGGCTACCCGGGCGGCGATAGAGCCGCTTCCCGATCCGGGAAATGAACGGTTCAGGTCGCGACGGTCCGGCAGATAGCGGGAACGAGCCAATGCTCCATAAATATTGACGATTGGTACGACAAGCAACGTCCCCCGCATTTTCTGGAGGATTCGCAAAGCGAGAAGCCGTCGAATAATTTCTACGCCGTTTAACTCGTCGCCATGAATGGCAGCTGTGACGAAAAGGGTCGGCCCGTCTTTTTTCCCCCTGATCACATGTAGCGGCATCGTCATCGGCATGTGAGTCTGAAGCCGGGGGAGCGGCAGATCGATAATGCAACGTTCCCCCGCCGCAATCGATATATCGTTAATGATAAGGGGCTCGACCTTCGCCATTATCCTTTCCCTTTGGTTCTGGCCGGATTTTTCTTTGTTTTCATCTCGGTAACGCGACGAGACAGAAAAACGGCTATCATTCCGGCGACAACGAATCCCGAAGCGCTCTCTATCCCTTCGAGACCGGGAGATGAGTTCACCTCCATGACAACCGGCCCCTTATTTGATCGCAAGATATCGACCCCCGCCACGTGCAAACCGAGAACCTGCGCCGCCCGAACAGCGGTTCTCCGTTCCGCCGGGGTGATTTTCACCAAGCTGGCGGTTCCACCGCGATGGATGTTCGAACGAAACTCTCCTTCTTTCCCCTGCCGTTTCATCGCTGCGACGACCTTGTCGTTAATAACGAAGCAACGTATATCGGCTCCCCCGGCTTCGGCGATGAACTCTTGAACCATGATGTTGACCTTGAGGCCCATGAACGCTTCAAGGACGCTTTCGGACGCCTGTGGGGTTTCCGCCAGAACCACACCGATGCCTTGCGTTCCTTCGAGCAATTTGATGACGACCGGTGTCCCCCCAACGGAATGCATTAGATCGTCTATGTCACCCGGCTTTCGAGCGAAACCGGTTACCGGAAGGCCAATTCCCGCTCGAGCCAGCAACTGCAACGCACGGAGCTTGTCTCGCGATCGTGTGATGGCGACCGATTCGTTGAGCGGATAGACACCCAATATTTCAAATTGTCGTAGTACCGCCGTTCCATAAAAGGTGATTGAGGCCCCAATGCGGGGTATCACCGCATCGACCCCCTCAATCTTTTTGCCGTTGTAATGGATAGAAGGGTTGCTGGAGGTGATGTTCATATAGCAGCGGAGGGGATCGAGAATTTTGACCTCAAATCCCCTTTTATCGCAGGCTTCATAAAGTCGGCGCGTTGAATAAAGCTCCGGTTTCCTTGAGAGAATCACTACTTTCATGGCGTGCCCCCTTTCCTGACGGGTCGCTTATTTTTTCTCCCTAAGAGAAATGAGGCGGCTGGGTTGACCACATATTGGTTCGCAAGCGCTGTTCTCCCCAACAGCATACGAAAACGCATCTTGTCCCGAGCCGTGAGGGTAATTTCAATCTGGCGGGATCGACCGCCCAAGAGAAATGTCGTTCCGATGACGATGCGCTCTTCCCGATGGCCCCCCGAGTCGGTGACCTCTCTTCGATCGACGATGGGGGTTTCGCATATGCACTTGATGTCATCTCTATGCTGAAGCGGATGGATGCCGAACCGGACCCACTCTGAGTCCTCCTTGAAAAACGTTTCGACAAAGAACGCATGAAGGGCGGATGAACGAGCTCCCGTATCGACCTTACACTTAATGCGGGAAATCTCCAGATCGGGCAGGGAGGCCCATTCACGCCACCCGATAGGAATCAGTTCATCATTCGGCATCCGGCGTCACCAAAAATCTGGGGAAGTGATGATGGGAACCCGATGTCATTATATCGCAAAGGGAAAATGCCGCAGTGAGACGGTGACCCAGAGCGCGGCGTCGGAAGCTTCGTGGGGGGGGCCGACAAGGTTTCGATGGAAGCGCGAATCCCCTCCACCGACGCCTTGGCGCCGTTCGCCGGAGTGTCAGGAGAAGCGGAGAATTCCTCCCCCCCCCGTGGCGAGCGGCCATATCGGACGGACGCCGCATCCCCCGCGACGGCGCTTTGGCTATCGACCCGAGCGTGCCGTAACGGTCGTTAAAGCTCTTGAAGAAATCGACAGCGACCATGGTCAGCGAAAGGAATCGCCCGGTGCGGGTCGCTCGTATACATCCTTCTTGAGCGTCCCATCCGGCGAGCGCCTCCAAAAACTTTCGCTGACCCACAAACCGAAGATGGTTCTCCACCCGGAGTTTGACGGTGACCGGGTGAAACGGCTTGGTGACTTCGTCGATCGCCCCGAGGCGAAGGTCTCTAGGACCCGTCGAACTCACGATTCATTTTGGGCCGCAGTTTTTTCATCTCGACATGCTCGCCGAAATTACCTGCGTCAACCTTCCCACCATTAACAAGCGCAAAAAGATTGTCCACCACGTCGTCCATGGTGGCCGCTTGAGCGCTCAGCTCTTCGCTGGCGGACGCAGACTCTTCAGCCGTGGCGGCGTTGCTCTGGGTTACGCTATCCATTTGGGTGACCGCTTGAGCCACCTGTCGAATGCCTTCGCTTTGCGCGTTAGAAGCTTCCGCGATTTGCGCGACCATTTTGCTCGATTCCAAGGTGCTTTCATGGATACTTTCAAGCACTTTGGAGAGCTTCTGCACAATTTCGCCCCCTTCGTTCGCTTTGCTTACCGCGTTCACAATCAATCCGGCAGTGTCTTTTGAGGCGCCGGCGGATCGCTGCGCAAGGTTGCGCACCTCTTCGGCTACGACGGCGAATCCTTTGCCGTGCTCACCGGCCCGCGCCGCCTCCACCGCCGCGTTGAGCGCGAGCAAGTTGGTCTGAAATGCGATTTCCTCGATAACTTTGATGATTTTTGAGATTTCGCCGGAAGAATCCTTGATGGAATCCATCGCAGCGATCATCTCTTTCATGGAAACAACACCTTCGTCAACCACCTGAATGCTCTTTTCGGTGAGTTTGTTGGTAGTGCGCGCGCTTCTTGCGTTGTTCTCCGTCATCGTTTCGATCTCTTTGAGCGAGGCGGATGTTTCTTCTAACGCAGCCGCTTGCTCCGTGGCCCCTTGGGCGAGCGATTGGGACGAATCGGACACTTGGCTCGAAGCGGCGCTCACCTGGCTACTGCCGGATCGTAACGACTCCACGATGCTGTTAATAGGATCGGCGATCGCATTCGACAGTAAATAGCTTATGAGTATTGAAAGTACCAAGCCAACAACCGCGATTACATACATCGTCGTAATCAGCTGGGTGTTGGACTCATGGGAAAGCTCTACATCGGCGTCCATCAGCCTTTTCTGGTTGTCGCTCATCGCCGCGAGGTCTTCCTTGATTTTGAATGCGGTAGGCGCCGCTTTAGTCTCCAACCACCGGTTGGCCAGGTTCCATTCGTTCCCCCCCCGGATTTCAAACATTTTCGGCGGTAACGGAGCGAAGGCTGCGCGCGTAGCGGAAAAGGCGTCAAAGGATTCACGTTGTTCAGCCGTCAGCAGGTTTGCGCTACGGGTAAGGTCGCCAAAGCGCCGCTCGTTTTTCGCCCAAAGCTTGTCGAAAGCCTCCGAGAATTCCGCGTCACCAGACAAGAGATAAGCGCGAATAGCGCCGATGGACAGCCCTAGCGTTCCCCTCACATCAGCCATCATTCCGAGCAATGCTTTCCGCTCAGGAGTGGAGGCCTCTTTAGCTTCCAGATCGATCATGTTGGTAATCTCTCTGGAGAGCGCCTCCACCTTTGGCGCCGCCTCGACAAACAGAATCTTGCTCGCAGGCAGGTTGTCGACGTCGTGGGCGATCATTTCGATTTCGTCTTGATACCCCCTCAGAGCGCGGAAGTTGGTTTTCAGATTGTCGAGAATGGCTACGTTGTCCGAATTGGTCCAGCTCTGTGAGAATTTCGTCATCAACGCCAAGGCGTCTTCGATCTCTTTCCATGCATCGATGCGCTCATTCTTGAATGAATCCTTCCCCAGTAGCATCCATCCCCGCAACGCCGCCAAAGAGTGGTTGACCCCATTCAGCAATACGACACCGGTTCTGGCCGTTGGCGCCCGCACTTCCGCAACCCGGTCAGTTACCACCTGCGTCTTTTTAATCTGGAATGCAGACAACGCAACCGCGCCAATGAGCATTGCCGTCATGATCGTGAAGCCAACGGCGATTTTAAACTTCAGCGATTTACCATTGAACATAGTCGCCACTCCTTTTACTAACCAAACGGGCCAAACAATATCGCAGACAGACCCGAATTATACAGTATCTTCTCTCAAATGAAAGAAATGTCGGAACGAGGAATCGCTCTTCCGCCGAAGCGTTCATCGACAAGCGCGTGAGACAGCGGTTCGACTGGCCCAAGGGCGCATGGTGGCGTTGTCGCATGAAGGTGTCTCGGATGTGCGGGAAGTCCAGCCCAACTCGCCTGAATGTTTACCCTGTGGTTCCGAGCAGCTTTGCCCCCATCAGGGCGATGAACACTCCGGCCAGAATGCGAAGGGTCGGCATAGACTCCCGAACCTTCATGCTTAACGTTTCCCCGATCATCGCCACGCCGCCACCGATGACCAACATCGGAGAGAAGGCCACGCCGAGACCGTAAACAGCGCCGTCGAGGGAGCCTCCCATAATCGATCCGCTCTTGGCCGACATGGCGAGCATGGCGATCACCGCAGGACACGGCAGCATGCTCGTTGAGACGCCCAGCATGATAAGGGGCGCTTTTTTACCGACCGTTGTTCGTTTGGCGCATTCGTTCGATTTCCGAGACGAAAGAATCATCACCACCCCGACCACGGCCAAAATGGCGCCGGTAAAGTATTGAGCGGCCACCTTATTGCCGGAGAGGAGTTCCGCCCCAAGAAGTGAAGCCATCCCCCCCAAAGCCGTGTAGGTAAGTAGCTTCCCCACCAAAAAGGCGAAGGATAAGGAAAAACCGTCACTGAATCCATTTCCGGTGGTAAGGATATAGGGCCCCAGATACGGCAGGCAGGTAAGCGTGCACAGCGTGGAACCGTAGATGACGCCGAGTAAAAAAAGGCCGCCAAGCTCAGACATGTGAACCGACCCCGAGCGAAAAATACGACTCGCGGGCGAGCAGGGCCGCGCCGTATGCAGTGGTTATCTGCGGAACCTCTGGAACGATGATGTCGCGCATCAGTTCGTCCTCCAGCGCCGCCACCAAGCCCTTGTTCATCGCCGGACCGCCGTCGTAGAAAACGGTTCCTTGCACGCCACCACGTTTCGCCAACCGGGCGATTCGTTTGGCGATGGCGTAATGCATGCCCGCGATAATCTCTTCTTTATGGTGACCGTTGGCGAGAAGGCTAATGATCTCCGATTCGGCGAAAACGGTGCAGGTGCTGTTGATCGACAGAGGAGTCCCCTCGGACCGCATATGGTAGTCTCCCAACTCGCTGACATCAATTTCGAGGTTGCGGGCGACCACTTCGAGAAACCGACCGGTGCCGGCGGCGCATTTGTCGTTCATGACGAAGTTGCGGACGTTCCCGTCGTCGTCGAGTGTGATGACCTTCGCATCCTGCCCTCCGATGTTGATAATGCAGTCGATGGGGCCGTGCGCTTTCCCCATTTGTGTGGCGCCAGCGGCGTTGGCGGTAATCTCGGTGATGGTTTCGTCGGCGTCTTTGAAGAGCTTTCTGCCGTAACCGGTGGCGGTGATGTAGCGAACCTGCTCCTTGTCGACCTTCCCCTTCTGGAGCGTCGCCGCAAGCGCGTCGATGGTGTTCTGGTGGAAGTGGCACCCGGTGGCGACGGTATTGCTCGACGTCATCTTCATCTCGTCGTCGATCAGGGCGACCTTAATGGAGGTCGAACCGACATCGACCCCGATAAAGTAATTCATTTTCCGCTCCTTCTTTTTCGATTCTGAATCGACTCGATAAACGCTTCGATCCGCGTGGATATTTGCCCGCTGTCCTCAGGGCCGTAGTCGGTTTCGACGTACAGCATGGGGATGTTCTCTTTGTCCAGCGCCTCGGCGACGCTATGATGCTCCAGCGCATACAGCTGGCATCCGGAGAACGACTGGTAGACCACACCGTCGACCTTGGCCGCCTTTACCATTTCGAGCATCTTCCTGATTCGGTCGGCGTTGGAGTCGAAGATCGGACAGACACACGGTTTGAGATAGCGATCCGCGATGGCCGGAATCATGTCGAAATAGTTCGGCTCGTCGAACATGACCGCGTCGTTCGACAATCGAGCGGACGAACAAGACTCGTCGGCGACGATCTCCCCACCCAGTTCTTCTATGAGGAGCGGAAGCTTAAGGTTCGGAAAAATGGGGGGGGTTCCGGCAAAAAGGATCCGGGGGGCGTTTTTGTTGCCGGCCGAGAAGCCGACGCGCGTCCGCTCCTCCAACTCGTCGTTGAGCCGGGCCACCGCATCGCTCCACCGGTCGATATTGTCGAAGAAATATGCGTTGGTGGCCAGGAAGACGTCCTTAGCCAAGATCGGCGACGGCGTCTTTTCCCGGAACCGGTTCAACCGACGCATCTCCCGGCGCGCCCGATTCAGTTTGCCGACGGCCCCGGCCAAGCTCTTTTTGCTGATCTTGGTTCGGGTCGCTTTCTGAAGATCGACGGCGAACTGGGCGACCGACATTCGCCAGAAATGACGCCCATGCTCCGAATCCTTGTCCGACGGAACGTCGAGCGGATAGACATCGTATCCTTCCCGCTGCAGAATGCCGATCGATTTCTTCTTCTGGTCGCAGGTGACCGGAATGGTCAGCATGTCGAAATCTTTTTGATATTCCTCTCGGTTAACCACCATGGTCCCGATGGTGGCGTTCACCAAAGCGCAGGTCTTTGCCGAAGTTTTCTCGGCGCCGATCTGTTCGTATGCGTGCGAGCCGCTACACAACCGGAGAGGAACCGCTCCGGCGGCGTAGATGAGTTCTTCGGGTACCTGAACGCAGGTGACGCCGACAACCTTTCCGTCATGCTCGACCGGCTCCCCTTTGCAGTAGACCGCATCGAACAGGTCGTAAAAATACTTCATCGCCGCCGGATTATCCGGGAACTCATCTTGTATCCTCCGTAAAGTCTCCTTCGCCTCCATGGCGAGATGGATTTTGGTGGTTTTCATCACGCGGTCATTCGTTGCGGTTTTCAATGTCAGCCCTCCTTTCGACTCGGCCAAAAAAACCTTCTTCGGTCGCGGTGTAGATCGGCGCTCCGAGGAGGCTGACCTTAAGGCACCCCTCTTCGGGACAGGCGGCGACACATTTAAGACACATAATGCAATCCTCTTTGAGGATGTTCTTGCTCGTCACGTCGTCGGCGATCTCCCGGATACCGACATCGCAGGCCCGGTAGCAATTGCCGCATTTCGTGCATTTCGCCCCATCTTTAATCAACCGTAGCGGAGAGACTTTGGAAAAGATGTAATGCAACGCCGACATCGGGCAGAAGAGGCAAAAGAACCGATCCTTGACGAACGATCCGACAAAGAAGAGCCCGGTGACAGCCATGCCGAGAGCGGTCAGTATCATCTTTGTTTTCGAACTGAAGTCGACCATCAACTGGCTGGTGTCGCCGTTGAAGAGGGGAAGAATGGTCCTGCCGGGACAGATCATGCAGAACGGCGTGCCGAACTCGTGCGACAAAAGATGGTTGCCCATGGCCAACGGCAGAAGCACGAGAAGAGCGAGCAGCAGGTATTTGATCTTGCCAAGCTGTTTGAACTGTTGCGGCGTGTACTCCGCATAGCGGACGCCGACCTTTTTGCGAAGCATGCTCAGCCAGTCCTGAATCGTTCCGAGAGGGCAGACCCAACCACACCACCCCTTATTAAGCGCAAGAAACCAGACGACAAACATCGCCAGCCCGACGAAGAGGGCGATTCCCCTGCCGGAGACGAGCTGGTCGATCGGCAAGGTCGCCTGATGCTGTAACGCAAACAGGTAACAGACCCCGATCCGCTTCTCGACGAACGCGCAAGAAAAGGTCGGCATGTAGTTCCCCAGATCGACCGCCAGATACCCTCCGTAAAGGACAAGCAAAAGAAGCGGTATCTGTACGATGGTTCGGAAACGGTTGATGTCGGCGTTGTCGACGAACCGTTTAAGCTTTTTCATCGAAGACGATCTCCCGATAAGGCTTCTTCCGCCGTTCCCGATAGAAGTAAATCCCGACCGCCGGGACGACAAGGGATATCGCGCCGAAGGTCAGGCCGTATCCGTACGAAGCGTAATCCTGTTTCGACGGGGTAAACTGCCACGGCAACGAAGCTTGCATCGTCGTCGAGTCGTACCGCCCCCCCTCCCACTCGCCCGCCTTGGCGAGAGTATGTTCGGCGGTGATCAGGAAACCGCTCGCTCGCGCGCGGTTGAAATCGCTCCATTTTTGCGGATAGTAGTCGCGTATCAGCTCGAACCGAAAAGCCCCCTGCTCATCGGATAGCAGTCGCTTTACCCATCCTTGTTCGGTCGTCACCCGAACCGCAACGTTCGACAGGGGTACGCCGTATGAAAGCGTCCGGCACGAAAGAGCGCTGCCCGATTCGGTTTCGACATGGAAATTGCCGTTCCACAACTCGTCACAAACGATCTCCAGCGGCGCTTCGTCCCAGAAGCGGTGGGCGAGCCGTTTCGCTTCGTATTTGTGATCGTGGCCCCATCCGCAGCTATGTTGAATGAAGGTCCGTTTGGCGGTTTTGACCACCAGTGTTCGGTCGACAACCTCCCGGTCAATCAGGTATATGCTGTTGCCGCCGTGACTTGGCCCGTCCCCCATCGGCATCTCGACGGTGACGCTCGGCGCCCCCTTCTCGTTGACGACGGCGATCTCTTGCGGGTCGCCGATGGAGGGAAGGTAATACGCTTTCGCCTTCGCCGAAAGTCCGCCGGAGCTGATCCAGTAAGACCGTGTCCGCGCGGGGCGATGGGCCGATTCGACCTTCTGTCGATCACCCGGCGGCGCGGTGGCAAGAGAGAAGGAATCGGTCGTTTCGGCGGCGGCGGGACCCGCAAAGAGGGTAACGGTGGCGATGATCGCCGCCGTACCCCGCCTGATGGCGCATCGCATCGTCACGGATCTCTGTGTCGGCAGGAATGCCTCGTTTTCCATATGATCTTCCTTTGGCGCATAAAGGTATCGACTCCTCGAGCGCGCAGAGCGTTCGGTAATCAATTCTGACGGTTCTCTTCTGCGGTACGGCGGGCGGCGGCAGGACGAACCATGGGCGCCACGTACACGATGGCCGTCGTCAGACAAGAAGAGGGAGTGAGCTAGAGGAGCGTCGGCGGGGGGGTGTCGGGGGAGCCTTGGTAGGAGTTGATCGGCGTCTCTATGGACAACCATGACGAAGAGACCGGAACAAGCAAAGAGCGCCAGCCGGGTTGCTGGTCGATTTTTGCGAAAGAGGAGGAAGCCGATCCGAGTTCCGTATCGACGGTGATGCAACAACAATGATCGGATGATTTCAACCCGGCGTTCTTATGGCAGAGGAGCGACGTCGGCGACGACGTTTGGTCGTCGGCGATGAGAATGTCGGCGTCCTCATGCTCAGGTAATCCGCAGAGAACTCCCTCTCTGACGAGCGACTCAAAAGAGGAGCCGTCGGGACCGCCAACGGCGATAGTCGCCTCGGCCTTGTCGGGGCCGGCCACCAGCGTCAATCCGACAATGAGGAGCGCAAAGCCCCACCGCATCAAAGTAACGGAGTCGTATCTCATTTCGCCCACTCTAAGCGATATTTCCGTTCCGTGTCAAATTGACATATTCCGGCCGAACGGCCCACAACATTTGACATGACACCTCCCGCCCCACTATAGTGTCGCCAATATTTGTCGCTGGGTAGCTCGTGAAACGGATCCGTCTCTTTGCGTCGCTCTTGCTGTTCTCGATGCCGCTATTCGCGTTAGCCGAGACAGCCTACGCCATCCCTTCGCCCACGGAACCTGCCGCCGTCCCGTTCAATACGCTCGTCGCCAACGGGGTTCTCTGCGGACTGCCGGAACATGCGGCCCGCGACGAAACGCCTGCCATCATTGCAGACGAATCGACCACCGCCACCGCCGTGGCTCCCTGTCACGGTCGGGAGATGATGGTCAATGGCTACCACGATTGCTGTTGCATCAAGACGACCAACGATCTCGCCGCCGGTATCCAAGAAGGCCCGGTAACTGACGCTTTGGGCGAAGCGGCCACGCTTCATCCCACCGCCATCGACGTCCCGTCGACGGTTCCCCCTCCGCTCCTTTCCCGTATCGACGCGCCAGAACCACCTCCTCCTTCGCTCATCTAGCTCCCTTCTTTCCCGTAAATGACCACGCGCATGGCGCGAAGCGCAGGCGATCTCCGACCTGCCGGGTCGTTCCTCAATGGCGTACGCCCCCCGATACGGGAGGCTACCCTTTTATCAGTGAGCTACGATGAGTAAAAAGTATCTTCATGCGCCGTTTGGCGCCCTTTTCGCCGCAGTGTTGATCGGTACGACCCCTCTTCCCTCCATGGCGGAGAGCGAGCGGCTGATTACCGTCGAATCATCCACTATCGTTGACCGCCAAGAGGCGCGCGAAAAGAACCCCAGTTCGATCACGGTCCTCTCCGGCGAGGATATCGACGCCGCCCACGCCGAGAACCTCCAACAGACCCTCCAGTCGATTCCCGGTATAACCACCGATATCCAAACCGGCGACTCCATCAAGATCCATATTCGTGGGGTCGAGAACCAACGCTACATGGGAGAACGCCCCGGCGTAGCGGTCGTCATCGACGGCGTCCCGGTCTTCGAGCGTACCGGCCGGGTAAACATCGATCTCGACAACATCGAGTCGGTAAAGGTCATCAAAGGGGGCGCGTCGTTCCTCTTCGGCGATGACGCCCTCTCCGGCGCCGTCATTATCACCACCAAGCGGGGCGCCAAGATGGCCGGGGTCAAAGCTCAAGCGGAAGCGGGAAGCTACGGCTACGGCAAATATCTGGCCCGGGTCGGGCACGCCACCGAAGACTACGCCCTTCATGTTCAAGCGTCTCGGCGCACTTCGGACGGCTATCACTTCCAGTCGGGCAATGAGTCCAACTACGTCGATGGAAAGGCGCAGTGGTATATCAACGAGTCATCGGATCTGACCTTCGGCTTTGAAGTGTCGAAACGAAAGAAAGACAGCCACGGCACCGTCGAGGGGGTCACCCAGGCTGAAGAGGACCCCAAAAGCCTTGAGGGGCGCGATTACGCCCGCAAGTTTGACGTCGGCCTCCAGAAGTACCACCTCACCTTCGCTCGCGATTTCGAGAGCGGCGGAGGGCTCACGCTCTCGGCCTACGAATACGACGACCATACGACCTTCTGGACCGCCCCGCAAAACTACGACGCCAAGGGCAAAGCGGTGACCGATGTCGACGCCTACACCGTCGATAACGACTATCGGCAAGTCCAGCGCGGCGTAAAGGGTGAAGTCCGGGGGGACGGTGAAAAGGTCGCTTGGATGGCTGGCATCGACGGGCGGATGAATCGGTACGCCTACGACGAGAAATACAAGGTCGACTTCAAACGATCACCTCGTTCGAGCGCGATCTACGCCGCCGGGACACAAGTGGGAGACAACGTGACCGACGAGCAAGTGGCGGCCCTCTACGCCGAAGGAAAATACGAGCCTCTGGCCGGCACCACCCTCACCCTCAATGGACGCTACGACAACATCGCCCTCGACTACACCGACAATCTAGCGGACATGACGCTGAACAAAACGTTCTCGGTCTACTCGTGGCGCGTCGGGGCGACCCAAGAGGCGCTCGGTGGCGAATTCTACACCGGGATCTCCACCGGTTTCCGCACGCCGACCGTCGACCAGCTCTTCGCCGGTGATATCTCCCCCACCGGCAATACAGCAAGCAACCCCGACCTGAAACCGGAGCAGTCTCTCTCGTTCGACATCGGTTATCGCAAACCCTTCTCCCTCTTCGGCGTCGGCGCCGATATCGACGTTGCGGTTTTCCAGATCGAACGAAACGATTTCATCATGGCCAACGCCGGGCAGTACGCTATCCCGGAGGATGGCGCCTTGAACCGGTTCGAAAACATCGGTGGCGTCCGCAATCGCGGGCTGGAACTCTCCCTCGTGACCGACGAATCGAAGCCCCTTTCTTTCGGCGTGGCCTACACCTACCTGAACGCGGTCTTCACCCGTTACGACAACTTCAACCTCGTATTGGGCAACCGATACGGCGATTCGTCCATCGAGTCGTTCAACTTGGCCGACAACACCGTCCCTCGCACCCCGAACCATCACCTCAATCTACGCGTCACCGGGCGACCCGCCCCGGCCCTCTCCATTGCGGCTGAGATGGACGCCATTTCATCCTATTGGGCCGACGAGCTGAACCGGAACGAGATCGCGGGCCACGCCGTGTTCAACCTGCTTGTTGACTACACGCTGAAGTCGGAGCGGATGGGGACATGGAACTTCTTCGGTCGTATCGACAACATTTTCGACCGCCACTATTACAACGCCGCCCGGATGTCCGGCGACGGGAACGGCGACGGTGTGTATAACGACGAGGATATTTCGATCACGGTCAACCCGGGGATCATCTACACCGCCGGATTATCGGCGAACTTCTAGAGGAGCGACTCATGAACAAAGTATTGTTCGCGACCGCGTTTGCAGGAGTGACGCTTCTCTTTTCTTCGGGAGCTTCTCACGCTCTCTCCCTTGCCCCCGCACCGGCGGGCAAGGGGGGGAGGCTTTTCGCCCATGGAGGCGCAAGTCCCGACATTTCCTACCGGCTTGCCGAAGGGGAAGCGTCGAAGGCGACTCCGCTCCTTGGCGATCTGACCCGACGGGAACTACCGATCCACCATGGTGAAGTGACGGCCCCCCTTACCGGCGTCACTCTCGATTTCTCATATGGTATCGCCACCATCGGGCAAAGCGTCAGAGAGCATGTGGGGCGATGGCGTCCCTATCTTGAAACAACCGCCGCCGGTGTCACGACCCTGACCGGAGCGGCGACCGCATGGGGAGTGATAACACCATGACACTGCATGACCTTGCCGACAAAGGGGGGGTGGTTTTCTGGATTCTGGCCGCCTACTCGGTCATCGCCGTCGGTATCGTAATCGAACGGCTGATCCGATTTACGTTAATGGGCAACGCCGCTTTACCGGATCGGGCGACCGACTTTTCGAGCGCCGCCGGCCGACTCTCTGGGCCGGAAGGCCGGGTGGTCGCCGCCATGACCGAAGCCCGCACCGCCGGGGTGGCGGACTTGGTTCGAGTCGCCACGAGGACCGGTTCGGCGGAGCTACGCCGGATGGAGAAAGGATTTCGTACGTTAGCCTTCCTCGGAAACACCGCCCCGTTGCTCGGACTATTCGGAACCGTAACCGGCATGATCAGGGCGTTTATGGTTATCGAACAGGCCGGAGGCAAGGTTGACGCTCAGGCGCTGGCTGGCGGCATCTGGGAGGCGATGGTGACGACCGGGGTCGGCTTGGCGGTGGCGTTACCGATCCTTCTTGCGTTGCACACGCTCGAAGGGATAGCCGACGGCAGAGCCGCAGTGGTGCAGGAATGGGCGTCACTGGTTCTTGAACGGTTCGGGGGCGTCGGACCGACATTGGAGGAAGATGCGATCATCCATGCGCGGGAATTAAGCGATGAAGTTTAAGGGACGCAGGAGAGCGCGATCGGGTCCGAACCTGACCCCGTTGATCGACGTCGTCTTTCTTTTGCTGGTCTTTTTCATGCTGACCGCCCATTTCGTCAGCGACGAAGCGATACCGGTCGCTCTGCCGGAGGCCACCACCGCCACTGCCGTGGAGGATACCGAAACGCCGACGGTCGTTATCGCCGCCGATGGTTCGTACCTCTTTCACGGCAGAAAGCTTGGGCGAAATCAGCTAACAAAAGACCTCGCCGAAGCTCTGCGCAATAGGGAGGCGAAAGGGGTTCGCATCCGGGGTGACCGGGGGACGAATCTCGGAGCGGCGGTTACGCTCATCGATATCGCCAGAATCGCCGGCGCCGACGGCATCGAATTCATCACCGAAGATGGCGACAGACCAACGGAAGGAGCGTCATGATACGACTGCTGGCATTCGCCGTTTCGCTCGCCCTGCATGTATCGCTGTTCTACCAATTCGCCGATGCGGCGGCGACCGGAGTGGTTCTCGAACAACCCAAAACAAAGACGATAACCCGGCTTTCTCTGGCGAAATCGGCTCCTCAGCCCAAACCGAAGCCGAAGCGACCGAAGCCGCCCGAACGTGCGCAGAAGGCGAAAAAACTCCGGCCCGAACCAGCGCCAGCGCCGGAACCGGAGCCAGAGGTAGCCCCCTCCCCGGAACCGCAGGAGGAAGAGCCCCTTCCGCAATCGGAAGAGGAGACCGCCGGGGGGTACGGAATCGCCACCGACGAAGAGGAGAGGGAGCGCTATATCGAGATCGTCCTGGCCGCTATCGAGCGGAAAAAGTATTATCCGAAGTCGGCGCGACGCCGCGGTGTCGAGGGGGCGGCGAGCATATCTTTTTTCGTTTCGCATAGCGGATCGGTCAACGATCTAAAGATCAAGGGGGAGCTCGAAGACCTTCGAAACTGCCGCCCGACAAGCGATCTTAAAGGCGGCGCCCTTCCCTAAACCTCCAAGTGGAGAAGAAGCATGCCCACTCATCTCCTACAAAATGCTCTTCGAGCTAAAATAGCGAGGGGATCTTGCGCCGCGTAGAAACGCCGTAGCGCATAAACGAGGGTATAGGGAATCAGATGGGCGTGGACGACATGGGTCAGTTTCTCAACGGTTACCGGTGGATCGCCACGCATCGCCACCGGATCGGCCAACGACCCTTCGGCCGGAGGGCCGTATCGTTCCTCGATGGCGTCCGACGTCGGGCCGACGGTCAACGCTACGCTCGCCGCTCCGGCCATAACACCGATCCCTAGAAAAGCGGCCGCTTCGGTTCGTCATCGGTGGTCATGTTGCGCCAAACATGCAATCTTCACCACCGACCCTCGTGATACGACGACATTAAAAATCGCCACAAACCGCGCCTCGCCACGCTGTTGCTTTAATGTCTTGTTCTTGGGACGCCACGTTACGGTCTGCTCAGCCACCGTGTTCCCTGCCGGGTCGACGATCGAAATCCGTAGCGCATCTCTGCCTGCCGATTGTCCATGGTGCTTGGCGATGTCGCCGTAGACGGCTGTTTCCCCGTCGCCTTCCTTTACCGAAAGAGATTCGAACATATGCTCCCAACAGGAAGTCGTTTCTACCGTAACGACGCCAGCCTTGATAAGGTCGTTCTTGTGGTCGGCGGTGGCCGGCTCCGGCGCGGCGAACAGCGTGAAGGCGCAGGCGAATACTATCGCTGTATTTCTCATGGCAACTCTCCTTATTTCTGGAAATGGGGATTCACGCATTTGAGCCGCACCATTTCGCGCAGTTCTTCTTCCATGGAGACGAAAACGCCGACAGCGGTCGGATCGAATTGCGACCCGCTGGCGTCGATGATTTCAGATTTCGCCCGTTCGAACGATCCGGCCTTGCGATAAGGCCGGTCGGAAGTGATCGCATCGAGCGTGTCGATAATGGCGAACAGACGCGCTCCGAGCGGGATATCCTCGCCCACTAATCCGCGCGGGTAGCCTGACCCGTCGAATTTCTCCTGATGAGAAAAAACGATTTCGGTGGCTTCGCCCATGAAGGGGACATCGGCCAATATTTTCCGGCCCAACTCCGGGTGGGTGCGCATAACGTCCCACTCCTCCTCCGACAGAGGGCCATCCTTGAGAAGGATGGCGTCGGGAACGCCGATCTTGCCGACATCGTGCAGCAAGTCGCCCCAGAATACCTGATGCAACCAATCGTCATCGGAGGAGAAACGGCGCGCTAACAGGAGCGTATGACAGGCCACCCGTTTGCTGTGCAACCCGGTATTCATCTCCCGCATATCGAGCGCGGCGGAGAGAGATTCGGTTAGCGCCAAATGAGCGGTTTTCAAGGACCCGGTAACCTGCCCGAGTTCCTTTTCACGCAAAGCGCATCCCTCGGAGCACCAAAGACGGCCATCGTAAAGATAGGAAGTAACGATGGTCATGCCGCAACCGGCGCATTGCGCGCCGTCGGTACCGGCCCGTTCGTTCATCGTTTTCTTTCCTTCCTCCGTCGGGCCGCAGGATTAATGAGGGTAGTGAACGCCGCCGAAATGTTTTTTCCCGTCGGCGGTTTTGAAAAGGAGGATGAGCTGATGTCTGCCTTCGTGGCCGAGGTCGTAACCGGCGGTCATCCAGTCGCCCATGGTCGTGAGCGGTTTCGTCTCTTCCGCTCCGTCGGGATGGATAACCTTAGAGTTGGCCGCCACCCCGGACACAACCTTCCCTTCTCGCTCGATCTTGACCATGACGTTGTGCGAACCGCCATGTCGCATGCCGCCGACCGCTTCCATGACATGGAAGCTGACGCCGTAACCATCGATGTCCGTGGTAACAAGAAACGCCTCCTCCTTCATTCCCATGGAGCCGTGTGCGCCATGATCCGCCTTCTTGGCGCCCCTATCATGGCCCGCCATTTCACCGTGGCCATGGTCGGCGGCCGTGGCCGGGAAAGAGACGAGCGTAATGGCGAGGGCAATGAGAATAATCCGTTTCATTTGAAATACTCCTTTGATCGTTGGTTGTCGCCCTTGGGACGGTCGGGGCGTTATCGTTGTTCTTTCCACGTCAGCAGATAGCCATAGATCACCGGCAGCGCCACGAGACAGAGAAGCGTGGTCGTCACCATGCCTCCCACCATCGGCGCCGCGATCCGTTGCATGACTTCGGAACCGGTTCCACTTCCCCACATAATCGGGAGAAGACCGGCGATGATGGCGGTGGCGGTCATGGCGATGGGACGTACACGCTGCGCCGTCCCTTCGTGTACCGCTTCAAATAGTTCCGTGTCGCTTAAAGCGATGCCCGTGGAGGACCTTTTCCTTTCCACCGCCTGATCGATGAAGGTAAGCACCAATACGCCGATCTCCGCCGCCACTCCGGCGAGAGCGATGAACCCGACCCCCACCGCCACCGACATGTTGAAGCCGAGTAGCCAGATCAACCAGAAACCCCCGACCAAGGCGAAGGGAATGGAGAACATCACGACCAGCGGTTCGGCGATAGTTGCGGAAGTTAAAGTAGAGCAACAGGAAGATGATCAGCAACGTGGCAACGGGACAACGATTTTCAACCGTTGGGCCGCACGCTCCATATACTCGAATTGTCCCGACCACTCGATGGTGTATCCGGGAGGGAGTTGAACCTTTTCGGCCAGCATCTCTTTCGCCTGTTCAACATAGCCACCGATACTCGGAGGTGGTGATATCGACGTAGACCCATGCATTCGGGCGGGCGTTTTCGGTTTTGATGGCGGGAGGACCGCGTCGCAGAGCGATGTCGGCCACCAACGAGAGAGGGATCTGGGCGCCGGTCGGCGTCGGAACAAGCACTCTTTTGAGATTTTGTACGTTGTCCCGCAACTCTCGCGGGTAGCGCAGATTGACCGGATAGCGCTCAAGCCCCTCCACCGTCTCGGTGATGTTCATGCCCCCGATGGCGGTTGAGATGACGTCTTGCACGTCCCCCACGGTGAGGCCATAACGGGCCGCTTCTCGCCGATTGATGTCGAAGTCGAGATAGTACCCTCCCGCAGCCTTGTCGCCAAAAGCGGAGAGAGTATCGGGAAGCGTTTTCATGGCCCGCTCGATATCGCCGGCCACCTTTTCGAGAACGGTCAGGTCGGGCCCGGAAACCTTGACGCCGATGGGGGTTTTAATGCCGGTGGAGAGCATGTCGATACGGGTTTTGATAGGCATGGTCCAAGCGTTGGCGAGTCCGGGGAATTTTATGGCGGCGTCCATCTCGTCCATCAGCTCTTTGGTCGTCTTCGACGGGTCGGGCCATTCATTTTTTGGTTTGAGCCGGACGGTGGTTTCGATCATGGCCAATGGCGCCGGATCGGTGGCGGTCTCCGCCCTTCCCACCTTGCCGAAGACATGGTGGACCTCCGGGAAGGTGATCAGGATTTTGTCGGTCTGTTGCAGCAGTTCTTTAGCTTTGGTGATGGAGAAACCGGGATATGTCGTGGGCATATAAAGAATATCCCCTTCATCTAGTGGGGGCATGAATTCGCTGCCCAGCTTCACTAGCGGATACGACTCCGCCCAGCAGAATCGCCGTTGCTACCACCAGCGTAAGCTTGCGCCAATTGATGGCTCTTCGCAGTGGCTTACGTATGAAATGCAGGATGCCACCGGTTCACCGGGTTTTTCGCCTCGGGGAGGATCTTGCCGCGAATGAAATAACCCATCAACACCGGCACCAGGGTTATCGCAAGAATGGCCGACGAGGCCATAGCATAGGTCTTCGTGAAAGCGAGCGGTGAAAACAATCGCCCTTCCTGTGCCTGCAAAGTAAACACCGGCATGAAGGATACGGTAATAATCAAAAGTGAGAAGAACAGCGCAGGCCCCACCTCGCGGGAGGCATCAGCTACTGCTTCCCAGCGCTCGGGTTGAGTCAATGCCTCACCCTTGTCGCGTGCGGATTGTTCCAGCTGTTTATGGGCATTCTCGATCATGACGATAGCACCATCGACCATGGCGCCGATGGCGATAGCGATACCTCCGAGGGACATGATATTGGCATTAATGCCCTGCCAGGACATGACGATGAAAGCCATGAGGATACCCATAGGTAATGTCAGGATAGCCACCAGCGCAGAACGCGCATGCAACAGAAACAGGATACAGATAAGGGAGACAACGATCGATTCCTCGATCAGCTTCTCTTTCAGATTTTCCACCGCCCGTTCGATCAGATCGCCCCGATCATATACCGGCACGATCTCCACCCCTTCGGGCAGTCCCTGTTTCAGATCTTCCAGTTTGGCGCGGATACCAATTCGATGGTGGCGAGGGCGTTCTCGCCGAATCGCATGATCACCACACCTCCGGCGACCTCTCCCTCCCCGTTCAAGTCGGCGACGCCGCGCCGTAGCTCGGGGCCAAGCTGCACATGGGCCACATTGCGAAGAAAGGTAGGCGTACCGTTTTTATCGACACCGATGGGAATCGTTTCAAGATCGTCGATGGAGCGGATATACCCACGACCGCGAACCATATATTCGGTCTCCCCCATTTCAACCAGCCGTCCTCCCACATCGCTGTTGGAGCGGCGGATAGCCATTTTTACGTGCGAGAGGGGAATGTTGTAGGCGGCCAGCGCGTCGGGATCGACCTCCACCTGATACTGCTTGACATACCCGCCGACGCTGGCCACTTCGGCCACCCCCGGTACGGTCTGCAACGGGTAACGTAGATACCAATCCTGTAAGGAGCGAAGCTGCGCTAGGTCGTGTTCGCCGGTTTTGTCTACCAATGCATATTCGTAGACCCAGCCGACGCCGGTCGCATCGGGGCCGAGGGTGGGGGTGATCCCGGATGGCAGTCTGCCCGCAACGTAGTTGAGATATTCCAGCACCCGCGTGCGAGCCCAGTACATATCGGTTCCATCTTCAAAGATAATGTAAACAAACGAAAACCCGAAAAAGGAGTAGCCCCGGACGACCTTTGTTCCCGGCACCGACAGCATGGCGGTGGTGAGAGGATAGGTGACCTGATCCTCCACCACTTGCGGCGCTTGCCCCGGGTATGCGGTGAAGACGATGACCTGAACGTCGGAAAGATCGGGAATGGCGTCAAGCGGCGTCTGCCGCAATGCGAGCAGCCCGGCGACAAAGACGATCATCGTGGCGATGAGAACCAGCGCTCGGTTACGAATGGAGCCGTCGATGATGGCGCCGATCATTTCGCCTCCTCTAGGGTAATCCCCTCCATACCCATGTCGTCAGGCATTTCCATTTTCATGCCGCTCATATCCATGTCGGGATCGGGCGTCGGAACGGCGCTTTGGACCTCAAGCATCTTGGCGGTGGCTTCGTTTAGCTTGCTTTCCGAGTCGATGAGGAACTGCGAACTGGTGACCACCCGCTCACCCGCCGACAGACCACTGACGATCTGGACCATGCCACCGGTGGAGACACCAAGACGTACAATACGCGGTTCGAACTTCCCGCCACCCTTGACCACGAATACCTGCTCTTTTTCGCCGGTTCGAACGATGGCCTCACTCGGAACGACCACGGCGTCCACTTGGCGGCGTGTTTTAAGGCTCACGTGGGCGAACATCTCCGGTTTGAGCGTTAGGTCGGGATTGTCGAATTCGAGGCGTACCTTGTTGGTCCGGGTCTTCGGGTCGAGGTAGGGATAGATGTAAGTAACCGTTCCGGTAAAAGTACGTCCCGGCACTCCGGTGACGGTCATCTCTGCGACGTCACCCGATCTAACCCACGGCATTTCGTCTTCGTAGATATCGACATAGACCCAGATACGGGAAAGATCGGCGATGGTGTAGAGTTCGGTTTTCGGCGTGACGAACTGCCCTTCACGCACGCCGATGGAGACCACTATCCCATCGAAGGGGGAGTGAATATGAAGGTTTTTAATCGCCTTTTTCCCTTGGCGAATTGCGGCGAGCTGATGGTGGGGCACGTCAAACAGTTCGAGCCGTTCGAGGGAGGCGGAGAGCAGTCGTTCCGCTCCTTGCCGTATATCCGGTTGGGTGCTTTCGCTTAGCTTATCGACGTTTTCGAGCGCGAGAAGATATTCCTCTTGTGTCGAGACCAGTTGGGGAGAATAGAGCGAGAGAAGCATGGTATCGCGCCCTACCTGCGCTCCGGTGGAGTCTATGAACAGCTCTTCGATCCATCCTTCCACTTTCGGATGGAGACGAGTCACCCTTTTCTCATCGTAGTCGAGGCGTCCCACCGTCCTCACGTCGCGGGTCAGCGACTTCTTCGCGGCGAGCGCCGAGCGGACCCCGATGTTCTGCGCCATCACCGGGTCGATGGTGACCGTTCCTTTTGGGGACTCTCCACCTGATGCCCCCTCCGCATAGACGGGGATATAGTCCATGCCCATCTCATCCTTGGCCGCCACCGGGCTGGTGATGGCCGGATTCATCGGATTCCGGTAGTAGAGAGGCGCGGGCGCGGCGGCTCCATCGGACGCAGTCGACGCTTTATTTCCGCCATCCCCGACAAAATAGCCGACTCCCAAGCCAACCGCCAAGGCGACCAGAAGAGCGACAATAACCTGCTTATTCATGTATGTTCTCCTGCCCGACAGCCGCTTTTAGTGAAGCGAGCGCCTGGTTGGCGGTCGCCAGAGATTTCCAGTAATCAATTTCGTAGTTATAGAGGGTGATCTGCACACGAACCAGATTGAGAAAGTCGACTTTATTAACCTGATATCCTGCCCGCATAGATTCCACCGTCTGCGCCGCTTGAGGAATGATCCCCGTCTTGAAAAGGTCCGCCTGAGCGCGCGCCTTTCGATAGGAGGATGAGAGGCTAACGATTTCGGAAGCGACTTGGTTTACCGTCTCCGCATATTCCTGTTCAGCTACGGTTCGCTCGTACGTTCGTTGCGCGACGGCCCGAGACTGTTTCGAGACCGCATAGAGCGGTATGGACATGCTGAAGGTTACCGAGGCGAGATCGTTACGTGGTTGGCCGGTCGCCGGATTGTCCTCACGGACTCCGTAGACGGCGCCCAGCGTGAAATCGGGCAAATAGCCCTTCCGCGCATGGCCAAGCCGGGTGACGGCGGCGTTCTTCTGCGCCTCTTTCGATGAGAGCAAGGGACGGGTCGCAAGCGCCTCTTCAACCAGCTTTTCGGGCGCTTTGATCGGCATCAAAGTTTTATCCACCACACGGGGCAACGACAGCGTAGCCGAGGCTGGTCTGTCGAGCAGTGCGTTAAGCTTCGCTTCTACCTGCTCACGGGATGAAACAAGAACGATCTCCTTGTCGAGTAGCTTGGATAGTTCCAGTTGCGCCAAAAGAACGTCCTGCTGCAGCCCTTTACCCAGTTTGTACTTTGTTTCCGCAATCCGAACGAATTGTCGAAGCAGGCCTTGGTTGTTCTTTACGATATCGATGGCCCGGTCGAGAAAGAGCAGATCCCACCATGCCGCGCGCGTTTGCCGGACTATCATGTTCTCGTAGTCGCGCTGATCGCTATGAACGCTTGTGGCGATATACTCTGCGGCCTCTTCGAGCAGCCCCAGCTTGCCGGGGAAAGGAATATTCTGAGCGAAGCCGACCTGCAACTGGGTCATGTTCTCTTCGGCCCGATCAAATGAATCACTCGGTAAGTTCATGGCATTTAGAATCAGTCTCGGATCGGGAAGGGACCCTACTTGGGAGGGCGTTTCTTTGGCGGCTGCGGCTCGTGCGCGTTGCGCCTCAAGACCGGGATTCGCTTTTCTGACGATTTGTACCGCCTCATCCAGTGTAAGTGGAGAATCTGCGCCGGCGATGGCAGGTGAGATGACGAACGCCATAATCAACAGGGCGTATCTTTTAATACTCAATGTTCGCATCCTCTCTCGGTTTAATCGTTCGGCCGTTGCGCGAGAACCGCTTCTATTTGGATAAACAGGTTTCGAAGCCAAAAGGTTCCATGAATGGTAAAAATAATGAAGATATGTGGGTGGAAAAGAAAATGGAATGGATCCACCTCAATCGTGAACCCTCTAGGATAGGGACGTTAAAGAGCTATCGCGTCGTTTCTTTCCAAATCTTTTCAAGATCGGCGAGGTTCATCTTGCCGGTATAAAGACCGTAGTCGTTCTCTGCAAATCGCCGCAAGACCACGAGATGTCCTTGGCGCTCCATAGACCAAACATTACCCGAATGCTTTTTCCAATCCCCATCCTGCATGACGGTCGAGGCTGTGTTAAAGAGTCGGAAGTAGGAGACAACCTCTCCTTCGACGTCGAGCAACGCATGGGCCACCTTGTTACCGCCGATATGGCAGATATCCCCTTTTTTGAAAGCTCCTGCAGGCGCATCAAAGGGGCGGGCGGTCAATCCAAGTTCACTCATGGTCAACTCGGCGAAGGCGGCTTCGGTATTGCACCGATAGTTTTTATGGTGCCCTTCGGTGACGCATATTCGGTGTTGGGTTGTGAGGCTTTCGACCGTAAGGGCGGTCGTATTGGTTGACGTAAAGGTAAGGATGGCGAAAAGGGCCATGGCAGCCATGGCGAAGAAACCGGCTACCGGTCGCCATGCCCAAGAGGAAGATTGTCTCGCTTCCTCTCGCTCAATTTGGTCATATACCTTGTTGAGCGCAGACCGGCTCCGCGATTTAACATCGAAGCCGACAGGATTGCGTAGAGCCGCCTGAATCTCACGAACTTCTTCAAGCTCTTCTGCGCATTCGGAACATTCGGCGCAATGGGCCTTGATGGAAGCCCTTTCCTCTTCCGACAGCTCTTCGCTTTCACCATCCCAAACGAGATTTCTGAGCTCTTCGCATCTCATTATTTTTATCCTCTTACTGGTACAAACAGTTTTGAGGGGGAAAATGTTCCATGGCGGCTAATATTTTTCATTTTTTCCCAAAATAATGGTCGCGTAGCTTTTCTCGACCCCTGCTGATGCGGCTTTTCACCGTGCCGACGGCGATTCCGAACATCTGCGCAATCTCTTGATAGGTAAGGTCTTCCACATGCCTTGCCATCAACATAAGCCGCATATCGTCAGGTATTTCGCGTAATGCCGTTTGAAGGCGGTCATCCATCTCATTGAAAGAACCATCAGTCATACCCGGCGCAGGTATCTGATTAACGTGGTCCGGGTCATTTAAAGGACGAGGAACCTTTTTGTTCTTGTCGAGAGCGTTAAAGTAGGTATTTTTAAGGATTCTAAAGGCCCACCCCGCTGGATTGCGCTCATCTTTCAAGGAATCAAGCGCACGATAGGCCTTGAGCAACGTCTCTTGTAGCAGATCCTCGGCGTCGGCTTGGTCGCCGGTCAAACGATACGCCACGACATAGAGCTTCTGCGCATGAGGCTCTATCAGTCGTTTGAATCGCTGGCGTTGTTTATGCACAATCACCACAATGTAAGTAATAAACCAAGCGGAGTAAATCTTTTTGTCATCTCTCGCAATATACCGAACCGGCGGTACGGGGGGATTACCCACTAACAGGGTGTGGAAAAACGTTTTCGAGCACCCCCGGTAGTTGATTCGGTTTCCGTTCCGGGGGCATTCCGCCCGCAGGCTCCGGTAGGAGAAACGAGCGAGAAAGCGGAGCGTATGTGGGAATACGTGAGCATTTCGAGCGACGTTTCGACACCCCGGAGCCAACGCAAATAGTTTTTCCACGGCCTGCTAAGACGTCGTGAGATTTCGTCTCCCATGACAATGGTCATAACCTCATTTTCATAAAGCGTGTAGCCTTATCGAAGACAATGGGGGTGACTATGCGTTTAGTGTTTTTGATCGTACTTTCGTTCGCTACTCCCTGTTGGGCGGAGGAGGAGATCGACGTCCGCTCCATGGCCATCGACGGCTTTCGCCTCGGCATGACCCTGGAAGAGGTTCGTGCGATCAGCCCATGGATCAAGACCGTTGCCGTCACCCCCGCTCCGGGTCGGGTCATCGGTTATCGCTCGACCATCAACGACCTCACTCTCCACTTCACCGCCGATAATCTCGGCAAAGAGCTTTTCCGCATAGAGCAGGTCAAAAGTTATACCGACCTTCCCGACCCGGTGGCGTTGCTCAAAGCGTTGGTCGCGGTCTATGGGCCCCCATCGCAAACGGGACGCGACATGACCACCACCCACTCCTGCTGGGGGCGATGTTACGGCGAGCACCCTCGGCTCCTCTACCAGTTGAAGATCTTCAATATGGTCAAAGGCCCCTATCCGTCGTCTCTCCTGCTGCGCGATCCGGCGATTGAAAACTCGAATCGTGAAGCCTACCGCGCATCGTCCGCCAACGAGTAGTACCCAACATTTACCCTATATTATTTCCCTTATCATGACGCTCGTCATGCCGGACCTTCCCCATTCTCCTTACACTGTCACGAGGGGCAAATCCTATTTGTGGCGCGCGCAAGCGGACGTTCCGCTGCGCCCAGGACTCGAAAGGAAAATCATGCAAGACGAGAACGAGAACGATAAACCGACGGCTCGGCGTTCGTACTGGGAAGTGTTCATGGACGACATACACCTCCTCTTTCTATTAGGTGCGGTCATTATGGTCCTCCTCTATACCATCTGGGGTTTGGTGGAGCTGGCCAGCGTCCCCACCCATCCCATGATCAACCTGTAACCGGGAGAGGAGCAAGCTATGAGCATTCATGCGGTCAAACCCGGTTGGTGGAACACTCCTGTTCACCGGGAAGAGAAGATCTGGATCGGCGTCGCCTTTGTCTGGTGCATTCTGATCACCGCGATCATGCCGGTCTGGCATGTCGTCGGCGACCAGAACCCTTCGCAGGAGTATTATCGAATCAGCGCCGAAAACTACGGCGCCCTTACCGACAAATTCATCGAGCAGTACAAGGTCGGGGAAGAAGAAGGGATCGACATCGTCGCTCCCCCGCCCGGGAGCGACATTTTCCTGCGGGGGCAACAATGGCAATGGGACCCAATCCTTAAACTGACCCAAGGATCGACCTATCGACTCCACCTTGGATCGGTCGATATGGTTCACGCCATCTCCATTTTTCCGATCAACCTCAACTTCGAGGTGGTTCCCGGATACGACTATGTCCTCACGATAACCCCCACCTCCGCCGGGGAGTTCCGGGTTATCTGTAACGAGTTTTGTGGTATCGGCCATCACGGCATGATCGGCAAACTCCTTGTCGATCCCGCATAAGGGGGGGGATTCATGACAACAGCAACCGCAGCATTTCGCACCTGCCCTACCACCGGGCTGAAAGTTCACCTGCCGGCGCAGACCCACATCAAGATCAACGCCGTCACCGCCATCGTCTTCCTGCTGGTCGGGGGGATCGTGGCCCTTACGTTGGCTCTCACCCGTTGGCAGGCGGTACATCTGCTCAACGACGAATGGTTCTACCGGATGCTGACCCTCCACGGGATCGCCATGCTGGTGGCCTGGATCGTCTTTTTCGAGATGGCCGTTCTCTACTTCGCGTCCGCCATATTGCTAAACACCCGTTTAGCCGTACCATGGCTGGCCTGGACTCAGTTCGTACTCATGTTCGTCGGCGCCGCCATGGTAGCGGTCGAGATCCTGCTGGGACGGGCCGACGTAATGTTCACCAGCTACGTACCGCTACAGGCCGACCATTGGTACTACCTCGGGATCATCCTCTTCGCCGTCGGAGCGATTCTCGGCTGCGTGGTCTTCTTCGCCACCATCAACGCCGCACGGGTGGAGAAAACCTACGAAGGATCGATGCCGCTGGTCACCTTCGGCGCCGCCATCGCCGCGCTCATCGCCATCGTCACTCTGGCGCATGGCGCCGCGGCCTTTATCCCCACGTGGCTTTGGTCCTTGGGGCTGGTTCCGGTGATGGACGCGGAAGTCTACCGGCTCCTCTTCTGGGGATTCGGCCACTCGACCCAGCAGATCAACGTCTGCGCCATGGTCTCGATCTGGTACCTGCTCGGCACGTTGACCGTCGGCTCGACCCCGCTTAACGAGAAGATCTCCCGGTCGGCGTTCGTCCTCTACGCCCTCTTTATCATGATCGCTTCGGAGCACCATCTGCTGGTCGATCCGGGACTGTCGGCGGCCCACAAATCGTGGAATACCGGCTACTTCATGCACCTTGCGGTGTTGGCGAGCATGATCCACGCCTACTCGGTCCCGGCGGCGACGGAAGTGGCGTTGCGCAAACAGGGCTACACCAAGGGGCTTTTCGAGTGGCTCAAAAAGGCGCCGTGGGGGAACCCGGCTTGGTCGTCGCTCTTCATCTCGTTGGTCGGGTTCGGCTTCATCGGCGGAATCACCGGCGTCGTCTACGGCACCGAGCAGATCAACATCATCGTCCACAACACCCTCGCCATTCCGGGCCACTTCCACGCGACGGTAGTGGTGGGAACGACGGTCGCCTTCATGGGAGTGACCTACTACGTACTGCCGCTGATCTTCCAACGAGAAGTAGCTTTTCCCGCCCTGGCGCGATTGCAACCGTATATCTTCGGCTTGTCGATGTACGTGGTCTGCATCAGCATGATCATCGCCGGACGCTTCGGCGTCCCCCGGCGGAGCTGGGACATGAACGGCGTCGACGGACCGTTTCAGGTTTCGTTCGACCCGATCGTCGACATGGCGTTGGCGGTCACCGGTATATCGGCGGTCGTCGCGGTCATCGGCGGCGGAATGTTCTGTCTCATCGCCGTGGCGACCCTCTTCATCGGCAAGAAAATCGAAGGATAAAGGAGCCTATCTGTATGAGTGAATTAGAAAAGGAAGAACATAAGCCGAAAGGCTCGTTCGTCCTTATCATGATCTTCTTCGCCACCTTTGCGCTTCTCTATTTCCTTAACTGGAAATACCTGACCGACATATGGCACGTCGGTTAAAAAGCGCAAGCTTCGTCGCGCTTCTGATGGCGATGGTAGGGGGGAGTGGGGCCCGCGCAGGCGACCTCCCCCCCTCCTTCGCCGGAAGCGAAGCGACCGTTGGCCAGGTGGTCGGGAACTATCGTCTCGTCGATCAGGAATGGAACGTCACTCCGTTTCATTCGTTGCGCGGCAAGGCCGTTTTGCTCACCTTTTTCTACGCCGACTGCCACGGTCCCTGTTTTCTCATCAACGACAGCATGAGACAGGTCTACGAAAAGCTCGATCCCGACATCGTCGAACAGGTGATGCGGGTATCGATCACCATCGACGTCGAAAACGATACGCCGGGCGCTCTGCGAACATACGGGGCGGAGTTCACCGATTCGTTCGACACGTGGCGGTTTCTCTCCGCAGACAAAGAAACCCTCGCCGCCATCACCGCCGATCTCGGCTTCGCCTATAGCAAAACGCCGCTCGGGTTCGACCACCTGAACCGGTTGACTCTCCTCGGCCCCGACGGCGCCGTGCGAGCCCATTTCTACGGTGTCGACTACGATCCGGCGGAGGTAAACAAAGCGGTCCGCGACACACTCGAAGGTCGCCCTCTCTCCGCACATATCTCCGACACCGCCGCGAAGCTTCTCCTCTACTGTTCCAACTACGACCCGATCACGAAAACCTATCGGCTTAACGGCCTCTTCGTTGCGACCGTTCTGATCCAATATCTTCTCGTCATGGCGACCCTTTGCTATATCGGTCGTCATCGGTTGGCGTCGTGGAGCCGACGGCTGTTCCGCCGTACCAACTCGCCTATTTCGGTCGCCTGAAAACATGGTTTCCTCTCTGCTCCCTCCCCTACTCCGTCCGGGGGCGTACGCCCTACAGAAAACACAAAGGCTCCTCGACCGGCTCTTCGGGGCTGGACTGAACCCTTTTTACTATCTTGGAGCGATCACCTTTTTTCTCTTCTGGATTCTGCTGATCACCGGGGCGTATCTTTTCCTCTTCTACAACCCCTCTCCCATCGGCGCCTATGCGTCGGTTGAACGAATGACCGTCGATCAATGGTGGTACGGCGGCGTCATCCGCTCGGTGCACCGCTACGCTTCCGACGGTCTCGTTTTGGTGGTGGCGCTTCATGTGTCACAGGTGCTCTTTTCCGACCGGTTTCGCCGCCACCGATGGCTGGCATGGTTCACCGGGCTACTGATACTCCCGGCTATCTGGTTCGAAGGGGTCACCGGTTATATCTTGGTCTGGGATCGGGTGGCCCAATACGTGGCCCGGATGATTGCGCTTCTTTTCGACGCGGCGCCGATTAACGTCGAACCGCTCTCGCGGAGCCTCTTGCGAAACGACACCGTCGCCCCGGCCTTGTTGCAGATTCTCAACTATCTTCACCTCGCCCTCCCCTGTCTGCTTCTTCTTCTCGCATGGATTCATTGCATCAGAGTCACCCGTCCGCTGATTCGCCCCCCCTGGGCGCTGGGGATTCCGATCATCGTCCTCCTCATCGCCGGGGCTCTTCTGCAACCGGCGGTCAGCGCCGGTCCGATGGAGCTTGCGACGTTGGTGGGGGAAGCGCCGGTCGATTGGTTCTACCTCTTCCCCTTTCCGATCATGGCGGCAAGTGGCCTCAGCCCGGAGCTTCTTTGGCTTATGGTCGGTATCGGTTATTTCACCTTCGTCGCCCTGCCGTGGATCGTCCGCGATCCAAAGCCGGGTCGGCTGGTCGATAGCGTCCCCCGTGGGCCGGTGGTCATCGACCGGGCGGAGTGCAAAGGGTGCGACCTGTGCCTACAGGCCTGTCCGTTCGAAGCGGTTCAGGTCGAACCGATGGAAGGTGGAGCCCGCATTCGCATCGCCTCCATTGAGCCGGGGCGTTGCGCCGAATGTGGATTTTGCGTCACGGCATGCGAGTTCTCCGCCCTTTCTATCGACGGCTGGAGCAAAGAGACCTTTCGCCGTCGGATCGCCGATCTGATGGAGCGACGGGGCGATGAGCCGAAGCCTACGGCGTTGACCTTTGTCTGCGAGCGGAGTGTCGATCTCTCATCGTTTCTCGACAAAACCGGCGAACGCCTCCGCTTGGCGCCGACGGTGGCGGCGATGCCAATGCCTTGTATCGGCGCCATCGGGCCGGGACTGGTGGAATACGCTTTCGCTGCCGGGGCGGTGGCGGTGACAGCGGTCGCCTGCCCTCCCCTCGACTGCCACTACCGGGCGGCCCGGAGCCGCCTTGTGGGTGGCGCCCGTCCCGAAGAAGCCCGATACTATATCGAACGGATCGGCGACGACCGGGTGAAGGTCTTCAGCGCTCTCCCCGATTCGGAAGAGCGGTTGGCGGCGATGCTGGTTTCTTTCGCCGCGGAGCGGGAGGGGGGACATGCTTAAGACCGTTTCGCTTCCGGCTTGGGGGCTCCTCGTTTTGGTGGCGGGAGCGATTATCTATTTCTCCGCTCGGCCCGTGTATCGTTTTCATGGGGTCAACGAAGCGATGGTGATCGTCTCCTTTAAACACAACACCGAAAAGCTTCACGCTTGCACGGAAGAGGAGATATCCGCCTATCGTGACGACGACAAAGATCGGCGGCCCCACATGCGAAAGCGGGACGATTCTTGCGGCGGTCGAGAGAAAGCTCCCCTCTCGCTACGCTTGACGATTGACGGGGCGACGGCGGTCGACAACCTTTACGAACCTTCCGGCTTTCGAAATGACGGGTCGATCCATGTCTACGAACCGTTCATGACTTCGGCCGGAATGCGGACGGTCAAGGTAGAGATGATCGAGCAGCGGGAAGGCGCGCCGGTCACCCATCAATGGGAAGAGGGGCTCGCCATCGCCCCCGGCCAGATTATTCTTCTCGACTTTAATAATGGTTTCTTTCTTCACCGCTGACGCGAGGGACGAAACTCTCGTTGCAGACACTCGACTTCCACCGATACTGAATACCGCCAGGGAGTGGTCGCGGACTTCCCCTGCCTGACAAAGAGACGGTAGCTTCCTCCGGCTCCCACCTCACGCCATTACACGCCTCCTATCACAAATCCCCCCCTCCTCCAAGGCGCTCACGAACCCGATTTCTCGCATCGCATCCGGATCACGAACGGGAGAGGAGGGCCATGCTAAGGAAAGGTCGGCTGACATTACCGAGAGTTGTTAAACGGCCACTAGCAGGGTGTGGAAAAACGTTTTCGAGCACCCCCGGTAGTTGATTCGGTTTCCGTTCCGGGGGCATTCCGCAGGCTCCGGTAGGAGAAACGAGCGAGAAAGCGGAGCGTATGTGGGAATACGTGAGCATTTCGAGCGACGTTTCGACACCCCGGAGCCAACGCAGATAGTTTTTCCACGGCCTGCTAGGGATTATACTTGTACGGAGGGCTACAAGACCAACAACGGAAATCAACCAGACCATCATGGAACAAGCTCACGTCCCTTGGGAACATTCTCTCTACTTCCTCAGTTACGCCGTCACGGCGACTTTCGCCACGATCGTCATGGCGACGGCCTATTACTTTCGCAACAAAAGCGAAGGGGCGCCGATAAACTTCAACCTCTTGTCGATGGTGGGGGCGTCGGCGCTCGCCATGTGGCTTGGCGTTGGCCTCACAGAGTGGATCTACGTACCCCGGACTTTCGCCGCCGGGATGACCGCCTTCTTTACCGGTGTGTCGATAGCGCTCTTTGTTGGGTGGCAACTTCTCCGATTGTCGCGAAAACTGGAGCGAGACCGGAAAACCATCCAGGAGCTTGCGACGACCGACTCTCTGACCGGACTCTTAAACCCGCGGGTGTTCCACGAACGTCTGGAACGGGAGCTCGCTCAAGCGGTGGAATTCGAAGAGCCTCTCTCGCTCATGTTCGTCGACATCGTTGACCTGGGAGAGATTAACGACAGCTACGGATATAGGGGCGGCGACATCGTTATCCGGGAAGTCGGACGGCGGGTCGCCGAATCGGCCCGCTCCGCCGATCTGGTCTGCAGGACCAGCGGAGACACTATCGCCCTCATACTCCCCAAGACCGACGGAGCGTCGGCCGAAATCTTCGGCAGAGGTCTCATCCGACTTCTGATCGATACCCCGTACGACCTTGGTGGCTGGTCCAGTCACGTACCGATCATAAGCGTCGGTATCGCCAGCCTTGATAATACGATCAAGAAAGACCGCCTCATGATAAAGGCGGCCAAGAAAGCGGCCGACGCCGCAGCCGCTGAAGGTGACAACCTCATCGGTCGGATCCTGCCCGACGGCGGCACGGGTATCAGCCGCGCCGATACGGTGAAGGGACCAGGAGGGGATGACGAACCGTCCGTTTGAGCGGGGAGGCCGCAGAGAGGCTCAGCGACGATCCGTAGCGCTACCGCCGAACCTGTCCAAGATTTCGGCGAGACGACCGAGTAGGTTCAACGTCCCGTCGTAGAGCGCCTCAGCCTCATCTTTGGGAAGGGATGTCACGCGTGAGCGAAGGGCGACAATATGCGCCATCACTTCTCTATCGAGATGATAGCGTTGGGCGGCCTCTTGGTTGATATCCTCCCACGTTTTCACCGTGACGCCATCGAGCGCCAACGTCATCCGAAGGAGTCGAAAGAGGTTTCGCCCGTTTTTATTGAGCATATTGGTCAGCTCCCCCCCATCGGACGTTACATAGTGACGCCGTAACCTGAATATCAAATCGTGCGCATCCTGACGCAATCGAAACAAGAGATGAGAGGCGTCGATCTCGAGGTCCACGAAAGGGTCTTCGCCAAAGAGAGTAAGGTGGGTTTCTTTTATGGAGAGATATTTCGAACCAAAGAGGGTCGCACCCGCTTCGATCTCTTTCGGCGCAATGAGAAGTGTCATAATTCGATTGCGACGCGCAAGGGCCAACGCATTCAATGCCGGTTTCATTCGAGCGAGATCGATGTCCTCCAACTCGATCACCATGTTCAGGTCGCTTACCCCTTCACGGTAATCGCCGCGGGCGCCACTTCCGTAGAGCGATATCGAACGGATGGCGTCTCCCCATAGACGGCGCAATTCTTCAAGAGTGGTGGCTAGCTTTTCCTTCAGGTCGCGGGGGAGGTGAACGGCTGAGAGGTCAATGGCTGTTTTCATTATTCTTCCCTTGTTACGTCGCGGCTATTCGAGGCGCCTGCAATCCAGCACCCCGGATCGGCGGTGAAGGGGTCGCCATTGACGGCATACGAAAGGCATTTCAGCCCGCCCCGACAGAGCGCAGTGAAGTGGCACCCTTCGCACCCTGCTATCACGGTTTCACCCCTCAGCTTTTGCAATATCGGTGAAGTGAAATAGAGATCCTTCAACGGCGTCTCCGTTACATTGCCCACCCTTATCGGCATCCGCCGACAAGGCAAGAGATCGCCGTTTGCCGACAGGGTGAGCAACGACGCCCCCGCATGGCAATGATAAGGTTTCCGCCCCGCATGAAGGAACTGCAACGCCCGGTCGCTCTTGACGACCGTGCGGACGAAAGGATTGCGGGCGACACGGCGACGCTCCCGTGCGACGATCCCGACGTACTCTTCGGTCTGCTCGGATGTCATCGGCGTCAGACCAACCCCGGCGCCACACGGTATGAGTCGGTCAGTCCAGACCGCATCCACCCCCCATGCGCACCCTTGGCGGACCACATCGCCAAAGCATCGGTAATTCTTCGCATGTGCGGTGAACGAGAGGCTGACCGAAATCCTTTTTTTTCCGAGCCCCTTCACCGCTTTCGCCGTCGCGGCAAAGGCGCCCCTTCCGCGAAGCGCGTCATTGAGCGACTCGCCCCCCTCGAGGCTCAACTGAACGTAGCTCGGTCCGAGCTGCGCCAAGCGGGTGGCGACATCATCGTCGATGAAACTTCCGTTGGTAAGAATGGCGAATCCGAACCGAGATCGACGCTCCGCAAAGGCTTCAAGCAACGTGAAGAAATCAGGCCGTATGAACGGTTCGCCACCGGTGACGGTGATATGCCCCACCGGTCGATCAACCCCCTCCGCCTCGCCCCATTCGTCGAGTAGTGCGATATATTGGTCGGCGAGACCGACCAGATCGTTAAGGGGAAGCTCGTCGTGCGGAGCTTCTTCTTGATAGCAATGGAGGCACCGACGGTCGCATCGTTCGGTAATATGCCATTGCAACCGGACCGGACGTGATCGTTCCACCGCGCGGTTGGGGGGTATCGGCAATGTCGGCGACTTTTTCAACCACATCCGCCGCATCCCCCGCAACCGCCCCCACATCCGCTACTTCCGCCACCGCCGCATCCTCCACATCCGCTACTGGAAGAAGCATCCTTTTCCATCGCTTTCTGACTCAGCAGAAGAAGATCGGCCACCGGGCCGGTTTGCAACACTCCGATGCCGAAGAGGGCGATCACATATCCGAGGTTGACCCCTTCGATCATCTTGTTCTTCTTGACCGCCTCTTTATGCCACCCATACATCGTTTTCAGGTGGGCTACATATCGATCACCTAATCGTGTGGTGGTTTTAAATGGCCGCACCGCTCCGATCACGGCGAAGAGGGCGATGACGAGCGAAAGGGAAAGGTAACCAATCGGTTTCCCAAGGGTGAATCCGTAATATAACTTCACCCCCGCAACGACGCCCACCACGAACCATCCGAGAAGCCAGATCGTTGCGACGCGACCGGCCTCCTTTTCGGAGCGGGCTAACTTGGCCGCTTCGAGTTTCTTGATCGTGGTCGGCAGCCGCTCCTTCAAAGCTTCGTTAAGCTGTTTATCGAGAAAGAGCGTATCGGGCCCCTGTTCCATGGTCAGATGGCGATATACCACCTCCTCAAGTTCGTCTTGCGGTAGATCGCGGGATGGAATCGCACGAACCCGAACCCCCTTCCCTTCCCCTTCAATACGGGCCAAACCTTTGGTGACGAGGCTATAGACAGCGGTCTGAATAATGTTCGTCGTGCCGCCGATGAGAGCGGCGACATAGGTAGGGGGAAAGCTTTTTCGCCAGGGGATCGGCCCGTCCGTTCCGTCATCGCGCGCCGTTATTCCCGCGACGATGACGAGCGCCACCGTGAGAATCCAGAAGTAGAGCAGGTACGATGGGCCTGGAATCGACTGAATCGCTTCGAGCATTTCCCCTCCTCAATGCGATCACTATAGCCATTGTAAAGGACTCCTTCAAGCGACTCCTTCATCCCTCGCTCCCCTCTTCTTTGTCGATCAGGCGGGGGTCGATCTCCATGGCCACCGGTGACGTCCGGGCCATCGGATAGAAGGTCGATCGATCCTCCGGGGCGACCGGCGACCGACGAACCATCCGGTAGGTGGCGTAGAGTCCGACCAGACCGAGCGTCACGGCGAACGAAAGGGGAAGCCCTGCCGCCCCCCCCATCTCCATCACCAGCCCGATAGCCAGTGGGGCCAGGAAGGCGCCCCATCCAAAGAGGGCGATGGCTATCTTGGCCGAGCCGAGGCGGTCACGACGGTCGACATAGTCGTTGATATGGGCGACGCTTAAACCGTACAGCGACAAGGCGGCGGCGCCGTAGAAGAACCCGAGGACGATCTGGACGGTAAATGACGCCTTGGCGTTGAAGGCGAGGGAGACGGCAAGCAAGGCTCCGCCGTAACCGACCCCGGCGATAAATCGACGTCGGTCGGTCA
Organism: Nitrospinota bacterium; assembly: GCA_942491805.1. GTDB lineage: Bacteria > Nitrospinota_A > UBA7883 > UBA7883 > JADGGD01 > JADGCD01. Next base: position 46,911 of record CALOCG010000030.1, read on the forward strand.
GGTCGGACCCTTTGCCGAGTATCCATTGCAACGACGCCCCTCCCATAATCACGGCGATCATCGCCAGCGATACCTGGGTGGTGGTCAGACCGACTTTCAAAAAGTAGAGGGGCCCCAATCCCCATAACGATCCGGTGACCGCCCCCCCCGCAAAGGCGCCCACCATGCCGAGCGGGGCGTTGGTCCAGATGGCGCTCCAGTCGGCTTTCACTTCCTCGTGCCGCATCGGTTCGTCGATCCGGGTGATGGCGAAGGGGACAATCGATAACACCACCAAAAGAGCGGCGATGGAAAGAGACACTTCACCTTTCCCTTCGCCAGCCATCAGGGGCAGTTGGCCGACGCTCATGGCGGTAAGGGTCATGGTGAAATAAAGCGAGAAGAGCATTCCTCGCCGCTCGTCGGGGAGGGCGACGTTCAGCCACGATTCGAAGGTGAGATACATGCCCAGAGCGCTGACCCCCGAAACGAATCGGAGGGCGACCCAGACCATCGGATTGGTGGTAAGGCCGTGAGCCAGGATGGTGGTGGTGAGCATGGCGGCGCAGGCGGCGAAGAAACGGATATGCCCGATCCGAAGCACCATGTCGGGGGCTTTGGCGGCGCCGATGAGATAACCGCCGAAATAGGCGGCGGTCATCACCCCCACCATACCCGAAGCGATCCCATGCGCGTCGGCCTTGAGGGCGATGGAGGAGTTCAACAACGCCGTCCCCGACACGATGGCGAATGCCCCCGCGGCGAGGGGGGCGATATGTTTATGCACCCGATTACTCTCCCCTTCGGTTACGACCGATGGAGGACGAGTTTACTCCACGGCAGGCCGACCATTATTCCAGCGCCGACACCAATCGATGCGCCGTAGATGATACTGCCATAACCAAGATGGTTCCAGAGGAGAAAACTGGCGACCCCGACAATGATCGTGACGAATCCTCTCGCCGCCGACAAGGAGACGCCGCGCACGGAAAGTATCAGCAAAGGGACGAAGGCGACGCCGAGTAGCCCCCATGCGTCGAGCACCAGTGAGAAGACCGAACGGTCTCCGCCCAACGCGATAGCCATCGCCACCAGAACCACGGTGGCGGTCGCCCCTTTGGCCAGTCGGAGCGAATGGCGGACGTTCGGCGCCACATCACGAGTCACCGCCGCCGAACAGGCTAGGACCAGCGAGTCGGCGGTCGATAGGGTGGCGGCGAAGAGAGCGGCGAGAATGCATCCGGCCCCCCATTCGGGAAGAAGCTCCATGGCGATGACCGGCAAGGCGGTCTCCGGGTCGAACCCTTCCGACGGGGGGACGACAAGCCGCGCAAGAAGGCCGACGGCGATGGTGGCGCCATAAAAGAGGGTGAACCAAAAATAGTAGATCCCCCGCATCCGCCACAACGAAGCGGCCGGATCCATGCTGACGAGACGGATGACGATGTGAGGCTGACCGAGGACGACGAATCCGCCGAAGAACCATCCGCCCAACGCCAGCAGGGCCGAGACCATGCTCCCTTGTGGCAGGGGATCGAGATAGGCCGGATCGACCGCAGACAATCCTTCTGATAAGCGCCGCTCATCCCACCGACATGGTCGAGCCCTGCGATCACCAACGCCCCCATGCCGAAGAGCATGACGAACGACTGGGCGGCGTCGGTCCAGATCGACGCCCGCAAACCCCCTGCGGCGCTATAGACCAAGACGATCAGGGCGCCGATGATGGCGCCGGTGGCAAGGGGCCAGTGGAGCATGATGGCGGTCGCTTTGGCCCCGGCGGTCAGCTGGGCGGCGGCGTAGAGAGTCAGGAAGGCGACCGAGAGGCTCCCGACCAACTGTCGCAATCGGCGCCATTCCCCTTCTTGCCCGTGGGAGAGGAGGTCGCCGTAGGAATCGACCCTATGGTGAAGAGCGGCTTGGCGTATGGCGGGGGCGGCGGTGAGCGACGCGGCGAAATCGCCGACGATCCAGCCGATCATCAGCCATATCGACGACAAGCCGGTCTGATAGGTCAGGCCGATCATCCCGACGAACATGTAGCCGCTATTGTTGGTGGCGACGGCCGATAAGCCGGCCAACCAGGCGGGGGTCGTTTTACCGGTGACCAGATAATCTTGCGGGGTGGGTCGGCTATAAGATACCGACGCCACCCCGATGATCAGAAAGACGATCAGTACGGCGACGAAACTGAGAGCGAGAAACGACATCTTCTCGACTCAGCCTGTTATTTCACGATCCCCATCTTCTTTTTGATGTCGAGCGCCACAGAGGCGCGGGTCGCCTCTTCCCCCGCTTCGTGGACGACCAACGCCAGCTCTTCCACCGGTCGGCTCGTCAACGCGGTGGCATGTTCGGGTCGGGCCAGCTCTTCGGCCATATCGGCGCCGTCTCCGAGGGAGAGAACCGTGCCGGTCCCCCCTTTAACCCCCAGAATGGCGAAGATGCCTCCCTTCCCTTGCACGTCGTCGAGACTCGTCTTTTGTTCAAACGGATACCCTGCGATATCGATAGCCATATTTTCTCCTTTCGTTATCGCTTACCCGACAGGGTAGGCGCCGGTTTCGTCGTGCGTTTCGCCCCCTAACACCGGCGGGTTGAAGACACAGACGAACCTCAGATCGGTTTTGGGTCGAAGGATATGTCGATCGTGCTTGTCGAGAGCGTAGACCGTTCCCGGCTGCAGTTGATAGACCGTCCCGTCGTCGACCGTTTCGATCTCACCGGTTCCCTCGATACAGTAAACCGCCTCCAGATGGTTTTTGTAATGCATCGGGAGAACCGCTCCGGCGCGGCAGACCGTCTCATGAAGCGAGAAACCCATGCCGTCTTCTTTGAGCAGGAGCCGTTTCGAGTTCCATCCGGCGCCGGACGATATGTCCCGCTTCGGGTCTCCTTCGACGTCGTCGAGCGAACGGACGATCATTGATACACCTCTTCGAGAGAGGGGGTCTCGACGACCTCTTGTTCCGGGGCGCCGAGAATCTTTTCGATAGCCGTCGTCAGGATGTCGATCCCTTCTTCAAGAAGAGACTCTTCGATGACCAACGGCGGAAGGAGCTTCACCACCTCGTCGTGCGGCCCGGCCGTTTCGATGATGAGATCGTCTTTGAAGCAGGCTCTCGCCACGGCGGTCGCTTTCTCGGCGTCGGCGAAGGAAAGTCCTTGCAACATCCCCCTCCCCGTGCGGCAAAGATCGTGAGGCCAAGCGTCGACGATTCGGTCGAGCCGTTTGGTGACGTAGGCGGCTTTCCGTTTCACGTCGTCGGCGAAGCTATCGTCGCTCCAGTAGTTTTCGATCATCGTCGCGGCGGCGACGAAAGCGAGGTTATTCCCCCGGAAGGTGCCGTTATGTTCCGACGGGCTCCACTGATCCCATTTGGGGCGCATCAGGGTCAGCGCCACCGGCATCCCCATCCCCCCCAACGATTTCGACAGCAACACCATATCGGGAACGATCCCCGACTCTTCGAACGAGAAGAAGGTCCCGGTCCGCCCCACACCGGCCTGAATGTCGTCGACGATCAGAAGCATCTCATGGTCGTCGCATAACGTTCGCAAGCGGCGCAACCATGCCGGACGGGCGGCGTTGGCGCCCCCTTCTCCTTGCACACATTCGACGATGACCGCCGCCGGCTTGTCGAGCCCACTCCCCGGGTCTTCTAGGTTGCGGCGAAAAAGGTCGATGGTATCGACGTCGTCGCCGTGATACCGGTCGTACGGCATGAAGGTGACTCCACCCAACGGGATCCCCGACGCGTTCCGAAACCCGCTGTTGCCGGTGGCGGCTAACGAACCGAGAGAAACCCCATGGAATCCGTTGGTGAAGGCGACGATATTGGTCCGCCCGGTGATTTTGCGCGCCAGCTTAAACGACGCCTCCACCGCATTGGCGCCGGTGGGGCCGGTGAACTGCATTTTGTATTCGAGCCCGCGCGGTTTCAGAATAATATCTTGGAACGCTTCGATGAAGTCGCGTTTGGCGACGGCGCTCATGTCGAGACCGTGGACGATGCCGTCTCGCTCCATATAGGCGATAACCGCTTGCTTGATGACCGGGTCGTTGTGGCCGAAGTTTAACGATCCGGCGCCGCTGAGAAAATCGAGATAGCGTCCGCCGTCTCGACCGTATATGAACGCCCCTCTGGCCCGGTGCGAAGACGACGGGAAACGAGCGGCAGTAGCTTCGAACGTTCGACTCATTCTCTTCAAAAATACGCATCCTTCGTATGATTCCTCTTTTGTTATCAGATATCGAGAAAACGTTGCGCTCCACGGAGCGGTCCAATGCGGAGCAACGGTTCGGCCTCGTGCGATTCCCCTCCGAACAACTCGACCCCATACCCTTTGCTTTCTTGCATCGGCGCCCCCAATCGGGTCGAAAGGGTGGCGAAGATCTTCCGGCTCGCCTTGTTGGAAGGGGAGACGGTGGTTTCGATATGGGTAATATGTCGCAACCCTTGTCGTCGCAAAAGAAAGCCGATCATTTTGACGGCGAGCCCTTCCCCTCTGACCGTCTGATCGACGGCGACCTGCCAGATAAAAAGAGCCCCCGGCGTGGCGGGCAGGAGATAGGAAGAGACGAATCCGACGATCTTCCCCTCCCTTTCGGCCACCACGCAGGTCTCTCGGTGATGATCGGCAAGGAGGAGATAGGCGTAGAGGGTGTTCTTATCGAGCGGCGGACACCGCCCAATAAGCCGCCAGATGGAGGCGGCGTCGTTCACGGTGGGCGCCCTTAAGGCGACGCACGGGGACGAGACGGGGACGGTTTGAGGCGCTTCACGTTCCAACATTACTTCGTCCACTATACATATATGGAGCGCCAAGGGCAACATTTCCTCATTTTTACCGGTTTTCTTAACAATTCATCACTTTTATATTCTTACACCATTACGCTTTAGCCCCATTTACTCGCTCGTCCTCCGGTTCTACAATAAGCGATACTCAACAAGCCGCCATGAAGAACGATAAATACGCCGACGACGTCCTCATCGCCATCCGGAGAATCATCCGGTCAGTCGATATCCACTCCCGCGAGCTACTGCGGACCGTCGGCCTTACCGGTCCCCAGCTGGTCGTTTTGCGCGACATTTTGAGCCACGACCGATCGTCGATCTCCGAATTGTCGAAACGGGTTTCGCTCAGCCAAGCGACGGTCACCGCCATTCTCGACCGGCTGGAGAGCAAAGGATATGTGCTCCGAGAACGGGCGCAAGAGGATCGTCGAAAGACTTGGGTGAAGGCGACGCGCGAAGGGACGCGGCTCGCCAAAAGCGGCCCGTCGCTCCTTCAGGAGAACTTTCTTGAACGATTCAACAACCTGGAAGACTGGGAGCAGACCCAGCTTCTTACTTCGCTGAACCGTGTCTGCTCCATGATGGAGAGCCCCCACGACGTGGCCGACTCGGCGCCGCTCCTCTCGTCGGGTCCGCTGTCCGCTTCGTCGGAAGAGTCGAAAGCCTACCTAGAGGGGCGCAAGCCGAAAAGCGACGTGTAGCGGGTTGTGGAAAAAGACCTTCCGTGGCCTTTTCCTCCCTCACCCCAATGGGTGCAACGGGGTCGGTTCAACGGCGACGTTCTTCTCCCCGTCACTGATCCATACCTGCCCCTCTTGGATGGTGATCTGAAGCGTCATCGTTTTCTTGGCGAGCGACGCCAAAGGACGGCTGGCTTTGGCCGGCACGAGGAAGACTTCGAGGTTCCGGTGGCGTCGCACGTCATCGGCGACCGATTCCCACCAGACCGGCGCCGTCCGGGCGCCGTAGGCGTAGATGGAGACCTTTTCGGCTTGGTTACAGGCTTTGCGGATTCTCTTTTCGCTCGGCAAGCCGACTTCAATCCATTCTTCAATCTCGCCCGACCGGTTCTTCGACCAGATGTCGGGTTCGTCCTGGGCGGCGATCCCTTCGGTGCATCGCAACTCTTCTGACGCATGGAGGGCGAAGGCCAAAAGGCGGACCATGGTCCGCTCGTCGGTCTCCGACGGTTGTTGAGAGATGGTCAGGCTCACCGTGCCGTAGTAGCCACGGTCGAGGTCGGAGACCTGAAGCGACGCTTTTAATATGGTCGGTTTGGTGGCCATCGTTTAGGGGCGCTCCCCTTTTCGGTTCTGCTCGCAGGCGACCTTCTCCAAAAAGGAGGGGGCCTTCGCCTTTGACACTTTCGATAGCCGTCTCATCAGTTCAAACGGCGCATGGCGCACGTGATAGCTCTCTTTCATGTCATCGGTCATCCGCATCCAGAGTCGGGCGGTCATCGCCGCGTCGGCAAGAGCTCTATGATAGACCCCGTCGGTAGGGATGCCCTTATAGCGGACCAACGTTTCGAGCCGATGGTTGGGCGCTTCGGGGTAGAGTCGACGGGAGATGAGCATCGAGCAGGCGAACTCCTGCCTCCGCTGATGCCGTATACGACGCAGTTCGGCGTCGAGGAACCGTTGGTCGAAGCTGGCGTTATGGGCGACGAGGGGGTGACGCCCCATGAACGAGGCGAATGCGGTCATGACCTCCTCGACCGGCGGCGCCTCGGCGAGCATCGCGTTGGTGATCCCGGTATACTCTTCGATGAAGCCACTTACCCGCCTCCCCGGATGCATCAAACTGCTGAACTGGCCGACAATTTCGTTGTCGCAAAGAAGAACGGCGCCTATTTCTATGGCCCGGTCCCCCTGATCTGGGGAGAGACCGGTGGTCTCGAAGTCGAGAACGATGACGCCGGGTCTTTCCATAGTCGCTGAAACGGATGTGGGGATCGACAAGCTATTTCGGCCGGAATGCGAGGGCGACCCCGTTGTTGCAATAGCGGAGGCCGGTCGGCCGGGGGCCATCCTTGAACAGATGCCCCTGATGGCCGCCGCAACGGGCGCAATGATATTCGGTGCGGGGGAGGATCATTTTAAAGTCCCGTTTGGTCTCGACATGCCCTTCGATAACGGTGAAAAAGCTGGGCCATCCGGTGCCGCTGTCGAATTTCATTTCGGACGTAAAAAGCTCCAGATCGCACCCGGCGCACACATAGACGCCGTCTCGTTTTTCGTCATTCAGCGGGCTGGTGAAAGCCCGTTCGGTCCCCTCTTCCCGCAGCACGTCGTACGCAGCGGGGGAGAGGATCGCGCGCCATTGGTCGTCGGTCTTGACGATCTTTTCTATCTCGCTCATGTTGGCTAATCCTAAAGATGGAAAGAGCGACCATACGCCCACCGCCACACCGCCATGCAGGAACGTTCGTCTATTCATGGTCGCCGCCCCCCCAGAGTTCTTCGAGCCGGTTGTCCCGTCCGCAGCTGTAGCGGTAATACTTGTAGCGGATCGGATTCTTTTTATAATAGTCCTGATGGTACTCTTCCGCCGGGTAGAAAGTGGAAGCGGCGGTGATTTCGGTGACGATCTCCCCTTCGAACGATTTCGCCTTGGCCACCTCGGCTTTCGACGCTTCGGCGAGCCGCTTCTGTTCGTCGTTCAAATAGAAAATGGCCGATCGATATTGGGAGCCGCTGTCGCAGAATTGCCGATTGAGGGTGGTCGGGTCGATATTCCGCCAGAAGACGGAAAGCAACGTGGCGTAATCGACCTTCTTCGGGTCATAGACCACCTGCAACGCTTCGGCGTGACCGGTGGTTCCGGCCGATACTTCGTGATAGGTCGGGTTATCTTTATGCCCACCGGTGTAGCCGGAGGTGGTCGAGATGACCCCGTCGATCTTGTCGTAGGGGGGCTCCATGCACCAGAAGCAACCCCCCGCAAAGAGCGCAGTCTCCATTCCTTCGCCTCCTTGGTTCGCCGTCGCCATGCCGACGTTCAAAAGGCCGAGGGTGACGCCGACCAGCGTTACGATAACGATCTGTCTCATAATCACCTCCTCCTACCACCATACCCCTTTTACGGGGTGAGCGGGAGACCTCCTTTTTTATTCTCGCCCGGAGGCGACAGAGCTATCATTGCAGGGGCGACAAGATACGACCACGAATGAGAGGATGGCTTGCGAACCGACACGACCGGCGCCGACTTCCCGGACGAACTCCGGCTGGCCCGCTACGCCCGCTCGCCCGAGCGAGGGCCGAAGCTCCTCTTCTTCTCCGGCGGGTCGGCCCTTGCCGCCGCCAGCAGAGAGCTGATCAACTACACCCACAACTCGATTCATCTGATCACCCCGTTCGATTCCGGCGGCAGCTCGGCGACCTTGCGGGCCGCTTTCGGCATGCCGGCCGTAGGGGATATCAGAAACCGTCTCATGGCGCTGGCCGATCCGTCGGCGGAAGGCGCCCACGATATCTACACCCTCTTCGCCTATCGCCTACCGAGCGACGGATCGCCCGAGCTTTTGACCAAACGTCTCGACGCGATGATCGCAGGGGACGATCCCCTGGTCTCGGCCGTGGCCGAACCGATGCGGGAGAATATCAAGAGCCATCTTCGCTTCTTTCGAGAAGCCGCCCCCCCCGCTTTCACTTTGGCCGGGGCCTCCATCGGCAACCTTATCCTGACCGGCGGTTATCTTCATCACGGGCGCCGCCTCGATCCGGTAATCGATCTTTTCGCAAAACTGGTCGCGGCGCGCGGCGTCGTCCGCCCGGTGGTCAACGCCGACCTGACCCTCACCGCCGTCGGCGTGGACGGCGGAGTGGTGGCGGGACAAAGCCGCATCACCGCAGGCGAAACCGGCCCCATCGTCGATCTTTTCGTGGCGAAAAACGATCAGCGCCACGAGCGGGTCTCGATCCCTTTGCACGACAACATCCGCAACCTGATCGCCGAAGCGGAGCTGATCTGTTTTTCGATGGGGAGTTTCTATTCGAGTATCATCGCCACACTCCTCCCCGAGGGGATCGCCGAAGCGATCTGCGCTAACGATCGCCCGAAGATATTCGTCCCCAATACCGGCGTCGATCCCGAACAGGAGGGGAAGCGCGTGACCGATCTGGTGACGGAGCTGAACGCGCGGATCGGCGGCTCTCTCGACGCCATCCTCGTCGATACCGCCGGGGCCTGCTATCCGGGAGGGGTCGATCGAAACGATTTCGAAGCGATGAAGGTCGACGTCGTCGACGTTCCTCTCGTCGGCGAAGCGGGACCGTCGCTGGATCCGGAACGATTATGCCAAGCCCTCTTGTCGCTTGTCTGATTCGTCCCACTGTCGATAAGACGCGATGGGACTCGAAGTCGCGTGGAAGATTATCAGCGGCACGTCGGTCTTCGCGCCTACCGTAGATATCGCCAATCGGAAACGAACCGAGGTCGGGGTCGTCGCCTCTTCCGATACGTTCGCCGAGGTGATAGCCTTATACTCTGCCGTGGCCGACGATACCGCCCACGCGGGGAACGTTTTCCGACGTGGAAGTTCGGCGAGTAAACACTCTTACCAAGGCGGTTTTCGTTGATCGGAAGCCGCCCCTAGCTTGACGACGCACGATGCTCCGACTGATCCTCTCGTTGCTACTGCTTCTTATCACCGCCACCACGGTGCAAGCCGAAGAGTCTTGTCTCGACTGCCACAAAGAGAAGGACCCGGTCACCCTTGCCGACGGGACCGAGAAGGTTATTTATACCGACGAAAATATTCTGGCCGCCTCCCCCCACGCCGACGTGAAATGCGGCGATTGCCACCGAGGCGCCGCGCGGGAGAGTGACGAGCCGTCACCGCTCGACATCGACATCGGAAAACCGACCCACCCGGCTAAACTGGGCGACGTCTCGTGCGCCGCCTGCCACCGGGATCAGAAGTTCGAACACCATAAAAGCGCCCACGGCGCCGCCGAACGGCGGAACGATCCGGTCGCCCCCACCTGCAAAAGTTGCCACGGCGCCCACGACGTCAACCGCGCCTCCGATCCGGCGTCGCTTAGCCATCGGGTGAACGCCCCCCGCCTCTGCGGCGGTTGCCACAAACCGCACGGGAAAGTACGCGCGGGAAAACCGCTCACCGACAAACAAGCCGCCGACAACATACCGATGCGGATTCACGGTCCCGCCCTCTTCGAGCGTGGGTTGCTGGCCGCCGCCACCTGCACCGATTGCCATTCGGCGCATATGCCCCTCTCGGCGGCGGAGTCGGCGTCGTCCGTTTCGCCCAAAAATATTCGGGAGACCTGCGAGAAGTGTCATACCAAAGCGGTCACCGCCCATAAAGACTTTCTCGATATCTCGAAATGGAAGAGTGGCGCCCTCCCCGCTTGCGGAGCCTGTCATCCTCCCCACACCGCGCCAATGACGATTCCGACCGAGATCGACAAGAAAAACGATAGCTGTCTCATATGCCACAACCCCACCGGCGTCGCCCGTCTGAAAGAAAAAGGCGCCCAAGCCCCTTTAATCGATCCGGACGTCTATAAAACTTCCGTCCATGCCGCCGCCCCCTGCGTCGGATGCCATCCGGCCATCGACAAGTCGCACACCCGGCCCGACGTCGACGCCCCGGTGGCCACCTGTGACCGATGCCACGACGCCTTCGGTAAGGCGTGGAAGGGGGGCGCCCATGCGGCGGCGCAGGCGAAGGGGGTCGCCAACGCTCCCGGCTGCCCCGATTGCCACGGGACCCACGGCATCTTGCATAACGAAGAACCGGCCGCCAAGACCTTCAGGACCAATATCCCGAAACTCTGCGCCGATTGTCACGGCCCACACGCAAAAGATAACGTGGGAGGCGATCCGAAACAGACCTATATCGACTACGCCGCATCGGAGCATGGCCATGCGGTCATGGCGCAAGGCTCCATGGTCGCCGCCGTCTGTGTCGATTGCCACGACAGCCACGGTATCTTGCCGAAAGACGATCCGGCGTCGCGGGTCTATCGCACCAACATCACCGCCACCTGCGGTCAATGTCACCGGAGGAGCTATCTCGACTATACCGAAGGGGCCCACAACATCGCACAAGAACAGGAAGGAAAACGACGCCCCGCCTGTGACGACTGCCACGCTCCCCACAAAATGATCGGCGTCGACAAGCCCGATTTCGTCGATGCGGTGACCGAACAATGCGCCGCCTGCCACGAGAAGCTCTCGACAACCTACGGCGAAACGATGCACGGCAAGGCTCACCTGCTCGGTTATGACAAAGTCGCCACCTGCGACGATTGCCACGGAGCCCACACGATCCTCCCGGCCACCGATCCCCGCTCGACAATCCATCCCGATAACATTTTGGCTACCTGCAAAAAATGCCACCCGAAAGCCCCGGAAGGGTTTGTCGGGTACATTACCCATGCCGACTACACCGACCCCGAAAGCGACCCGCAACTCCATTACGTCTATCTCTTCATGACGTCGCTCCTCTTCGGCGTCTTCTCGTTTTTCGGACTGCACACCGCTCTCTGGATACCGCGATCGATGGTGACGGTTATACAGTATGGCTTCCCCAAACCGAAAGGTTCCGGCCGCTACATCCGTCGGTTCGACATGGCCTCTCGCCTGACCCACCTGATGGTCGTCATCAGCTTTCTCCTCCTTGCGGCCACCGGCCTGTCGCTGAAGTTCGCCGCCGATCCATGGGCCATCAGCCTTGCCACTGTTTTTGGCGGCGTACCCGGCGCAGGATTGGTCCATCGGATCGCCGCCGTGGTCACCTTCGGCTATTTCTTCTTTCATCTCGGGAAGCTTGCGGGCAGAAAAAAGGAGAAAGGAGAGAGTTGGCGGCGGTTTCTCACCGGGCCTGATTCGTTACTCTTTAACGCGCACGACATCCGCGACCTTTTCGCCACCCTCAAGTGGTTCCTCTGGCTCGGTCCCCGACCGCAATATGGTCGCTGGACCTATTGGGAGAAGTTCGACTATTTCGCCGTCTTCTGGGGGGTGCCGGTCATCGGACTGTCGGGACTCGTCCTCTGGTTCGCCGAAGAAGCGACCCGTTTCCTTCCCGGTTGGTCGATCAACGTGGCGATGATCATTCATAGCGACGAAGCGTTGTTGGCGATCGGGTTTATATTCCTGATCCACTTTTTCCACACTCATCTTCGCCCCGACGCTTTCCCCATGGACGTCTCGATTTTCACCGGCGTAACGCCCGAAGAGCGGTATCGTCATGAACGCTCTATCGAGATGAAGCGGATGCATGAAGAGGGGCGGCTCGACAAAGCGTTGCAACCGGCCCCGTCGCCGACGGTGCGTCTTCTGGCATATGTCGTCGGCGGGCTATTCCTTGGAACCGGAGTAGTGTTGATGCTACTGATCCTCTGGTCGCTCTTTGTCGCATGATTATGTGTCGAGCCGGATGAAGAGAATACGTCGTCAATTCCGTAGAAGACCATCTTCACCCCGGAGAGAGTCACTCCATATCGACGGTTAGGTTCGGTTGCGGGACCAACGATTCTTAATCTAAAAATAAAAGGTCGATTCGACTTTCAGGTAGCTATCCTGTCGGAACCCGTAGGTCGGCTCATCTTCCGGCGCGTCGAGAAAGGCGCCCCCTTCGATGGAGGCCCGAACCGCGTCGCCGAACCGGCGAGACCCTTCCACCAAGATCATCCGGGCGGAGCTGTCGCTGTCTTGTATCCAGCCGACGAGAAGGTCCGACGAGGCGACGTCGTTCATGGCGAGCCGCATACCGAGGGTGACGTCGTGGTTGTAGGGGGTGGTGGCTTCGTCGCCGCGAGAGTCGTGGAGATATTCAAGAATCACCCCTAGATCGACGTCCGATTCGAAGATGCCGTAGAAGCTGTACTCGAAACCGACGTCGGCGGCGGTGTACGATTCGAGGTCGTCGTTCCGATAGATAGTCTCCAGTTTCCAGATCCAGTCACCGGCGATGTAAAGAAGATCGAGCCCGGTCTGGTTGATGATCGGATAGGAGGGGCGTAACACCGGGGCGCCGTCGGTCGGCGTAAAGATAAGCCGGGGCTCTCGACTGGTCCCCCAGAAATGGGACAAACCGACCTCCCAATCGCCGACGGAACGGCTGTAGCGAAAGGCGTAGTCGATATGTCGTTCTTTGTCGGGACTCTCGTAGGTCGGATGATCGGTGTCGACGACCAAGGGGATGCGGAGCCTCCCTTTGGCGCCGGGAAAGGTTCGCTCGCGGAATCCGGGGAGGACGAAAAAGTTAAAGACGCCGCCGCCGGTCGGGATGGAGAGATGAACCATCGGCTGTCCTAGCTTCTCTTCCCCGTCGAGGCTTTCGACACTATCGGTCTGGTTGACGATATCGACCAGATGGGCGAACTCGGTCACCCCCCAGAAGACTTTCGACACACCGACCTTCACCTCCCAGCCGTCGCCGACATGAAGATAATTAAACTCCCGAACGTCGGCGTGGGTCCGGCCATCGTCGGCGGCGTCGCCCCTGCCGAAGAAGGTGGCGGTGAAACTCGACCCACCGTCGAACTCCTGATACCACTCCACCTCACCGGCCACCGAAAAGGCGTTGGGCTCCTGCTCTTTGTGCAACGGCTCCTCGAAGAAAAGGGTTCCCTCCCCTTGAAGGTAGCCGGTCACTTCCCCGGCGTGGGCCACCGAGGCGGCGAGGAGCGAAAACCCTACGATAAACCGCTTCACCACCTTCTCCTTAGCGGGCCCGCTTCAAGCTGTTCTGGTTGAAGTCGTCGTCGGTCAGCCCCGTCCCGAAGGCGTAGTTCGAGAAGATAAGATCGGTCGATTTCCCGTTCTGATGATTCACCACGCTTAAGACATCGGCCCGCCAGAAGGCGCCGAGATACTCCTTATAATCATGAAAGACGAGGGTCTTCATCAGAGCGTTTTTCCGGTCGTAGAACTCGGTTTTAAGCGGGATAAACCGCTCGGTGTCGAGCCAGACTCTCTGGCGGCTGTAGCCGGAGTTTTTCTTATCGACCGGATATTGCTCGACGATATGAACCGGTTTCCCGTCGAGAGTCGTATCTTCGATCCATCGGTAGGTGTACTTCTCCACCTCTTGCGAAGCGATATCTTCGTAGGCGAACTCCGACCCCATGAACGACCCCGACTTGTTACGAGACGAAATCCGTTTCACTCTTTTGAGCGCGGGAAGATAAAGCCACTGGTCGTCGTCGCCGGTTTTGTGGGTGAACGTCAGAAAGGCGGTCCCTTTGACGTCTTTGGGGGTGTCGAAGATCGAAAGGGTTTTGTCGCCGTCCCCTTCCACCTCCAACGAACGCGACCGGATCTCCCGCACGCTCTCTTGCCCCTGTTTGTTTTTCAGGATCATTTTCATATCGGCGGTCGCGTCGCCCCATCCTTGGTCCCGTTTGTCCGCCTCGACGATCAGGGCCAATCCTTTTTCCTCCGGCGTCTCGGCGACGGCGACCGTCGGGGTCGCCAGCAGGGCCAAGGCGATGAACGCGGCGTGTGCTTTGATCATTGTTTGTTTCCTTCCAGCTTCATAAGCAACGTGGGTAAGAACAAGAAGTCGAGCAGTAGCGCAAGGCTGATGGTTATGGCGGTCATGGTACCCATATCGGAGTTCACCTTGAACCCGGAGAAAGAGAGAACCGTAAACCCGGCGACCAAGACGATGGTCGAGACGGTCAACGCCACCCCGACGGTATGGAACGAATAGCGGACTGCGTCGGGGGCGTCCATCCCATGTTCTCTTCGGGCGCGAAGATATTTGCTCATGAAATGAACCGTGTCATCGACGACGATGCCGAGGGTCAGCGCCACCAATACCGAGACCGCAAGCCCCACCCGTCCTTCGATGAAACCCCATACGCCGAAGGCCATAAAGGCCGGGGCCAAGTTGGGGATAAGCGATACGGCGCCCAGCTTCAACGAACGCAAGACCACCATCAGGATGCCGGAGATAAGGGCGAGCGCCAGAAACGAACCGGAGAGCATCGAGTCGATGTTCCGTTTGGAGATGTTCGCCCACATCACCGACAACCCGGCGCCCCATGTCCTCATTGCGGCGGCGTTTTGGGCGAGCCATGCGCGGGCCTTGTCGTCCATTTCACGCAGTTGTCGCGCGGTGGTCTCTTTTAGGGTTACCACCATCCTGGTGGACGATTTGTCGATGTTAATCTGGTTGTTCAGATCGAGCCCGTACGGGAGCGACATTTCGTAGAGCAACATGTATTGGGCCGCCAGCTCCTGATCGTCGGGGATGCGATAGAAGGCAGGATCGTCCCCATGCATGTTCTTGTTGAGGCGTTTATAGATATCGGTGATCACCTGCACATTGGCTACGTTCGGTTGCGCCCGATACCAGTTGGCGAAGGCTTCGACCTTGTTCAGATATTCGGGATTGTTGATCCCGTTGGTCTGACCCGACTTCAACGAATATTCGATGACATCCATGCCGGAGAGGTTTTCGATGATGAAGTCGGACGCCTGCCGAAACGTGTAGCGGGTGTCGAAGTAGCGGACGAAATTATCGTCGAGTTCGATGAACGCCAACCCTGATGAGATAACCACCATCAAAGCGATCATGCCGACGAAGAGCTGGTTCTGTTTCTTGACCACGAACTCGCCGAGGCCGTCGGCCATGTTGGTCATATGCCATCCCTCTTTCGGTTTGGGGCGGACGGACACCGGCAAAACCGCCATCATCGCAGGCAAGAAGATGACCGAGAAAACGAGAGCCGCCATGACCCCGACCGCCACGATGTTGCCGAGATCCCGAAACGGCGGGGCGTCGGAGAAGTTCATCGACAGAAAACCGATGGCGGTGGTGATTGACGTCAGGAAGACCGGTTGCAGGTTCACCCGCACCGATTCGATGATCGCTTCGTGTTTACTCCGCCCGTTTCGCATCTCGTGAAACAGGGTTACCAGCAGGTGGATCGAATCGGCCACGGCCAGCGTCAGGATGATCACTGGCGCGTTGGAAGAGGCTGGCGTCAGGTCGATGCCGATGAGTCCGGCGAAACCCATGCCGGTAATGACCGAAAGGACAAGGACCATCAACGTAGCGAAGACGCCGCTAAACGAACGTAGCAGAAGCCCCAAAAGAATAAAGATGATACCGAACATGATCGGCAACAACGTCGCCGCATCGGACGCGCCCGCTTCGCCGAAGGCGGTGTCCATCAGAACGCTCCCCGAGAGATAGACGTCGATGTTCGGATATTCGGCGGTGAACTCCTCGACCATCTCCCGGGCGAAGGCGGTGGCGACGGGGGATTCGTTCCCCTCTTTCCCCGGCTTGAGGATATTAACGTTCACCCCGGTGACGTGGCCGGTTTCGGAGATTATCCGGTTAACCAGCAACGGTTCACGCAGAGCGATCTCTTTCTTGTATGTCAGCTCCTCGTCGCTGAGACGCATGGCGTCGGTCACCAGGTCTTCGACAATCAGGTCGTCTCCTTCGGCGACGGTGTGCTGATAGTTGGTGATCGAATCGACCCGGTTGGAGAAAGGAATCTGCCACGACGCTTCGGTCAGCTTTTCGATGGCGGCCAAAGTCTCGCGGGTGAAGACGTCGCCATCCTTGGGGGCGAGGGCGAAGAGGATATTCTCGTTTTTGGTGTAGGTGTTCTCCAGCTCTTCTAACGCCTGAAGCTGCGGGTTTTCCTTACTAAAGAAGATTCGCCCGTCGTTGTTCATCTTGAGGGCGCCAAGGCCGCCCCCCACGGCGGCGATAAAGAGGATCGATCCGATAATCATCAGCCATCGGCAGCTGGACCACCCACCGGCCAAATCCGGCCTCCAACTGTTTCATATTCGTTCGCTCCAAAAGGGACACTGATGACTGAACAATGAACTTTTCGAGAATCGTTCAGTCATTCGCACAAAAAAAATCAGCGTTTCCGCAGCCCCCCCAAAAGGAGATCGACGACGTCATCGGCGGAAGCGCGGATTTCCTTTTCGGGGCAGGTAACGAGAAATGCCGGATAATCGAAAAAAATCAAGGCTTTCAGAACAGCTCCTGCCGTTCTCACGATATCGTCCACCGCAAACTCGCCGTTACGGTTCCCCTCGGCCAAGATTTCGGCCATTACCGATTGTTTTTGCTCGACATGACACCGGACCAGATCTTTCTGCTCGCTACAGACGTATTCGAGCAATTCGAACATTTTTTTGTGAACTTTGACAAAATCTGAAGCGATAT
This sequence comes from Nitrospinota bacterium, assembly GCA_942491805.1. Classification (GTDB taxonomy): domain Bacteria; phylum Nitrospinota_A; class UBA7883; order UBA7883; family JADGGD01; genus JADGCD01. The sequence continues at coordinate 63,867 of CALOCG010000030.1, forward strand.
CTATCGACTTATTGGCGAAGGCCCTGATTTTCTCAGAGGCCGTAAGGTCGCGCCGGAGGGTGATTTCTTTATAGATTCTCTGCTCCAAGGCGAAGTGATCTTCGGCGATGGCAGCCGCGATATCTTGCTTGTTCTTATAGAAGCGATAAAGATTTGCGGCCGACATGTCGCACTCTTTGCCGATTTCGGCCATGGTGGTTTTGCCGAACCCGTAGGTCGAAAAGAGGCGAACCGCAGCCTCTTTGATCCGTTTGCGTGTCTCGATATTCTCGCTCATGGGGATACAGTACGCCATGATCTCTGAATAGTCTAGTCATTATTCAGCACAGAAAGCCCATCGCCCACGAGCTAGCGACGCGCCAGGAACGACCGCAGAAAGCAACGGTTGCGCCGGGGGGAAGAGACCCGGCTCCGCCCGCCATGGGGGCGCTATCGAGCCTCTTAGCGCCAGTAGGTGCGATGGCGGCATGTTTCGCAACCGGGGGTGGCGTAGCCCCTCCCCCCTTCGGTCGCCGCGTAGCAAGGGGCGTGGAAAAGAATCTGGCACCCGGGGCAACGACGCAGTTCCCCTTCTCCAAGCGTTTCAGCGCAAGCGGGGCATCGCTTCGCTTGTTCGTCGGCCTCGGCATAGACAGTGGGGGCGCTCCACCACCGCGATTCCGGCGGGTAGTCTTCATCCCGCGCCGTTCGCTCTTCAGCCCGGAGGAGACGCCAGAATATACGCAACGCTTTCCAACCGTTCATCTTGCTGGCCTCTCGCTCCCTCAATGATAGAATCGCCTCACACCCAACATCGAAAGTAAACCGCCGTGACCCGCCTCCCTCTCCTCGTACTATCGCTCATTCTCCTCGTTCCGACCAGTTCGGAGGGGGCCTCATGGTCGATAACCGAACTTCACTATCAATGGGGGCCGGTGGTCGCTCCGTCGTTCGCCGGAGGGAAATCGGCCGCCACCGACATCGTCACCCTGCAGGGAGCCGGTGGGCATGACGTGGGGGATTATTTTTTCTTTGTCGATTTTTTGCAAGACGACACCGCCGACGGTTTTAACGATCAAGACATCTACGGCGAGTTCTATCTTAGCTTCATGGCCGAAAAAACGATCGGGGCCCCCCTCTCTTTCGGGCCGGTGAAAGATGTGGGGTTGACGCTCGGTCTCAACGCCGGGGCCGACGCCAACGTGCGGAAATGGCTCCCCGGCCTCCGGTTCTCCCTTACGCTACCCGGTTTCGCCTTCGCCAACCTCGACGTCACCGCCTATATCGACGACTCTCCAGGTGTCGATTCGGGGGGGGCGCCGTCGGAAACCGACAGCTACATGGTCGATTTTAGCGGCTCGTATCCCTTCGCCATCGGCGACCATCGGTTTAACCTCACCGGTCACGGTGAATATATCGGCGCGCGGATCGACCAGTTCGGCGGCGACGTCGCCGCGTGGATTCTTTTGCAACCGCAACTCTACTACGATCTCGCCCCACTCCTTCACATCGCATCTGACCGCCTTTTCATGGGGGTCGAGGGGCTCATTTGGATGAACAAGTTAGGGGATGAGTCGACCGACGAAACCGGCGCCCTCTTCTTGCTCGTCTGGCGCCTCTGAATCTCCATTTCGCTAAGATTCGATTCGGCTGGACATCGACGCCGTCTCTTGATATTTCTATCGGCTCGCAAGGTGAGCGCCGTTCCGGTTCAGACCGGATCGCTCGTCTTTCGTAACTACCGAATCAGAACCAATCGAACGTTTTCACAAAGGGGCTATGACTGTGCGTATTGGAACAAAAACGGCGTTTATCGCCATCGCATCGGTGGCGTTCATCGCATCGCCTGCGCTGGCCAACGAAGCGATGAACCACCAAGGGCATGAAGCCCCCATGACCGGCGGTCATGCCGACGGCGGTCACGACATGGCGGCGATGCACGAAGGACACGACAACACCGCAAGCCACGACGAGCATGGCGGGGGACATCACGACGCAGGCTTCTCGGCCGAGATCGGCGTCGGCGTCGCCAGCGGGTACGAGCGGTTCAGCGCCATCGTCACCGACGAGACGGTCACCAAAGGGTTCGGCGGGGTCAGCTATAACTTCGGCAACGGCTTCCACGCCGGGGTCCACGGGCTGATCGCCTCTACCTCTAAAGAGCAGTTCGAGCTGGAAGTGGCGCCCCACGTCGGCTATCACGGCGACGGCTTCTCGGTTTCCGCCGCATGGAACTCGGTGAACCACACGAACCACGACTTGACCACCACCGAAGCCCAAATCGGCGCCGGGTACGAAGTGGCCGAACACACCACCATCGAAGCGTTGGCAAACTTCGAACTCGACCACGAGAAACGCTCCTTCTACGAAGCCGGTGTCGCCTACGCCCGCCCCTTGACCCACGAGGTCGGGTTCCGGTTCAACGCCCGGTTCGGTTATCTGCGCACAGACGGTATCGTCGCCAGCCATGACGCGGGGCATACCACCACCGACACGGAACACGAGACCGCCACCGGGGGGGAGACGACCACCGACACGGGTCATGAGACCACCACCGGGGGGCATCGTTCGACGGCCAGCACCGTCGAGACCGCCACCGCTGGCGAGGCGACCACCCATGAGACCACGGCGACCGGCGACAGCTTCGCCGGTCTTCAGCGCTCTTCGGTGGAGGCGGCTATCGATTACGAACCGGCGGCTCTGCACGGCTTGAAGATCACCGGGTTCGCACGGGCCATCTTCCCCCTCTCCGACGACGGGAAGAAAGACATGGAAGCCCGCTCGTTCGACGGCAAGACCAGCGCCATCACGCTGTTCGGACTGGAAGCTTCATACGGCTTCTAAGGGCGGCTCACGATCAGAGGGTGAGGCTTTCGGGCTTCACCCTTTTTTTGTCAGCCAACGCTTGGCGTAAACGAACGCCTCTTCCAGATTGGTCGCCCCCTCCTCGGACAACGTTTCGCTGAAGGGGGTGAAGTCGTATCCCCTTATAGCGAGGAGCCATCCCTTAACCGAGGATCGAAAGAGGGTGTGGGCAAGATGGATCACCCCTGCGGGAGAGAGGCCGTGGCTGATCATCCCTTCGTCGGGACGCTCTTCCACCGGCGTGAAGCGATACGGCGACGGACCGGAAACGGCGGCGTCGACAAAAAGGACTTCGTCGAAGCGGGCGGCGTCGTGGGCGTGTTCGACAACCAGTTGGTAGTCGGTCTCGACCACCACTCCCGGTAACTCCAACGCTTCGATACGGTCGGCCAACGCCGGACCGAGGCCATCGTCGCAACGTATCGGGTTGCCATATCCGATGACGAGACGACGATGGTCGTCGTCAGTCACCCCCGCGACTCCGCGATGAGAGCACCGTCCCTTCATGATCGACAATATCGACGATCAACGGCATCTTGCCGACGGCGTGAGTCGCGCAGGAGAGGCACGGGTCGTAGGCCCGCACCGCCACTTCGATATGGTTGAGCATCCCTTCGGTGATCTCCGGCTGGCCGGAGAGATGACTTTCGGCGACGGATCGAACGGCTCGGTTCATCGCTTCGTTGTTGTTGGTGGTCGAGACGATCAGGTTGCAGAAAGTGATGAGATCGTGTTCGTCCACTTTGTAGTGATGAATCAAGGTGCCACGCGGCGCTTCGATGACGCCGATCCCCTCGCCCCGCCGCTCTCCTTTGACCAACAGGTCGGTTCCTTGCAAGTCGGGGTCGTGCAAGAGTCGTTCGATCATCTCGACGCAATGGACCACTTCGATCATCCGAGACCAATGGTAGGCCAGCGTCATCGGATTGGGCGCCCCGCCGGTGACGCGCTTGAACTCCGTATGGGCGTTCCCGGCTTCGGGGGTGTCGATGTAGCCTGCGGCGTTCATCCGGGATAACGGCCCCACCCGGTACCAGCCGTCGAGCCGTCCCCGGCTCTTGATGAAGGGGAACTTCATGTACGACCAGCTTTTCACCTCTTCTTGTAGGTAGTCGGAATAGTTCCGATAGTCGACCTGATCGAATATGGTGTTTCCGGCGGCGTCGATGACCCGCAACTTACCGTGATACAGGTCGAGCGCCCCGTCTTCGCGCACCAGCGCCATATGGTTCGACGGGAACGAGGCGAACGATGTGGCCAGTTCGAGATGGTCGAGGGTGTATCGCCGCGCCAACGCGAGAGCGGAAAGGCTCCATCGTTTCATCTGGTCGATGTCGGTCAAGAGACGATCCCGCTCGACGATGGGGAGGTTCTTGTGAACCCCACCGGGGACGGCGCCGGTTCCGTGGATTTTCTTTCCCGACACCGCTTTGATCACCTCCTGCCCGAACTTACGCATCATCACCGCCTGCACCGCCAGTTCCGGCTGTTCTTCGATGACGCCGAAAATATTCCGATGCGACGGGTCGTCATCGAAACCGAAGAGAAGATCGGGAGAGCAGAGATGGAAGAAGTGGAGAACGTGGCTCTGCATGATCTGGCCGTAATGCATGAGACGACGCATCTTCTCCGCCGTCGGTGTCAGCCGATCGACCCCGACGATCTGGTCGAGGGCTTTGTTGGCGGCCAGGTTGTGGCTGACCGGACAGATGCCGCAAAGCCGCTGCACCACGCCGGGGGCTTCCCAATAGGGGCGTCCTTTGATGAACCGCTCGAAGCCTCTGAACTCGACGATATGCAACCGAGCCTCTTGCACCCGATTCTGGTCGTCGAGATGAATGCTCACCTTCCCGTGTCCTTCGACACGGGTCAGCGGTTCGATCTCGATTACTTTCGTTCGCGCCATCGTTGATCCTTTGTCTCAGTCGAACTTGATCGTATCGACCGGCAGATTTTCCGGTTTCCCTTCAATGAGCGCCGTCAGAGCGGTCCAGAGGATATCGCCCGACGGGGGGCAACCGGGGATGAGATAGTCGAGCTTCACCACCTCGGCGCAAAGATAGACCCGATCGAGTAGCAACGGCAACGACGGATCGGACGGGAGATCGTTGGTCGGGTTATAGACCAAGGGGCTGTGGTGATACGCCTCTTCAAGACATTCGCGCAACGGATCGCCGGAGCCCATGATGGCGTTCCGCATCACCGGGACCCCCCCCATGATGGCGCATTGCCCCACGCCGACGAGGAGGTCGCAGTTGCGCCGGAACTCCTGCAACGTATGGACGTTCTCTTCGTTGCAGCAGGAGCCTTCGATAAGCCCGATGTCGCATCGACGCCGGAACCGTTTCAAGTCGTTTAAGGGGGAGCGGTCGAACTCGGCCACTTTCACCAGTTCCAAGATTCGCTCGTCGATAACGAGCAACGACATGTGGCAACCGAAACAGCCGGCCAACGAGACGGTGGCGATCCGCTTTTTCATTTCGACTCCTTGGGCGATTCGATGTCGCTCCCGATGGGGGCTCGGTCGAAAGGACGCTCGCCGATAGGGGTGAAGAACCCGGCCCGTTTCTGGATGATGCAACCGACCGGGCAGGTGTCGATGTCGGCGGACCGATCACCGAGGGTGATCGCGGTATCGGCCAGATCGACCCCATTCACCCCCACTCGTTTATGGATGCCGCGACCGACATAGCCGAAGACATGCTTACCGTCGATATCGCGCGACGCCCGGATGCACCGACCGCATCGGATACACCGGTTGGTGTCGAGCATGACGTCGGGATGGGAGGCGTCCATGGGACGGACCGGTTGGAGATAAGGGAAGACGTCGGTGGTCATGATCCCGAGCCGATAGCCGGTGGCTTGCAGTTCGCATCGCCCGCTGGCCTCGCAGACCGGGCAGAGGTGATTCCCTTCGTGGAAGAGCATCCGCAACAGGTCGCGGCGCCAGAGGGCGATCTCTTCGGTGTCGCTCTCCACCGCCGAACCATCGACGGCAGGTTGCGTGCACGAAGCGACGGGACGCCCGTTGAGTTTGACGGTGCAGACCCGACAACTCCCTTGCGGCTCCAGCCCTTCGGTGTCGCAGAGGCGGGGGATGTATATCCCGGCGGCGTCGGCCGCTTCCATGATGGTGGCGCCGACGGCGGTCGTCACGGCGACGCCGTCGATGGTGAAGCGAACGGTGTCGCTCATGATTCTTCCCCCCCATAGATCGGATCGTAGAGAAGCGAACCCCGCCGAGCGATCCGGCGCGATTCGTCGAGCGCTCGCTGGATCGAGAAACCAGGTTGCATTCCCTCTTCTCCTTGACGTAGCAACGAGGCGTAGACCAACGGGAACTGGTCGAGCGAATCGACGACCGACCGAGGCGCCGAGACGCCCAATCCGCATCGGCTGGTGTGGGTGATTACATCGGCCAGTTCCGAAAGGGCCCGTATATCGTCGGTGTCGCCAAACCCGTCCATGATCTTCTTGATCCCCTTCTGCATAAAGACCGTCCCGACCCGGCACGGAGTGCAGTAGCCGCAACTTTCGTCGATAAAGAAGTCAAGATAGGCTTCGACGATGGCCAGGGGATTTCTGCGCGACGAGAAGAGGGTCACCGCCCCGCCGGTGGCGACATCTTCGTAGGCGATCCGCCGCTCGAAGGCCCCGCGTCCCAACATCCGTCCGGCGGCGCCGCCGATCTGGGCGATGGCGACGTCGTCCCCTCCGGCCATCTCTATCACCTCCGCCACGGTCATGCCGAAGGGGACTTCGTAGACGCCGGGTCGGGCGCAGTCGCCGCTGATCGAAAGGAGTTTGGTTCCGGCGCTCTGTTCGGTTCCGAATGAGGCGAACCAGTCACTCCCTTTATCGACGATCCGGGCGACGCAGCAGAAGGTCTCGACGTTGCTGACCATGGTCGGATAGCCGAGATAACCCTTCTCCACCGGGAAGGGGGGGCGGGTTTTCGGTTCTCCTCGTTTCCCTTCGCACGAGGCGATAAGGGCGCTCTCCTCGCCGCATATGTAGGCGCCGGCCCCCATCTGGATGCGGATGTCGAAATCGAACCCATCGACGTCGAGGATATTTTTCCCCAACAACCGGGCCTCGCGCCGGTCGGCCAGTTTTCGCTCGAGCCAACGGAGGAGATAGGCGTACTCGGCCCGGAGATAAAGTATCCCTTCGGCGGCGCCGACGGCGCGTGCGGCGAGGGTCATCCCTTCGAACAAAAGGTCGGCCCGTTCGGTCAGGAGCACCCGATCCTTGAACGTCCCCGGTTCCCCTTCGTCGGCGTTGCAGATGACGAACCGACGAGGGGCGTCGACGGCGGCGGCGAGCTGTAGTTTCTGCCCGGTGGGGAACCCGGCGCCCCCCCGGCCCCGCAATCGAGAGGCGACGATCTCTTGCGTGATCTCCTCGGGCGCCATGACGGCGCCTTTGCGTAAACCGGCGGCGTCGATGTCGTCGGACAGAAGAACCGCGCCGGCGCGCCGTATACCGTTTTTCACCATCGACGCGATAAGGGGGTCGGCGTTCTTGCCGTCGCCTCGTTCCATGACGAGGGTCGAGGGGGCCGCCCCCTCCTTAAGTCGCTTCGCCAACAGACGAGCGCTTTCGGGGGTCAGGGAGGTGACGACGATATCGTTGACGAGGAGGGCGGGGGCTTGATCGCTCATCCCGATACAGGGGGTCCGCATCAGCGTGACCCGTTTGTCGGCGGTCGTCCCTCCCATGGCCACCCCAAGCTCGGCTTCGAAGATGGCGGCGATCTTTTCCATCCCGGCGTATCGATCGACGATGTCGTCGCAGAGGCGGACGACCACTTCCCCTTGCGGCGCGCGGCTAAAGAACGCATAGAAGGTAACGACCCCTTCGACTTCGACCCGATGGACACCGGTGAGTCGGGCGATCAGGTCGAGCGCTTCGTCGTCGATATGCCGTTCCTCTTCTTGCACCATCCGTAAGATGTCGAGCATTCTCCCCGGATCGCAGGAGTAACGGTCGCAAGCTCTGGTCACTCGCTCGATCTTGTTCGATGCCATCGTTTCCCCTCTTTGGCAGATATCCGTCCGCCTCTTCATTATACGGCTCGTTCAGGTGCGGCTGGTGAAGATTATGTCGGTTCTCCGCTCGTCTCCCATTTCGCCAGCACGCGCGTTGACCGTATGAAGCTCCGCGTCGTGCGGTCTCCAATTCTTCGATGGTGGCGTGAAGATTTTCGCGGGTCGGCCGCAGTTCCTAGCAGGTTGCGGAGCAGGGGTTGGCGTTTAAAGAGCCCCTTTGGTGATCTTTTTGACGATCTCTTGGGCGATGGAGCCCAGATCTTCGTAGGCGTCGAATTTTTCGTTGGTCATGAGGCCGGGGTTTATGTAAATCGCTTCGACGAATTTGGCGGCGGCGGAGGCTTGGTCCTGCATTTCGATGAAAGCGTCGGCGAACTCGAGCAGCACCCATTCCATGCCGTCCGACTTGCGCATGTAGATGAGGATGTTCTTGTAGACCGCTATCGCCTCTTCCTGCTTCCACTCTTCCCGAAGCTGTTTGGCGTAGCGAAGCCCTGCGGTCCGCATATTTTTGATGACGATATCCCGATCGGGAATGTCGAACTGGAGGAGTTCGAGATAGATCTCGAAAGCCTTCCCGTATTGCCCCCCTTTCCGTAACTCGACGGCGAAGTTGTTAAAGACCGGACCGACCTCTTCTTCGTTGGTTCGGATGATACTCCGATAGATCCGCTCGGCCTCGGAATATTGCCCCATTCGCACCAGGAGCTGAGCCCGCTCGATTCGGGCTTCGATGGCAAGTTCGTCGCTGGCGAAATCGATGCCGCCGGTTTTTGCGAGAACACGCTCCTGCGCTTCGGCGAGCTTGGCCGCCTCTTCTTCGAATCCAAGCCCCCGGATGTCAGCCTCGGCCAGGGCGGCCATGAGGGTCTTGCGAGGGCTGTCGGGGAGCCGCTCGGGAGATTCGGCATATTTCTTTTCGATGTCGTCGATCATCTCTTCGGCGGCGGCGAGAGCGGCCATACCTTTGGCCACCCACGCGGTCGCCTTTTTCGTATCCCCCGTGCGGGCGCTTTCTTTAACGATGGCGAAACAGCAGGCGCCGACTTTGGCGAAGGGGTCGGGGGCGTTGGCGGAGAGCTTTGCGGCGTCCCGATAGTCTTGTAGCGCATCGGGGAAATGCCGGTCCTTATAGTAGGCGTCCCCTCTTTTGATCAGGATGTCGAACTGCGGCTTAAGTTCGATGGCTTCCGTATAGGAGGCCACCGCCTCTTCGTAGCGCCCCTCTTTCATGTAGTCGTCCCCCGCATCAAGCAGGCCGACGTATTTTTCCACATCAAGCGACTCTTCGGCCTTAAAGCCGTCGGGGTTTTCGCTTTGACGCTTATCCTTTTCGCCCATCTGGTCCATGTAGTGAACCAGATCGTCGAGCGTTTCTTTAACGTTCTGGTCGGAATGGACCAGCGGCGTGAGGAACGAAACGTAACCGATACCGAAATGGCCTAAGACCCGAAAGATGTCTTGCTGCTTTTTAGAGGCGGCGGACGCGATAAAAAGGGGAATAATCGCGTCGTTGGAATATTGCGGCGCGCGCGCTTTGAGGGTCCGAAAGAGACTCAGCACCGTCTCCCCTTGCGAGGTGGGGCGATAGTGGAGGAGAACGAGGCATTTCCTCATCTGCCAAGCGAGGATACGGTCGATCAGACTGCCATTATCGCCCTCTCCCGACTTATGGACCCGCCATCCCATAGCGGTCAGGACGTCGTTGAGATTTTCTCGCAGCCCTTCGTCGGCGATAGCCAGGGCGATGCCGGAATAGCGCATCTTGAGGGGGAGGATTTTTTCCTTATAGTTAAGCGCAAGCTTTTGCTTATAAGGGAGATAACGATGCGCTCCCGAATCGTTTGCAATGACCATAACTACACCACCCTACCATGAGCGCTACCGTGTAATAGTTTGTTGCAACCACATAGGCCCTACATGATTGAAACTCATGATAACAGCTTCGCCCGGAACCTTCCCCGCTTTTCCCCCATGGCGGCTCGATTTTTCTTTATTCGGTAACGGAGGTGAGGGTGACGAAGAAAGTGGCCCCCTCTCCCGGAACGGCGGTGGCGCCGACGCTTCCGCCGTGCCGCTCGACAATCTTGCGGGTCGTCGCCAAACCGATACCGGTCCCCTTGTACTTAGCGCCGCTATGCAATCGTTCGAAGACCCGGAATATTCGGTCGGCTTGAGTGTCGTCGAACCCGATGCCGTTGTCTTGGACGACGATGGTGACCCGGTCGGCTTCGTCACAACCGCCGTCGTGCATAACGGTCACCCGTGGCGGCGTCTCTTCTTTTCGATACTTGAGACCGTTGCCGATGAGGTTCTGGAACGCTTGCCGCAAGAGGGTGGCGTCGCCATAGACGGTGGGAAGCTCGCCGATCTCGACGTAGCCGCCACACTGGTCGATGGTCACCGCCATATCGGAAACCAAAGCTTTCAGCAAAGGGGTCAGCTCTATCGCTTCGGCTTTGGTGGAGACCCCACCGGCCCACGAATATTCGAGGAGGTCTGAGATCAGTCCGCTCATCCGCTGTGCGGCGCCGTCGATGCGACGGAGATAATCGAGCTCTTTGGGCTCGAGCTTGCCGGAGACCCTTTCGATCAGTCGCTCCGAGAAACCGGAGATGGTGGTCAGCGGCGCTTGGAGATCGTGGGAGACAACAGCATTGAAATCTTTAAGCTCCCGGTTCGCCTCTTCCAATGAGCGGGCCACGTCCTGCAATTTGAGATGGCGAAGGCGTTCGGCGATGTCGTGGGCCAAAACGAGGACGTACTGTTCGCCCCCCGAACCGGAGAGCTGTACCGTCAATTCCGCCGGGAAAAGCCCCCCTTCCTTTCGTTTCAGAACCACCTCGCGGGGACGCCTTCCCACTCCCCCTCCTGAAGCATCAGGTTGCGCCACCATGGGTCGAAATCTTTGATGACGACGATCTCTTCGAGCGATAGGGTCGGCAGATCCTTGTGATCGTATCCCAAAATACGAGCCGCCCCCTGATTGCCGTAGAGTACCCTCCCCTCCTGCGGATCGACCAGCAGAATTATTTCCTCCGCCTGATCGACCATCCGACGAAAGAGATCGGCCTGCCCTTCGGCCGCTTTCACCTGCGTCATGTCGCGGAAGATCCCTTGCGCGATCCTCTCCCCGCCGACATCGACAATCCGCGCCGAGATGGAGACCGGCGTTCGAGCGCCATCGGAGCGGATGATGAAGGTGTCGTCCACCCGGACCGATCCTTCCTCCCACATCTTGGCGAACTCCCTGGCAAGCGATTCGTGCGCTTCGGGGGGATGAATATCCCGGAAGGTCATATGGGGAATATCGTCGGCTGTTCGGTTCAGCAGACGCAACGCCTCTTGATTGACTTCCAGCAGACGGCCGTCGCGGTTGGCGATGAAAATGGCGTCACCGGCCTGATCCATCAGAGCCCTTAAACGATATTCCGAACGGGCCAGATCTTCTTCTTTTTGCACTACCACGCGGCGCATGGCGTTAAACGCTCCCGCCAGTTCGACCGTCTCTTCATATCCTTCCGGCGTCACGTCGTCGACCTGCTCCCCTTTGGCGAACCGTCGGGTCGTCCCCAACAGGGCGGTTACCGGCGCCGCGATCCGTCCGGCGTGGAAGGTGGAGAGGAAGAAGCCGGCCAACGCCAGAAGGACGACGAATCCGGCGGAGAGGGCGATAACGCCGTTTGCGGCGCCCATGGCCTCGTCGGCCGTTTCGGCGGCCCGGGCGATGGCCTTTCGGCGCAGGTTGGTCAAAGGGCCGAGCACGTCCCGCTCCAACGGACGCGCCTTCGACTCCATCAGTTCGCGGGTCAGGCTCCATCCCGCCCCTTTCCGCAGGGTGATGGCCCGTTCGGCCATGGCCAGATAGCGGGGATAGAGCCGCGCGATAATGGCCATGGACGACACCGTCTCGTTGTCCGCCTTCTCATCGGCCAACGTGGCGATGTTTTTGTTCACCCGGGCGACCGCTTTGCGGTAATCGTTCTCCGCAGGAGAGAGCCCGTTTGCGATAAAGGCTTCCAGGTGGGTGACGGAACTGGTGAAACGATAGCGGAGATCGGCAAGTCGCCTCAGCGACAACGCCCTCTTCCCCGGTGGTCGCCGCCAGTCGAGATTCTCGATAAGGCTGGTGATAGTCCTTTCGATCTCGCGGGTCACCGGGCGAATCCGTTCCGACATGAGATAGCTGGCCGGCTCTTCCCCGTGACGTCCCACCATATCGAATATCCACCACTGAGCCTCGTGGAGATCGCGCAACCTGCGTCGGAGCGCCTGCCACTCTTCGGCCTCCATCAAGGTTTCGTCGACCAACCCCGCTTCGAGCCGTGCGAGAGCCGGGTCGATCACGCCGTCCCAGGCGGCCTCCCATTCCTGTCGATAGGCTCCCCGCTTAAGGGCCACCACGCCGTTGACCGCCCCTCCGGCGGCGTAGACCCCTTCGATGACGGCCAGCGTCCCTTCCACCAACGGCTCGCTCAGATTAAGGGCCCGGTCCATCCGCTCTTCGAGACCGAAGAGGGCGACGAGGGCGACCACGAAGCTGGCGCTCCCCAAGGCCACCAACGATAGATGGGACCGAAGAAGCCCGACGAAGAGCCCTTTTCTACGCCACTTCTGGGGGACGTCGGTGGACGGTTCGGGTCGGTCACTCATCGTCGGCCAGGCGCAATACGCGAAGACGCTTGGTCGGCATGTCGCGCAGGAGTTTCAGCTGGGCCTCCATCAGCCCGACCCGCCGGAACACCTGCGACGGTATCCGGGGACCGGCGTAACTGAGGGCGTAGTCGCGAGCGTCCACTTTGGCCTGATGAGAGAGGCGGTCGAGCAGGCCGATGTTCAACGCCGCAAGGTCGTAGACGTCTCCCGGTATGATTTCGACGCCGGTGAAATCGAGTTGGACTATTTCCAACGGCGTTCCCCCCAGCGCCCGGACAACGTCGCCGGTCATGGCCAGACACCCGGACAGCCGCTCGTAGACGTCGGCCGGTCGTTTGCGATGTTGCATCGCTTCATCGGGGGGGATGCGTCGTGCCGTCGGAAAGTTGGCCAAGAGGTCGGAGGCGTATTTGACCCCCAACGACACCTTCCCGAAAACTTCCCCCGGCCCAACCTCGTCGACCATGATGCTGCTAAGCTCTCGATTAAGAAGCAACAGGAGGCCAACGCCTGATCCTTGTCGAGCGGTATCGCTTCTGTGGGAGGAGCGGGGAGGGTCAGGCCGATAGAGGCGGCCACTCCCCCGAGAAGGTGAAGGGCCGCATCCAGATTCCCTCGAAGGGTCGTTTCGTCGGGGAGGCTATGGTCCATATCGCTGGCCGGCATGAGCTCGCGGCTCCATTCGAAATAGAGATCGTTGGCCCGTTCCCGGAGCGCAAGGGAAATCTGGTGCAGCTCGTGAAAGGAGGCGTTGCGAAAGGAGACTTTCGGCAGGGGGACGGGGTTCCGTCCCATCTCGACGCGCAAGGTTTCGATGTTTCGCTCGATCTCGACCAACGCGCGGGAGGTTTCGACCGACAGCGTTTTGTCGGCGGCGTGCGCCGGGTTAGTCGAAAGGATAAGGCTACAAAGGGCGAAAAGAACGAAGACAAACCGAGCGGTTATGGAATACATCCGGGTTCCTTTCAATCGGCGCCCACCGTTTACTCCCGCCGTCCCCACTCTAGCCCGAGTCGCCCTCGCTTACAAGGGGGGGGCGTCATCCTTCTTGGGTACCGTCGAAGGGAAACGAGAGGGTGAGCGCCGTCCCTTCCCCATGAACTGATACTGACTGGTGACGTGGCTCGACACCCGTTCGGACGAGAAGAGAGGGTCGAAGACGAAGGGGCTGATGTTCCGGCGAAACCCCGAGAGCGATCGTCAACGTAAGATCTCTTTCGCCCGTTCGATCCGTTCGGCGGTCTTATGCGCCGCTTCGTTCACCAACACCTCCAACGGTATGGGGACAGAGCGGTCCCGGGACGACCGTGGCCATGACCGTCCCCCTCACTCAGCCAAGCTGACCCGGCCCAGATCGGGTATACTGTCGAAATGATTTTCACCCGCTTACCTCGCATGATCCCGGCGCTACTCCTCTTCGTGGGGGGCCTATGCGCCTCGTGCGCCCCCGAGTATTCCGAGCCCGACATCGGGGCTCCGGCGAAACTGACCGCCACCCCCGACGACAGCGCCGTCCTCCTCTCGTGGACCGCCGTGGCCGACGCCAACTCCTACCGGGTCTATTACAATCAGATCGGCGGCGTCACCCAAAACGACGAATACCTGCCGAGCAAAGGAACCAGCCTGACGGTCAAGAAGCTCGACAACGGGACCTCCTACTCCTTCGCCGTTTCGTCGGTCTCCTTAGGCGGGGTGGTGGGCAAAGGATTGTCCAAAGAGGTGGCGGCGGTTCCGGCCCCGGCGATCCCGTCGGCGCCGCAGAATCTGGTGGCGGTGGCCAACGTCGGTTTCGTATCGCTCACTTGGAACAAATCGTACGGCGCCACCAGCTACATCGTCTATTTCGCCGGCCAAGCGGGGGTCACCGACAAGAGCGCCCCTTTGAAGGTGGGAGACGTCACCGCATTCGTCCACCAGAACCTCCCCTACGACACCACCTATTACTATCGGGTCCAGGCGGTGAACGCGGGGGGAGCGAGCGAGTTGTCCGATGAAGTCTACGCCACCCTTCCCCCCGATCCGACGGTCACGCCGACGCCGACTCCGTAAAGGCTTTAGCGGGTAGCGATGTAGATGTGGCTCTTGACTCCGAGGAGCCGATCGACCTCTTTTGATACGGTGGTCGCTTCGGCGTCCGACGTATAGGGACCAACCCGAACCCGCCTTAGCTCTTTCCCTTCCACCTCGCGAATTTCAATGATCGGACGATACCCTTCGTCGCGCAGTTTCGACAAGGTCTTGTCGAGCGTTTCGTCTTGCGAGAAGAGCCCCACGTCCACCAAGCAGTCTCCACGCGACATGGGAGAGTTTCGTCGCCGCCGGCGTCGGCGCCGCGCGGTCGGCGGGGGTGTCGGGGTTGAAGTCGGTCGTGGAGGTCGGAGCGGGCGCGGTCTTCCGTGACCGGCCGCTGTCGGCGCCATGGTCGGGACCGATGTGGGGGTCGCCGTCGGCGCGGGGAGGGCGGTGGAGGAGTTCCAGACCGGATCGCCCGAAACGTCGACGACGAGTATGGTGGCGTTCAGTTTCGCGGCGTAACCGGTGGCGGCGCTGATGGCGTCGGCCTTCGTGTTGTAGGGGGGGGTCTCGACCCTATAGAGAGGGGCGCCGTCAACCTGGGTGGCGTTGATGGTCACTTCGTCGCGCGAAAGATCGAGGATGGCCAGGTCGGCGTCGAGGCTCTTCTTCATCCGGTAGGCGCCGATACGAACCGCGTAGCCGAGACGGCCCGTGACCCGTGTGGCTTTGGCGGCGACCGACGGCGACGCCGGAAGGGGGTCTGCGGCGGCGGTCTTTTTCGGCGAGTGGGGGGTCGGCAAGAGGGGGGCTTCGACCAGCTCTTTTTTCTCGTCCTTACCGGGCAGGGGGACGATGGGGCTGTCCCAACAGGAGACGACCTGCGACGGTATGGCGGCCCGCTCCCACATCGACGCCAGTTGGGCCAGCTCGGCCTCTCTGCGGGCTTCGACGAATTTCTTTTCTTCTTCTATGGCTTGGCCATTTCGTCCAACGTGTCGTAGTCGGAAAGCATGGTGGCGTAGCCGTCGATCTTGTAGCGAACGATCAACCCGGCAAGCCCGATTTTTTCCATTCGTTTCTTGGCGTCGGGGAAATCGTCAAGGGTAAAGCTTTCGGTTCCGTCGGAGAACGCGCGAACGAACCCGACGAAACCTTTGGTACCGGCCCATTTTTTGGTGTCGAATTCTTTGAACCGGACGGTGAGAGTGGTGTCGCCGTTGTTTTTCCCCGACCAGATGATGGAGCCTTTGGCGGGGAAGTTGTAGTTGTCGTAGCTTTTGGCGCCGTCGGCGCACGCGACGGAAAGGGTCACGGCGTACGGGAGGGTCGCATCGGCGGCGTTGGCGTCAGTATGAGCGGCTTTTTGCACGTCGGTCGGCATCCCCACCAGAGAAATGGTATAGCTCGTGGCTTCGACGGCGGCTTTCTTTTTGTCGTATTCGGCCACCTGCGGATCCTTGGTCGGCGGTTTTTCGGCCAGTATCCCGGCTTTTTGCACCAGCCCCTGATTGAGGAAGCGGAAGAAGGTGTCGTTAAAACCGTATGCGGTGGGTCGAAGCGACGAAGGGGTAGTAGCCCGAGGCGTCCGCCCAGAGGAATGGTTTCGCCGGTCCGTCGACAAAGGCCCATACCGCCCCGGAGGCGCCGAATAATTTATCGCGGATCTCCCCGGCGGTCAGGTCGGCGACAACGTTGACCACTTTGCTGTTCCATTCGCCTTGCAGGTAGCAACCCGACTCTTCGCCGAGGTAATCGACGGTGAAGTCCCACGGCCCGCGCCAGCGAAAGAAGAAGGGTTCGCCGTGTCCCGGTCGCCGCTCATTTTGTTCCGCATAATCTCGAAGGTGTTCCGGGCGTCGGCCAGATCGGAGGGGGGGGCGGAAGGATCGGTATAGACGCCGAAAAGTTCGGAGACCTCCTTAAACCCTTTGGCGCTTCCGGCGGTCCCTTCACTCACCCCTTTGTTCAATTTTTCGATGTAATCCCTTAAACGCCTTGGCGGAAGGTTGATCACCCACCTCCCCGCCTGGCGTTCAATAGCCACTTTTAGCCGCACCGAAGGCTTGCGAAAGGTCTTTGATCAGCCGGGTGAAGAGGTTGGCCTCTTTGATCACGTTGCTTTTATCGTCGCCCAAGGCTTTGATGGCGTCGAAGGTGAAGGCCATCTCGAGCCAGTCGGGGATATCCGTTCTTTTGGCGTCGGCGGCGAACTCTTTTTTGACCCGAGCGGCCAGCGAAAAGTGGGGTCCCGAAGGAAGGGTCACCCCCTGCACGGTTCGTTTCCATTCGTCCTGCCCGTAGAGCAGTGCGGCGCCCGACGTGAACTCGGCGATGAACTTTTTCCAGACGGCCAGTCGCTCCCTCCAGAACCACTCTTCGAACTCCCCTCGTTTCTGCTGGAACTTCATGCTCGACCCGGTGGCCTTGTCGATTTCGTCGAGATAACCGTCAATGGCCGCCATCCCGTCGACCGTGTAGCCCGGGGGGACGCTGGCGAGGCCGAAGAGGGTGCGGCTCCCTTTCCAGAAGTTATCCATGGTAACGGTGGGAACGTCGGTGGAGCTATCGACCCACGCGACGAGCCAATTGAAATCGGCATCGTTCGAAAGGGACAACTCTTCAAGCCACTGGCGCAATCGGTTTCGTTGCGCGACCAATTTACTTTCGTCCGCCTCCCAATCGATGGCGGCGACGTAAAGGATGGGGAGCTGCTCCAGATACTCGTTTTTAATCTGTTGCCCCAAAAGGGCCACCGTCCCGGCCGAGGGGAGATGCATTTTCATCAGCTCGTCGAAATGTTTCCCTTCGAGCCGTGCGCCGATAAGATTGATCCGGGAGGTGACCTGTTCGATCACCTCCCCTTCCATCTCGTCGCTGATGGTGTCTCTATCCCCCAGTTTCATGACCATCGCTTTGTCGATCGGTTCGGCGATCTGTTTGGTAAAGGTCGCCACGAACGAAGCTTTCATCGCCCGTCGCATGTCGTTGATGGTTCCGACGTAGGGACGTTCGACGATGGAGAGCCCGTTGGACAAGGCGTCGAGTTCGAAGATCAGTTTTTCGTAGCCGACGATGTCGGCCAAATTCCCGGCCAGCGCCCCTTCGTCGGGTTGCACATCGTCGATCTTCTCCACGATTCCTTTCAGGCTGGTGAAGGTCTCGGAATAGGAAAGAGCCAGCCAGACGGCGGCGGAGCCGGTGAGGGTGAACCAGAGAACGATCCCGGCCAGAGCGGTGAAACGCCGCCGGTTGCGGGATTGGACCAGTTCGGTCTCCTGCCCCCGGTCGTTCGGCATGATGCGGGAGAGAAGATCGAGAACGAAGAGCCCTCCGTTCCCTTGGGCGGCGACCACCGGCGCCGGGCCGAATCCGAGGTTTTCGAGAAGGGACGAACGGGCCGACGATCCGTCAAGAGCGGCAAGAAAATAGATCCCGCGAAGGAACGGCGTCTCCTGATACGGATTGTCGGAAAAGGCTCCTTGGGCGAAGACGGTGAGGGGCTCTTCCAACGAGGCGATCTCTTGCGGCGCCACGAGCCCGGCCCGACGCAGGCTTCTTGCGTCGGCGCCGTCGCGGTACGCCCCCCCGGCGTAAAGCGACGCCAAGGTCAGATCGTTGAAGGTATCGACCACATGGGCGAAAGCGGCGGCGACCACACGCTCTCCCCGATCACACTTCGGGTTCTGGTACCCCATGGCCTGTCCACGGCTTTCCTCGTCGAAGCGACGCCACTGTTCGGCCACGCCGTAGAGGTTGATCGATCTTCGTCACCGCCAGGGAGGACCGGGATGTGTCTTCCATGACCCGCATCAGTTCGTCGAGGCGGACCCGAAGTCGTTAACCGTTCCCGTGGAGTTCTTCGGCGTCGGTCTCCCGTAGTTCGTCGACGCCGATGGTGATCAGAACGCCGTTGACCGGTTCGCGTCGTCGGGAAGTTTCGATGAGGGTGAGAAGCCGTCGCCATTCGGTGTGGTCGGCGTCGCCGTTGGCCGCCATCGACCAACGACCGCAGGTGTCGATAACCATGGCCCGGTCGAAGAACCAGAGGTCGAAGGTATCGGTCGGCCCTTCGTTATGGAATCGTTCGGCCTCGGCCAGAGGCGCCGCCAGCAACGACCGGGAGAGAAGGGCCGATTTGCCCGAGCCGGTGGAACCCATGGTGACGAACCACGGCAAGGCATAGCGGGATTCGCCTTTTGCGCCGAGCCGCGACCGGGCCAGCAGGGCGAGCCCCTCTTTCCAACGGGTCTGGATAGCGCCGAGCCGCCCGCCCCCTGCCCCCTTCGCGTGTGATGAGAAAGCCCCCACTGCTGACGCCGGACGAACCAACGAATGAAGGCCTGTATCCTTCGACCATGAGGAGAGCGCCTCCGAAGAAAAGTGGGGCGATCCCTGAGAGGCCAAGCTCACATATTCGTTAAAGAGAACTGACGCGACGAAGAGGAGGATGATACCACGACGATCAGCCTGACATCTCCGAGAGGATCATCTTGACCATGATCTTCCACTGCTCGAACTTCCTGAGGAAACCGCCAACGAGGTTGGCCAGTTCGTAATCGAAGACGAAGTAGAGGGCGGCCAGCAACACCACCGGGCCACGCTAGCCATCCACATGGCGCGGGTCATGATGCGGGTCCGTTTCGGCTTCGATTTCTTCTGCACCGCCGCCGGCCCCTTCGAAGAGAGGGACTCGGAGAGGATCGGCCCC
>CALOCG010000031.1:0-101555 GCA_942491805.1 Nitrospinota bacterium
GGTCACCACCCTGATCATCTCCGTTCGGTCGGTCTTCATGATCTCGCTGGTCGGCACCCTCTACCGGGGTTCCATTCAGTATAATACCGCGATGCTTTACGCGATCTCGGTGCTGTTCCTGTTCCTGATCGGCGGCCTGACCGGCATCCCGCTGGCCATGACCTCCATCACCTTGCACATGGCGGAGACCTACTTCGTTATGGCGCACTTCCACTACGTCATGGCTATTTCGGCTACCTTCGCCGTGTTCGCCGGCGTCTACTACTGGTTCCCGAAAATCTCGGGCCGGATGTACAACGAGACCATCGGCAAAATCGGGTTTGTCCTGAACTTCATCGGGATCAACCTTACCTTCTGGCCGCTCTTCTCCATCGGTATCGACGGGATGCCCCGCCGTTACTTCGACTACGCCATGTTCCCGGAGTTCGAGCCGACCCAGAAACTGGCCACCATGGGGGCGTATCTCATCGCCCTCTCCATGGTCATCGTTATTTTCAACTGGGTTTACTCCGCCATCGCCGGCGAGAAAGCTCCGTTGAACCCCTGGGGTTCCAAGTCGTTGGAGTGGACCCACACCCAGTCCCCCCCGGGGCCGGGCAACTTCCCCACCCCGCCGACCGTTTCGGCCGACTGGTCGCCGTATAACTACGGCAAGACACCGCCCAAACCATCTAAATGGTTTGGGTGAGCGCCCGGAACGCTTACAGCTTTCCAGGTCCGGTCAGACAACCGTCTACGCCGAACCTTCTTTATATGAATGTCGCCAGGAGACTTCCCTGTGGCGATTCGGGAGATACGTCGTTTTAGCGAACCACCGCCGTTAAAACGAGAGGAGGCGGATTCGACGAAACCTGTCCGAATCTGATAGTTAAAGGGAAAAATCCCCTTTGTTTCTGATACAATGCCCGGTAACCTTTCATGTCCCTGTTGAAGTCCAAAGGGAGTCATCATCTCATGCTCGTCAAGCTATTAATCGGCGGTTCCATCGTCGCTACCTATGCCCTCATGGTGATGGGGAACCTCGTCACCACCACCGGGTCGGGGCTCGCCTGTCCCGATTGGCCTCTCTGTTACGGAACGTTCGTCCCCCCCTTCGAAACCCAAATCTGGTTCGAATGGGGTCATCGCCTCCTCGGCGCCGCCGCCGGGTTCACCATCCTCGCCGCCACCATCGCCGTTTGGGTCTATAAAAAAGGGAGCGAACGATACCTCGTCTCCAGCGCGTTAGGTCTTTGTAAGGGTAGGCGGTCATCTTGGGCGGGGTCATCGTTCTGGTGGAGGCCCCCCTCTTGGAAGGGGCGCTTCATATCTTCATCGTCTCCTTTCACATCATTCTCTCGACCATCATCTTCAGCCTTCTCGTCATGGCGTGGCGGAAGAACAACGGCATCGCCGTCGACCCGCGGGGGAGGTTCTACGCCGCCCTTTTCGCCTTCGTCCTTGCGCAGATTTTCCTCGGGATCGTTGTTCGCTACGGCAAAGCCAGCCTGGGATGCCCCGACTTCCCCACCTGCCAAGGGCAATGGTTCCCGACACTGGATAGATTCGAGGTCACCGTACACTACATTCATCGGCTCATCGCCTACGCCATCTTCACCATCAGCCTCGGCTACCTCTTCTACGCGCTGAAAACGGGGGTCGATAGAGTCGGCGGCATCGTCACCTTCGTGCTGATTCTTTTTCAAGCCAGTTGGGGGATCGGCATCGTCGAATCGGGGATGTTCTTGCCGTTGATCGTTCTGCACGGCGCCACCGGTTTCGCGCTTCTCGGCTGGCTCGCCTACCGCGCCGCGCCGGGGATGCTTTTGCCCCCCCCTCCAGCCGCTCCCACCGCTGACGGGTCGAGGGTCTACGCCTGATGTTCGCCAGCGATTCCGAAAGAGACGGGACGATCGTCGCAGGCCGTATCTCCTTCGTGAAGAGCTGCGTCGTCGACTATCTCCTGCTGGTCAAGCCGTGGATCATCGGGCTGGTGCTCGTCTCCACCTTGGCCGGGATATTCATCGCCGAAGGGGGATTGCCCCCCTTTGGATTGGTCGCCGGGACGTTGCTTGGTATCGGCCTCGCCACGGCCGCCGCCGCATCGCTGAACAACTATATCGATCACGACATCGACGCCCGGATGGCCCGGACCAGCAAGCGGCCCACCGCTTCGGGCGCCATCGGCCCCCAAAAGGCGTTGTTCTGCGGGCTCGGTCTGACCATCGCCTCGTTGGCGATCATGACCGTCGCTAGCACCGACACGGCCGCCTTCCTGACGGCGGTCTCGATCTTCTTTTATGTCATCCCGTACACCCTCATACTAAAGAGACGTACGCCGCTGGCCACCTTTGTCGGCGGTATCGGCGGCGCTTTGCCCCCGGTCATCGGATACGCGGCGGCCGTCCCGGCGCTTGACGAAAAGGCGTTGGCCCTCTTTATGGTCATCTACACGTGGCAGCATCCCCATTTCTGGGCGCTTGCGTTGAAATATCGAAACCAATACGCTGAAGCCGGGGTCAACAACCTGCCGGTGGCCCGTGGGGTCGACGAGACCAAACGGCAGATCGCCGTCTGGTCGATTCTTTTGTTGAGTGTCTCGTTCATCCCATGGATTATCGGCCTCGCCGGCGACCTTTATCTCGCCGTCGCCATCGTCACTGGGATGACTTTCGTCGCCATGTCGACCTGGTTTCTCTTCTCCCCTCGGAAGGAGGCCATGAGCCTATTTTTCTTTTCCATCGTTCACCTTCCGGCTCTTTATTGCCTGATGGTGGTCGATCTGCTGTAATCAGGAGTCTCTCGTGACCGAAAAAAAGAAATTCATCGTTTCCCAGAAGACCTTGGTGATCTTCCTCATCTGCTTCGTCATCTTCATGGGAACCTCCGTCGCCTATCGGATCGTGACCCACGGCTTCGAATAGGCCGGGCCGGGCCTTCCGCCCGATGGTAGAGTGACGAGGCTACGTCTTCTCGGAGGGCCCCTCATGCGACCACTTGCTTTTCTCCTCGGCTTCATCCTTCTCGCCGCCCCTCTTGCCTTCGCCGACGACCGGGCCGAAAAAATCCTCAAAGAGATCGACGACCTTTGGCGCGGCGAGGCGAGCGAAGCCCTCTTCGAGATGGAGGTGAAGACCCTCCACTACACCCGCACCATGCTGATGCGGGCGTGGTCCCAAGGGACCGACAAGACCCTCGTCCGGATCGTCGAACCGATCAAAGAGAAGGGGACCGCCTCCCTTAAATCGGGCGATAACATCTACACCTATCTCCCCAAGACCGATCGGACCATCCGGCTCACGTCCGGCATGATGATGGGATCGTGGATGGGGAGTCATTTCACCAACGACGATATCGTCAAGGAATCGCGGCTCGCCGACGACTTCGACATCACCATCACCTTCGAAGGGGAACGTGACGGAAAAAAAGTGTTCGAGTTCACCCTGATCCCGAAGCCCGACGCCGCCGTGGTCTGGGGGAAGATCGTCATGGTCGCGTGGCGCCATCCCGACGGGAACGTCACCCCCCTGACCGAACGCTTCTACGACGAAGAGATGGTCGTGGCCCGGACCATGACCTTCACCGAACTGGAGAATCTGGGGGGGCGAACCCTGCCGAAAGTGATGACCGTCGTTCCGTCCGACGAGCCGGACGAATATACCCGGCTGACCTACCGAGAGATCGACTTCGCCCCGAAACTGGCCGACGACTTTTTTTCGTTGGCCCGGCTGAGGAGCCGCTGACATGCGGTTGGGCCGATGGGCGTTTCGGAATGTGGCGCGCGGTCGCGCTCGAACCATCGTCACTACCGTCGCCATGGGGTTCGCCGGCGGCGTGATGATCTTCTACGCCTCGTTGCTGGAAGGGTTC
The DNA here is from genome assembly GCA_942491805.1 of Nitrospinota bacterium. GTDB lineage: Bacteria > Nitrospinota_A > UBA7883 > UBA7883 > JADGGD01 > JADGCD01. The sequence continues at coordinate 3,850 of CALOCG010000031.1, forward strand.
GTCGACGTCATCGAACGGAACGCCGTCGAGATGCGGATCGGCGACATTCAAATACACGCCGACGGTTATCGTTCCGATCCCGATCTCTATACGATCATCGCCGACGCCGACCGGATCGTGACCGATCTTGACGCCAAGGGGTATCGCGCCACGCCACGGCTTTACGGCTTCGGCCTCGGCGCCACCGAGAGCAACTCCGGCGGGGTCGCCCTTATGGGGGTCGATCTTGTGCGGGAACCGACGGTGACGAAGCTTTCGAGCCATCTGGCGCGGGGGAGGTGGCTATCCCCCGACGATCCGAACGGCGTCGTCATCGGCTATCGGCTCGCCCGAACCCTCGGCGCCGAACCGGGCGTCGAGCTGGTGATCTTGAGCCAAGCCGCCGACGGCTCCATGGCCAACGCCCTTTACACCGTCCGGGGGGTCGCCAAAACCGTCGGGGGGGCCATCGACGGAAGTGGCGTCTTGATGTCCAACGACGCTTTCAGAGAATTGATGGGGGTCTATGAAGGCGCCCATGAGATCGCCGTCATGCGGGGCGGTCGACGGGCCGACTTGCAAGCCGCCGAAGAGGAGGTGGCCGTCATCGCCGGACCGGGGAGCGAAACCATGAGCTGGCGTCGGATCGCTCCCGTCGTGGCGCAGATGATCGACTCGACCAACGCGTCGCTGGTCTTCTTGCTCCTCATCGCCTACATCGCCATCGGCATGGTCACCTTTAACGCCATGATGATGACCGTCTACGAACGGATGAAAGAGTTCGGCGTCATGAAAGCTTTGGGTTTTTCGCCGGTGAATATCATTCGGCTGATTATGATCGAAGCGATGGTGGAGGTGACCTTCGCGTCGATCATCGCCGTCGCCATCGGTGTCCCCTTCGCCTATAAATATTCGGTCGACGGGATCGACCTGACCGGCTTCGTTGGAGAGACCTTAGGCTCCGTCGGCGGGGTCGCCTTCGATCCGGTGTGGCGGTGCGCCGTCACGACATCGTCGGTGACGACGCCGATTATCACCCTTGCCATCGTCGCGTTGCTGTCGGTGATCTGGCCCGCCGTCAAAGCGGCCCGGCTCGATCCGGTGCAAGCGATGACTCATCGGTGACGAGACGATGCTGATAAAAATGGCGTGGCGCAATCTTTTCCGGCGACCCCGGCGGACCTTCGTCACCGCTTTCACCGTCGCCTTCGGGATGCTCCTCTCGTTTTTCTTTACGTCGATAGGGGACTACTCCTACACCAACATCATCGACACCTCCGCCAAGATGGGATATGGCCATATCACCGTCGAACCGGCGGGATACCACGACCGGCCGTCGCAACGAAAACGGCTCCCCGACGCGGCGGCGGTATTGGAACGGGCCACTGCCATCGACGGGATCGACGGGGGGACCATTCGGATACTGGGGCAGGGGATGTTCGCCACGGCGAGGAAGAGTATCGGCGGCATGTTGATCGGCGTCGATCCGGCGTTGGAAGATGACGACGTCAATCTCTTCTTGTCGAAGATCACCGCTGGCGCCGTCTTCCCCGACGCCGACGGACGAGAGGTGGTCATCGGCCAGAAGATGGCCGAGAAACTGAAACTAAAAATTGGCAAAAAGATGATCTGGACCACCACCGACGCCACCGGCGAGATCGTCAGCCAGATCGCCTACGTCGGCGGCGTTTTTTCCACCGGCGTCGACGAAGTCGATTCGGCCTTCGTGTTGCTACCGTTGGAGCGGGTACGTAAAACCCTCGGCTACGCCGAAGGGGAGGCCACCATGGTCAGTCTCTTCGTCGCCGACCAACGCAAGACCGACCGGCTGGCCGCGCTGGTGCGGGAGGTCGCCCCCGACGCCGAGACCTTGACCTGGCGGAAAACCCAGGCCGACATCGCCGGATTCGTCGCCATCGACAGCGCCAGCAACTATCTTTTCCAATTGCTGGTGGGGCTCCTCATCGCCGCAGGGATACTGAACACCATTCTGATGAACGTGCTCGAACGGACCCACGAGTTCGGCGTCATGCTCGCCATCGGTACGCCGCCGAGGAGATTGTTCGCCATGGTGCTGACCGAATCGTTGATCCTCGGCGCCGTCGGGGTGATCATGGGGATCGGTTTATGCGTCCCCACCTATTGGTACATGGTCGATATCGGGATCGACTTCACCGCCATGATGCCGGAGGATTACGATCTGGGGGGGGTGTTGATCGACCCGGTGATGAAATCGCGTTTCTATATCGAAAGCGCTCTTGCCATCGTCGCATCGGTCTTCGCCCTCACCGCGCTGGCGGGAATCTATCCGGCTATCCGGGCCGCCGGGCTACCGCCGGTCGAAAGTATTAAGGCGCTTTAAGGGCATGCCCCTCGATAGAACGGGAGCCTGTCATGGATAGGGAAAAACGAACATGAGCTGGGTCTGGCTGGTCGGCGCCATCGTCACGGAGGTGATGGGGACCACGTCGATGAAACTCTCCGCCGGGATGACGAAGATCGGCCCGACCGTGGCGCTCTTCGTCTTTTATGTCTTGTCACTCACCTGCCTGACGTTCGCGTTGAAAAGAATCGATGTCTCCGTCGCCTACGCCATCTGGTCGGGACTCGGAACCATGCTCATCGCCTGTATCGGCGTCGCTTGGTTTGGCGAGGCGATATCGGCGATGAAGGTCGCCTCCATTGTCCTCATTATCGCCGGTGTCGTCGGGCTTAACCTTTCAGGAGCGGGACACTGAGATGAGCGAGCCGAGAACCGACGAAATATGGAAAGAGGCGCGGCAAGCCGAACATTTCATCACCGGGACGCGCCACGCCATCCCGTTAGCCGCCGAGCAGATCGCCCTGACGCTGGCCTTGGCCGAAAAAGGCGCCGCGCACCATCGACGGTTTCTCGATCTCGGTTGCGGCGACGGGATATTGGGGCGGGCGTTGTTGGAACGGTGGGGGAACGGCTATTGCGTCTTCGGCGATTTCTCCCCCCATATGCTCGAAGCCGCGCGGGCGAAGTTGACCCCGTTTGAGGGACGGTCGCTCGTGGTGGAACTCGACTTCGCCAGCAGCGACTGGAAAGCCGACGTCATCGCCCACGCCCCCTATGACGTTATCGTCAGCGGATACGCCATCCATCACCAACCCGACGAAGTGAAACGGCGCCTCTATCACGACATTTACGAACTGCTGAGTCCGGGGGGAATGTTTTTGCATCTCGAACATGTGAAAGCCGCCACACCGTGGGTGGAAGAGGTCTTTCGGGAACAGTTCCTGCGGGGGTTGTACGCCTGGCATCGGAGCGTCGGCGACCACCGGAGCGAAGAATCGATCAAGGAAGAGTGGCTCGAACGGCAGGTCGCCAACCAGCTCGCCCCCGTGGACGACCAGTTGCGCTGGCTGGAAGACATCGGCTTTCACGACGTCGATTGCTACTTCCGCATCTTCGAACTGGCGCTCTTCGGCGGAAGGAAGGTGGGATGACGGTGGCCCCAAATATCGAGACACGATAAAATGGCGAACCATTTCACAGGAAGAAAATGAGCGTTGAATTGTTACCGGGATTCATCCGGGAAAACTATGAAGTCCGTGAGTGGAAACATGCGTGCGCCATTCTGAAGCATGATTTTCCTACGGAATGGGACGACATTGTCGAAACGCTGACCCTCTTCCGGTTTCGGAAAAGCTGGATTGCTGTCGGGGGTGGGAGGAAGTCGAAGGTCTCCGAAGCGATCGACAGTGAACTCTATCGGCGGGGCTGGACTGAGAAGCAGTTTCAGACTGAGATCGTTATTGATGGCGCCCGGTCCGAGACGCCGACCCACAAGATCGACTGCTTTAAAAACCGGGTTGCGCTTGAAATCGAATGGAACAACAAGGATCCCTTTTACGACAGGGACTTGAATAACTTCCGGCTACTGTTTGATTTGCGTGCGGTTTCCGTTGGAGTGATCGTAACCCGTTGCGATAACCTGCAGGAAATCTTCAACGAAATTGGTCGGAAGGATAGCTTTGGCAATTCGACGACTCATATGAGCAAGCTACTCCCGAGAATCGAAGGGGGAAGCGGGGGCGGTTGCCCGATACTGGTCCTCGGCATCACAAAGGATCTCTACATTGAAGACTGACAAGCATGACATCGTGACGGAAGCGTCAAACGACTTCCTTCAACGGATCGACAAAAAGAAATACGCCACAATCCTTGCCGACCCTCCTTGGCAGTTCCAGAACCGGACAGGAAAGATGGCGCCCGAGCACAAACGGCTGAACCGTTACGGAACGATGAAGCTTGACGAAATCGCAAGCTTGCCAGTGGCTCAGGTGACGGCGGAACCCGCCCATCTTTACCTGTGGGTTCCGAACGCGCTTCTCCCCGAGGGTTTGAAGGTTATGGAAGCTTGGGGCTTTCAGTACAAGTCGAATATCGTTTGGCACAAGGTGCGAAAGGATGGAGGACCCGACGGACGCGGCGTTGGGTTCTATTTTCGGAATACGACCGAGCTGGTTCTTTTTGGCGTCAAGGGGAAAAACGCGCGAACTCTGGCGCCGGGGCGGAGTCAGGTCAATATCATCAGAACGATGAAACGGGAACACTCCCGCAAACCGGACGAACTGTACGAAATCATTGAAAAGTGCAGCATGGGACCCTACCTCGAAATGTTTGCTCGAGGGTCGAGAAAAGGATGGGACACATGGGGGAATCAGGCCGACGATTACTATCCGTCATGGAATACCTATGCAAATCATTCCCAGTCTGCGATGCAGGTGAGTATGGCGGCGGTAAGTTCGGATAGAAATCTGTAGGAAGCGGGCATGAACCTCCTTCTCGACATCGACCGGTTGCTCTTCGACAAAGACGAAGGGATTCTTGCCGAAATCCGTCCCTATCTCCTGCGCCATCAACTCGCCCCCGACGACGACGAGATCCTGGCCCGGTTCGACGAGGAGGAAGCGAAGGCGCGGGCGGGGCGTCCTCTTCCCTACCGCAAAGTTTTGCGCCAGACCATGCGGGGGTTCGGATTCGTCTACCAGTTCCCGCACACCGACGCGGAGATACGGGCTCTCGAAAACGGTGTCCGAAATTGGCCGATCCGCCCCGACACCATCGACGCCCTCCGTCGCCTGAAAAGCGCCCGCCGGCTGATTGCCGTCACCAGTCTCGACGCCGACCTCTTCGCCCCGCTGGCCGATCGTCTCGGCGACCCTTTCGCCGTCGTCGTCACCCCCGAGGAGGCGGGGGCTTATCCGCCGTCGATCCGGGTTCTACAGAAGGCCCGGGCCGCGGCGGGGGAGGGGGAGGCGACGGTGGTGGCCGGGACTCCTTACGGACTCCTGATGGCGGCCAAGGCGGCGGGCCTCGCCACCGTCCTGATCCGGCGGGACGACGAATCGTCCGACGTCGTCCCCCCCATTTCCCCCGACCATACCTTTCCCGACCTGTTCACTTTCTGCGACTACCTGGGGGTATGATATCGATTCGACACTTGTCGAGAAGGGGTCGGCGAAGACGACGGCTCTCGTCGGGTGCGGCAGTGCGGAGTGCAGGCGCAAGCCTGCGCGAACATCTAGGCGTAGAAGTCACCAACGAAAGGTTCTCATGACCGTCACGTTCAAAGGCGCCCCGGTCTTCGTATCGGAGATCAAAAACGCCCGCTGGTTTTACGAACACGTCCTCGGTCAAACGCCGACGATCGTCACCGACGGCTACGTCGCCTACAACGGGGGCGTCGCCGTTTGGGAGAAGGAAATCGCCAGCCAGATGATCCACGGCGGCGCCATCGACGCCCCGTTAGGCTCCGAGGTTTTCGAGCTCTACTTCGAAAGCGACGATATCGACGCCGCGTGGCGGCGGGTGGCGGAACTGGGCGCGAAGGTGCAAAACCCGTTAGCCGAAGCCGCTTGGGGGCAGAAAAGTTTTCGCCTGCGTGACCCGGACGAGTACCTCGTCGAAGTCGCAGAGCCGATGACCGCGGTGGTCGCTCGGTTGCTGGCCGAAGGCTTGAGCGCCGAAGAGGTGTCGAAGAAAACCTATATGCCGATGAGCGTCGTCGAGGGGCTCGCGGCATCATGATCGAACCGATTGTCCGTCTCGAAAACGTCACCCGCGTCTACGAACAGGGGGTCCAGTCGGTGGCCGCCGTCGACGGGCTGACCCTCTCCGTCGCGCCGGGGGAGTTCACGGTCCTAAGCGGCCCCTCCGGCTCCGGCAAGACGACGACCTTGAATCTTATCGGCGCCCTCGACCGTCCCACCAGCGGCGCGGTGATTGTCGACGGGCGCGATCTTTCGACTCTTTCTCGTTCCGAACAGTCGGCCCTGCGGCGCGACCGGATCGGGTTCGTCTTTCAGGCGTATAACCTGATAGCGACCCTCACCGCCTTCGAGAACGCCGAGTTCGTCCTCGCCCTGCAGGGGGTCGCGCCTGCCGAACGAAAAAAGAGGGTCGAAGCGTTGCTCGCCGAAGTCGGTCTGGCCGGTCTTGAAGATCGTCGCCCCGACGAACTCTCCGGCGGACAGCAACAACGGGTCGCCATCGCCCGGGCCATCGCTCACGAACCTGCCGTCGTCCTCGCCGACGAGCCGACCGCCAACGTCGACTCGGCCACCGCCGAATCGTTGTTGGCCCTCATGGAAAAGCTGAACGTAGAGCGGGGGATTACGTTTCTTTTCTCGACCCACGACCCCCGTGTCATGGAGCGGGCCCACCGGATCGTCACCATGCGGGACGGGAAACTCGAAAAAGACGACGTAAAGGAGCCGCCGTCGCCGCGCCCATGATCCGGTTCATCCTGACCGTCGCCCTGCTGATCCCCGGCATCGCCTTCGCCGAGGGACGAGGACTGCTCTCGATGACCACCTTCGCATCGCAAGACGACGCGCGGGTCGATCATGGCGGCCTTGTCGAAGCGCGACTCGAAGCGAAAGAGCGGATCGGCGCCCTCACCGGCGAGCTCAACCTCCTCGCTCTCCACGCCGTAGCGACCCTCCCCCCCGACGGACGCGAGGTGGAGCGGTCGTCGGCTCTCGCCGCCACCCCCCGCGCCGACCGTGGTTCTCTCGACCGGCTGGTGGTCGACAGGGCGTTGGTCGAACTCTCGTCCGGCCGGGCCGCTCTGATGGCCGGACGCCAACCGGTGAATCTGGCCACCTGCTATTTCTTCACCCCCAACGATCTCTTCGCCCCCTTCGCCGCCACCGCCTACTACCGGGTCTACAAACCGGGGGTCGACGCCGCCCGGCTCGAATGGGGGGTGGCCGACTTTACCCAAGTGACGCTACTCCATATCCTCGGCTACACCCCCGACGCCACCAAGCCGACCGGCTGGGGCGATCTCGACAGCGACCGGGCATCGACCATCGTGCGGGCTTCGACCCTTATCGCCGACACCGTCGATATCGCCCTCCTCGGTGGCGGGGTAGGGCAAGACCAGATCGTCGGAGGAGCTTTGCAAGGGGATCTGATCGGCGGGTTCGGCTTTCGGGCCGAAGGGCATTATCGGTGGATCGACGGGGGAGAGAACGTCGTCGAACTTGCCCTGCAACTGAACCGCCGGTTCGAAAGTTCTCTCGACCTGACCCTCGAATGGTTTCACCACGGCGCAGGCGTGGAGAGCGTTGAACGATACGATCCCCGTGCGTCGTTACCGGCGCGACGTTACGGCGCCGCCGGAGCGTCGTATGAACTGACCCCCTTGATGACGGTGAACGGGTCGATTATCGCCAATCTGATCGACGAGTCGTACCTGGCCACCCTCTATGGGGTCCATTCGTTGGCCGACGAGGCGGAAGCCGATATCGCTCTTTCATTCCCGCTTTCGAGCGACGGTGCGAAAAGCCAATATGGCGTCGCTCCGTCTGCCGTGTCGGTCTCTTTTCGCCTCTATTTCTAAGCGGGCGTCGAAACACTATCTGCGTGGACGCACGGTGTCGAAACCGGACCCGCAACGCTCAGGCGCCCCTCCTGTGCCGTCCGCCCAGCTCTCCGATCTCTCTTTGCGTCGTCTATCCCGAAGGCGTTTTTCCACACCCTGTTGGTGTATGATGGTCGGGTCGCCGTGGGGCGTCCGGCCCGGCGCGGGTCGGTTGACGGTCAGTCATGGACATGCTATAAATTGCGTTCATTTTTGGGTGGCCTAGATTATCTAAGGCTTCATATATAAAGGATAGTGTATATATGAACGTCCACGAGTACCAAGCCAAAGAGATCATTCGCGCGTTCGGTGTGCCGACGTTGCGGGGGACGTTTACGCAAGACGTTTCCGACGCATCGGTTAAAACCATCGTCGACGATCTCGGCCTTCCCGTTGTGGTGAAGGCGCAGATTCACGCAGGCGGTCGCGGCAAGGGGGGGGGCGTCAAGCTCGCCAAAACCGTTGAAGAAGCCCAACAGTTCGCCAAGGAAATCCTTGGCATGCAGTTGGTTACCCACCAGACCGGCCCGGAAGGAAAGAAGGTCAACGGCCTTCTTATCGAAGCGGGGTGTCGCATCAAGCGGGAGCTCTACTTCGGCATCGTCATCGACCGGGAGACCTCCCGCCCCTGTATCATGGCCTCCGAAGAGGGAGGGGTCGAGATCGAAGAGGTGGCCGAGAAACATCCCGAGAAGTTGCTGAAGGTCTGGATCGATCCGGCGACAGGGTTGATGCCGTGCCAAGCCCGGGAGATCGCTTTCTTCCTGAACCTCACCGGGGACGCTTTCAAAGCCGGGGTGAAGTTCATCATGGCGTTCTATAAAGCCTTCGAGGCCAAAGACTGCTCCCTGGCCGAAGTCAACCCGTTGGTCGAAACCGAAGACGGCGAGATCATCGCGCTCGACTGCAAAATGAACTTCGACAGCAACGCCCTCTATCGCCAGCAGAACGTGGTCGAGTGCCGCGACCTGACCGAAGAGGACGAGCTGGAGATCGAAGCGAGCAACTTCGATCTGAACTACATTAAACTCGACGGCAATATCGGTTGCATGGTCAACGGCGCCGGGTTGGCGATGGCCACCATGGACATCATCAAGCTCTACGGCGGCGAGCCGGCCAACTTCCTCGACGTCGGCGGGGGAGCTTCTGCCGAACAGATCGAAAACGCGTTCAAGATCATCCTCGCCGACGATGCGGTGAAATGCATATTTATCAATATCTTCGGCGGTATCCTCCGGTGCGACCGTCTCGCCACCGGCGTGGTCAACGCCGCGAAGAAGATCGACGTCAAGATTCCGGTGGTCATCCGTATGGAAGGAACCAACGTCGAAGAGGGACAGAAGATCCTCGACGGGTCGGGATTCAACTTCATCGTGGCGCAAGGGATGCGCGACGGCGCCGAAAAGGCCGTCGCTTCCTTGAGCCAAGTCGTATAAGCGGGGGGATGACATGAGCATATTGGTCGACGAAAACACCCGCCTCATCGTTCAGGGGATCACCGGCAAGGAGGGGCTCTTCCACGCCGAAGGATGCAAAGCGTACGGCACCAATCTGGTCGGCGGGGTCACCCCCGGCAAAGAGGGGCACGAAGCGGCGGGGGTTCCGGTCTTTAACAGCGTTCGCCGAGCCAAAGAGGCCACCGGCGCCAACGCCACCATGATATTCGTCCCCCCTCCCTTCGCCGCCGACGCTATTTTTGAAGCGTGGGACGCGGGGATCGAGCTGATCATCTGCATCACCGAGGGGATCCCGGTCTACGACATGATCAAGATCAAACGGGCCACCCGGGGCCACGGCCCGCGGCTCGTCGGGCCCAACTGTCCCGGGGTCATCACCCCCGGCAAAGCGAAAATCGGCATCATGCCGGGTCATATCCACTCGCCCGGCCCTGTCGGCATCGTCTCCCGCTCGGGCACGCTGACCTACGAAGTGGTCGGCCAGTTGCGCGATCTCGGCATCGGTCAGTCGACCGTCGTCGGCATCGGGGGCGACCCGGTCAACGGCACCAACTTTATCGACGTCATCAAGATGTTTAATGAAGACCCGCAGACCGAAGCGATCTGCATGATCGGGGAGATCGGCGGATCGGCGGAAGAAGATGCCGCCCGCTACATCAAAGATAAAGTGAAAAAACCGGTGGTCGGCTTCATCGCCGGGCAGACCGCGCCGCCGGGGCGACGGATGGGGCACGCCGGCGCCATCATCTCCGGTGGTAAAGGTACCGCCGACGAGAAGATGCGGATCATGACCGAATGCGGCGTCGCCGTGGTGAAATCGCCCGCCGATATGGGGTCGATGATCGCCAAGGTGACGGGCAAAGCGTAAACGAACTTAGCCGGGGGAGGTCCCCCCGACACTAACCACAAGTAACACTTCGTTTTTACAGAAGGGGTAACAACGGTGGCTCAGCAAGATTTGACGATTCGCTTCGGCGGCGAGGGGGGTGAAGGTATCATCTCCTCGGGCGACTTTGTCGCTCAGGCCGCGGCTCGCTCCGGGCTGGAGGTTTTGACCTTCAAAACCTTTCCCGCAGAAATTCGCGGCGGTTACGCAATGTATCAGGTCCGTTTCTCAACGGAGCCAGTTCTCTGCGAAGGGAACGGATTTCATGTCGTGGTCTGTTTTAACAAGGAGTCGCTCGACGTCAACCTCCCTCAGTTGAAAGAGGGGAACGTCCTGATATACGACTATCCGGGCGGCGACATCGAGGAAGAGGTTAACGTTCCGGGCGTCACCTGCTATCCGGTGCCGATGAGCAAGATCGCCAAGGAAGACCTCGGCGTCTATCGCAGTAAGAACATGGTCTCCATGGGCGCCTGCGCCGAGCTTTTCGGGCTGCCGCTCGACTCGATCAAAGAGACGATCCACAGCAAGTTCATCAAAAAAGGGCAGGATGTCGTCGACGTCAACTACAAGGCGCTCGACGCCGGGAAGGAATACGTCCTCGCCAACCTGAAAAAGAGCGACCCCTACAAGATGGACGTGACCGGCAAGACACGGGACGACCAGATCATCATGGCCGGTAACGACGCCGTCGGTTTGGGCGCTCTGCTGGCCGGGTGCAAGTTCTTCTCCGCGTACCCGATCACCCCGGCGACCGAGGTGGCCAACTTCCTGTCGAAACATATCCCCAAGGTCGGCGGCAACTTGGTGCAGGCCGAAGACGAGATCGCCTCGTTGGCCAACGTCATCGGCGCTTCCTTCGGCGGTGTGAAGTCGATGACCTCCACCTCCGGCCCCGGCGTCTCTCTGATGCAGGAACTGATCGGCCTTGCGTCGATGATGGAGATTCCGCTGGTAATCTGCGACGTGCAGCGGGGCGGCCCTTCGACCGGTCTGCCGACCAAGCACGAGCAGTCCGACCTTCAGTTGGCCGCCCTCGGCCTTCACGGCGACGGCTCCAAAGTGGTCATCTCGCCCGAAGGGATCGAAGACTGCATCTACCTGACCGTCGAAGCCTTTAACGTGGCCGAGAAATATCAGTTGCCGACGCTCCTTCTCTCCGACGGGTCGCTCGGATTCCGTACCGCCAACATGACCCGCCCCGATCCGTCGAAACTGCGGATCGTCGAACGGGAGAAATGGGACGGTAAAATCAGCGAAGAGGACGGACGGTATCTTCGCTACAAACTGACCGAATCGGGGATCTCCCCGATGGCGGCGCCGGGCCAGTCGGGTGGCGCTTACATCTCCACCGGCCTGGAGCACGCCCCCTCGTCCGCCCCGAACTACGGCGCGGCCAACCGGGTGCCGATGCTCGATAAACGGTTCGACAAACTCGCCGACCTGGAAGACTTCTTCCCCGAGACCGAAGCCGATGTCGAAGAGGGCGCCACCGTCGGCGTCATCGCTTGGGGCTCCACCATCGGCGTTCTGCGCGAAACGGTCCGCCAAGCTCGCGCCGAGGGGATCAAAGTCTCCGCGCTCTACCCGAAACTTATCTGGCCGTTGCCGCTCAAGGCGATGCAGAGCTTCATCGACAAGCACGAGAAGATCATCATCCCCGAAGTGAACAAGCAAGGGCAGCTGGCCAACGTCATGCGGACCCAGATCAACTTCGACCCCATCAAATACAACATCTACGGCGGCCTTCCGTTTAGCCCGGATATGATCGTCGCGAAGATCAAGGAGGTGCTTTAATGTCCGCTGATACCGCAGCGCCGATGAAAGCCAAAGACTACAAATCGGACGTGCCGCCGACGTGGTGCGCCGGGTGTGGCGATTACGGGGTGCTCAACTCCGTGCTGAAAGCCTTCGCCGAAATGCAGCTCGGCCTCGACGAGCTGTCGCTGGTCTCCGGCATCGGCTGTTCGTCCCGGTTTCCCTACTTCGTCAAAACCTACGGCATGCACACCGCCCACGGGCGCGCGCTTCCGACGGCGGTCGGCCTGAAAGTGGCCCGCCCCGATCAGGAAGTGGTCGTCTTCGGCGGCGACGGCGACGGTTTCTCCATCGGCGGCGGGCACGTCCCCCACGTCGCCCGGAAGAACTCCGACATTACCTATATCTGCATGGACAACTCGATCTACGGGTTGACCAAAGGGCAGATGTCCCCCACCTCCGGGTTGGGGATGACGACCACGACGACGCCCTACGGTGTGCCGGACAATCCCATGAGTCCGGTTCTCTTCTGCTTGGCTTACGGCGCCACTTTCGTCGCTCAGGCCTACAGCTCCGAAGGGAAAAAGCTGACCGAGCTGGTGAAGCAGGCCATTGCGCACAAGGGATTCTCGTTCATCAACGTCGTGTCGCCCTGCCCCACCTTCAACAAGGTGAACACCTTCGACAGCTACAAAGGGAACATCGAGGCCGTTCCCGAAGATCACGACACCAGCGACCTGTCGGTCGCCATGAAGCTGATCTCGGATAGCAAAGCCGCCGGGAAGACCGTCACCGGTCTTTACTACAAAGCCGAGCGCCCCACGCTGCTTGATCGCCTCGGCGAGATTCAGAAGAAGGCGAAGGCGTCGGCTGACTTTGACGTCAACGCGGTCATCGACATCTACAAGCCGTAACCGTCGACCACTTTATACGACCGGTCCTTTCGGGGGCCGGTCGTTTATTTGTGGGGCGCCGCCAACGTCGGCGAAATCGGGTATACTACCGGCTCTTTACGAACTTTTATCTGAAGGAGAGACGATGTCTCGCACATTCGCCATGATCAAACCGGACGCCGTGGAGCGGAACCTTATAGGCGCGATTCTTGCCCGGACCGAAGAAGCGGGACTGACCGTCGCCGCCATGAAGCTGGTCCATATGTCCAAAGCCGAAGCCGAAGGCTTCTACGTCGTCCATAAGGACCGTCCCTTTTACGACGAACTGACCAGCCAGATGTCGGCCGCCCCGACGGTGGTGATGGTGTTGGAAGGGGAAGAGGCCCAGCCGAAATGGCGCGAGCTGATGGGCGCCACCAACCCGAAGGACGCCGCAGACGGGACGATCCGCAAAGAGTTCGCCATCGACTTGGGGAATAACTCGGTCCATGGGTCGGACGCGGAAGATACGGCCGCTTGGGAGATCAAATATTGGTTCTCCGAAACCGAGATCGTCAACGGCTGAGCCGTGCGGCTCTTTTTGGCCTAACCGTTACAGATAAAAAGACCGCCCCTCGTTGGGGGCTCTGTCTAGACCGGTGAAGGTCGCAAACAGGTTGAGCGACATACCCCACACTCTTCGGAGTGTGGGGTTTTTTATTTGACAGGCGGCCTGAACAGCACGGATGAGGGGAGGGGGAAATGGTGATGCCAAGCTAAAAGTAAAGCCGGTCGGAGCGACAACGGACGCCCACAGGCATCTGCGCCGCTTCATCGATAGCGTGAACCGAAATGGCTATCCGGTGAGCTGGGTCGAATGTGGGGCCGGAGCGTATGCGATCGAGAACGGCGTGCTGTCGGTGACAGCTTTCGATACGATCAATGGGACGGGTGATGGTGTCCCCGTTGGTGTTGTCCTCGCGTGCGCCGCAGATATCGGGAAGTCATCGGTCTAACCGAGACCACAAAAAAATCCCGGGAGGCGTCTCCCGGGATTATCCGAAATCGGCGCGGCTTAAAAATCGTCGAAGTCGTCCATCGGAATCAGGTCGTCGTGATCGGCGGTCGGTTTCGGTTTGCTCTCCTGTTTCGGGGCGATGTGCGATTTCGGTTCCTGATACGGGGGCGATTTCAGCTTCGGCGCCGGCAGCGATTTCCGTTTGGCCGGAGCGGCGGTGTGGCGGGAGGCGCCTCCTCCCCCTTGCCCCTGCACCAACGTGGCCAGATCTTCCACCGAATCGTTGAGCCGACTGGCTTGGGCGTTCAGTTCTTCGGCTGCGGCGGCCGCCTCTTCGGCGGTGGAGGCGTTCTGTTGGGTGACCTTGTCCATCTGGGCGACGGCGGTATTCACCTGTTCCACTCCTTGCGCCTGCTCGGCCGAGGATGCGGATATCTCCGAGACCAGCCCGGTCACTTTCTGGACGCCGGTCACGATTTCCGACAACGCCGATCCGGCTTTGTCGGCCATCTGCGATCCGACGCGCGCTTTGTCGACGGCATTGGCGATAAGATCGCCGGTCTCCTTGGCGGCGGTGCCGGCCCGTTGGGCGAGGTTGCGCACCTCTTCGGCCACGACGGCGAACCCTTTGCCATGCTCGCCGGCTCGGGCCGCTTCGACGGCGGCGTTCAGGGCGAGCAGGTTGGTCTGGAAGGCGATCTCCTCGATGACCTTGATGATCTTGCTGATCTCTTCGGAGGAGTGGTTGATGTCTTTCATGGCGCCGATCATGCCGGAGACCGTCTCGGCGCCCCCTTCGGCGCTTTTGCGGGTGGCGTCGGCAAGCGATGCGGCTTCGCGGGCGTTATCGGCGTTCCCTTGGGTCTGGGCGGCCATCTCTTCCAAAGCGGCGCTGGTCTCTTCCAGCGACGACGCCTGTTCGGTGGCGCCTTCGGCCAACGCCTGCGACGAGCGGGAGATATCGTCCGACGCGCTGGCGGTGGCGCTGGAGGCCTCGGTCAGCTCTTCGACGATCCGCAGAACGGGCCGGGAGATCCCGCGCGATAGGATGACCCCGACGGTCACCGCGATCAGGAAGCCGATAATGGCCACGGCGACCATGAAAGTGTTCAGGAAAGTGGCGTCGCTGTCGGCCTGATCCTTGGCCTCGTCGGCGATCTTCACGTTGAGCGCGACGATTTTTTCCAGAGTCTCCTCTTGCGCCCGGTAGCTGTCCGAGAGGGTCGTAAGAAGAAACTCTTGATAGTTGGCCAACTTTTGATCGCCATCACCCCCAACGGAGTGGATGTGCTCCATCTTATCGATCGCCGTGCCCGCCTGGGTCTCCGCTTCGCCAAACAGACGCCGGGCCTCGGCCTTATCGCCCCGGGCGATGGCCTCATTGATCATTTGCCCCATCTCATGGAGTTTCTTGTGAGGTTCTTTGATGTCGGCGAGAGCGGTCTTCAGCTCAGGGCTCTTCGTTTCGTAGCTGTAAAGCCATTTGCCGAAGCCGCATTGCGTCGGGTCAAGCTGGCCGGTGAATTTCTCCCCGGTCAGGGCGGCCTCTTGGAGTTGGTCGATCCATCGCAGGTGGTCGATGATCTTGCTCCTGACGATCCATTTGATCTCCATGGGATCGATGATCTGCATTTCGTTATAGACCTGCAAGATCGACATGGCCTTGTCGTAGTCGGCCTTGTAGGTTTTGAAGGCCGATTCGAACTGACCCCAAAGAACCGCTTCCTCGTCGGTCTGGGGGAGAGGGGCGTAGAGGTCGTACCCCTCCTCGTAGTCCTTCCAGTAGGTTCCCAGGTGCTCCTCCTGCGTCTGGCGGCTTTCCGCGTCCAGTTCCGTGATGCCGAGCGTTCGAATAGCCCGACCAATGGAGGCCTGGGCTTCCGACATCTTCGCCAGCCCAACGATGGAGGGGAGACGGACGGCGCCGACTTCCTCCAGATGGCCGTCGATCTGTCTCAGGCCGTAGATGCCGATGACGCCGATGAGGGCGCCGATAAGGGCGACCCCGACAAAACCGGAGATGAGTTTCTTCGATAGGTTCACGGTCTGATCCTTCCAATTCGCAGGGGTAGCTGACAAAGCATGACCAGTATATCAGGCAAGAGTGGAACGAACGATACCAAATGCGATGCGAAGTCTTAAATAAATCGAATAAAATATCCACTGGGGGCGGCGTCGTGAAAAGGCGAAAGAGATGTCCCGCTTCACGCCGCCGATGAACTCGCCTATGGCATAGCCGAGCCGCCCTCCCGCCGGGCGGGCGAGCCGGACGAAGCGGACGTGGGCGGCGACGTATTGACCCGGCGTGAGGGGATGGACATGGGTGACCAGCGCGTCGTGGACCAACAGAGCCGGGCCCGGTTCGGTAAAGCCCCACCGGAGGAGGAGGTGGTCGAAATCGCCACCGACCAGCGGCCATTGCGCCAGAACGTCGGGGGTGAACGTGACGGCGGAGAAGGGGTAGAGAAACGCCAGCGACGAACCCTTTTCGGCGCGATGATGGAGATGGACAAGATCGTTCTGGACCAACCAGTTGGTGTAGAGATCGTGGACCATGCGGGAGAGGACGACCTTGGCGTCTCCCCGCTCCAACGAATCGATAACCCGTTCGAACCAGGCGGTGTTGCTCGGCATGAAGGTGGTGTCGAGCAGCGTGACGCTGGTCGGCGCCCGTCGGGCGATATCGTCGGTGACGACCTGCGCCAAAGTTTTCTCGTCGACCCCCAACTGGTCGGGAACCCGTCCGTCGAGCAACATTTTAAGTTTGCCGTCGGGGATGCCGGCGACCAGCGCCACCAGGTCGAAATCGGCGCGGCTCTGGCGGCGCAACATGCCGGTCAGCTCGCCGAACGCGAAGGGGTCGTTCCGGACCAGGAGATAGATGAGATGTTTGTTCATGGGGTTTCAATTATAGACCCTTGCGACGCTTTTCAGCCCATCTCTGTCGAATCTTTTGCGGCGCCGAAGTCCCTTTGCGACGATGGGCGCACTAAAAAACCCAGTCGGATAGACTGGGTTTTTTAGTTGTCGAGCCGGAGCAAGACCGGTACTGAGAAGCTACCACCACTTCTTCGTATATATTTCGGGTCCGCCAGCGGGGGAGTGGTTCCGCTGGCGGACAAAGCAGGGAGGCGGATAACGTGCGGGGGCACGTTGATCCTTTTCGGCCCTATCCAGTCGGCCGATCGTTTAGCCTTCTAAAGCGTCGTTCGTCACTCCCTCGTCAGTAGGTCGTCAATTCGTTCGTATTCGGTTCGGCGCCCCCCAGCGGCGCGGCGCTCTTCGCATTCGTGTTGACCATCGTCTCGTCGGCGATCAGGTCGAGCTCTCGTCGGACCGAGTAGGCCAAGTCGCGGGTCCGTTCGTTTTCCGACCGGGCCATCAGCCGGGCGGCTCCTTCGCGCAGAAGGGGAAGCCCCTCCGCGCCGTAGGTCGCCCGGGCCTCTTTCACCAGTCGTTCCACGTCGGGCCCTTTGGCGCCACTCACCGCACGGGCGATCATTCGTTCGCCGACGGTGGTCATCGCCCCCTCTTCGACCCGATGAGAGGCGTGGTTCGTCATCATCGGCGTCTGGTCCACATAGGCCACCGCTAGAATCGTGCAACCGATCATCAAGGTGATGATCGCGGTTACCGGCAGGTTGATGGCATCCATGTTTACTCTCCAATCGATACGATCCATAACAAAAGCAACGAACGTGCCGTTTTTGGTATCATGGCCATAGCATTAATAATCATGTAGTTGCGTGTTCAAACATCATGCAGGTTCTCATCGCCCCCCTTATTGACGGCGATTTTCTTCAATCCTCCTACCAAAATGAGGGATGCCCCTCATCTATAATGGGAGGATGACCGACCGATTCCACCATCTCCGCGACACTCTCGACTCGTTGCCGACCGAGCCGGGGGTCTATCGCATGAAAGACGCCGCCGGAACGACCCTCTACATAGGGAAGGCCAAGAGTTTGCGGCAACGGGTGAGAAGCTATTTCCAATCGGGTGCGGCGTTGTCGTCGCGGATCGCTCTGATGGTGGGAAGAGTGGCCGAGATCGATCTGGTGGTCACCGCTTCCGAGATGGAGGCGTTGGTTCTCGAAGACAATATGATCAAAGAGAGCCAGCCGTTCTATAACGTCTTGCTGAAAGACGATAAAAACTTCCCCTATCTGAAACTGACCGCCGAACGGTATCCCCGGTTGACTCTCGTCCGCAAAATCGAAAAGGATGGCGCCGCCTACTTTGGGCCCTACGTTTCGGCGGCGTCGGTCCGCTCGACCATGCGTCTGATCCAGCGGCTCTTCCCGTTGCGGCAGAGTAAAGACGATCTCGACAAAGCGCCGGTTCGCCGCCCCTGTCTGAACTTTCAGATGCGCCGCTGCCTCGGCCCATGCGCAGGGGAGGCGACGCCGGAAGAGTATGCGGCGGTGGTGGAGCAGGTGAAACTCTTCCTGAAAGGGAAGAACGACGAGCTGTTGGCGCTGATGGAAAAGGGGATGTGGGAGGCGGCGAACGGCGAACGGTTCGAAGTGGCCGCCCGGTTGCGCGACCAGATCGAAGGGGTGAAACGGCTCAACGAGCGACAGTCGGTCACCACCGCCGGAGACGCCGACGAAGATGTGATCGCCGCCTGCGAACAGGGGGGAAGGGGATCATCAAGATCTACCAGGTGCGAAACGGCAAGTTTCGGGGGGAGCGACACTTTATCTTCGACCGGCTCGACCGGCTCGACCGGGCCGAAGCGCTCGGGGCGTTCATACGCCAGTTCTATACCGGCGGCATGGAGATACCACGCGAGGTGCTGGTTCCCGAACCCCCCGACGGCGTCGAGCAGTTAGAAGAGCGATTGTCGGCGACGAAGGGGCGGAAAGTCTCCATCGTCGTGCCGCAACGGGGACGGAAAGCCAAGCTGGTCGAGATGGCGGAGAAAAACGCCGCGCTAAAGCTGGCCATCATGGTCAATTCCGAAGAGGGGCTGCAAACGGGGTTGGCGGAAATAGCCGAAAGAGTCGGGTTGGAAGAACCGCCACGGGTCATCGAAGGGTACGACATATCGCATACGTCGGGGTTGCACGCCGTCGGGTCGGTGGTGGTCTTCACCGAAGGGGTGGCGACGAAAAAAGAGTATCGGAAATATAAGATCAAAACCGTGGTTGGGACCGACGACTTCGCCTCGTTGGCCGAGGTGATCGAACGCCGTTTCATCCGGATGGCGAGGGAAGGGGGGGAGTTCCCCGACCTGTTGCTGATCGACGGCGGAAAAGGGCAGATATCGTCGGTGGTGGCTGCGTTCGAGCGGATCGGGATCGAGCCGCCACCGATCCTCGGTGTGGCCAAAGGGAGCGACCGGGAGAATAGCGAGACCGACGTTTTCATCCGGCCCGGTGGCGAGACGGCGCCTTTCCCTCCGTCGTCGGCAGGAAGGCATCTGTTGCAACGGGTTCGAGACGAGTCGCACCGGTTCGCCGTGGCGTATCACACGAGTTTGCGCGACGGGAAGATGACGAAGTCGGCGCTGGACGAGATTGAAGGGGTCGGGGCGAAGAGAAAGCAGCTTTTGCTGAAGACGTTCGGTTCGGTGAAAGGGATACGGGAAGCGTCGGTGGAGTCTATCGCGGAGGCGTTGAAAGTGAGTGTGGCGGTGGCGGAGAGGATACACTCACCGCTTTAAACAGGGTGCCCTATGAGTAATTGCGCGTGTTGGGATGTGTTCAGAGAGTTGGGGGAGGGGGACATCCTGACGATCGTCACCATCCTCACCGACGCCGCCACCGTGTACGACGACGAGATCGCCGCTTTGTTGCAGGTGACGGCGGAGGAGGTGGCCGCCGAGATGGCGGCGGGCGTTCGCTACTTCGGCGCCGAGATGACCGCCGACCTCGTCGCCGTCTGCGCCGTGGAAGAGGGGGCGACCGGTTTCACCCTGACCCGGCTTGGCGTCCTGCCGCCGTTGCAAGGGTTCGGCGTCGGCGGCATGCTGTTGCGCGACCTCATCAAAGAAGTGACGAAAGAACGCCCCCTCACCGTCCACCTCCCGGAACCGCTCGCCGGACTCGCCCCGTGGTTCGAAAAGATGAGGGTGGAGCTAGAATTATCTAAGAAGTAGAATGATCGTACTATAAAGAATGCTTGGAAAAATATGGCTGTAATTAATCCTGACGTCTTGCAACACCTAGAGAATGCTCTGGCTACTGGATTTGAGTATCATCGTCAGTTGGATAATTTCCTTATTCAATCTGGCGTTGATAGGCGGCAATTGGATGAAGCGAGAAGGAAAGCAGAGGCAAGAAATGTCAAATATGAAAAAGCTCCAAAGCGATATGTGGTGCAAGATTTGCTGGAGGTGCTGAGTGCTTGCGGCAATGACGGAATTGAACAGCTGACAAATATTGCCTCGAATGTGGCTAAGAGTGAGGTTGTTCAGCAGTCTCCTAGCAAGCTAGCTTTGATGAAATTGCTAAAGGATGTCAGAGAAGAAAAGCAGTCGACAGAAAGAGAAAAAAGATTGTGGCTAATTGAAAAACAGAGGAAAGAAGCTGAAGAAAAAATTCGGATTAAAAGGGATCAGGCACGAGAGGATTTGAAACAACGTTATTTAGGAATGTTGTCGTCTGACGATAACCCTCATTCTAGAGGTCGAAATCTTGAAATTCTTATGAAAGAGCTACTTGAGATAGAAGGACTGGTTCCGAAACATTCCATTAAGCGGACCGGAGAGGAAGTTGATATAACGTTTGAAGTTAATGGGCAGACATATTTCCTTGAAGCAAGGTGGAAGAAGGAGAAGAGCGATTCAAAGGAAGTACGGGATTTTGTTGGTAAATGTGAACACATTCACGTCGATGCTCGAGGAGTGTTCCTCTCCATTGTTGGGTTTACCGTTGGCGCAGCTGAAGTTCCGAGAAAAGGGGAGTCTAGGATCATATTAATTGATGGCACACACATTATGAATGTACTGAATGGGGCTACTGCGTTTGGTGAAATGTTGAGTCAGATGGTCCGGAAGGCCTGCGAAACAACAAAAATGTATTTCCCCGGATCAGAGTATTTGAATTAACCCCGCACCCTGGCGTTCCGGTCCGCTTCGATGCGGCGCATGGAGTCTTCCCAATCGATGGCGTAGAGGTTATAGCGGCGTCCCGATAGCCCGTCGAGTTCCGCCCAGCCGATCTCTTGACAGGCGATGAGGGGATTCTCCTTCACGCTGTTGTAGACGATGTAGGAAACGAATATCAGGTTCTTCTCCGGGTAGGCGGCTTCGTCGATTTTCGTTTCGGTCAGGTCGGCGAAAGGCATCCCCTGTATCCGACCGGCGGCGACTATCGGCGGGCCGCTCCGCTCGCCGCCGTCGTCCACTTTCGTTTCGCCGAAGTCGATGCCGACACGCAGATCGATCCGGCTCCCCTCTTTGGCGTTCCGGTTCATTTCGTCGAGGGCCGCCATGGTCTCCACCGCCACGACCACGGCGTTGTTGGCGGTTTCGAAGACCGCAAGGTAGCCGTCGCCGAGCCCTTTGGAAAAGAGGCATCCTTTCCCTTTGGCTTTCACGAGGAAAACCTCTTCGAGCGTTTTGAACAGCGAGAAGATATGAAACGCCCCATGTTGCTTCATGATCTCGGCGGACCCGGCCATGTCGACATACATCACCGCTTCGGAGCGGGTCTCCCGGAAGACGGTGGAGGGGAGCATCTCGGTCGATGCGGCGGTGAGCGGCTCTTGGGGCGGGGTGATGTCGCTGGTAGGGCGCCGTTCGGTCACCGCCTGTTTGAAGTTTTCGATGAAGGTGATGTTCCCCCGGACGGTTTTGGCGAATCCTTCCTCGGCCAGCCGGTTGAACGATTCGAAATCGGCGATCGACTCTTCTTCCATGCCGATGGCATGTTTGGCCATGGCTCGGTTGTGGTAGGGGGGTGGGTATCCCGGCATCAGCAGGATCGCTTTCGAGTAGTCGGCGATAGCCCCTTTTTTGTCGCCGGTGGCCGATTTCATGGCGCCCCGGTTGTTATAGGCATAGGCGTGGTTCGCATCGATACCGAGGGTGGCGGAGAAGTCGTGGAGCGCTTTCGTTTTGTCCCCCATCGCCGCCCGGGTGTTTCCCCGGTTGTAGTAGGCGGCGGTCAACCGGGGGTTGCGTGCGATGGCGCGGGTATAATCCCCCACCGCCTCTTCGTAGCGCCCCAACGACGAGAAGGCGTTGGCCCGGTTGTAGTAGGCGTCGGCGTAGGTCGGGTCGGCTTTCACCGCGTGACCGTAATCTTCCAGCGCCTCTTCCCTGCGCCCGAGGGTCATCTTCACGTTCCCCCGGTTGTTCCAGATCATCGGCGAAGTGGCGTCGAGCGCCAGCGCGGTATCGTAATCGCCCAACGCCTCTTGGGGCTGGCCACTGGCGTAGCGGGCGTTCCCCCGGTTGTAGTAAGCCAAAGCGTAGGAGGGGTGGGCGTCGATGGCGGCGTCGTAATCTTCCAGCGCTTCGGTCAGTCGCCCTAACTCTTCCAGTGCGATGCCCCGGGGGTTGTGGGCGCGCGCGAAGGTCGGATCGATCTTGAGAGCGGCGGAATAATCATCCACCGCCTCGGCCTTTCTTCCCATGGACGATTTGGCGGTTCCCCGGTTGTGATAGGCCGCCGGGTTTTTCGGGTCGAGTTCGATGGCCCGGTCATAGTCGTAGATCGCCTGTTGCGTATAGCCGAGGGCCGCTTTGGCGTTCCCCCGGTTGTTGTAGGCGAGCGCGTACGACGGGTCGAGCCGGATCGCTTCGTCATAATCGGCGATGGCTTCGGTCCGTCGTCCCAGCGCGTCGAGGGCGTTTCCCCGGTTGTTGTAGGCGACGGCGTAGCCGGGTTCCAATCGGACCGCGGCGTCGAAATCGAGGATCGCTTCGTCCTTTTTGCCGATGGCGGAGCGGGCCGAGCCTCGGTTGTTGTAGGCGGCGGCATGACGTGGATCGAGGGTGATGGCCCGGTCGAAGGCGGCGATGGCGTCGGTATAGCGCCCTTCTTTGTAGAGGGCCACCCCTTCGTCGAACGGTTTGTCGCGGGGATCGCTGGGCATCGTTAGACCTTGCGGGGCGCGTCAGGCAAGAGCTTCGGCTGCGCCCGGATGGTGGGGGAACGGCTCGTTGGCGGAACGGCTCTTTCGCCAGTCGACGAGGAAGATGTCGTACCGTTGCCCGCCGAGCCCTTTCAGTTCGGCCCAGCCGAGCTCGCGGGTGACGAAGGCCGGATCGTCGGCGATCGATTTGTAGACCGCGTAGGTGATCAGGAGTCGGTCTTTGTAGGGATAGTCTTCTTCTTTCACCTTCAGCAGGCTGAAAGCGTCGGGGCCGATTTTTTCCAACCGGGCCGCCGCCGTCACCGGGATGCCGATCCGGTCGTTATCGTGAACCACTTTCGTTTCACCGAAGTCGATGCCGATGCGGATGTGGAACCGATATTTTTCGTAGGCGGTTTTGTTGTAGCGGGCCAACTCGTCGAGAATCTCGACGGCGGCGGCGGTGGCCTGAGCGGGGCTATCGAAGATCGCCATGAAGCCGTCGCCTAACCCTTTGCGGTAGGCGCATCCCCGTCCGCGTGCCTTGTCGTTGAAGGTGTCTTCGATGAACTTGAACAGCGAGAAGAAATGGAACGCTCCGTAGACGTTCATGATCTCGGTGGAGTTGACCATGTCGAGGAAGAGGGCCGCTTCGTTTTTGGTGTCTTTGAATAACGAAGCGGGGGTCCGGCTGGCGGGGGCGGCGTGGATTTCGTCGGGGGTTTCGAGTTGGGAGAGGTCGCCGCCTGAGGCCATGGCCGCTTTGTACTCTTCGATGAAGGCCCGGTCACGCTCCACGGCGTGGGCCATCGAAGGGTCGGCGAGCCGGATGAACTCTTTGTAATCGGCTATCGCCTCTTCGGTCTGCCCCATGGCGAACCGGGTCCGCGCCCGGTTGTGATAGGCGACGGCGTAGGAGGGGGCCAGCCGAATCGCCTCGTCGAAATCGCCGCTGGCTTCCCGGCGCCGGTCGAGCCCCAGCTTCATGTTCCCCCGGTTGTTGTAGGCCGGGGCGTGGTTCGGGTCGAACCTGATGGTCTGGGAATAGTCGGCTATCGCCTCTTCCCGATGTTTCATCGCCGCCTTGGCGTTGCCGCGGTTGTAGTAGGCGACGGTCAGTTTCGGTTCGATGGCGATGGCCCGGTCGTAGTCCGCCACGGCCCCGGCATGGTCGCCGAGATCGTATTTGGTGTTTCCTCGGTTGTAGTAGGCCTCGGCGAAATCGGGGTCGAACTTGATCGCGTGTTCGTAGTCTTCCAACGATCCCATTTTGTCGCCGAGAGCTTCTCTGATGTTCCCCCGGTTGTTGAAAGCCAGCGAAAACTTCGGGTCGATGGTAATGGCTTGGTCGAGATCGTCCATCGCCTCTTTGAGACGCCCCATAAGGAACCGGACACCGGCCCGGTTGTAGTAGGCCAGCGAGTAGCGAGGATTGAATCGGATGGCGAGGCTATAGTCCCGCTCGGCCTCTTCCCGGCGTCCCAGGTCGTCTTTGGCTTTCGCCCGGTTGTTGTAGGCCCGTGCGAACCGGGGGTTCAAACGAATCGCTTCGTCGTAATCGGCGATCGACTCTTCCTTCTGCCCCAACGACCCTTTGGCCGAACCACGGTTGTGATAGATGGTGGGGTTTTTCGGGTCGAGTTTGCTGGCTCTGTCGTAATCGTGGATCGCCTCGTCGAACTGCCCCAGGGAGAAGCGGGCGTTTCCCCGGTTGTTGTAGGCGTTGGCGTAGTTGGCGTCTATGGCGATGGCGGCGTCGTAGTTTTTGATCGCCTCCTCTTTTTTGCCGAGGGCGTCGTGGGCGTTTCCCCGGTTGTTGTAGGCGACGGCGTAATCGGGCTCGATTTCGATGGCCCGGTTGAAATCTTCGATGGCCTGTTCCTTGAGCCCCAAAGCCGACTGGGCGGAGCCGCGATTGTTGTAGGCGGGGGCGTGGCGCGGGTCGAGCCGGATCGCTTCGGTGAAGTCGGCGATGGCGGCGTTGTGATCGCCCGACTTGTAATGGTCGATGCCCCGCTCGAAATAGGCTTTCGCGTCGCTTAAAGTGTCGGCCATCGTTTATCGCAATGATTGTTGAGTAGCTACGATGATAATATGAACCGGGCGGCGCTTAAACCTTTATCCACACGCCGACGCCCGACGAGAGACGATGGATTTACTGGAAACAGGGCTCTCCCGGTTCCTTATGGACCGATTGCCTCCCCCCCTTCGGGTGACGCTGACCGACAATCGGCGGGCGATGTTCAGCTATCGCCGCCGTCCCGACGGAGTGGGGGAACTGCGGGTGGCCCGCTATTTCGCTCTGGCCGACCACGAGACCCTCGAAGCGTTGGCCGCCTATCTGACCGGCAAGAGCCGCCGTCTGTCGCCGTTGGTCCGCTCCTTCGCCGACCGGCAGGCCCCCTCCGTCGATCGGACCAAAGAGGCGCGACGTCGCGCCCGTCCGGCGGGGGAGCATTTCGACCTTGCGGCCGTTTCCGCGAAAGTGAGGGGAGAGTCGTTCCCCGCCATGGAGCGGGTGACCATCACCTGGGGACGACGCTCCACTCCGACCAAGGGGAGAGCCCGCAAACGAACGATCCAGCTCGGGTCGTATCAACCCGACGGCGACCTGGTGACCATCAACCCGGCGCTCGACGCCCCCTACGTCGCGCCGGTCTATCTGGAGATGGTGGTCTACCATGAGCTCCTCCACCGACTCCAAGCTCTCGACACCCCCAAAGGGGTTCGTCCCCGGTTGGTCCACGACGCCCGGTTCCGCGGGGCCGAACGACGGTTCCCCGGTTACGACGAGGCGATGGCGTGGGAGAAGGCGAACCTCGCCCGGCTCCTGACCGACCGGCAGGAAACGAAACGGTGAAAGGGAACATGCCCGATCTTCCCCCTCCGGGCGATCTGAGCGATTTCGATATCGGCCACGCGGTCCGCACATTGCGCCGATGGATCAAGAAGTGGAAAGTCCCGGTGGTCACCATGTATAGCCGGACCAATCTCCGTCCGGCGTTTCAGGTGCTCATCTCTTGCTTGCTCTCGCTGCGGACCCGCGACGAACAGACGGCGGCCGCCTCGGCCCGTCTCTTCGCGGTGGCCGACACGCCGGAGGGGATCGCGGCGTTGCCGGTCGAACGGATCGAGAAGCTGATCTACCCGGTCGGTTTCTATCGCAACAAGGCGAAGTCGGTCAAGGAGGTCTGCCGCCTGCTGGCGGCCGAGCATGAGAGCGAGGTCCCCGACGATATCGAGACCCTGCTCACGTTGCCGGGGGTGGGGCGGAAAACGGCCAATCTGGTGGTGACGCTCGGGTTCAACAAACCGGGGATCTGTGTCGACACCCACGTTCACCGGATCTGCCATATCTGGGGCTATGTCTCGACGAAAAATCCCGACGCCACCGAGATGGCGTTGCGGGAGAAGTTGCCAAAGCGGTACTGGATTAAGATTTAACGACCTGCTGGTCAGTTTCGGCCAAAACCTTTGCCATCCGGTGTCGCCGAAATGCAGCCAATGTCCGTTGCTTGATGTCTGCCCACGCCTGACGGTGACCCGCCATAGGTGAGGGGGCGCGTTCCCTGCGCAGGGCGCTCACTCGACAGACGATACCTGTCTTAATGCGTCCATCACATGTCCGTTTGGGAGCCTGACGCAAAAAACACCCGCAAGAGCGTGCGCGGCGGTCGTTTTGGTTTTCGTTTCGGGGGTGCTGCGCCGCCTCCTCTTGAAGGCGCAAGTGCAGGGTGCGTGGCCGGATGAGAAGGTGTAAGATAAGCAGTTGAACGTTTGATTGAACCAGTGGATATGACCGAAACACAAAAGACCCTCTGCTTGGGCGTCTTCAGCGCCCGAGGTGAGCGAAAACTGTTCCCTCTCGACCGCGAGCGGATGGTCCTCGGCAGAGAGGCGCCGTGCGAGATTTATCTCCCGGACCCCTCGGTCTCCAAACGGCACGCCCTCATCGTCGTC
Organism: Nitrospinota bacterium; assembly: GCA_942491805.1. GTDB lineage: Bacteria > Nitrospinota_A > UBA7883 > UBA7883 > JADGGD01 > JADGCD01. The sequence goes on from CALOCG010000031.1 coordinate 30,708, forward strand.
GAAGATGGAGACGTCACCATCCACGACGGGGTCGACGGCGCCCCTTCGTCCAACGGGGTGTATGTCAACGGGGTGCGGATCGAGGGGAGCGCGCCTCTATCGGTCGGGGACGAACTGATGACCGGGGTCTTTCGGTTCACCGTCGGCGACGCAGAGGAGATGACCCGGATCCCGTCGCTTTCGGAGGTGCGCAAGGCCAAAGACCTCCCGCTTTATCTGGCGCAAGGGGATTTCGCTTTCGTCGGCGACGAAGAGGTTATCGCGCGGGTGACCGAGCTTGCTTTGACGGTGACCGAGATCGAACGGATGTTCGACGACGCCCTTGACGACGCCATGGGGAACCATCAACTCAAACGGGTGGCGTTCCTCTCGCGGATCAAGCGACAGATCATCGACCAAGGTACCTCCACCTCGTCGATTGAGACCGTTTCTGCGGAGAAAGATCATACGTTACGAGTGGTCTTCATCGTCGCCGGGTTGGCGGCGGCGCTGGCGATCGGCATGGGCCTTTTGGCCTGATCCGGAAAAGGCATATGGATACGAGAGACGAGAACGCCGAAGAAGAGGTGAGCGCCGGGAAAGATACCGCTGCGCGGACGACCCGAAAGGAGGACGCCTCCGCTCCCGATACGTTCGACATGACCATGGCGATCCCGACGGAGATGGTCGGGTCGGCGCCCGACAGGTTGCTGGAACCGGCGCTTCAGATCCGACGGGAGGGGCGATGGGAACGGTTTCCGTTGAAAGGGAAAGAGGTGACCATCGGCCATCAACGCCAAGCCGATAATCAGATCACCCTCGACGATCAGCAGGTCTCCCGACGGCACGCGAAAGTTCTGTTCGATAAACCGACCGGCGCCTATTTTTTCCTCGATGTCGGATCGACCAACGGTTCGTCGGTCAACGGTGTTCCCGTAAATCCGCACGATCCGATTAAGCTTTCGAACAACGACCAGATCAAAGTCGGCGACTCCCGGATCAACGTCTACCTCCCCTAGGGGGGGGGGGGGGCGGCCCCCTGCGTGGTCGTCAGGGAATCCCCAAACACAGGTTCCATTAAAAACGCCCCCAGCCGAAGCTGGAGGCGTTTGTCGGTTCCGCTTGAAATCGAAGGCTTACAGCTTGTGCAGGTAAGCGATGATGTTGGCGACGTCGTCGCCTTTGAGACCGCGAACTTTCATAGCGGTTTTCTTTTTGCCGGTTTTGCCGACGCGCGCTTTCAGCTCTTCAACCTCGGCGTCGCCAGCTTCCCAAACGGCTTGGGGATCGGTGAGCCATTTCGTCATCCACTCGTCGCCGTGACGGCTGGTGACACCTTGCAGGCCGGGGCCCATTTTCTTTTTGGCGCCGGTATCGTGGCAGACCGCACATTTTTTCTGGAACTTCGCTTCGCCAGCGGCGACATCGCCAGCCATGGCGACCCCAGCGGACATGGTGACGGCGGCAAAGCCGAGAGCGACGGCGCCATAGATAAGTTTTTTCATGTTTCCCCTCCAGATATTTTTTGATGGCGAAAAGGGCGGCCGATGATCGAAAAACCACCGGATATATGCCCCTCACGCGTGGTCTTGAAGGCCTAGTATGCAGGATGAAATAAAGAATTCAACCGTAAATCGGGCGGTTTTTAGGCGTGCCGAAGAGAACGCCATTCCAGTATCGGAGAGGGAAGATGGGGAGACGCCTGAATCAAAAGATGTTGTGAAAAGCGAGCGGCGTTCTGTAAAATGGCGTATTTTTTTAACAAGTTAGGAAAAAATGCCCGATCCTGAGGCTTTTATTACCTTGATAGACGCCTTCACCGGCCGAGAGTGGGGCGCCACGCTGACTTTTCTGGAAGTAACGGCGGGCGAACAAAAAAACGCCCCCAGCCGAAGCTGGAGGCGTCGATGTTCCGCAGGAAACGACCGACTTAGTTGCCGTCGTTTTTGTGCAGGAAAGCGATGATGTTGGCGACGTCGTCACCTTTGAGACCGCGAACTTTCATAGCGGTTTTCTTTTTGCCGGTTTTGCCGACGCGCGCTTTCAGCTCTTCAACCTCGGCGTCGCCAGCTTCCCAAACGGCTTGGGGATCGGTGAGCCATTTCGTCATCCACTCGTCGGAGTGTTTGCCGGTAGTCCCTTTGAGGCCGGGGCCCATTTTCTTTTTATCGCCCAGATCGTGGCAGACCGCGCATTTCTTCTTGAACATCGCTTCGCCAGCGGCGGCATCGCCAGCCATAGCGGTCCCGGCGGACATGGTGACGGCGGCAAAGCCGAGAGCGACGGCGCCCGAGATAAACTTCTTCATGTTTCCCCTCCAAAAGTCGATTTGAGGTTTGTCCGACAGGCGACATCGCCCAGCGGACGTAAAGGCGTCCGGTGGCAGGATATTCCTAGCAACCGGTCTTTCCCCTGTATAATAGCGGGTGCGACGGAATCGAAAACGGGATGGCCCGCTTTCTGGCCCGTCGTTTCTCGATAACCGGACAGAATCGACGCGAACGCCATTCTGTTTGGCCGAGAGACGACGGGAATGAAGCCGATAGTAATGGCTCGTCGCCAGTGTGTCAAGGCTTTCTTTCGTCGCATCTGAAGCGACTGTATACCGTTCGTTTATAATAAAAGGCATCCGTTTATCTCCTGCCTCGGTCGGATGTGACGGACGAAAGGGAAGGGATTCGGTGAAGCCTGTTCGCTTAGGGGTCAGCTCCTGTTTGCTCGGGGAGCCTACCCGATACGATGGGGGGGAGGTTACCAACACCCCCCTCGTGCGGTGGCTCGATGGGCGGGCGGAGACCCTCTCCCTCTGCCCCGAAGTCGGCGCACAGATGCCGGTCCCCCGTCCGCCGATCCACCTCATAGAAAAGGAGGGGGGGGTGCGGGCCGTCGACCGGGAAAGCGGCGCCGTCGATATGACCGATCGGCTGGTCGGGTGGGCCGAACGGGAGGGGGCGATCGTCGAGACGCTCGATGGGTTGCTTCTAAAAAGCCGAAGCCCCTCGTGCGGCGTTACCGATACGCCGTTGGTCGGCGCCGACCGAACCGGGGCCGGGATCTTCGCCGGATGGGTGATGGAGCGATTCCCCCACCTCCCCCTCATCGACGAGGAGGGGTGGGAAGACGAAGCGAAGCGGGCGCTATGGTGGAAGCGGGTAACGGCCCACGCCACGCGGCGCGATTGACAGTCGCATGAACCGAACGGTACGATGCGCCCCTGTTTACCAAGCTAAAGGACGGCATGAAAGAGATCGAACGAATCTTCGAGCGGGGGCTTCTTTCCACCCGGTTTGTGGTGTTGATCGCGGTGTTGGCTAGTCTCGTCACCTCATTGGCCGTCTTTTTTCTCGCCACCGTCGATGTGGTGATACTGGTGGGGCACATCGCCCACTACGCCGACGGCTCGATGACCGGCGACGAGCGGATGGCGCTGCGGAACCAGTCGATCACCCACGTGGTCGAAGTGATGGATGGCTACCTGTTGGCGACGATCCTGCTGATCTTCGCCCTTGGGCTCTACGAGATATTCGTCTCCCCTTTCGACGAAGCGGCTGCGGAGGGGGGGGAGGCCCTCTATTTTTCGAGCCTCGACGATCTGAAAAACGCCTTGGCCCGGGTGATCCTGATCATCCTGATCGTCAAACTTTTTGAACACGCCCTTCAGATGGAGATCGCCACGTCGGTCGATCTTTTGGCCTTCGCCGGGTCGATAGCCTTGGTGGGGCTGGCCCTGTATCTCTCCCACGCCGGGGGCGGGGGGAAACACTGATCGACGACGCCACCGCCCGCACGCTGCTGATGGGGCGCAAGAAAACGATCGAGCAAGAAAGCCTCGACGGGGCCGACGCCGCCAACGTGGTGGAGCTCGACCAATCGCGTGTGGGGCGCCTCTCTCGCATGGACGCCATGCAACAGCAGGCCATGGCGCAAGAGTCGCAACGACGTCGAAAAATCGAGCTGGCCCGAATCGACGCGGCGTTGACGCGTCTCGACGGCGGGGAGTATGGCTACTGCTTAAAGTGCGACGAGTCGATTCCCGACAAACGGTTGCAGGTCGATCCGGCTTCCCCTTTGTGTGTCGATTGCGCCGAAAAGAGCGAACGGAAAAAGTAGTATGACCCGTCGAGACAAGATCGTCTTCTCCCTTTGCGGGCTGATCCTTCTCGCCGCCGGGGTCGATCTGTTCCATCCCCTGTTTGGCTTGAACGACGCCGAAGAGGCGTCATTGGCGACGTTGCTGATCGCGGCGCTCCTCTGGGTGACCGAAACGATTCCCCTCTTCGCCACGGCGTTCGTCATCGTCTTCTTGCAGGCGACGTTGCTGATCCCGGCGCTGAAAGCGACCGAGCATCCGTTGGCCTTTCAGGCGTTGCTGTCCCCCTTCTTCTCGAACATCATCTTGCTCTTCCTCGGCGGCTTCGTCCTCTCTTCGGCGATGCATCGGTATCGTCTCGATCAGCGACTGGCCCACTGGCTCCTCGCGCGGGTGGAGGGGAACCCGAAACGGCTGTTGCTGACCATGATCGGGGTGTCGGCGTTTCTCTCGATGTGGATGAGCAACACCGCCACCGCCGCCATGATGTTCGCCATCGCCGCGCCGATTATCGTCGGCCTGGAAGGGGCGCCCTTTGCGCGAGGGTTGGCGTTGGCCATTCCGTTCGCCTGCAACCTCGGCGGTATGGGGACCCCCATCGGGACGCCGCCGAACGCCATCGTCTTGTCGTACCTGACCAAAGCCGGGATGCCGATTTCGTTTTTCGGATGGATGACGCTGGCGGTTCCGGTGATGTTGATAGGGCTCGTTTTTCTCTGGCGACTCTTGTTGGTCCTCTATCCGGCAGGGAGCGTGGTGGTCGATTGCGCCGTGGAGGAGAAGGGGGCGTTGAGCCGGCGCGGCTGGTTCGTGCTGGCGGTTTTCGGAGTCACCTGTCTCGGCTGGATGACCTCCGACCTGCACGGCTTCCCTACCGGGGTCGTGTCGCTGGTACCGCTGATTCTCTTTTTCGGGTTGCGAGTATTGTCGACCCAAGATTTTCGAACCCTCTCGTGGGATGTCCTCTTCATGCTCGGCGGCGGGTTGACGCTTGGCGTCGGGATGAGCGCCTCCGGGTTGGCGACCAAGATCGTCGGCGCCATCCCGGAAGAGACCGGCTTTACGGTGGTGCTTCTCTCGTTCGCCGCGTTGGCGGCGGTAATGTCGACCTTTTTTAGTAACACCGCCACCGCCAACTTGATTATCCCTATCGTCGTCTCCATGGGGACCGAGACCGTCGCCATGGCGGTGGTGGTCGGCATGGTCTGTTCGTCAGCCATGGCGTTGCCGGTCTCGACGCCGCCCAACGCTATCGCCTACGGGTCGGGCGCTTTTAGCGGACGGGACATGATGAAAACCGGGTTGATCGTCACGATCTTCTGTGTGGCCCTTATACTGGTGGCAGGGCGCATCTACTGGCGTCCGCTGGGGCTTGTCTAAAGGAGTGAAAAACTATCCGCGTTGCCGCTGCGGTGTCGAAACCGGCGAAGTTCCCCCGGAATGGAAACCAATTCAAAAGACTGGGGGTTGAGGGATGCTCAAGAAGAGCCTTCATGGAGTGGGCGAAGACCACGGCTCTTCATCGATGGTACGCGCTACAAGCAGGCGCACGCCCGTCTTCTGCCAGCGCCTGTCTCTATCGCGTTTTTCAGCCTCGGGGGAAAGGGAGATTTAAATATGGAACTGCATCGACAGACCTGCCAGAAGTGCGGTTCCCGCTCCATGCGGCTGACCTTGGCCCGGGAAGAGGGGGAGACCGACAAAGTCTTCGTCAAATGCGCCGACTGCAACGAGTTCGTCGCCCGTTACACCATCGCCCAACGAGGCTACTATCACCACGGCAAAGGGTTCGATTCGTATCTCAGGGGGATCAACCGTGGCGGGGTCTACGAGAGCGCTCGGGAGCTGACCGGCGGTTTCGACGAGATCAGCGAGAAGGCGAAGAAGGAGTTCGACGAGATCGAGGAGGAGCTGAAGAGACAGGGGAAGGGGGATTGAGAAATGGATATTGAAGAAATCAATCTTCATAGCGCCCATCTCACAGCAACACGATCGTGATCCCTTCGTTCCCTTTCTGATAGTCGGGGTCCCCTTTCATTCCCGGCATGACGGCGAAGAGCGCTACGGAGGCTTCGTCCCAGTCGTTGAACCGTTCGCCGGGAACGAAGAGCCGGATGAGCCCCTCTTTTCTCCGTTTGGCTAACGATTTCCTGATCCCCATCTTGATGGCGCCTCCGACGCCGGTGGAGCCGTAACCGTGAATCAGTTTGACGACTTTCGCCCCTTGATCGCGGCTGCGGGCGAGTGCGGCTTTTAGCTTCTGCCGCGCCTCTTCGACGGTCGGCATCCCTTCTTTTAGATTAACGGTGACGACGCTACCTACCTTTTTCTTTTTGCGACCTTGCCTCATCGGCTTCTCCCCACAAAAAGAGCCGCCTCCTTTAAGAGACGGCTCTTTTTCATATACCCCATCGGCTTACTCTAAGTCGTCTTCCATCGGTTCGGTCGATTCCCCCCGCAAGAGGTAGCCGACGATGAATTGGTCGAGGTCGCCGTCGAGAACCCGGTTGATGTCACCGGCTTCGATCCTCGTTCGCAAGTCTTTGACCATCTGGTACGGTTGCATGACGTAGGAGCGAATCTGCGATCCCCACTGAATCCCTTTTTTCTCTCCGCCGAAACTTTGCATTTTCTCAAGCCGCTTCTGTTCTTCGAGCTGAAAGAGTTTCCCTTTCAGCACTTTCATGGCGGCGGCTTTGTTTTTATGCTGGCTCCGCTCGTTCTGACAACCGACGACGACGCCGGTCGGGAGGTGGGTGATCCGCACCGCCGAGTCGGTGGTGTTGACGTGCTGACCACCGGCGCCGGATGAGCGGTAGGTGTCGATCTTCAGGTCTTCTTCCCGGATATCGACTTCGAGCTCGTCACTGATCTCCGGCATCACCGCCACCGAGGAGAATGACGTATGGCGCCGTTTGTTTGCGTCGTAGGGGCTGATGCGGACGAGGCGATGGACCCCGACTTCGGCCTTCATATAGCCGTAGGCGTATTCGCCGCTGATGATGAAGGTGGCCGATTTGATTCCGGCCTCTTCACCGTCGAGCTGGTCGAGTAGCTCGACTTTGAATCCGCGCCGCTCGGCCCAGCGGTAATACATCCGTTGCAGCATCGAGGCCCAGTCTTGCGATTCGGTTCCCCCGGCGCCGGAGTGGATCTCGACGATGGCGTTGTCGGTGTCGTGTTCGCCGGAGAGCATGGCCGCAAGCTCCACCTGCTCGGTTTCGCCGGCCAAGGTTCTCATTTCGGCCAGCGCTTCCGCTTCCATGGCCGGGTCGTCTTCCATTTCGAGCAGTTCGGCCATGTCGCGGGCGTCGCCGAGCCGTTTTTCGAGCGCCTGATACGATTCGACCGCTTTGGTCAGTTGGGCGCGTCGTTTTAGGATCGGTTGGGTGGCCGCCTGATCGTCCCAGAATCCGTCGGCGGCGATTTTGACTTCGAGTTTTTCGAGTTCTCGCAATTTGCCGGGGAGGTCAAAGATGCCCCCGGAGACGGAGGAGTTTCTCCTCGGTTTCGGCGAACAACCCAGCGAATTCTTCGTTCATCAGCCCAAGACTCCTTGTTACAACAAAAATACGCGACGCCGATCATCGACGCCGCGCGGATGATCGGCGGTTATTTCTTTTTAGTCGCCTTTTTCGCCGACTTCTTGGCGACCGGATTTTTAGTGGCCGGTTTCTTGACCGCTGGTTTCTTGGCGACAGTCTTTTTGGCCGTCGGCTTTTTCGCCGCAGGCTTTTTGCCCACCGGTTTCTTTTTCGCGGCGACCTTCTTAGCGGGGCTCTTCCGCGCCGCCGGTTTCGCTTGCCGCCGAACGGTGGATCGAGAGAAACTCCCCCCAAGGCGATGACGGTCTTCTCGTTGGCGGCGATCAGTTCGTTGAGCGCGTGGGTCACCGCTTCGCCGATGCTCTCTTCCACCAAGACCATGACCACCCGGCCGGCCGGGGTGGCGACGCCGGGAATGTTGGGGATGGGGGTACCCTTGTCCTGATGCTGTTTCAACCGTTTCGTGACCATCTCGCCGGTATAGAGCTCCTGCTCCCGGAAACGGTAGGTAAGGTTGACGTAGTCCCGTTCTTTAAGTTCTTCTTCTTCGGTTGCGGAGACGATGTTCTCCATCCGGGAACCGGTCGGTTTTTTGCTCCCCTTCTTCATGAGCTTCAGGACTTCGTTGAAAAAGCGTTCCTTTTTCACTTTTTCCGGTAGCATCTCTTGGGGAATCTTCGAGCTGATCTCGAAGAGATATTCCTCCCCCTCGGTGCGACAAGGGCCGATTTCGTAGGTGACCCCTTTCACCATAAACCGGTCTTTCTTCTTGGCCGCATGACGGCTACGGAACCGGTTGCGGACTTCGCCAAGACTTTGGTTAAGATGCTGAAGGAAAAGCTGTTCTTTAAGCTGGCCCATAGCGCACGGTTTCTAGAGGGGTGGATATAGGGGATATCTTATACAACGCGTTGCAGAATAGCAGACTCCGGCGAGCCGGTCAACGGGAATCGGGAGAAGGGATGATGGCAATTGAAGACATTACAGGATGTTATGGGGCGGCGGAGCGTGTGCGCAAAAAAATGACGGCTACGGAGAGGAGATCCGCAACCGTCTTCGCCTTGGTTACCGAACATTCATTTACTTGGTCTTGCCCTACATAAGAGCGGTGATTCGACCCTGCTTTCATCCGAAGAGACTTCCGGAGCCGGTTGGGCCGTCTCACGCCCTATAATCCAGCATATGCCATGCCAAATGGGCACATTTTGCAAGTTGTTGAAAATAGATCAATTGTATCGTGGCGTTGAGGGCCGTTTGGGGTTGGCCCTGTCACATTACCGGGCGCCATCTGCTTCGATTCCGGGCAATTCCAGGTATTGCCTTGTTTATCAGATGCTTGAGGTGGTGATACTTAATCGTGGCGCCCTTCGTCGGCGCCACGAAAACGTATCAGTTGGTGGTACTGAGGTACCATTCCATCATTCCTCCGTTGCGGTCGGGAATGGTTATGGTATTATTGGCGTTTCAAAATCGCCGGTGTAGCTCAGTGGTAGAGCAATCGATTCGTAATCGATAGGTCGTGAGTTCGACTCTCACCATCGGCTCCATACCTATGCGGTGGGCGAGGTGCGCTACCTCGATTGCTCTCTCCGCTCCTCATTGAGCCCCCCCGACAGCTCAGTCACCCATAAGGCGTAGCGACGGGAGCTCCTTTCTTTCATGTAGTATGAGCTTAATAAATGACTACGGCGGACTGACCTCGCCGGTGTCGTTCTTTCAAGCGTATGTAAGGGGGAACTCTCGATGCTCTCAGGCAAGAAAACCGAAAATCGCCTCAAACGGGATACGAACGGTACCAGCACCTATGCCACACGATTCTGCGTGGTCCCGGCGCCGACGGATAGAATCCCGGAAGAGGGGCGCCCGGCGGACGCAGCCTATCAACTCATTCACGACGAAACGAACTTTGACGGGAATCCCGCTCTCAACTTGGCGAGCTTCGTCACCACCTGGATGGAGCCGGAAGCGGAGAAACTGGTCAACGAAAACATAAACAAGAACTTCATCGACCATTCCGAATACCCGCAAACGGAAGTACTCCACCACCGCGTGGTGATGATGCTGGCGAACCTCTTTAACGCCCCGCACGATTCGGATCCGGTGGGGACCGCCACCATCGGCTCGTCCGAAGCGATTCTCTTGGGGCTCCTTGCCCACAAATGGAACTGGCGAAAACGGCGTGAAGCGGAAGGGAGACCGACCGATAAACCGAACGTCGTTTTCGGCGCCGACGTTCATGTGGTCTGGGACAAGTTCGCCCGCTATTTCGATGTCGAGGCGCGGATCGTGCCGATGGAGCGGGATCGGTTCCTCATGAGTGTGGCCGAGACGGAAAAGCTGATCGACGAAAATACGATCGCCGTCGGCGCCGTGTTGGGAACCACCTTTACCGGTCAGATCGACCCGATCGCCGAGATCAACGACCTGCTGGAACGGTTGCTCGAAGAGAAGGGATGGGACATTCCGCTCCACGTCGATGGCGCCAGCGGCGGGTTTACCGTCCCGTTTATCGATCCGGCGTTCGTCTGGGATTTTCGTCTCTCCCGGGTGAAATCGATCAACGTGTCGGGCCATAAATACGGCTTGGTCTATCCTGGCGTCGGTTGGTTGATCTTTCGGGATCGGGCCGATCTGCCGGAAGATCTTATCTTCCATTGCAACTATTTGGGTGAGTCGATGCCGACCTTCACCCTCAATTTTTCCCGTGGGAGCAGCATGGTCACCGGGCAATACTACAACTTCATTCGGCTCGGAATGAAGGGGTATACCGATATCATGTCGAACTCGTTACAGAACGCCCTTTATCTCTACGACCGCATCGCCGAAATGGACCGTTTCGATTTCTTCTGTTCCAAAGAGGAGTTAAAGACGCCGGTGGTCGCTTTCAGATTAAAAGAGGGGACTTCCTATACCGGCTTCGAACTGGTCGAAAAACTCCGGGAGCGAGGATGGATCATTCCCGCCTACACCCTTCCGCCGAACGCCGATTCGATCATCGCTATGCGAGCGGTGATCCGGGAGAATTTCAGTCGCGACATGGCGGAGATCTTGGCCGAGGACATCGAAAAAGCGTGTGTCTGGCTCGATAAGAACGGAAGGGTCTCGGAGCCTGAAAAGGCCGACCACCCGGCGGCGCGGATCAAAAAGCTACACAAAGAACGGAAAGGGCATCATATCTGCTGATCGCCCCTACGCGGGGGGCGACGGGCGCTACCGTCACTCAAGAAGAGTCGGCCTCGACAGCTTGAGGTCCGTTCTCTCACCCCCGTCGCATCCGGTCGGCTTCGATGACCACGGAGCGATAGTCGAGTAACGGCGCTTCGAGTCCGCTCCGCAAGCTGTTGGCGATGACGACGCCGACGTTTCCGGCCAGTTCGGCCATCTCTTCGTCGGTCAGGTCGAAGGCGAGGAGGATTTCGTCGACCGGGTCGCCGCCGGGGCCGAAGAGGCGCAAGCTCACCTCCACCGGCCCGGTTCGATAAAAGAGCTCGTCGTTGATCCGGGCGCCGATACCGGAAACGGCCCGGTCGGAGAGGAGCCGGTCGGTCATTTCTTCGATGAAGGAGTCGTCGAGGGAATATTCGCCGAACTCCCGGTCGAACCGGTCGATCAGTTCGTCGGCGGCTTGGTCGAGCAGGTCGAGAATCTCGGAGAGCCGTTCCCCGGCGTCGGGATCGCAGAGGGGAATGCGAAAAAGCCCCCGTTCGTGCGGGGTCAGCGCCACCGGTCCGGTGAAGTCGACGAGGGTGGCGTTTCGGATAGCGGGCATCCGCCCCTCTTCGTCCGGGTCGTAGCCGACCATCTCCCGCTCTTCGCCACCGGAGGTGACGAGCGCTTCGACCTCTTCGACCTCCAGCGGCTCGTGGTCGTTGGCGAATTCGCCGTTGACGTAGAGGACCGGTCCTCCGTCGTCGAACTCGAGGGCGGCGATGCGGACGACGAACCGGCCCGAGTCGAAAAGGGGTTCTCCCCGGTTTCGCTCGGGGAAAGGGACGGCGTGGCGAACGGGCGCGTCATTTTTTTGTTGGCGCAGGTACCAAGCCAGCCCGATGGCGAAGCCGAAAACGGCCCACGTGATCCAGTCATCCATACGGGATCATTCCTTCCCGATGCCGAGTTCCTTGATGAGCCGGGAGAGATAGGTTCGTTGCACCCCAAGGGCGAGGGCGGTTTTCGAACGGTTCCCTTTATGTCGTCTCAGGGCGTCGGCCACGAAGACCCGTTTGAAGCTCAGTTGCGCTTCTTTAAGGGTGACCCCCTCCGGCAAAGCGAGCTTGCCCACGGCATCGGCGGGGGAGGGGGGGCGGTTGTCGACGACTTCGGGAGGGAGATCGTACGGTTTGATCGTCTCCTCCTCGGCCATGATGACCCCCCGTTCGACGGCGTTGTGGAGTTGGCGCACATTACCGGGCCACGGGTAGGCGACGAGCGCTTCCAAAGTGGCGGGGGCGAGACGGAGACCGGGAATCTTCCGCTCTTTACGTAACGTGTCGAGAAAGGCTTCGGCCAAGAGGGGGATATCTTCGGGCCTTTCGGCCAACGAGGGGAGATGAATCCGCAAGACGTTGAGCCGATAGAAGAGGTCTTCCCGAAAGTCTCCCTCCTCCACCTGCGTCTCAAGAGGGCGGTTGGTGGCGGCGATGACCCGGACGTCGACGGTGACCGGTTTTTGTCCTCCCAGCGGCGTAAAGGTCCCCTCCTGCAACACTCGCAGCAACTTCACCTGCATGGCCGGGGTGGTCTCGCCGATCTCGTCGAGGAAGATCGACCCTCCGTCGGCGGCGGTAAAGAGGCCGGGGCTGGCCCGGTCGGCGCCGGTGAAGGCGCCCCGTTCGTGGCCGAAGAGCTCCCGTTCCAGCAACGTCTCCGGCAGGGCGCCGCAGTTGATGGTGATCAAAGGGGCGTTGGCCCGGTCGGATCGTTCGTGGATCAATCGGGCGAAAAGCTCCTTGCCGACGCCGGACGCGCCGGTGATAAGAACGGTGGAGCGGGAGGCGGCCGCCTTCAGGCTGGTCTGGATCGCTTCCTGGATGGCGACGGAGTTCCCGACGATGGGGCGGGTCAGGAAAAGCTCCTCCTGCAACTTGGCGATCTTGCTGGCGGCTTTGACCAGCGCGCGGCTTTTTTCCAGCGTCATGGCGACCAGGTGGGCCAGCGCCACCAGTTGGTCGAGATCCTTTTCGGTCATCGCCTGACCGTCGTTCCGATCGACCGCCTCCAACACGCCGATGGTCTTCTCGTCGACGATCAGGGGCGCCGCCGCAATGGAGCGGGGGGTGACGCCGAGCCGGCGAGCGATTTTGGGGGACCAGCGGGGATCGTGGGCGGCGTCGGCGGCCAAGGTCGGTTCGCCGGTTCTCACCACCCAACCGGCGATTCCTTCACCTTTTTCGAGCTCGAGTTCTTGGATCGACTCCCCGTCGACCCCGGTGGCTAGATGGAAGAGGAGTCGTCCGCTTTCGGGTTGTTCCAAGAGGAGCGACGCCCCGGCCACGTCGAGCAGACGGGGGATGAAACCGACGAGGGAACGGAGGAATCCTTCGTGGTCGGCGACGGCGCCGACCAGTCCGTCGACTTCGTCGCTGTCGGCGTCGGTGGGAACCGGTTTCATCGTATGATCCTAGCAGGTTGTGGAAAAAGCCCCTTCATCTCCTTTTCCCCCCGTCCGCCAAAAAACGCGGTTTTTGGCGGACTCCATTTCTCAGTCACGCGTCGTTCCTGAAAAACGCCGGTACCTCCCCGTACCGGCATAACAGGGCGTCGGAAACAGTTTTTCAAAACCCTGCCCGAGAGGATGATTTTGACTCGTCCCCCATCATACCCCACCCCGGCGATTTATAACCCGGCGTTACGGAGGGATTGGGCCGCTTCTTTCTGGTCGTCGGTCGGCGTCGGCGGAACGGTGACCGCCAGCCGGATGTAGAGATCCCCTTTGCCGTTCGTCCCCAGTTTCGGCGCCCCGGCGTTTTTGATCCGCATCTTTCGGGTCGGGTCGGCCCCGGCGGCCACTTTCAAGGTCCGGGGGCCGTCGAGGGTGGGGGCTTCGATCTCCCCGCCGAGGAGCAGGGTCGAGTAGGGGGCCGGAACGGTAACCGTCAGGTCTGCGCCGTTCCGTTCGAAGGTCGGGTCGGTCGGAACCGAGACGATGAAATAGAGATCGCCCGCGCCCGCCGGGCCGGGTTGACCTTGTCCTTTGAGCCGAAGTTTCTTCCCACTCTCGATCCCGGCCGGGATCGTGACCGAGACCGTTTTCTTTCCCTGTCCCGTCGAGAGGGAGACATCACGTTTCCCCCCTTTCATCGCTTCCATGAAGGGGACCGTCAGCGTCGCTTCGATATCGCCCCCTTTTTGCGGCGCTCTCTGGCGCGGATCGAACCCGGCCCCGCCGAAGGGGTTCCCCCGTCGGCCCCTGCCCCCCCATATCAAACCGGAACCCCCCTTGCCCCCCACGTCCGCCGCCGAAGAACATGTTGAACAGATCGCCGCTGAAACCGAAATCGGAGAAGGTCTGGTGGGCTTGGGCGTCGCGGAAGATGTCTTCGGCGTTGTACTGCTGGTGGAACCGGGCGTGCCCATAACGGTCGTAGGCGCCCTTTTTCTCGTCGTCGGAGAGGACCGCATAGGCCTCGCTTATCTCTTTAAACTTCTTCTCCGCCTCGTCGTCTCCCGGATTTTTGTCGGGGTGATACTTCTTGGCCATGTTCCGGTAGGCCTTTTTGATTTCGGCCTTGCTGGCGTCCTTTGCGACGCCGAGGAGGGTGTAGTAATCGTTTGCCATAGTTCTCTTCGTGTTGTGCCCCGGACATCGGGCTACCCAAGACCATATGAGATGGCCGCCATAAAAAAGCAACCTCGCCGGGGAGATTATCTGCGTGACGAAGACATCTTCGCCAAGAACTCGACGATGGCGTTGGCGGCTCTGGTGGAAGCCCCCCTCTCGCCGAGCGCCCGATGGATCGCTTCGAGCTTCACCCTCTGCTCTCCCCGTTTCGCCGGTGAGCGGAGATACGACAAGGCGACCTCGGCCACTTTCTCCGGCGTCGCCTCCCCTTGGAGGAGCTCCGGCATCACTTCTTCTTTGGCGATAAGGTTCGGCAACCCGGCGTATTTCACATGGATCAACGCCCGTCCGATGATATACGAGAGACGGTCAACTTTATAGAGAAGCATGGTCGGAGTCTCGGCGATGGTTGCTTGTAGCGTGGTCGTTCCCGACTTGGCGATCAGAAAATCGCAGGCGTTCATCACCTCCCACGATTTCCCCCGGACCACTCGCGACTCGATCCGGGCCTTCTTCGCCTCTTCCTCGACCATCGCCGCATCGACCGACTCGGCGCAGGCGATCACCCCTCGCACCGGCAACTCTTTGCGGATACGCTTCATCGCCTCCAGCATCACCGGCAGGTGTCGCTCCACTTCGCTTCCCCGGGAGCCGGGTAACAGCCCCACCAGCAGTTCCCCCGGACTGGCGCCGAACTCCCGGCGGAGTTCCTCCCGGTTTTTTAGAGGGGGGAGTTCGTCGAGCAACGGATGGCCGAAGAAGCGGGCGTTTAAACCCCGTCCTTTGTAGAACTCCTCCTCGAAGGGGAGAACTACGATCATCATATCGACGAAGCGCTGGACGGTCTTGATCCGATAGCTGCGCCACGCCCAAAACTGAGGGGCCACGTAATAGAAGACCGGTGTCCCCGATTCTTCGACCCCTTTGGCGACCCGCAGATTGAAGTCGGGGAAGTCGACCAGCACCACCCCGTCGTAGAGGCCGGTGGCAAGCTTGGCTTTGATCTCTTTGAGCGCTTTCAGATAAAAACCGAGTCTCCCCAGAGGACCGGCGAAACCGACGGCGGCCATCTCTTTAATGTCGTAGAAGGTGGTTCCGCCGGCGGCGCGAAACCGGGGACCGCCGATCCCTTCGACCACCAACCCCGGAATCCGCCGGATCAGTTCGGCGGTCAGCCGTCCGGCGTAAAGATCGCCCGACTCTTCACCGGCGATCAGCATGATCTTCCGGGCGATCGGCTTTCCGGCCGAAGGGCGGATCAGGTCGTCGAGACCAGGGGGCATCGGTTCACTTTCGGGTAAAGGTAGCTAAGGGACCCATTCTAGACCAGCCTCAGTGCGGTTACAAAGGGGACTTGTCCCTTTTACTCCCGAATGGATCATTTCATATCGGTCGGCGGGGGTTGTGGGATTGTGGCGCCACAATTGCTGTTATCTATCGCAAGCCTCGTGGTGGGGTCGGGACGTTGACGCTCTCTTCGTGAAAGGGGGATAAACGGCCCATCGGAACAAAAATAGAGGGGTATTGGGTGGTGGCGGCGTCAAAGGGTTGGCGTCAAAGAAGATGCTACCGGCGCCAATTTCCTTCGCCTGCGACAATGGAGCCTACCGTGAAACGATCGGGCGTCCCCCTTATCGGGTTGGTGATTTTCTTGCTGATGGGTGGTTGCACCTCGCTTACCCGCCTGCAAGAAGAACATGACGCGGGTGGTCCCGCACAAGCGTTCAATAAGGAGATACAAGTCATCGCCATCGAGATGGTCAACCGGCTGCGGGAGTTCGATCCGACCGACGAGACCGTGGCGGTGACGACTTTCGTCGATCTCGACAACTTCGACGAGACCAGTTCCTTTGGCCGCTATGTGGCGGAAGACCTCGGCATGGAGCTTTTTAAACTCGGCTTCCGTCTCCGGGAGATTCGGCAGCGGGTCCAGATCAGCATCACTCCTGAAGTGGGCGAAGTGGCCCTGACCCGCCAAGCTTCGGCTTTGATGCAAAGCGCGCAAGTCGATGCGGTGGTCACCGGCGCCTATTCCCGGTTCGGGAATCAGGTGGTGGTCAACGCGCGGCTCATCGACGTCGATACCGGCCGGGTCGTCTCGGCGGGGCAGATGGTGGTGGGGGATTATTTCGGCGGCCCCGTAGGAGAGCTGCTTGACAAGGGACAGCCGGGGCGCAGCATCGCCGTGCCGGTGATCGCCACCAAACCGGGAGCGTAGCATGGTGTTGAAAAACGTTTTCGAAGCAGGCTCCGGCAAGAGAAAGCAGGGAGAAACCGGAGCGTATATGGAAATGCGTGAGGATTGCGATCCTGATTTCGATACTCCGGAACCAACGCAGATAGTTTTTCAGCGCCATGATAGGAGAACGCCGTGAAACCGCATCGAACCGTCGTCCGCCTGCTCGGCGTCTTTCTGGCGCTGACCGTCGGAGCGACCGCCTGCTCCACCTATAACAAGGAACCCGATTTTAGAAGGGACCTTGCGTCCGACCAGGACGAATATGGGATGGACGCATGGCCCCCGAAAGAATCGATCTATACCCAACGTTTTGTCTGGAAGATGCGTTACCTCGCCCGTCAACTGGCCGACGGGAACGACTCGGTCGGCGTCTCCCTCTCCCCCCGCCAGTTCGGCGGCCATGCCAATCGGCAAGGGAACGGGAAGACGGTTTTGATGACGACGTTGGCGCCGGTGGAAGATCTCTACCGGGCCACCCCGTTCGGGAGGATCTGCGCCGAGCAACTGATGACCGAGATGAGCGCCTTGGGGTATCGGGTCATCGAGCCGAGGAAGACCACCGGCTATTACATAAAAGATCACGAAGGGGAGTTCTCCCTTTCGCGGAAAGGGAGCGAGGTCGCCGCCGTCCATCAGGTCGACGCCGTGTTGGTGGGGACCTTCGCCCGCTCCGGCCCGCAGGCGTTGATCAACGTGCGGCTCGTCGCCGCCTCCGACGCGGCCATCCTCTCCGCCGCCACGGCGCAGATGGACTTACGGGGCGACCGGTTCCTCGAAAGCATGATGGACGCCGCCGCCTACGACGAGATGACGACTCCCCGTCGGGAACGATCACAAGACGATACCGGGATTCTGAACTATCGCCCCAAACTGCAACCGGAGACCGATCCCTATTCGGTGACCCTCGATCTGATGATCCGGCAGATGGCGCAAAACGCCTTCGAGACGGCGCCGAAACTGATGAGCGGCAAGAAGCCGCGTATCATGGTCGCCACCTTCGTCGACATCGATCATCTCTACCGGGCCACCACCTTCGGGCGGTTTCTGGCCGACCGGTTGATCGGCGAACTGGCCACCTTCGGCGCCGACGTGGCGGAGGTGCGGATCACCCCCGAGATGTATACCGACATCCGCATCGGCGAACTGGCCATGACCCGCGAAATGTCGCAGCTCATCGGCGATCACTCCGCCGACGCCTATCTGGTCGGCACGTATACCCGCGCCGGAGATCAGGCGTTGGTCAACGCCCGGCTGGTGATGGGGCAGAGCAAAAAAGTGGTTGGGGTAGGTCAGATGGTGGTCGACGCTGGACCGAAAAACAAGTTCGTGCAAGCGATGCTCGAAAACGAAGTGACAACCGTCATGCCGGGCGAAACGGTGGAAGGGTACTGACATGCGAATGGTACGTAACGGCCTCGTGACGCTGCTCCTGCTGGCGACGGCAGGGTGCGCCTCCGGCGGCTATGGTATGAGCGGTCGTGGGGGAACCACCGCAGGCGGCGACGAGTTCGGCGCCCGCTATATGGCCCAAGTGGTCAAGAGCCAGCTCCGCGCGCGCGAAGTCCTCGATCAGCCGGTGGTGGTCACCACCTTCGTCGATCTGAACAACCTGAACCGGTCGTCGGTCTTCGGGCGGGTCTTGGCGGAGCGTTTGCTCAACGAAATGCATCTGGCCGGATTCACCGTCTCCGAGATCAGAAAAGGACGGGACATCTTCATTCGAGAAGAGGTCGGCGAGATGATCCTCTCCCGCGATACCCGCGAACTGCTGGGGCGGAGCAACGCCCGGGCCGTGCTGGCCGGAACCTACGTCGCCACCGACGATAGCGTCATCATCAACGCCCGTCTTATCGACGTCAATTCACCTCTCATCCTCTCGTCCTGTTCGTATAACCTGAGGATGAACGATAAAGTCATGAAACTGCTGACCGGCGAATCCCCCTTCTGACCGGGCCGATAATGCAAAAGGAGACGAGACCGATGAAACTGATCGCGCTGGCCTTGGCGGCCGTGGCCCTTCTTCTACCACCCGGCGGCGCGCAGGCCGAAACGATGACCGGGAACATCCAGGCCGAAACCCCGGTCACCGGCGGGGGCGCCGCCTCCACCGTGGAAGTGGGGGAGACCTTCCGCAAAAATCCGACCGCCGTCATCACCACGACCATCCTCCCTCCGACCATTCGAAAAGTCTCCGTGCTGGTGGAGAGTAACCCGGCCAACGCCGACATCGAAGTCGACGGGGTCTACGTCGGCGCCACGCCGGTGCAGATCGCCCTCAAAGAGGGGGTCCATCACGTGAAAGTCTCGCGGGAAGGATTTCTGCCGTGGGAGAAATCGGTGAAAGCTTATAACGGGCTTACCGTCTCGCCGACGTTGGTGCAGGAATCTATTATCAAGCGGGACACCACACGCTCGGCGCAAACGAAATAGGAAGAGCCTTCGACACCCCGCAAGATGACCCCCTCCGTTCCGTCTTTGAAGTAGGATAGTAACCGGCGAACCTAACCCGTTTCGTCCGGGAGACTCGTAGGGTCTCCCAAGCGGAACGGCCGAAAGTTTTCTTCGGTTACGTTCACCCCCGGCAAGTTGATTTGGTTTCCGTTCCGGGGGTACCTTGTCTTTTTCAAAAGAAAGTGACGCCTTGGGGGTTTCATGACGTTTGGCGTAGCGGTAAGGGATCAGCCGGTTCAGTACCTCAAAGGGGTCGGGCCGAAGAAAGCCGAACTCTTGGCCAAACTCGGCGTCACCACCGTCAGCGATCTTTTGTTCCTTTTTCCGCATCGGTACGAAGACCGGAGCGCCGTCAAGAAGATCGCCGAGATAGAAGCCGGCGTCGTCGAAAGCGTTCGGGCCACCGTAAGAGAGGCTCATGCCTCGTACCGGTCGCGCGGCGGGCGAAGAGTGTTCGAAGTCTCTTTCGGCGACGAAACCGGCGTGATGAAAGCGATGTGGTTTAGAGCCCCCGCCAAAGCCTACCAAGCCCGGTTCGAAGCCGGGAGCCGTTGGCTCGTCGCCGGCAAAGTCGACTACGACAAATATCGGGGGAGCAAACGGATGACCCACCCCGAATGCCTTCCCCTGAGTGAAGAGGAAGGAGGGGATGAGGAGGCCGTACAGGGCCCAAAAATCATTCCGGTCTATCCCCTCACCGAGGGGCTGCAACAACGAGCCATCCGAACCGCCCTCGCAGCGGCCGAAGAATATGTCGAAAGCCTCGTTGACTTCTTGCCCGACGAAATGAACCAGAGCTATCGTTTGCCCAGCTTGGGCGACGCCATCCGGCAACTGCATTGGCCCCAGCCCGACGCCGACGTCGCGCAATTGAACGACGGACAGAGTCGGGCGCATAAGAAACTTGTCTTTAACGAGTTCTTTATCACTCAAGCCGCGCTGGCGTTGAAACGAAGGCAAGAACGATCCGCCCCCGGCGAAGCCTTCATCGTCGATGAGCCCCTCATGGCGAAGATTCGCTCCGTCTTCCCCTTCGCCTTCACCGGCGCCCAAGAGCGAGCCTTGATGGAGATCGCCAAAGATTTCGGTTCCGGCCATCCGATGAGTCGGCTCTTGCAAGGCGACGTCGGCTCCGGCAAAACCGCCGTCGCGCTCGCCGCCGCGTTGATCGCCGTGCGGAACCGGAAACAGGCCGCCATCATGGCGCCGACCGGAAATCCTCGCCGCCCAACATCATCGCAACGTAACGACGTTGTTGGAAGGAACGTCGGTCAACGTCGCCCTGCTCACCTCCGCCTCCCCGGGGAAGAAAGAAACCCTCGCCGCCATCGCCGACGGCAGCGTCCATATCGTCGTCGGCACCCACGCCATCATTCAAGACGGCGTCACCTTCCACGGCCTGGGACTCGCCGTCATCGACGAACAACACCGATTCGGCGTACGGCAACGGGCCGCCCTGATGGCGCGGGGCCATCGGGTCCATGCCCTCATCATGACCGCCACCCCGATCCCCCGAACGCTTGCCATGACCGCCTACGGCGATCTCGACGTCTCGATCATCGACGAACTTCCGCCGGGGCGGAGCCCCATCGCCACCACCGTCTATCCCCCGTCGCGTCGGGGCGAAGCGTTGGAGCGAGTGCGGGACGAAGTCGCCAAAGGGCGGCAAGCCTACGTCATCTATCCGTTGGTGGAAGAGAGTGAGAAGCTCGAACTGAAAGCGGCCACCACCATGTTCGAAGAGTTGCAACATGACGGGCTCGCCGGCCTTCGTCTCGGCCTGACCCACGGGCGGATGAAGTCGATAGAAAAAGAGGCCGTCATGGCCGCCTTCCGCGACGGAACCATCGACGTCCTTGTCTCGACAACCGTCGTCGAAGTCGGTGTCGACGTCGCTAACGCCACCGTCATCATGATCGAACACGCCGAACGGTTCGGCCTGTCGCAGTTGCATCAGTTGCGCGGGCGGGTCGGAAGGTCGTCTCATACGTCGCGCTGTCTTCTGATGGCCGATACGGGCCCCGGCGCTCCCGGCTGGGAACGATTGAAGGTGATGGCCCGACATCAAGACGGTTTCGCCATCGCCGAAGAGGACTTGGCGATACGGGGCGCCGGCGATTTCTTCGGCGTCAAACAGTCGGGCGTGGCCGAGTTTCGTCTGGCCGACATCTTGCGCGACAACGCCATTCTTGCCGAAGCGAGGAAAGTAGCGTTTAATCTGGTGGAGCGGGACCCGACCTTGGCCGATCCGCAATGGGCGACCTTAAAACAGGGGGTCGAAGCCAACTGGGCGAAGCGGTTCGCCTTAGGAGAGATAGGGTAATGCGACAACGATTGATCGGAACGCTTCTTCTCTTGCTCGCCTCATGCGACCCGGCCGCCGACGGAACCTATCAGGGGTACGTCGAAGGGGAATACGTCACCGTCGCCGCGCCTCTCGGAGGGCGGGTGATGCGGCTCGCCGTCGATGAGGGGGCTCGGGTGAAAAAAGGGGAACTTCTCTTCGAACTCGACCCCACCGCCGAGCGGGCGCAGCTGACCGAAGCGAACCAGCGGGCCTCGGGCGACGCAGGCGAAGCGGGAGCGAGCTCGTCGCAACTGGCGGCGTTTCAGGCGGCGCGCGATCAAGCCAAAGCCGATCACGATCTGGCGGTCGCCGAACTGAAACGGGCCCGGCGTCTCTCCACCGGCAAGGTGATCGACCAGGCGACCCTCGATCAGGCGACGGCGCGGGAAGCCGCGACCGCCGCACGGCTACGACAGGCCATGCGAAATATCGAAGCCGCCGCCGCCACGTCGCGCGCCGCCAATGCGGTGGTGACGCAGGCCGCATGGCGCCTGAGCCAGATGACCGGCGTCGCGCCTGCCGATGGTCTCGTCATCCTCGTCGCCCGGCGAGAAGGGGAATGGGTGGCGCCGGGGGGGCGGGGTGGTCCGGCTCCTTCCCGACAACGGTCGCCTCGTCCGTTTCTTCGCGCCGCAATCGGCTCTCCCGACGCTTGCGCCAGGGACGAACGTCACCGTCACCGCCGACGGTTTGGCGTCGCCGATCCTCTACCAGGTCACCCGGGTCGGCGAGAAGGCGGAGTATACCCCCCCCTTCATCTATAGCCGCGAGAGCCGCGAGAAACTCGTCTTCCTTGTCGAGGCTCGCCGCGATGGCGCCGACGGTCTCCCCCCCGGTCTGCCGGTGACGGTGACCCCGTGACACGACGACCAGTCATAGAGGTAACCGGACTGGCCAAGTCGTTTAGAGGGGTTCCGGCGGTGAAAGGGATCTCGCTGACCGTCGAAGAGGGGGACATCTTCGGTTTCCTCGGCCCCAACGGGAGCGGCAAGACCACCACCATTCGGATGATCTGCGGCCTCCTCTCCGCCGACGAAGGGGAGGGGACCTGTCTCGGCTATGACGTCCGAACCGAACAGGCGTCGATCAAACGACACGTCGGTTACATGACCCAGCGGTTTTCTCTCTACGAAGATTTAACGGTCTGGGAGAATCTCGATTTCATCTCGCAGATGTTCGACATCCCGCAACGGAAGAAAGTGGTCGACCGGGCCATCGAACGACTGGGCCTCGGTCATCGCCGCGACCAACTGGCAGGGGGGCTTTCCGGCGGTTGGAAGCAGCGGCTCGCGTTGGCGGCGAGTCTGATGCACAAACCAAAACTGTTACTGCTCGACGAACCGACGGCCGGGGTCGATCCGGCGGCGCGGCGCGATTTCTGGGACACGATCCAGTCGCTCGCGGGAGATGGGGTGACGACACTGGTCTCGACCCACTATATGGACGAGGCGGAACGGTGCAACAAACTGGCCTACATCGCTTACGGTGACATTTAAGCCCAAGGAACCGCCGCCGAGGTGATCGCCCAGTCAGGGCTTGCCACATGGGTCGTTACCGCCGACGCCGCTTGGTCTTTGTCGCGCCGTATCCAGACCATGCCGGGGGTGGAGCAGGTGGCCCTCTTCGGCGCCACGCTGCACGTCAGCGGACGGAACGCCGACGCCTTGGCCTCGTCGATGCGCATGTTGGCCGACGAGGGGCTTTCGGTCAAACCGGGGGCGCCGGGGTTGGAGGATGTCTTCATCGATCTGATGCAGGGGGTCAAACAATGATGGCCTTCTTCTCTCCCACCCGGATGGCGGCGGTGATGGTGAAAGAGTTTCGCCAGATGCGCCGTGACCGGGTGACCTTCGCCATCATGATCGGCATTCCCATCATGCAGTTGATCATCTTCGGCTACGCCATTAACTTCGACCCGAAAGGATTGCCGACGGCGATCACCTACGCCGAAACGAGCGACCATACCCGCGAGCTGATGGCGGCCCTGCGGAACAGCGGCTATTTTGAAATCATAGCGCCGAAAGTGACCGAGGCCGAGGCGGCTCGGATGCTCGACCGGGGGGAGGTCCAGTTCGTCTTCTCGTTCCCCTCCGATTTCGAGCGGGCGTTGTTCCGGGGAGAGTCCCCTTCGATCTTGTTGCAGGTCGACGCCACCGATCCGGTGGCGGCCGGGAGCGCGTTGGGAGCGGTCACGACCATCGTGCCGACACTCTTCGGCGGCGCATCTTCGCCGAGAGCGACACTGACGGTCCATCGCCTCTACAACCCGGAGTCGGTGACGCGCTACAACATCGTGCCGGGGTTGCTCGGCGTGGTGTTGACCATGACCATGGTGCTGGTCACCGGCGTCGCCATGACCCGCGAACGGGAACGGGGGACCATGGAGAACCTTCTCTCGACCCCGGTCCGCCCGTTGGAGGTGATGATCGGGAAGATCATCCCCTACATCATCGTCGGCTATATTCAGGCGGGGCTGATTCTCTTTCTCGCATGGCTCATTTTCAACGTGCCGATGATGGGATCGATCGCCCTCCTGTTGACGGTCTCGTTTATTTTTATCGCCGCCAACCTTTCGGTGGGGATCACTTTTTCGACGGTGGCGCGGAACCAGTTGCAGGCGGTGCAGATGGCGTTCTTCTTCTTTCTCCCGTCGTTGCTTTTGTCCGGCTTCATGTTCCCGTTTCGCGGATGCCCGAATGGGCGCAGTGGATCGGCTCGATTCTGCCGTTGACCCACTTCTTGCGCATCGTCCGGGGGATATTGCTCAAGGGGCTGACGGTGGTCGATATCGCGCCGTTCGTCTGGCCGATGGCCTTATTTATGGTGGTGGCATTGACCATTGCGGTCATTAGATATCGAGAGACCCTCGATTAGCAGGTTGTGGAAAAAGTCCCCTCATCTCCTTTTTCCCTCGTCCGCCAAAACGCGCGGTTTTTGGCGGACTCCCTTTTTCAGTCACGGGTCGTTCCTGAAAAACGCCGGTACATCCCTGTTGGGAGCGGTCGATGATTCCGGCTTTCTTTTGGTACGTTTTCTCCTAAAGATACGCCCGGAGTTTCTCGGCTTCTTCCTTGAACTTCGCCAGTTTCAGCCGATCCTTTTCGACCACCTCCGGCGGCGCGTTGGCCACGAAGCGTTCGTTGGAGAGTTTCTTGTCGTAGACCGCGATCTCCTTTTCCAGCTTCGCCAGCTCCTTCTCGATCTTCTTCTTTCGCTCGTCCATATCGACAAGCCCCGCCAGATCGACGAAGAGCTCGCACCCGGCCGCCATGCCGACCGCGAAATCGACCGGTTTGTCGTCAAGAGAGTCGATCAGCGTAATCGTCGCCTTCGTCAGCGTATTGATGAACGGCGCCTGCCGCGTGACCACATCGGCCACGGTCGTTTTGTCGCCGGTGAAAAGAGAGGCCGAGACCGTTTGCGACGGTTTTACCGACAGCTCCCCTTTGATGTTGCGGATAGCGACGATCACCTCCATCACCACCCCCATATCGGCTTCGATAGCGTCGTCGATCCGCGACGCGTCGACCTTCGGGAACGCCGCAGTCGTCACCATATCGCCTGACGGTTTGAACCGTTGCCACAGCTCCTCCGTGATAAACGGCATGATCGGATGGAGCAAGCGCATGGTCGATTCCATGACGTGGGCCAACGTGTGCTGCGCCGCTTCTTTCCCCGGCTCCCGTCCCGAGAGACGCGGTTTCGACAATTCGAGATACCAGTCGCAGACCTCGTTCCAGGTGAAACGGTAAAGAGCGTTGGCCACCTCGTTGAACTTGTAATCGTCCAACGCTTTTCGTACATCGACGATAGTCTGATTCAGGCGCGACAAAATCCACCGGTCGGCCAAGGCCAGATCGTCCCGGTCGACGTCGGTGGTCGTCATGTCGAACCCTTCGAGGTTCATAAGGGCGAACCGGGAGGCGTTCCAGAGCTTGTTGCAGAAGTTCCGGTACCCTTCGATCCGCTCCTCCGCCAGCTTGATGTCACGTCCCTGCGCCGCAAGAGCGGCGAGGGTCATCCGCATGGCGTCGGCGCCGAACTTTTCCATCACGTCCAACGGGTCGATGGTGTTCCCCGACGACTTGCTCATCTTTTTCCCTTCCGCGTCGCGGACGAGAGCGTGGATATAGACATCTTTGAAAGGCGCCTGACCGGTGAACTTCTTCCCCATCATGATCATCCGTGCGACCCAGAAGAAGATGATGTCGAAGCTGGTTACCAACGTCGAGGTGGGGTAGAACTTATCGAGCGTCGCCGTCTTCTCCGGCCATCCCTGTGTCGAGAAAGGCCAGAGGGCCGACGAGAACCAAGTGTCGAGAACGTCTTCTTCTTGCGCGATGTCCGACGAACCGCATTTCGCGCAGGCCGTCGGGTCGGTCCGGTGGACGGTCATATGTCCGCAGTCGGCGCAGCTCCACGCCGGGATGCGGTGCCCCCACCAGAGTTGGCGCGAGATGCACCAGTCGCGGATATTCTCCATCCAGTCGAAATAGAGATTCTCCCAATGCTGCGGGACGAACTTCACCTCGCCCGACTTCACCGCCTCGATAGCCGGAGCGGCAAGGGGAGCGATCTTCACGAACCATTGCGGCGAGACGTCCGGTTCCACCACCGACGCGCACCGGTAACAGGCGCCGACGGCGTGGTTATGCTCATCGACTTTCACCAGAAGCCCCGCCTCCTCCAGATCGTCGACGATCTGTTTACGGGCGACGTACCGGTCGAGCCCTTTGTAGGGGCCGCCGTTTTCGTTGATCACCGCGTCTTTGTCGAAAATCTTGATCAACGGCAGGTCGTGTTTCCGGCCAAGCAAAAAGTCGTTCGGATCGTGGGCCGGGGTCACCTTCAGCCCACCGGAGCCGAAGGCCATATCGACATATTCGTCGGCGATGATCGGGATCGCCCGGTTGATCAGCGGGATCAGGACGTTCTTGCCGATGAGATGTTTATACCGCTCGTCGTCCGGGTGGACCGCCACCGCCGTGTCGCCAAGGAGCGTTTCGGGTCGGGTCGTGGCGATAACGAACGAGGCGTCGCTTCCCTCCACCGGGTAGGTGATGTGCCACATGTTCCCGGCTTTTTCTTCATGCTCCACCTCGATGTCGGAGAGGGCCGTGTGGCAACGGGGGCACCAGTTGATGATGTACTCGCCCTTATAGATCAGCCCTTCGTCGTAGAGGGTGACGAAGACTTCGCGGACCGCTTTGCTGAGTCCCTCGTCCATGGTGAACCGCTCTCGCTCCCAGTCGCAGGAGGCGCCGATCCGCTTGAGCTGGTTGATGATCCGCCCACCGTAGATCGCTTTCCAGTCCCACACCTGCTCCACGAAAGCGTCGCGCCCCAGCGCATGCCGGTCGGTTCCCTCGGAGGCCAGCTTTCGCTCCACCACGTTTTGCGTGGCGATACCGGCGTGATCGGTCCCCGGCATCCAGAGGGCGTTGAAGCCGTCCATCCGTTTGAACCGGATCAGGATGTCCTGCAACGTGTTGTTGAGCGCATGGCCGATATGAAGAGCGCCGGTGACGTTGGGAGGGGGGATGACGACGGTGTACGACGGTTTTCCGGTCGGCTCGTTTTCGTCGGCGTGAAAAACCCCCTTTTCGATCCAGGCGGCGCCCCAACGTTCTTCGACCTCTTTCGGTTCGTACTGGCTTGGAATGTCCAAGGTAAAACTCCGTTCGGATGCTTATATAGAAACGGGGAATTATATCAGCTTATGCCTCGGCCATGGCCATGATGATCTCCCACTCCTTGTCGGTCACCGGGGTGATCGAGAGACGGTTCCCCCGGGCGATCACCTTCATGTCGCGCAAGCCGGGATGCTCTTTCAGCGCCGCGAGGGTCACGATCTGCGGCAAGTGTCGGACATAGGTGACGTCGACGTTGACCCAGCGGGGATTGTCGGGGGTCGCTTTCGGGTCGTAGTATTTGCTCTTGGGGTCGAACTGGAACCGGTCGGGATAGGCCTCTTTCGTGATCTTCACCACCCCGACGATCCCCGGTTCGGCGCAGTTGGAGTGGTAGAAAAAGCCGAGGTCCCCTTTATTCATCTCGTCTCGCATGAAGTTCCGGGCCTGATAATTCCGCACTCCGTCCCACGAGTCGGTTTTTTTCGGGCAGGCTTTCAGGTGGTCGAGTGAAAAGGTGATCGGTTCCGATTTGAACAGCCAGTGGCGCATGGCCCCTCCGGTGATGATGTTTTGAGTAAGGCTTTGTATTTTATGATAAAATTACCCGATTAGCCACTTCGCCACCTCTCTCGAAACGGAACAGAGTAATGCGGGTTCTTGTTGTCGACGATATGGGTCCTATGCGACAGACGGTCAAGCGAGCGATGATCGGCTTGGGCGTCACCGACATTTCCCAAGCCAAAAACGGCAAAGAGGCGTGGGATATGATCATCACTTCTCACGACACGCCGAATCGGTATGACCTCGCTATCGTCGACTGGAACATGCTCCCGGTTCCCGGCATCGACCTTCTCAAACAGATCCGCGCCGACGAACGGGTGCGCGATCTTTGGTTCGTGATGCTGACCGCCGAGCAGTTGAAGGACAACATCATCGTCGCCATTCAAGCCGGGGTCGACGAATATATCGTCAAACCGTTTACCCAAGGGGCGCTCAAAGAAAAGCTCGAACGGTTGACGGTGTTGAAACTGTCGCAGATCAAAAAAGATATCGACGCCGCCTTCGCCCGCCGCAAAGAAGAGAACCCCGGCGAACCTGCGTCCGACGACGAATACAAGGCGATGCGCGGACGGATTCTTAAACTGGTCGAGCTTACCTCTTGGAGTCATGTGGCCCCTCTCTTTATGGGGCGCGTCTCGCTTCGCTACGGCAAACTCGACGAAGGGGAGAAGTGGCTTCGGACCACGATCGCCCGCGATTTTGGGGTGGTGGAAGCCCACGATCTGTTGTCGAAAGTCTTGCGGAAGATGGGGAGGGTCGAAGCGTCGTTGGCCGAGCTGACCGTCGCCTCCGTTGAGCGCCCGAAAGACGCCGGGCTGAAACGACGATTGGGCGAAGCGTTTCTGAAGGCAGGAAGGCTTGATGAAGCGGTGAAGACCCTCGACGAAGCGGTGCGCCTGACCGAGAAAGAGGGGAAGAACGGCCATAATCTCGCTATCGGGAAAAGCGCTCTTGGCGCCGCTTTAGTGGCCCATGGCGAAGCGACCGGCGATATGGCCGAAGAACGGGAGGGGGTCGCCGATCTCGAACAGGCGACGAGCGCCGATCCCGATCTTTTGGCCGCTCACTACAATCTCATGGTCGCCTATCGGAAGACCGGACAGCAAGAGGCGGCGGCCAAGGTCTTCGCGCGGGTCTCCGTCATGGAGCCTGACGACGCCGAAGGATGGCTCGCCTTAGGCCAGGCCTTCGCCGATCAGGAAGAAAAGGGAAAGGCCCTGTTCGCTTTCGGCAAAGCGGAAAGTTTGGCCGACGGCCGGTATGACGTCTACGAAACCATTGGGGTGGCCCTCCATCACGCCGGATGGGGAGAAGAGGCGCTCGACTGGCTCGCCAAAGCGGCCGAAATTAATCCCTCCTCGCTGGTTCCCTATAATCTCAGGGGGATGATCTACCGTCGCTCGGATCGCTATGGGCTGGCGGTGAAGGAATACGAGAAAGGGGTGGCCCTTGCGCCCGACGACGCCGGGTTGCGGTTCAATCTGGGGGTCGCCTATTTCAAGTCGGGCCACGAAGAAAAAAGCGGCCCCTCTTTTGCGAAAGCCAAAGAACTCGATCCGACCATGACCGAGGTCGATAATTATCTGGCGAAGCTCAAGGGGGTCTAATCCCCTTCGGGCGGCGCCACCGGCAGAGCGACCGTCAGGCGGGCGCCTGTGGTCGGTGACGCGTCGATGGTCACCGAACCGCCGTGGGCTTGGCAGGCCATGGCGCAGAACGCCAGCCCGAGGCCGTATCCCCCCGCGTTCCCCCCCCCCTCGGCTTGTGCGAAAAGATCGAGAACCCGCTTCCGCTCGTCAGGAGGGATCCCCTCCCCCTCGTCGTCGACATGAAATCGCAGGCATTCCTCCTCGCTGGCGAGAGAGACGGTCACCTTCCCCCCAATGGGGAGTGGCGCAAGGCGTTGTCGAGTAGATTGGAGGCGATGCGGCGAACGACCCCTTCGTCGCCGGTCATCGGCGCGGTGTCGGGGCCGACATAGGCGAGGGTGATATCGTCATAGCGAGCGGATACGGCGAACTCCCGCACGAGGCCTTTCAGAAGCGCCGCAAGGTCGAAGGGGGCCACGGTCAAGTTCATCTTGCCGCTCTGGATGCGATAGCTGTCCAACGACGACTTGATCATGTCGAAAAGCCGTTCCCCCCCGAATCGGGAGAGTTCCACCAGTTCTTTTCCTTCGTCGGTGAGGGGGGTTTCGGCCAGCGCCGAGAGGTTGGAGAGAATAAGCGCCAGCGGGTTTTTGAGGTCGTGGACCATCATGAACATCAGGCGCTCTTTGAGCGTCTCTTGCTCCTTGGCTTCGCTGAGGTTTTTGAGCGCCGAGTCGAGCTCTTCCCGCTGCGCCGCCGACCGGGCGGCGAGTCGACGGGTTTCGGCGTTTTTGTTCAGCTTGGCCATCTTCACCGCCACTGCCGCCAAAGCGCCGTCGAGGGAGCTGGTTTCGTGGGCGAAGAGCGGATGGGCGCCGGTGATGCCCGAGACGTTCAACACCGCCAGCACGGTCCCGTCGACACCGGTGATGGGGAAGGAACAGAAAATGTCGGTCGGATACTCTTCTTTCTGCCGATCGTTCTCGGTGGGATTGATCTGGCCGATATCGGAGAAGTAGAACGGCTTTTTAGTGCGGATCACCTGCGCGCTGACCGATTCCCCCCCCGGGTCGATGGTCTGGCCGAGGCTCTCCGGGCGGTAGCCGCCGACTGCCGCCGCCACCTGCCATACCCCCCCTTTTGTTTGAGGACCAGCGAGGCCGACGTTCCGTCGAGGAGTCCTTGCAACACGGCGAGGATTTCTTCGAGCGCTCGCCTTGTCGAAGCGCCCGACGAACTGTCGATGGCGACCAATGCGTCGCGGGCCGCCACCTGCAAACGCCAGAAGGACCGCTCGTCCATAGTTTCCCCCGCGTGGTCTTGTCGGGCCAGACGGATAAAACGTTCGACGTGGTCGTTCATAAGGTTCCTTTGAGGATGGCGAACGGTAGAAAAAGCCACTCCAGAATAGCGCAAAAGCCTACCGGCGGGATAGAATCAAGCGACTGCAAAAAGGGGAAATAATGGGGCGGTTGACGGTGATTGCGCCGGTGAAAGGGGAAGAGGCGATGACCGAGCTGACCTTGCGGTCGCTTCGCGCCTTCTGCGGCGGCGCCGTCGGTCGGGTGATGGTGGTCGATAACAGCCCGGATAACGCCACCCGTAAGCGACTCGACGCCCTGCGATGGTCGGCGGTCGAACGGGTCGTCGGGGCGCCCGACCTTTCTTTCTCGGCAGCCTGCAACCGGGGGGCCGACGAGGCCGACGAGGGGACGTTGCTTTTTCTCAATAACGACGTCGAGAGTCGGGCCGACTGGCTGACCCCTCTGCGTGCGCTTCATCGTGAGACCGGCGCCCTCGTCTCGGCGACGCTGACCTATCCCGACGGTCGCTTACAACACGCCGGAGAGGCTCTCCCGATGTGGGGGAACCCGTTCATACTCGGCGACGGCGGCGATGTCAACGATTCGCGTTATAGCGGTGTTCGCCGACGATGGGCCGCTATCGCCGCGCTTCTCCTCATCGACCGCTCTCTCTTTGAGGAGGTCGGAGGGTTCGAAGAAGGGTATCGGTTCGGCCTTGAGGATGTCGATCTCTGCCTGAAAGCCGGTGAGGCGGGGCGCCCGACGTTGGTGGCGGCCCGCACGGGGATTATCCATCACACTTCGCAAACGGTGACGAAACTCCCCACGGCGGAGCGACAGGCGACGGTGGCGGCCAACAACACCCGATTCGCCGAACGATGGGGGGGGATGATCGAAGAACGGCAGGCGGTCTATTGCGAAGGGCTGCGGACACGGGGGGTCGAGCGATTGGTCATCGCCGGGGCGGGACGGGCCGCCGCCATGGCGGGGGGCGTTCTTGTTCGCCACGGCCTGACGGTGGCAGGTTATCTTGACGATACCGAGGCGGTACTTCCCGACGATGCGCCGGAAGCGCCGATGGTCGGGTACGACGACGCGAAACGGCTCGGCGCCGACGCGATCCTCCCGGCTTCGGGGGGCGTTGGCCGCTATCGAAGCCAAACTGATGAACGCCGGGATAATGTCGATGATGATCGACCCCGAGCTACCTCCCGGCTGAGGGAATCGTATTGCCACCATTACGGCGGGGTTGATAGACTGTCGGGATCGACGACCTTTTCTCTTCGACGACACAACCCTCAGCCCTTCGAGGACGATGAACGAACCGACCTCTCCTGATGACATTCCCGGCCTTTCTCTCGAACGGTCGATCCCTCTCACAGGCATTCCCGAAGCGGCGCCGGTCTCCTTTCGCTCTTTGATTGTCGATGGCGACGGTCGCTTCTGGACCACCGACGAGTTCAACCATCGGATTCTCGTCTTTTCTCCCGACGGGGTATGCGAACGGGTGGTCGGTGGACAGGGGAGTGGCGAAGGCCAGTTCTGGTATCCGGCCGGGATGGCCCTTGTCGGTGACGAAATATGGGTCTGCGATAGCTGGAACCACCGGGTCCAACGGTTCGCTCTCGATGGATCGTTCGTCGGCACGTTCGGCTCCATTGGAGCCGACGACCATCAGTTCGACGAACCGGTGGCGGTGGCTCCGTTACCCGACGGTCGCGTGGCCATTCTCGACCGGGGGAACTGCCGCATTCGGGTGGTCGACCGTCAGGGAAAACCTCTTGCGACCTGGGGCGAACGGGGGACGTGGAGCCTCGACCGAGATGGGGTGACCGAAGCGATCATCGCCGACGGGGTGAAAGGGATGGTGGGAGATACCCCTCTCCTGCAATTTCCCATGGATATGGTCGCCTGCCGCGAAGGGCTTTTGATCGCCGATACGTGTAACCATCGGCTGATGACTGTTTCTTTTGAGGGGACGGCGCTTGACGTCTATCCCGGTCAGCCTTTGGAGTGGCCGAATAGGGTGACATCGTTGAGCGATAATCTTTGGCTCATCGGGGGGATCAACATTCCTTCTTCCCTTTTTGATCATCACGAGCGTCATCGGCTTGAAACGACGACAAACTCGGGGGTGAGGATCATCTCTGCTGTCCCGAGAGGTGACGGTAATGTGGTCTGTGTTGCGGAAGGGGAAATGTCTTTCGCCAGCTACCATATTGATGAATATCTGGCTTCGTCTTCTCCACCGAAAGGAGAACGAGAGCTCCTTTCACTGGAAGGGTGGGCGATGACGATCGCGCCCGTTCAAGCGGCTTGGCTTTTATCTCGAGTGGGAGATGCGACGTTCGAAGAAGTGACGGTCGCATTCATTGCGCGAGTTGAAGAGGCTTGCGTCGGTTTGTCTAAAAGCATAACCGAAGGCCAGGCCCACTGGATGAATCTGTTGGTTCAGAGAATGCAGGCGCGCGTTCGAAGGTTGCGAAGCCCCTTGGGTTCCTCCGATGAGGAGGAGGCGAAAGCATTCTTGACGCAAACGGCGCTTAGTCTTGATACATTGCGATCGGACAACGAGATACAAAATGCGCTGTTTGCTCTGCTGATTGCACTGATGGGGCGACTGGGAAAATCGTGGCCTCAAGAATCACGTCCCCATGTCATGGCGGTGAACATGGGGCATCGACTGGATGAGGATATATCCTCAGTGCGGAGCGAATTTGAAAAGACCGTCGAAATCTTGAAGCGAAACTTGGAGAACCCGGCGACGCTCTCACTGGAAGTGGGAATTCACGCCACCGCTGGAATGGTATTCCTCGCCGACGCTGAGCGACGATTAGTTCGACTATTCGATGCGCTACCGGGAGCGCTTCTTCGTGAATCGACGATCTCTTTAGACCCTATTCTGGAAATTGAGCGAGGTTCCGTTCTCTTGGAGAATTTGGAGAGCAGAATCCTTAGCGTTCTGATCGTGATGTGCGGAGAGGAGAAGAGAACCGAATCAATCGTCACTCTTTGCCGATTCGCCCTTTCTCTTTGGAATGTGAAGGCGACGTATGTGGCTCGGGATGGCGCTCTACTACTCTCGGAGTTGGGCGAACATGAAAAGGGGATAGCCCTTTTGGAAGAAGCTCTCCGATGCGACCCGAAAGACCAGATTGCGCTATTCCAATTGGCGAAATTATCTCGGGACGTCAATGCGACGTCGGTCTATCGTTCGGCGGTTGAGCGAATTCAAAGTCGAGGGAATCCCGACGCTAGGGCGTTAGCCGCCTTGTTCGGAACGCTCGACGCTCTTGACGCCGAGGATGGCGCCCTAGCGGTCGAACGGATGATGCCGTTGCTTGAGCCAGAGGTGGCGCAGACAACGCCGGAGGGGAGGCATTGCGCGTTGCTTATGCAAGCGGCAGGGAAAGCTTTCTCGTTGGGGCTGGTTCCGCTGGCGAGAGTCCTCTACCGGCGGTTGAAACGGAAGCAAACGATGGCAGGAGTCGTCGGGGAGGGGAACGCCCTTTTCCTGATGGGATACAACGAGGAGGTGATCTCATTAGTGGACGACTCGTTGAGCGCGACCAACGCTCGAGCGGCGATGCTGAAAACTGACGCATTGTTGGTTAGCGGTAGAATAGGGGAAGCGGAAAAACTTTGGCGTGCGTCTCGTGAAACGATGTCCTCATGGCCGACCGATTATCTGATTAAGGGGGCTCAAATCGACTTGGCGGCAGGTCTACTCGGGGAGGCTCTCGCGAAAGTAGAAAACGCTTCTGACGTAACGGCAAAGGATCCTAAAACGCTTGGTTGGCGAGCCCTCCTCTTGTGTCTATTGGATGATGAGCGATTGAGCGACGTCGTAGCGGAGATCGTAGAGGGGCCGCGCGGGGGAACTATCCAAACGGTGCTTTCTCGTTTCCAGTCGCGACCACCGGTCCCCCCCTTGGCTCCTGCTGGCGCCGGCGGACCGATGGCGTTCCGTTTACGATTTGAACGAGCATTGGCGGTGGCGTTCGCCGATCCCGAAGAGTGGGACTCTGCGCTATCGTTGGTTATCGAGGCGGCCTTGGATCGCCCCTACACGTCTTTCCCGACGCTTACGCCGGAGAAAGATCGCGCCAGACTCGAAGAGCGCCTCGCCGAGATGGCGGAACGTCTGAAAAGTGGGGGGATTCTCCTTTCGTATACCGCTTGCGGAAGCGTGATGTATTGGATCAATACGAGCCCTCTCGATAAACGGGGCGACCTTCTCGACCAATAGCGCCGCCGGTGGGAAGTCCTCAGACCATGCGGAGAGGCGGATGCTATACTTCTTTCCTTGTGAGCCGCATCGACTTGGGTTGTTTTGGGTAAAGTATCGCCCAGCAAACGCCGATAAGGAGTTGTAGCCCTCTCTCTGTAATGGTTGCTTTGTGGGGCTTTGGCCCACCAGCAGGGGGCGTAAGGGTTGTCGAGGCGGGTGAAAGCCAGAGGCGCAGAATCTGTTCGACTTTCCGAAACGGAGTTCGGAAGGCCGCCTAAACGTATGTAAGCGGGAAATCATATGTCGCAAAAGGTGTTGATCTTGGGGGGTGACGGTTTTTGTGGTTGGCCCACCGCACTGCATCTGTCGCAACGGGGGTGGGACGTCACCATTGTCGATAATCTTTCCCGGCGAAAGATAGATGTGGAACTTGAGTGCGAGTCGCTTACGCCGATTCATCCCATCCATGCCCGTCTTGCCGCTTGGAAAAAAGTGTCGGGCAAAGATATTGAGTTCCACTTGCTCGATATCGCCGAAGATTATGACCGGCTGTTGGAGCTAATTCGGACGGTGGAGCCGGACGCGATCGTTCATTTCGCAGAGCAACGGTCGGCCCCCTATTCCATGAAGAGCAGCGCGAGCAAGCGGTATACCGTCGGGAACAATATCAACGCGACCAACAATGTTTTGTGCGCAATTGTTGAGTCGGGTAAGGACATTCACGTCGTTCATCTCGGCACCATGGGCGTCTACGGATACGGGTCGGCTGGATTTAAAATCCCGGAAGGATACATCACCGTGCGGGTGGAGGGTGAGGGCGAAGCCATGGGCGTCCGACAACAGATCATGTATCCTCCCGATCCCGGTAGCATCTATCACATGACCAAAACGCAAGACGCCCTTCTGTTCTACTACTACAACAAGAACGACAAGATCCGGGTCACCGACCTACATCAGGGGGTTGTCTGGGGAACCAACACCGAAGAGACCATGATGGATGAGGTGTTGATCAACCGATTCGACTACGACGGCGACTATGGGACGGTCCTGAACCGCTTTCTCATGCAAGCGGCCGTGGGGCATCCTCTTACCGTTCACGGTAGCGGAGGCCAGACCCGGGCGTTTATTCATATCCGAGACAGTGTTCGATGCGTCGAGTTGGCGCTCGAAACCCCGCCGGAAAAGGGGGAGCGGGTTCGGATCTTTAATCAGATGACCGAAACCCATACCGTTTTGGAGCTGGCCAACAAAGTTAGCGGTCTTGCGGGAGGCGAATTGTCGTTCCTCCCTAACCCCCGGAATGAAGCGGCGAATAACTCTCTCCACGTGGAGAACGCCTGTCTCTTGGAATTGGGGCTGAAACCAACCAAACTAGCCGATCCGTTGCTGGAAAGAGAAGTCGAGTTAGCGAAGCGATTCGCGCAACGGTGCGACCGGTCGAAGATACTCTGCACCTCATTGTGGCATCGACAGGATGCGGTCAAAAAGAGTCCCTCCCCGTCTGATGCGCCTCTCTCCTCCCGGGTGTCATGACACATCAGGGCGGGAAACCGAAGGTTCTTTTTGTCCTTTCCGACGTGGTTGGGCCGGTACGTAACGGAGGGATCGGGACCGCCTACACCGCTCTTGCGCTGGAACTCGCTCGTGCCGGGCAGGAGGTTACGATCCTCTATGCTCTGGGCGACCATTGCGAAGATGCGTCTATCGAGCATTGGCGAAGGGAGTATCAAGAGCGGGGGATTCATTTTGAGCCTCTCCACTCCCGTCAACCCCTCGAAGCTCATGTCAACCGGCTGGCTCAAAGGTCGTACGACGTTTACGAGTGGATCAAAGGGCGTCACTACGACATCGTCCATTTCCATGAATGGCAAGGGAACGGTTACTACCCACTCATGGGGAAAAAACTGGGACTCTGCCTGACGGAGGCGAAAGTCTGCGTCGGGATTCATAGCCCCACGTTGTGGAACCTAGAGGGAAACAAGCGGTTTGTTTCGCGCTTGGAAGAACTCGAAGCCGACCACATGGAACGGAAAAGCGCCGAATGGGCCGATCTGGTCTGGTCGGCGAGCGATTACATGATCGACTACGTGACGCGACGGTCGTGGCGTCTTCCCAAGGAGCGAATCGGCGGTCACTATATTCTGCCGACGGTGAAGGAAGCGGCCCCCTTTCATCCGGCTCCTCGCCCGGTTCGTGAGCTGGTATTCTTCGGTCGTCTTGACGTCCGCAAAGGGTTGACCCTCTTTTGTGACGCGGTGGACGCCTTGGAGCGGCAAGGGCAAGACGATTTCACCGTCACCTTTCTCGGGAAGCGGGCGCGGGTGTTCGGGGTCGATAGTGAAGAATATATTCGGGAACGGGCGCGGTCGTGGCGTGTCGAATGGAAAATGGAGTATCGATTCGGCGATGAAGCGTTCGCCTACCTAAAAGAGGAAGGGCGTATGGCGGTACTTCCCTCCCTGGTCGACAATATGCCGCTGACCGTTCTCGAATGTGTTCACTTAGGGCTCCCTTTCATCGCCGCCCGCACCGGTGGCATCCCCGAGAGTATCCAGGAAGAGGACCGGGAGGCGAATCTTTTCGAGCCGACAATCAAAGGGCTTGCCGAGAAGATCAGAGGAGCGTTGGATCAGGGCGTTTCGATGGTCCGGGCGATGACGCCGTTGGCCGAAAATCGGGCCGCATGGGTTCGGTGGCATGAGACGACCATCGCCACAACGGGCTCCTCGACCTCAACAAGCGGGGACGACCTGCCGTTGATTTCGGTCTGCGTGACCCATTTCGACCGGCCCGGCTATTTGGCTCAAGCGCTCGACTCCTTGCGCAAGCAGACCTATCCGAACATAGAGGTCATCGTCGTCGACGATGGTAGTCCTTCTGTCGAAGCCCAGCGATATCTCAACGAACTTGAGCCGGAGTTTGAACGGCGCGGCTGGAGGGTGCTACGCCAGGAGAACCGTTTCCACGGTGCGGCCCGCAACAACGCCGCGTCGATAGCCCGGGGCGAATACATTATGTTCATGGACGACGACAATGTGGCTAAACCCCACGAAGTGGAGTTGTTCGTGCGGGCCGCTCGTTTCTCCGGGGCTGACATCGTCACTTGTTTTCTCGACACCTTCTCCACCGAGTTCCCGCCGGAAAGCGAGTTTGACCGGGTTTTCAGATGGCCCTTTCTGGGGCCTTCCCCGTCGGTGGCTCTTTTCAAAAACTGTATTGGCGACACCAACGCCCTTGTCCGCAGAACCACGTTCAAACAATTGGGGGGATTTCACGAACAATACGGGGTGGGGCACGAAGACTGGGAGTTTTACGTCAAGGCGCTACTGGCCGATTGCGTGGTCTTCACCATGCCCGAAGCGCTGGTTTGGTATCGACGAAGCGAGGCGAGTCAGACCCGTCGCAAATCCAAGCATTATGACAATCACATGCGGCACATTCTCCCCTACTTGGAGGCGGTCCCTCCTTCGCTAAAGAACGTGATCCTCTTCGCTCATGGGCAGCTTACGCCACAGATATCCGCTTCTCCCTCGGCGTCGGCGCCCGGAACGTCCTCCACCTTGTCGCCGCTAGACCATGTCAGAAAGGTGGCCATCTATGGCGCGGGGTCGGGAGGGGGGAAAGCTTTAGGCCTGGTCGGTCGCTTCGGCTGGGAGGTGGTCATGGTGGTCGATGGTTCGCAAGAACGTTGGGGAGAGCGCTGGCACGAGTATGAGATTCAGCCTCCCGAAAATATTGTGACCGGAGGCGTCGATCTCGTTATCGTTTCCTCCACGACGGGGCGACTTGCCATAGAGCGAAAACTCGAGTCCATAGGCCTCGTGCGGGGAAAAGACTTCCGCTATTTCCTTGAGACGTTCACCTTCGAGGATCACGAGGTAAGGATTCGCCTTTAGCCTCCCAGACTATCCGCATGGCGCCAGCGCATTGAGAGTGGGATATTCAGACACTATGCACCATATTTACGCATCCACCGTTTTTCGGGCGACTGCGGGCTCAGAAATAACGGGGTACCTATACAAAATACGGTGGCCAACGAGAGACGTCATCAAAAGGATTGCGGTCCCTTTCTCGTCGGGCGATCGTTTATGGGGCGCCCGAGGCGGGAATCGGGGAGGAAGAGGAGTCGCCTTCTTTGGGGGAAAGGTTTACATGGCCACGGCTACGGCGATTCTTGTTTACGACACCAACCTGTGTCTGTTGGATTCTATTCGCCATGATTACATAACGGGTATCCACGAGATCATCGTCGACTCGTCAGGCATCATGGTCACCAGTACGCTCCATGACGCTCTCGTCAAGATAGACCATAGGGGAGAGGTTGTCTTCGAGTGGTGGGGGAGTCAAAGCGAACAGATGCAAAGGCTCTTTCATTTTCTCCCTCGAGAGCTCGTACTCGACCACCGTGATTTTAACGCCATGCCCGACGAAGCGTACGAAAGGTACGCCAACGACGAGCGGTTGCATTTAAACGCAGCGGCCCACCAAGGAGAAGAGTGGTACATTTTGTCGAACCGCAAAAGGGCTATCATACGTATCCATCCCGGCCCGGAGACGATCATTGTGCAAGACGATGAGTTGATCTCACCCCACAATCTAATTCTCACCGATACCGGAAGATTCATTTTGAACAATACCGGTCGTCAACAGGTCAGGGTGTATGCGCGAAACGGCGATCTGTTGTCGGTCATCGACACGTTTCAGTACCAAAGCGATGAATCGCGCCAATTCGCCAACGCCGGATGGCAACGTGGCCTTATTCATTTGGAGGGAGACCGTTATCTTTGCGGAACCTCGCCAGCGACTATTTTCGAAGTTGATATCGCGTCGGGTCGAGTTGCCCCGACCCTTCGGTTGGATGATGACGTTCGCCATTGCATTCATGGCTTGGGGGTCGAAGGGTGAGCATGAATCCCGCGAGGGTGATCCCGAGAGACGCGACGTGCGGCCTTTCCCGCAAAAGGAAAGGCGTTCGGGGAATAAGCCTCGTCATCCCGACATTCAATCGCGGATGGTACTTGGAGAAGAGCCTGAACTCTCTTTCCCATACCAAGGCGCCCAAGGATCTATTTGAAATCCTGGTCATCGATGACGGCAGTTGCGACCAGACGGAACTTATGGTCGCGACCTTCGAAAACCGTCTCCCCGTTCGGTATCTTCGTATCCGTGCGGGAGGGGCGACCAGGAATTGTAGCGTGGCTCGGAATGTTGGCGTCATCGAGGCTCGTTTTCCG
This sequence comes from Nitrospinota bacterium, assembly GCA_942491805.1. Taxonomy (GTDB): domain Bacteria; phylum Nitrospinota_A; class UBA7883; order UBA7883; family JADGGD01; genus JADGCD01. The sequence continues at coordinate 70,692 of CALOCG010000031.1, forward strand.
GTGGTGGCGACCACCGATCCGGAAATCCTCTTCACCGCAGATGTCGTATCGATCCTTCTCGAACGCTTTCGACGAAGACGAAAGTCCTATGTGACCGCCGGAGGGTTTATTAAACTTGATCGGAAAAGAACTCTTGAGCTTGCGAGCGAGCTTGCGGAGAGGCAGGGCTTCATCAGCGAAAAGCAGGTGGTCGGGGAATATGATTCGCTCCAGATGAAAGGAGAGGGACGCTTCGCCGATCTCATGGCGGCGTTCGTTCCGGGGTCCTGTGATCGAAAGGAATGGCGATGGCTTTTCGACCAGTACGACGGTTTTCCGCAACGGGTTCATCCCCACGACCCCCATGTGCTTCTCGCTGTGTGGAGAGACGATCTCTTGGCGGTAGGGGGATACGACGAGCGTTTTCGTGTTTGGGGAAGCGAAGATACCGATCTCTTGCGACGTCTCGAGACCAACATGAGTCTGAAGCGAAATTATGATTCGGCGCTAAAAGGGGTGCACCTGTGGCACACGGAAGAGGGGGGGCTGGGCGGCGCAGGGGACGAGCCTGAGGCGCGGGCCTCCGCCCGTTCGGCGAGGGTGTTCCTTACCCAACGCCAAAGAGTCGCCGCCTATCGGAGCCGGAACGGGAAGGCGCGAATATCCCCGTTCGTGGCAGGAGATATCCCACAAGCGTCGGTGGCTTTGGCGTCGCAGGATGACACGATCACGCCGACCCTCTACGCCTCCTGTCTCGCTGAAGCGGGTGGCGACGAATGGGATGATCGGGTGAACGAATTGTTCGGCGGCCATTGCGCCGTCGCCGACCGTCTCGCCTGGCGGGGGCGACCACAAGCCGCCATGGAAACATACCGATATGCCCTCATGCGTCCTTGGGAACGATCCCCACGGACGATGGCCAAAGGGATCGCCATCGCGTGGCGGGTTACCTCGAAGCGATTGGTCCAAGAACTCCTTCGGGAACCAGAGCTGTTCGATCGCTACACTCTGGCCCTTCATGCGACTATATCGCTTGCGCGATTGGAGGGGGAGCAGGGGAATCGCGATACGGGTCTTCGCCTGATTGACGCCATCCCAAGCCAAATTGAACGCCCGTACCGAGTCGATTGGTGTCGCGCGTCTCTCTTGCGCCGACACGGAGATGAAGAGTGGGCTGAAGAGCTCTTGTGGAAAGCCCAAAAAGAAAGTGGCGGATGGTCCCTCGATCGACAGCGTATCGAACTCGAACTGAGCGCTCTTCTTATCAGACGAGGGAAACGGGCGAGGGCGAAGTCCCTTGCCGCTGGTTGCGCTCGACGGCTCGACCGGTTCTTGTCGCCCCGTTTCGACAGCTCTACCTGCGAATATCTTGCCCATCCGGTGGTGGAAGCCCTCATGGCGGTCGACGAGCCCGAAGAGGCATGGCGCGTCATACGGCCCATAGCCACCCGTTCTTCCAGAAGTTTCGGGATCGTAAAGCGAGCGATAGAGATCGGATGCGTCGTCAGCGATGAAGAGGGGGTGGTCTCGCTTCTGTCAGAGGCATGCCGACGATTTCCCGAAAGGAGCGCTATGGCGTCGCTTGCGTCGGCGATGGAATCTTTCCAAGAAGCGAGAGGCGATACGATCTGCAGGAAACTAGCGGCGTCGCTCACTGAGCGGGGAGGGAGTCCATTCGTTCGAGCTTGGCTGGAAATGAATGAGAGCCACAAGGCGCGCAAGGAGTTTGTGACGACGCTCGACGGAATTCCGCCAGAGGTTGTCGTCCATTCGCTCGTCATGCTCAATGACGATCACCTTTTGGGAGCGCTTCACGAAGATGAAACGGTCATCCGAGCTGCGATGGAAACGCGGGAACTCCCGCAAGTCCTTCGGTATGTGGAGGCGCTTATACGTATAGGTCATACGGATGATGCCTCGAAATTCCTTCTTCAACCCTCGATCCGAGATGCCGCCGCAGAGACAAAACTTGGACGGATCGAAGTTCGTTTCACTCTTGGGTTGCTTCGATGTTCCCATCTCGGCGAAGCTATCAAATATTTAAAACGGTTACATGCAAAACAATGCGTGTATGGAGCCAATGATTGCGCCGGAGCCTTGGCGGTCACTCGACTGCTCCAGAAAGAGGGAGCGTTGGATATGGCCGCCTCGTACCTATCCTCCCCCAAAGTGATTTCCGTCGGCCTTATGACCGATGCGAATGTGAACGCCATGGCGAGAGCTATCGCGGATATCCTTGGCCCCGGCAAGACCGATACGTTCCTGAAACGCGCTTTTCGACAGAAAGGGGTTATTCCCCAAGCGATCGCTCTAAGGGCGGTCACTGCGCAGGCTACCGGCAAGCGCCGCGTCGCTCAAAGGTTTTGGCGTGAGGCTCTCCAAGCTGATCGGGATCGAAACGGCGTTGTGGCCTTGTTGCCACTACTGATCAAATGGAAGGGGGTCGAAACGGTCGCTCTCGTAGCGACAACCGAGGGAATCCCGGAAGAAGATCCTCTGTGGTCACTGTTGAATTATGCGCGGTCGGTGTTGGCGGAGCAGGCAGGGGACCGTTTGGGAGCGAGCCGTTTCCGTCGACTGGTGGCCGAGGCCCCGGTGACGGAACGAACCCTTCCCTATATCGTTTCAGCTCTCTATCATCTGGGAGTGGCGTGTCTGAACCGACGCGATAAAAAAGAGGCTCGCCATTACTTCACCAAAGTGATCGCTTTACGCCCCGATCATCGAAAGGCCAGAGCGTCGTTGGATAAACTGGAGAAAAGCTCGTGATACCGCATGCGTCAAACCGGGGGAGGCCAACGGTCGCACTTTTTATATACGACGACCTGCAAAGCGATGCGCTGAGCCTCTTTGGCGGCTCCCGTCCGACGCCAACCTTCGACTTTTTCGCATCGAAGGGGATCGCCTATCGCTCGTGTCGTCCCCACGGAGAAGAGTCGTGGGTCTCCTTGGCCGCGTTGCTGACCGGGAGATGGCCGCATAATAGCGGCGCTCATCCCTTACGATCACGAGACGCCCGGCCTATGGCCGAAGGATATCTCTATCCGGGTGTCATCGACCTTGCTACGGCCGCCTACGACCACCACTATACGGTCAAGGTCTTTAATCTTCCTGATCTCAACGCGACCGTTCCGAAAGTGGCGTGGCACAACCGAGGGATCGTAGCTCCACATGTCGAACAGATCGCCGATCTTCTCGCCAGAAAAAGAGGGCGTCCTCTCTTTCTCGTCGATCGGTTTCGCAGCGTCAATCCGCTGCATAATGACGACGCTTCCCGGTGGGCCCTCCGGGCGGCTTTGGCCGGCGACATCGATGCCGGTCGCCATCTTCGGAACAGGAGAGAAAAGCGGGCTGCGCAAGAAGATCGCCGACTGGGGGCGATGCTCTCCACCCTGACTGACTTTGTCGAGCCGGATCGTTTGGTGGTGGCGGTGGTCGGCCTCCCGGGACCGTACGCTCGGATGGGTGGAGCGGATCATCGGGTGAAGTATCCCCTGCTTCTCTGGAAGGGTGACGGGTCGCTTTCAGGGAGACATGACGACGGATTCGCTCGCCAAGTGGATATCGCTCCCACTCTTGCGGCGTTGGCGCGGTTTGATGGGTTTTCAGCTGTCGATGGGGTGAATCTCCTTGATCATCCCCTTCCGCCTCAGGAGACGATCGCTCTAAAAGGGAACGAGCTGTGGTCCGAACCGGCGTCTCTTTTGGAGGAGGCTCGGGGGGCGTTGGGGGGAAATATTACGGAAGCCTTGCCCACCACCGGGGGGCCGATCATCCGAAAACGAATGGTTTTCGTCACCGCCCATCCCCGTTCCGGCACCATGTTCTTCAGCAAGCTTTTCCAGGGGAAAGAGTTTGCCAACGTTTTTTGTCCCCATCATAATTGGCCCGATCTTTATGAAGTCAACGAGCTTTACGGCGCCGGGGTGATGAGCCGGGAAGCGGCTCGGCAGGCCATCGTGACCGCCAGCCGGGAGGCGATGGCCCGCCCCGAAGAGGTGGTCGTTTCCGTCTCTCACAATAGCTATTATCTTCTCGATTTGTTGGCCGAGGTCTTTGTGAATAGTCGCTTCGTCTTTGTGACCCGCGACCCGCGCGCGGCCATTGTCTCCGAAGCGAATTGGCCTTGGAACACGCAGCAAGTGGAGGGACACACGTGTCGGCAGGAGACTGAAGTGGGGCGGCTAAACGAACTCCGTCGTCAAATCCCTGAGATCGGTTGGGTCGACTATTCCGCCCGCCGTTGGCGTGAGATCACCGGTCGTTCGTTGGAGGTGATGGACCGTCTGGGTGAACGAGGTTTGGTGGTTCGCTTTGAAGAACTGTTCGACGGTGATCAAAGGTATCCGGGTATGCGCGCAATCGCAGAATTCCTGTCCGGTGTAGTCCGTATCCCGCAGGAGGAGGCATGGTTGGCGGCAAGGATGGGAACAAAGGTGAACTCTTTCGACTCGTCGTATCCTTCGTGGGAGCGTTGGACGGATGAAGATCGGCAGGCTCTCTCTTTTCAGTGCGCCCCTCTCATGAAGCGGCTGGGATACATTTGATTGGCGGCGAAAAAACAGAAGAGCTTATTCAGACAGCACAAAGATCAACAGCGCACCAAAAGAGAGATTAAATCATGGCGTTATCTCCCAATCCTTATGGGATCACCCTCGTCTCCTTCGGGTTTCGTTACGGTATCCCCAGGGCGAACTACTACTTTGACGTGAACTTTGCGAAGAACCCGGCGCGGGAGGAAATCTGGGGTTTCTTCGCGCAACCCGACCACCAGATGCGCTCATACGTGCTTGAGCAGGAAAGCGTCGCCACGTTTATCGATCATACGGAGCCGTTGCTCGCCTTTCTTGCGACTCTGGACCAGCGACAGGTCTGCGCGTTCGGTTGCAGCGCCGGACGACACCGGAGCCCTATCATCATTGACGAACTGGCCGAGCGTCTGAAGGGACGACGCATTCACACGCAGATCGTGCATCGGGATAGCGATGACTGATACAAACGCCCCGTCGGGGATATGGACCGAGGAGGGAGAGCTTGCGCCGCTGTACGATGGGTGGAAGCGTCAGCCCTTTCGTGGCGATGTGGCCGTCATCCTCGTCAGCAAAGACCGCCCCGATCTTGTGGAGCAGACCATACGCCAAGTCCGGTCCATGGGGCATGGACTCACCGTAGACATCTATGTGATCGAGATGGGAACGGCTGAGGAGAATCTTACACCCCACACCTCATTCCGGTATGAGGAAGAGCGGTTCCGAGGCAAGTGCTACGGGCACAACGTCGGTTTGCGGTATGTCGCCGAGCGGGGGAGGTACCGGTACTATTGGTTCCTGATGAACGATCTTGTCTTTCCTCCGGGGGGAAGACACCATTGGAGTTATGGCGTCGGTGATGGCGGCGAACTCCCATATCGGCGTCATGAGTCCGGCGGAGCCCGAGGGGCCTTATCCGTCCTGCGCTCCGGAGAAGGGGCGCGATTACCACCCGGTATCGACTTGCGATTATCTGGCTCTTTTCGTTCGGGGGGAATGCGTGGAGAAATACGGATTTTTGAATCCAGCATTCAAATATTCCTGGGGGGCCATTCATGAGTACGCCTACCGGCTCTACACGGACGGGTGGAAGGTCGCCTATTGCGACCGGGTGACAATGCGTCATTTGGGGGGAACCACCTATGGAAAAGTGAAAGGGGCGGTCAGCCGTGAAAAGTACCAGCTCCTGGCGAAGCAGTTCGCCGCTCGCTATTTTGTCGAGACCTACGGCAAAGAGTGGGACACTCTTTTCGGAAACGTTCTCCCCGAGGACATCGCCATTAACACCTTCCCCAGACATCGGCGTCTCTGGGAGACCGCCCTCGACGAGCAAGAGCGGGAAGCCCTTAATGCGAAGAGAGAACCGGTGGGAGGGAGCGTGTTGGAGCGTAAGATAGAAGCGCTCCATCCTTGGTATTACGACGTGATGATCGGCCCCTATCGGGTGACCCCTGGCGTTGGGTCGCGCGAGACCGCCGAGCAACTGCGTCAGCGGAAGAACTACTCCGAAACCTTGTGGGTCGATGAGGTCGCATGTCGCTGTGAGATCAAAGGAAAGCGGATCCTCGATGTCGCTTCGAACTGCGCTTATTATTCCTCTCGCTATGCCGAACGGGGAGCTGTCTCCGTTACGGCTGTCGAGGGGCGCGCTTCGTATGTCGAGCAGGGGAAGCTCTACTGGGAAAACAATGACTTTCTTCCTGAAGATAAAATCAGATTCATCCACGGCGATGTGACCGACGGTAAAACATGGCGGCAGGTGGAAGCCGACGGCCCGTACGATATTTCGCTTTGTTGCGGAATCCTCTACCATATCGCCGACGCGGAAACCCTCCTGCGACGGATCGCCCGGGTTACGTCGGAAGCCATGTTGGTCGATACGAGGGTGGGGGACGACACCGGTATGGTTGTCGAACCGGGAGGGTGGTGTTTCGACGCCATCGCTCAGACCAGAGAAAAACGGATTCCGACACTCGAGTCGTTGGTGACGCTTCTGGAAGAGCTTGGATTCGCCTGCGAGAGAATCGAAACCTCCGCCCCGGTCCCCGAGGGGATGAAAGGGGGGGACGACTACGCGATCGGCAAGCGGGTCGCCTTGCTCGCTACACGAAAGGTAGGCTCGGATCGTGGAGAGTGACCTTTTGTCACGCAAGCGACGGTACGATTCCGTTCAGATTGAGCTGACGAACCATTGCAACTATCGTTGCGCGCGATGTCCCCAGTCGACGTCTCACGGTCTTGAGGAGAGGGGCTTTGATCGTCACAAGGGGTATATGCCCATCGACCTGTTTCGACAGGCCTTCGAAGAGTCTTCCACCGTAACCGACGTGATCAATTTCAGCTTCTTTGGCGAACCCACGTTGCATCCGGCCTTCGATGAAATCATGAGGTATGTCTCTGATCGGCGGGAGGGGCTTGCGATCGTCATCAACACCAATCTTTCTCGTATGACCCATGCGATGTTCGAGTCCGTTCTGGCCGGAAGGATCGACGAGCTACGAGTAAGCGTCGATGCCGCTACGCCGGAAATCTACGACCGGGTTCGTCCCGGCAGGGGCGTGGTCGATCTGGAAGGAAGACCGACCAAGGATCGGTTTGCGGCGATTGAACGAAAACTCAAAGCTTGGAGCCGTATCAAAGACCATTGCCGTACGCGCCATGTCTATACGGTGAGTAGCGTCAATCTCGTTGATCTTCCCGCATATGTCGATCGTTGGGCGCCGACACTGACGGGTGAGGATCATATTCTTGCGAAAATCGTCCTGACCTACGGAGGACTTATGAATGATCCTTTGGTGGAGCCACACCCCTGCACCGTTTGGGATCGGGTGTCGCTTACCATTGATTGGACGGGGAGGATGTCGCCCTGCAACCTCGATACGAACATGAGTTTATCAGTGGGACGCCTAGGTGAAGAGGAGCTTGCGACGCTACCCTCCGGCCATGCGTGGAAGCTGATGCGGGAACGTTCTGAAGAGGCTCGGTGCGCGCCCTGCGACCGGTGCGTCGATGCGAATAACTGGAGCCAAAACAGGCTTTTCAGAAAGGGCGACCGCATTCTTCCTCGTGAGGCGGCGGCGTGGTTTGGAGGGGCGGTGTATTGAGTTTCGATCCGAAGGGACCAATCCTGTTTCTTTCGCGCGGTCATTCCGGGACGGCGGCTGTTACGCGATTGCTTATGGCGGCTGGAATCGACATGGGGGATCCGAACGATGCGGAGGTTTTGAATCGGACCTGCGATTCGCTCCCCTTCACCTACCGATTCCAGAGAGAGATTCTTCCTGGACGGTTTACTGTTGGGAGTGGAGCGCTGGCGAAGTTCGATGAGTCGTTGCACGCTGTCGGTGTGTCGTGCGTCTCAGACCACCTGAAGGGGCGTGAACCCGATAGGTGGGGGTTCAAGACATGTGATGGCATGTTCTCCCACGAGTACTATCGCGCTCTTTTTCCCCGGGCCAAGTTTGTTTATCTGGTACGGGACGGCCGCGACGTCATCCTCTCTGGCAACGGCTATTTCCAGATGACCAACCCTTCGTCGCGCGGGCTCCATTGGGACTATTTTTGGATACTTACCTTCGGACTCTCTGACGACGCCTCGCGGGCGCCCTTCGAAATACCGGCCAGTCCCCGCTCCGAAGATGATGTGATCCGTCACCGGTATTGGATTCAGGCCAAGTCGTGGATTGAGCATGTGCGAATGGTCGAGGCGTTGAGGAACGAGCGACGGTTGGCGCCCGACACCTTGTTTGTTCGTTACGAAGACTTGTGCCAAGAACCGGAAAAAGAGGTCGCTCGATTACTCGATTTCCTCGAAATGCCGATGGTCGATGGCGTCCGGCGATATTTCGAGACCGAGCTCCATGCCGACTCCATTGGAAAGTGGAGACGGTATCATCGATACATCAATGGCTCAGAGGAATCGATGGCCGAAGTCTTCGCTCTCATGGAGCCGGAGCTTCGCCTTTTGGGGTATCTCTGAACGGAGCGGCGTTAGGGGGATTGCGGATCGAGCGCCGTACGCTCGACAAGAATATTATCTTTTGTCGTGTCGAGGATGGCGCGAGCGGCGACGTTCTTTCGGGGCCCTTTAGGGTTTCCGGTCGCCAGCAGGCTGACCTCGTATACTGATCCGAACATCCGTTCCCACGGGGCGGAGTCAAGGGCATAGACCAGATTGGGGCCGATGCGACACAAACGAGAATAACCATGAGTGAGGAGGATCTTGTTCAGACTCGTTTCGTGTGGGGTGTCGTGGGACTCGATGATGAAAATGCGAGGGTGATGACGAGAGAGGTCGAGTCCGCGAAGAACCTCTACTTCGTACCCTTCTACATCGATAGAGGCGAAGTCCAAAGAAAGGTCTATATGGTTATCGAGAACAGTGTCAAGACGCCGGACTTCAATGGTCTGCTCGGTGAAACCTGAAAAATACTCGCCAAAACGAGAGGCGAACCGAGTTTCCTGAGATCGGTCAAGGGTCGAGAGACTGCCCAGAGCGTTGGCGTAGAAAGCCTGACGGTCGAGGTCCTCCGGGCCAGCGGCCAGATGATACAAAGCGTCATCGGGCCGGTTCTGAGTGAGTAGGGGGTAGAAATCGGCATGCGCCTCCACGCAGACACCTCTCCATCCTTTTTGGTAGAAATGGAAGGTGTTGCTAAAGTGCATACCGTCGAGGCAACCTACTTCCAGATAACTTCCCTTCCTGTCAATGCCGAGTAGTTTTTCAACAAGGAAGTCCTCGCCGTTTTGGCTGTAGTATGGAAGGGGAGTTGTCTGAGAATCGCTTTCTTTCGTTTGCATGGCCTCAGTTTATCACGAGGCGCTCAACACATATCTCGCCGTGTGTAATGATGAAAAAGAAGATCGGTGTTGATTTCCACCACTGGTGGCCAATCCCCCGGCCTCCGTTGGAGCATTTCAGAAGGATGTTCCCCTTCCTTGACGAACGATACCTCTTTGTCTTGACCGATCGACCCGATGTCACCCTCTTTTCATGCTTTGTCAACGGCGTCTGCCAATCGGTCATGCCCGACCCGGTGGGAACAGGAATGAGCGTCTTTTATACCGGGGAAAACGTTCGTCCTGACATGTCCCGTTGCGACTGGGCGTTTTCCTTTTGCCATGACATCTCCGATCCGGGCCATATGCGTCTTCCGAACTATGTGGTGCGAATGAGTTGGCAAGGCTATCATTCCGAATCGTTGATTCGGCGACCCGACGAACAAGCGTTGAGCGAGGACTTTTCCCGGCGGAAGTTCTGCGCATTCATCCATCGCCATCCGGTCTCTTTTCGTGACGACTTTGTGAAAGAATTATCCCGATACAAGCGGGTCGATTGCGGTGGGCCCTGCATGAACAATATCGGACACCATGTAGACGACAAGATCGCCTTTCTCGCCGGATACAAATTCGCCATGGCTTTCGAAAACGCCTCGGCCCCCGGCTACACCACGGAGAAGATCGTCGACGCCATGCTCGCCCGCACTGTTCCTCTCTATTGGGGCGATCCGCTGGTGGCGCATGATTTCAATCCCGCCTCATTCCTGAACTACGCCGACTACGATCACGAACGGGCGTTCATCGAGAAGATTATCGAACTCGATAACGACGATGAAGCCTATCGCGCCATGGTTCTGGCCCCCTACCTTCACGACAATCGCGTCCCTCCCGTCTTTTCTCAAGAGGCGTTAGAAGAGCGTTGGCGAACGATTTTCGGTTGACGTCGGGCGGAGCGAACGCTGGTTCGCGAGTGACATGATATAGAAATAGACTAGACTATAGCTCGCTATCGGGAGGTCGCATGTTCTCATCATCGAAGATTTTTGTCGCCGGGCGCGGGCTTGTCGGATCGGCCCTCCTCCGGGCGCTTCAACGTATGGGATACGCGAATATCCTCTCCCCAACCCGTCAGGAACTTGATCTCACGTCTCAAGCTGATGTGAAGGATTTTTTTGAAGAAGCGTGTCCCGAGTACGTCTTCCTTGCGGCGGCGAAGGTGGGGGGGATAGAGGCCAACAACACCCGTCGAGCCGAGTTTATCTACGAAAACCTGATTATCGAGGCCAACGTCATACATCAGGCGCATCTCTCAGGCGTCAAGCGTTTCCTCTTTCTCGGTAGCTCCTGCATCTACCCGCGCGACGCCGAGCAACCAATGCGCGAGGAGAGCCTCCTCACCGGTCCCTTAGAACAGACCAACGAGCCATATGCGGTCGCTAAAATGGCCGGGCTGAAGATGTGCGAGTCGTATCGTCGACAACACGGTGACGATTTCTTCTCGGTCATGCCGACCAACCTCTACGGCCCTGGCGACAACTACGACCTGAATTCTTCACACGTCCTTCCCGCCCTTCTTCGCAAGGCGCACGAAGCGAAAGTCGCCAACGCTCCGTATCTGGAGGTATGGGGAAGCGGGCGCCCCCTGCGAGAATTCCTTCACGTCGACGATCTGGCCGACGCCTGCGTATTCCTAATGAACGATCATCGTTCCCATGAGCTTCTGAATGTCGGTTCGGGGGAGGAGGTATCCATCCGGAAGTTGGCTGAAATTATCTGCTCTGCCGTCGGCTATGACGGAGAACTGCGGTTCGACCCTTCCCGTCCCGATGGGGCTCCCCGGAAACTGCTTGATACACGTCGTTTGGCCGACCTCGGGTGGACGCATAAGATCGATCTGACGGAAGGTATCGCCGCAACCTACGTCGACTTCCTGATGAGACTTGAGGAAGGAACGCTTCGGTAAATGGTTTGGCCTACTTCTCGATGAGCGCCACTAGTGAGTGGGGGGCGTTCAACTGGTGGTCGATGACCTTTAGTCCGATGGAATTGATCAGCGTGACGAGGCTATGCCGCGTGAACATCCACCAGTAGGGACCGTATCGGTGGGGGCCGTCGTAATTGAAGGGGGTGGAGATGCCCACCGCCGTCCCACTCCCGACGTTCTCAGCGAAGTAGCGAGCGAGGACCAGCCGTTCCGCCTCTGACAGGGCGGGGACAAATAGAGCTCCCGAATCGGGAAAATCGAATCGTCCTGCGTCGTTTTCGATATGAGTAGGGACGATGAAACTTTGGAGAATGAGCCGCTCGTTAGTCATCCGGGAAAGATTGTGGATGAGGCGTGGTGGGTCGTAGTGATGATAGAGGACTCCCGAACAATGGACCACATCGAAGGCAAGACCCTCATGGTCCCGGTCGATAGTGGTCAAATCGGCCGATACGCTACCGTATTCAGATATCCCTTTGTCCTTCATCCGTTCGTGGAACTTCTCCCACCAGACATCGTCAGGCTTTTGCACATCAATCATCGTCGCATGAGAGGCTCCGGCGGCTAGCCCGACGGAAATCTTTTCGTTAACGGTGTTCCACAAGCCCCCAACGTCGGCGAAGGTCTTGCCGGGAACGGACCGATGAATGAACTCGTTGCGGTAGTCGATCTTTTGCACGTGATCCTTGGCGCTGATAAATGAATAGTATGGGGAATCCCTCGCTTGCTCGGCTCAGCCAAAACCCCCTCATCCTAGGTCTTTTTGATGCGTTTGGCAATTACCTTAAAAGGTTCCCTCTCATCAAGAAGGGGATTCATTCACTTCGCTGAAACAGACGAGACTAGAGAAATATTCCGTCAATTGCGGGCATCTGTCAGACGCAGTTACGTATTGCAATACATGCGCTATCCCTCATAATGAGCAGAGGATTCGCATTATTGAACGACATCGGTTCTTTCCGAAATGACCAAACCAAAAATATCACTTGTCCATTGCCCAAAATGGGACGTTCGTTGTCCACCCTACTGGGCGGCTCTTTTGGCAGGCAACTTGCGCTCGCGGGGATATGAGGTCTCACAGAAAGATTGCGATATTGAAATGTATCACCTTGTCGAGGCGGACGAACGAAAGCTTTGGGGGATGGACGTCCTAAACTTTTGGGGTGGTGTTGCAAGTGAGGAAGGTAATCTTAATGGCTTTCTCAAGAAATACGAGTCGGTTCTGGACCGGTTTGTAGATGAGATATTGGAAGAAAAACCTGACATCGTCGGTTTCAGCATTCGTCCCGGCACCAGAATCTTCTCAAGGCAATTGGCGAAACGTCTCAAGGCAAAAGCCACCGACGTCTACATAATATTTGGAAGTATTTCCGCGATTCATGAGCATGGACCGCAAGACCTGCCGTTTGTCGACGCCCTTTCCGTGGGAGAAGCCGATGAATCGTTTCCGAAGTTCTTGGAAGGATATGCGGTTGACGGGAGTTGGCCACAGCCAACGCCCGGTTTTACCTATCGGAAGAGGGATGGAAGTGTCGTCGAATGTGGCCCCGTTGAAGATATCCCGGCGCTTGATGGTTTGCCGCATGCCGATTTTTCAGACTATGACTTTACTCGTTATCTTCGGGCGCATACCGTTCCGCTAATGTTTTCACGAGGCTGTGTCTACAAGTGCAGTTTTTGTTCGGCTTTCGGTAAATACATGCGATATCGGACGATCGACGTCGATGTCGTCGCCGAGAACGTTAAACGAGTTCTAGAAACTACCAATGCTCAACGCCCTCTCTGTGTTATGGCCACCGACCAATTGCTCAACGGCAATTTAAAACAATTATTGAAACTGAGCCAGAAGTTGTCAATGCTTTCTGAAAACATAAAGTGGGAAGGGATGTTGAGCCTGAGAGCGGAGATGACCTATGATTACTTGGCCACTCTGTGCCGTTCTGGCCTTGTAAGCGTATTTGTCGGCATGGAGTCCGCTAGCGAGGCGGTGTTGAAAAGAATGGGGAAACGAACGAAAGTTGATGAGTCTGAACGGATCATCAAGACCTTTTGGGAGATGGGGGTGCTGGTCCATTTATCGCTGGTTATCGGCCATCCGGGAGAAACCGAAGCTGAGTTCGAAAAGACGTACGAATTTTGTCAACGGATAAAAAAATACGTATCGGGTATTTCGGCCTCTCCGCTTAGTTTGGGCGATCCTGACTCTGGCATCGTTAAGAATCCGGAAAAGTATGGCGTGAATCTCACCCACCCTATCCATTGGATCGCCGACGAAGGGGCCAATACGTTTTCGATACGGCAGGAAAGGACCCAAAGAATCCGCAATATTGTTGCAGAGACAGACTGGAAGGCGATCCATGCGACGACGATTGAAAATCGCAAGCTATTTCATCCGCGTTAGTCTGAAAGGTAGGATATTTCCGCAGGGGTAGCGTCGTTCCGCTCGAAGCGATGAGCGCAAGGAGGCTGTGGCGGTCCTTCGTATTTAAACGGCGCTGAGACACTTATCGCTTGCGACTCTCCCTTGCGACGCGCACGGGGCGACGTTATGATGGCCGAGGGACACTATGCGCCGGATCGCACATGGTGAGGGAAAGGGGAAGTGTGAACGATGCGCGACAAGCGACCGGACGTCTGCCTCGTGCAAGTACCCTATCTCTTTTCGTGGGGTATGGTGGCTGGAGCGGTTGCTACGCTTAGCGGCTTCCTTTCACACAACGGGGTCTGCGTTGAAGTGGTTGACCTTCATGGTGAATGGAACCGTCTCCATCATGCTGATGAGGCGGAAATAAACGCTTCGATCGCCGCTACCTGTCGAATCGACTATCCCTCCTTTCTTGATCGTATGGGGCAAGAGAGGAAAGACTTTTTCATCCAAGCCGCCGATCATATTGCGGCTATCGAAGCTCCCCTTGTCGCATTATCGGTGACCTTTCGAACCGCATGGCTCCCGGCCGTGTATCTTGCGGAAAGACTCAAAGAACGAGGCGTACCCTTGGTCGTCGTAGGTGGAGGAGCTTTTGATCCGTCGGTCACCACGCTGGTCGCTAAAGCGACTCCTCCCCACACGGTAGATCTATATGCCATTGGCGAAGGCGAACTCCCTTTGTGCGACTTGGCCAAGCAGGTCGCTCAAGCGACCAGGCTCGACGCGGCGTTTCTCGACCGCATGGTGGAAACCATCGCTGGTTTAGGGCGCCCTTATTTTGGCGAAGGGATGGTGATGTCGTCCCCGATTACCGAAAGCGTATCTTCTCTCGACGATCTCCCCTTCGCCGACTACACCGGCTACGATCTCGCCAACGTCGATACATTGACCCATAGCATCGCCCGCAGTTGCAACGCAAAGTGTTCCTTTTGCAGCTCTCGTCGGACCGGCGACTCCTACAAAATGATGAGCGGTCGTCGAACTGCCGACGAACTGATTTATCTCGCCGAGCGACATGGCGTTAGAAGGTTTTATTTCTCCGCGCCGCTTGTAAACGGTGACATGCGGAAGTTTCGCGATTTGTGCGGAGCGCTCGTGGAGCGAGAAGCGGACCTTCGACTTCGTGGTCTTTTTCGCCACACCAAAAAGATGACCGAAGAGGATGTCGACCTCGCTGTTCGCGCCGGGTTCGAGTGGATGAAGTTCGGCCTAGAAAGTGGTAGTCCGAACGTTCGCAGAGATATGCGCAAGCTTCCCGATCATGAGCATAGCCTACGGATCATGAAAGCGGTGGCTGATCGAGGCGCTCGAGTGGCGACGAACGTCATGCACTCTTTTCCAACGGAGACGGAAGCTGATTTCCAAGAGACACTCCAGTTTATAAACAACTTTACGCCCGACGAGTTGGAATGGGCTGGTTGGCCGTTCAATCTCGGCTTTGTAGGAAACGGCGAACTTGATCGGGACTTTGTCGATCGGTTCGGCATCCGTGTTCTCCGAAACCATGGCCTTTCAAACGCCCATGCCGGTTTTACCCTTCGCCTTGAGTGGGTGAGCGATTTGATTACGCCGTCGATTCGGGCCGACCGACAAAAGCGACTCAATCACTTTCGAGAGGCGTGGCTCGCGCGGTCGGCGGGTAAGATTATCGGCCCACTCGTCCCTGAAGTCACCGGATAACGAGTTGGTTGCGTGTTACTTCTGATGGCGATAGAGCTCGATCATTCGGCGAACCCCTTCATTGAGACCTATACAAGGCGACCAACCGGTCGCGTCGACAAATGATCGGTTATTCCCCACGATCCAAGGGTGGTCGGTCGGTCGATACTTCCGTTTCCCCCAGAGGAGCAAGTCGGTCGGAGCCCCCAACGTGTGAGCGACAGTGGCGCCGATGGCCCGGACCGAAATGGGATGTGAAGAGCATACGTTGTAGATTCCTGTCGACATCGACGCTTCTCCCGCCAGCAGCAGAGCTTCCACCAGATCATCAATATAGGTGAAGTCTCTTTCCTGAGCTCCGGGTGTGAGGTCGACCGGCTTCCCGTTGTCGAGTTTATCGATCAGGTAAGGAATGAGCCGCATGGGTCCTTCCCCCGGACCATAGACGCCAAAGAGGCGAAGGTGGAAAAAAGGGATAGTCAGTCGCATAGCCAGAGTCGCACCGAATATCCCCGCCGCCGCCTTGGCCGCCCCATACAGCGACCCTACTCCCAACGGAGCCGTCTCTGCCATGAGGAGACCTGGTTGGCCCGGCGCGTACTCAGAACAGCTTCCAGTATAGATGAAACGGTCAATCCCTTTTCCTGCTAGGGCATGAAGTAAGGAGACGGTCACTCCTATATTCCCTTCGAAGAGAAGGTGCGGGTCGTCGTCTGCGGGGGAGACGCCATAGGAAGCAAGGTGGTAGACCCGGTCGAGGGGAATCGGTCCGAGAAGGGCGCCAAGGGATAGGGGGGTAACAGGAGAAGGGAGGGGAAGGGGGCGAACATCCCCTTGTGCCAATGATCCGTGGCGACCGGAACGGGAGAGGGTATAGACGATGGCGCCGCTCTTCGCCAAGCGCTCGACCAGTGCGGTCCCGATGAAACCGGAGGCGCCGGTGACCAAGACCGTTTGAGCAGGCTTCACCTGCTTAATAACTCCTCATAGGCGTCGAGCTGTCGTTCGGTGGTCGAGACGGCTTTTTTTGGGGAACGGTACCAATTGACGCTCCATGCGATGGCTTCTTCGAAGGAGAGGCGACCCTCCCATCCCAGATGTCGCCGTGCTCGGGAGCTATCGAGTCGCAAGAGGCCGGCTTCATGGAGTGTCGCCGGTTCGAGCAGGATAGGTTGCGCTCCGTTTCCCCAGAGCCGCATGAAGGTTCGGGCGAAGGTTTCCACCGTAACGCTGGCCGTTTCGTCGGGGCCAAAATTCCAAGGGCCGGTGGCCTTTCTGTCGCCTACGTAGAGACGCTCGCCAAGGGTCAGATAGCCGTGGAGCGGTTCCAGCGCATGTTGCCAAGGACGAACCGCCTGAGGATAGCGGAGAATCACTGGCGTTTTCGTTCGTATGGCCCGAACCATGTCGGGAACGAGCCGGTCGAGTGATTCATCGCCGCCTCCAAAGACATTTCCGGCTCGTGCGGTCGCCAGAAGAGGGGTGGTTTCTTCTCTGAAAAAAGAGCGGGCGTAGGCTTGCGCCACCAATTCAGCGCACCCTTTGCTGGCGCTGTAGGGGTCGGAGCCTCCCAAAGGATCGTTTTCCCGATAGCTCCAATCCCACTCTTGGTTCTCATAGCATTTGTCACTGGTAACCACCACGACCGCCCGAACGGAAGGGGTCTGGCGGCAAGCTTCGAGGACGTTGACGGTCCCCATAACGTTAGTTGAGAAGGTCTTCACCGGTTCGTGGTAGGAACGGCGTACCAGCGCTTGCGCCGCTAGGTGAAAGACGATCTCCGGTTGGGTCTCTTTGAACAGGCGGAGAAGCGACGGAAGGTCGTTCACATCCCCCGTCCGTGAGTCGATCCCTTCCGCCACCCGAGCGGCGGTGAAAATGGCCGTGTCGGGGGGCTCGGGAGGGAGAGCGTAGCCTGTGACCTGCGCACCGAGACGGGTGAGCCAAGCGGCCATCCATCCACCCTTGAAACCGGTATGTCCGGTTACCAACGTTCGTCGGTCGCGGTAGGTCTCGTGGATCATGTTCCGCACCAAGGGGCTTTCCCTTCACTCCAAAGGGATTCGAGAAGCTGTTTTTCTCGAATGGTGTCCATTGGCTGCCAGAACCCTTCATGGCGGTAGGCGGCAAGCTGACCATCAGCGGCCAATCGTTCTAATGGCCCTTTTTCGAGGCTTGTTTGGTCTCCATCGATATAGTCAAGAACGCTTGGCTCAAAGACAAAAAATCCGCCGTTGATCCATCCATCATCGACTTGCGGTTTTTCCGTGAACGACGCCACCTGGGGGCCATCAAGGCTGAGCGTACCGAATCGGGAGGGGGGGTGGACCGCCGTAACCGTAGCCAGACGCCCCTGAGATTTATGGAACGCGAGGAGCGCCTTAATGTCGACATCGGCGAGACCGTCGCCGTAGGTAACCAGAAAGGTTTCGTCTCCTACGTACCCTTTTTGAGAGAGACGCAAGATTCGTCCGCCGGTCATGGCATTGTCGCCGGTATCGACAGTCGCTACATTCCAATCGGGGACCCTCGCGTCGCGTAGCTCCCGTTCTCCTTTTTGAAGCCGGTAGACTTGGTCACTCTCGTGAAGGGCGAAGTTGTTGAAGAATTCCTTGATCATCCATCCTTTGTAACCGCAGGCTACGATGAAATCGTTCATGCCGTATCGGGAGTAGATCCGCATGATGTGGAGAAGGATGGGATCTCCTCCAATCTCGACCATCGGCTTTGGCCGACGTTCGGTCTCTTCGGAAAGGCGGGAGCCAAGTCCACCCGCCAAAATGACCGTTTTCATTCAGACTATATCTCCCTTAACCGAGAAGGTCAGCGGCAAGAATATCCTCCGGGAACCTGCAATCATGGTAACGGATGGGGTGTGCAGAGTTCACTTTCCGAATCGTATCTAAGAACTGCCCCTCTCCAATGACTTCCCAGGTTTCCTGCACCAAGAGCTTTTGGAACCCTATCGTTATTACAAATCCCGGTTTCGACGAAGACTTCCATTGAGGCGTAGTGAAGGAGTTTTTCGAGACGAATAGGCATTAGAGACTCTTGTTCTGGGTGTGATGGTCGGTTAATGGTATCAGAGAAGAATTGGAGACCGATACGGGCAAAATAATGCCGTCGGCGTCAACACAGTCGGTACGGCTTGCGCATAGATACTTTGAGATGGCGGCGATATTCGAAAGACCGCGAAGATGTCGGTGGTTGGTCGGTAGCAACGCCAGATCTGCGTCGAAGGCCGTGAGCTGACGCCTCGCCTTTTCTGAGAGCCGCTCCCAAGACAAAAAGCCGTCATGTCCCGCGGGTATCCAGAGGGCGTTGGGCGCGAGCGACCGCAATTCTTCTATGGCGTTATCGACAGAGAGGATCGCCACTTCGGCCTCGGGCCAGCTTTGGGCGATCCCTCCTAGGAGGGCAGACAGATGCCACGCTCTGCTGGATCGAAAGACGAGGATTCGCGAGGGAGTTGCGAGGGGGGCGACCGAAGTGGGCCAGTTTTCGGCGAACCGCTTCGCGTCCCGTTTTTCGCGAGCCTTGTCGTAAGCGGTCAGCGCTTCTTTTCGCATCGCTTTGATCGCCTCCGCCGGATAGCCGGGGAGTGACATCACCGACTCTTCCCCCCCGTCGAACGTTCGCCAATCGGCGCCGGTCAGGAGTCCCTTCTCGTCGGCCCACGTATAAAAGGGGGCTCCCGGTTGCGGGGTGCAGATCGAGATCTGGCAGTCGGAGATTAGATCGGCTTCGATCATACGGGTCATGAGCGCCACCGTCTTGCGATCCTCTTCCGGCGTGGCGCCGATGCCACCGAGAGTGAAGGTAGCGTAGACCGACAGACCAACCTCTTTGGCGTCGACAAGAAACCGCTCCAATTTTTCAGGGCGGTATTTCCCTTTCAGATTGATCCCGTCGGCCACGGCGTCGGAGGCGGTCTCGACTCCGACCCGAACCTTGTAGTAGCCCGCCTCTTTCATCAGAGCCAACGTCTCTCGGTCGAAGGGGGCGTAGGCGCACATCGCCTCGTATTTCAGATGAGACAACCCGGCGTCGATGATGGCGCGGCAAAGTTCTCGGACAAAGCGTCCGTCGGCGTTATGAATCTCGTCGTCGAAGAAGAAGCCTTCGAGGTCGGGATACTTGTCGACCATGGCGCGTATCTCGGCGACGACGTTCTCCACCGAGCGGCGACGAAACTCGGGACCGCCATAGTAAGAATGCCGGACCACACAGTAGGCGCACCGGAAAGGGCACCCCCTCGTGGCGTAGAGTTGAATCTGACGATACTCGCAGATGGTATCGGCCTTTAACGCATAGGCGTAGCGAGAGACATCGTCGTCTTCGGGGAAGGGGAGCGTCTCCACGTCAACGAGCCGGTCGTGGGGGATGATCGTCGTCGCTTCGTCGGGGCCGTCGACAAAAAAGTCGCGCAACGAAGCGAGGTATTCGCCGCAGACCACCACGTCGGCCTGTTGGCTCATCTCGTCGGGGAAAGCGGTGGCGTGTTGCCCGGTATAGACGATCTTGGCGCCGGTCCGTTCCCGTACCCGGTCGGTGACCCAGAGGTCGTCCTCCACCGTTCTGGAGGAGTCTTCGATGATCACCCAGTCGGGGGCTTCGGCCACGATCTTTTCGACCATCGTCTCTTTGTCCCACCGTTGGAGGCAAGGGTCGAGAAGCTTCACCTCGTGGTCGGTGTCGCGTTTCAACAGGGCCGAGAGATAGGCGAGGTCGCGAGGGTAGTAGGTGAAAGCGTCGTCGTGTCCCAACGATGCGGTGGTCCAGCGACTGGCGTCGACAATGTGGTGGTCGAAATGGATGCGAGCGAGCCGCCCATCATGGATGGTTCGGCCCGGCCCTACGTGAACCTGATCCTGGAAGGGGAGCCCGTCGAACGGGTACCACCGATAAGGAGCGTGAATACTTTGACCTGGAGGAGCCGGTTTCGGTCACGCGCGGCAATTCATCGCTGATCGCCCTTCCTTCGGATCAACTCCGCGATATCCTGCACCTCGGCGGGATGATCGGGGGCATCCACACCCAGCATCTCTCGATCACGCTGGACCCGGAAACCTACGCCACCCAGATTGCCGCCGCCCGGACCTTCACCATTTACGAGGACATCGAGGAGCTGATCAAGATGGGCAAGATCAAGGGAGGGAGCCTCGACTGTGCCGTTGTCCTGAAAGGGGACAAGATCATCTCGAAAGAGCCCTCTGCGGTTTCCCGATGAATTCGTCCGTCACAAGATCCTCGATATCATCGGGGACATTCTCCTGCTGGGCAAACCGTTGCGCGCCCACATCGTCGCGGTGCGTCCCGGGCACGCCATCAACGCAGACCTGACCAAGGCGCTGGCGGAAACTTTCGAACGAAAGGGCAAGCGCAAGAAACCCAAGGCCAAGGAAGCGCCCAAGGTCCTCGCCACGGAGACCTCACTCGATATCCGCGTGTGCTTGAAACCCTCCCGCATCGCTACCCGTTTCCTGATGATCGACAAGGTCGTGGAATTTATCGGCGACGACGAGTTGACCGCGGTGAAGAACGTGACCTTCAACGAACCCTACTTCATGGGGCATTTTCCGGATGAGCCGGTCATGCCGGGCGTTCTTCAAATCGAGGCCATGGCCCAGGCGGCCGGTATCATCATGCTGCGTCGAGTGTCCAACGAGAACAAGACCGCCTTCTTCATGAGCTGCGACAAGGTGAAATTCCGCAAGGCCGTCCGGCCCGGTGACCAATTGGTGATCCGGGCCCGCTTGACCAAGAGCCGCGGCAACAAGATCGGCGTGGCCGAGGCGACCTGCAGGTGGGGGGGGGGGGGGGGGGGGGGGGGGGGCGGTCGACGGCGAGGTGGTTTCGACCGGCGAATTGATGTTTGCCCTTATCGATTCGACGAAGACAGACTGAGAGGCGTTCTCTCACTTATGATTTCGATCCATCCCAATGCAATCGTATCGGATGGCGCCGAGCTAGCGGACGAGCGTCTCCATCGGTGCTTTTGCCTTCATCGGCCCCGACGTTTCCATCGATGCCGGGGCACCGTCGTTCATCACCACGGCTGCGTGGAAGGATCACCTCGCTCGGGGAGGAATGCGAAGGTCTTCCCCTATGCCTGCCTGGGCATGCGGTCGCAGGATCTGAAATACCGGGGCGGGTCACCCGAAGCGCTGCGAATCGGATCCCACAACGTTTTCCGCGAGTTTGTCTCCGCCCATGCCGCCACGGCCGACGGGGACGAGACGATTATCGGCAACCACAACCTGCTGTTGGCCTACACCCATGTCGCCCACGATTGCGTTCTGGGCGACCATATCATCGCCAGCAATTACGCCAGGGCTGGCCGGTCATGTCCACCTGGACGACCATGTGATTCTCGGTGCCTATGCCGGGGTGCATCAGTTCTGCCGGATCGGGGCCTATTCCATGGTCGGCGGAAAGGCCAAGTTGACTCAGGATCTGCCGCCTTACCTGATCGTCGACGGCAACCCGGCGGTCGTGCGTGCCTATAACAAGATCGGCCTCGAACGGGCCGGCTTTTCCTCGGAACAGATGGATCTCGTCAAGTTTGCCTTCCGCAGCCTCTACCGTGAGGGCCTGAACCGGGCCCAGGCCCTGGAGAGAATGAGGGATCACCCGCAGGCCAATACGGTCGAACTGGCCCGGGTTCTGGATTTCGCCCGGAAGAGCGAGCGGGGCTTTCCGCCTCGGGCAGCGCGATTAGGGTCGGTCCAGCACTTTCTGTTAGGAAATCTGGACCGACCCGGCCCAGAGGAGGGTATTGTCGTCCCCCTCATCAAGATGTGGGCGTGCAAACCGAGATGCGACGGTCCTAACAGGCGCATCCGGAGTCGGCCTACTTCCTGCCGTATACTTCCGCCGGGTCGAAGAGCCGATCGCCGCCCACTTGTTCGAGTGAACCGTCGGGATTGACCCTCCGGTAGAAGCAGGACCGGTAGCCGGTATGGCAGGCGGCCGTCCGCCCTTGGGGTCGACCCGCAGCCAGATGACGTCCTGGTCGCAAGTCGATCCGCATTTCGACGACCGAAAGCCTGTTGCCGGACTCTTCGCCCTTGAGCCAGAGCTTTTGCGGGACCGGCTGTAATAGGTCGCTTTGCCCGTTTCCATCGTCAGCCCGAGGGCCTCCTCGTTCATGAAGGCAAACATAAGGACATCTCCGGTCGCGGCATCAGCGGTGATGCAGGGGATGAGTCCGTCCTGGTCGAACTTGGGCTGAAACTGGAGACCGGTTTCGATGGAATTCCGGTCCGTGCGGGGGTGTATCAGATCATTTTTCATGGTGAGTCGTCGGTCAGGCTTGGTCTTGGGTCGGGGCAGGCAACGGAGTCATGGGGCAGACCCCTGCCCTCCGAAACGGGCCGGGAGCGTCGCTCTGTTTGCGTGTGGTCAACCGGGCGGCCCCGGGAGGAGAGCGGCCAGATCGGGCAATTGACCGATGGCCGGCAGGGCCACCGGGTCGGCATCGTTGCGCACGAGGATCCCGGCCCAGCCCGCCTGGTGGGCGCCCGCCAGGTCGTGGTGACGGCTGTCGCCGACGTGGAGGCAGGCCTCGGGTGGCTGGTCGAGACGCGCCGCTCGGCCGCGCGGAAGATACCCGTGTCAGGTTTTTCGATACCGCAGTCGGAGGAGATGATGATCAAAGTCGACCCGGTCGGCCAGGCCCGTTTCCTCGAGGACGCGGTGGAGCCGCTCGATCCCAGTTGGAAAGGACTCCGAGTCGGTAGCCCCGTTCCCGCAGCAACGTCCAGCAATTCCCGCGCATCCGTCAAAGACCCTCCAGCGGGTGCCGTGGCTGAAGGTGTCCCACATGGTGGCGAATACCTCGGGGAAGAGGCCGTCGGGGATGGGGTGTTCACGCACGGTTTCCCGGACGACCTGGCGCCAGAAGTCCTTCTCCCGTTCCTCGGGATCGAGGACCGCCTGGTTCTTCGAGACAGAGCTGAAGGCGGACTGGAAGGCGGCTTCGAGGCTTCCCGGATCTCGTTCCAAAGCCGAAAGCCCTCGAGAACCTCGGCGTAGACATCGCCCACGGAAGGATGGGGCTCAGCAGAGTGCCGCCGGCGTCAAAGGTGATCGCCCGCACGGTGGGAGGAAACCTGGGTTGGCCCGGATCATTCCTCGGCCACCCTCGGTTCCCAGGCGACGCAGATAGGCATAGGTGTAGATGCCTGTCCGGTGTCCGTCGCTGAATTGGAACTGGAGCGCGTAGTTACCCACCTCTTTCCAGCCCAGGAGTCTCCACATCCGGTGCGCCTTCGCCGGCATCGCCCCCGCGTAGTTCTGACCGAAAAATATCCTGCTCGCCCTTCACCTCGGCACTGGGTGAAGCCGCCCTGAGCAGCGGGACGGTCAGATAGGACTCATAGTCGTCCTGCCAGCGGATGGCGAGTTCCCGTCCAACGAGCTGAATATCGGAAGGTGTGATCACGCAGGGAGTCCAGCAACGGACCGGGTCGCACTCAAGCCCGGGATTCGGTTGATTCTGTAAACCGGCACAATCGTGATGGAACTGGGGTCTTCACCCCAGGTCCAAGCTCTGAACCCGGTGTCTGTGAATAACTTGGGGATAACAAAACCCTCAAATCCCCTCTAAGTTCCCTTGACTTAGTGGGGCAATGTGGGGAGAAATGGGGCATTGTGGTTTAAGAATCTCTAGTTTTCCCAGATGAACGGCCAGCCCAGACCCTATTATGTTGGAAGCTTCCGGCATAATCTAGACTCGAAGAATCGTCTGACGGTTCCGTCGAAGTGGCGGTTTGCCGGGGATGAGAACGAGGTCTACCTGGCCCTGCCCGATCCGAACGGCACCATCACGGTGCTCCCACCGGTCGAAGTGGACAAGCTCTACGAGCGCGTTTCCGCGAAACTGCTCAGCGACGCGGCCGCCCAGGCCTTTCTGAGTAAGTTCTTCTCCCGTGCCCACACCTTCGGGTGTGACAAGCAGGGGCAGGTCGGGCTGCCGGGCGAATTGCTGGAGCATGCGGGCATCCGAAAGGAAGCGGTTCTGGTCGGCACCATGACCAAGTTTTCCATCTGGAGTCCTGAGCGTTGGGATCCGGTCGATCCCCAATCCAGCGGCGAGGATCTGGGCAGCCTGATGCGGGAGATCGGACTATGAGCGAGCCAGGGGAAGAGAGACCACAGATTGGACAGGCGCTGCCCCTCGGGCGGCTCTTCGGGGTCGGGGGCTGTGTATCCAAAGGACGGATACGACATTTCAGCGCCCGAGCGCAATTTCGCCTCGGTTCGCTCGCCGAACTTTTCCCCGCTCGGGGACACGCGCCGCCAGGTATCCCTGCGACGGGGCCGGGTTTTTGAGTCTGTCAATTCGGGTTGGAGGGTCCTGCTGCATGTGTTGTTGCGCCGCTGAGATGACCGATCCTATGAACGCCCCGGGCCATGTTCCCGTTCTTCTGGAAGAGATCCTGGGGTTGCTGCACCCTGTCCGGGCCGGGCGGATTCTTGACTGCACCTTCGGTGGAGGCGGCCATGCGGAGGCCCTGTTGGCGGCGGATCCCGCCACCGTCCTGGTCGGGCTGGACCGTGACCCGGCTGCGGAGGCGAGGGCGGCCCGGCTGTCGTCGATCCAACCCGGTCGATTCACCTTTCATCGCGTTGATTTTGGTGCCCTTGCCAGCCTGCCGGAGTCCGGCTTCGACGGGATCCTTTTCGACTTAGGGGTTTCCTCTTTTCAACTGGATGACGCCGCCCGGGGATTCTCTTTCCGACAGGAAGCGCCGCTCGATCTGGAGGATGGATCCGGACTCGGGTCTGCCGGCCTCGGAATGGCTGGAGGTCGCCCCGGAGGAGGATCTGATCAAGGCGATCCGCAATTACGGCGAGGAACGCCGTTGGCGGGCCGTTATCCGGGGCATTGTCTCAGGCCCGCCGCAGCGTCAGCCTCCTCGCCACGACCACCGGCCTGGCCTCGCTGATCGATGAGTCGCTCCCGGGATACCGCCGCCGGGAGAAACGCATCCACCCGGCCACACGCTCTTTCCAGGGCATTCGCATCGCAATCAACGATGAACTCGGCGCGCTGGAGCGGGCCCTCCCGGCCGCCTTCGACCGTCTCAATCCCGGCGGGATCCTCTGCGTGATCAGTTTTCATTCGCTCGAGGATCGGATGGTCAAACGCTACCTACATCTAAAACTTTAATTTTATTTTTGCAAAATTCAAAATCTGAGATTTTTTTCTAAAAGCTCTATAGTATATAAATTTTCTAAATAATTTCTTTTTGTCGAATTATTTTTTAAGATAGTCAAGTTTATATTTTTCAAATATATTGTTTCCTTGATTTTAGCCTCGTTATTATTAAATAAATCCTCTTTAGATTCGTTTTTAGGATTGTATTTGCCTTTGATATTTTTATATTTTTTCTTAAGAAAAAATCTATTATTATTTAAAAAAATTTTTTATCATAATTAATAGCTTTCATTTGCAATGTATATCTTTATTATAATATTTTTTCTAACAGCCTTTCAGTAGTTTACAATTTGTAATATTTGGTTTTAAATAGCAATTTTTTAAAGGTATATATTTTTTGTATAAACAAGAGATAAATAAATAATAAGGGGAGACAATTATGGGGATGATTCTTGGACAAAAAGATATTATTGATCAGCTTTTAATTGACAAATATCAAGATTTAAAAGTGAATAATATTGAAGAAGAAAAACAAGTGTTTAAACAAATAGATCCAGATAAATATTTTGATATTATGGATTTTGTAGCAATTAACAATAGATTTAATGCTCGTGTTTAATACAAAAAATCATTAAAAAGCCTTATGTAAATTACATAAGGCTTTTTAATTTTTTAATGATAAAATATTTTTTCTTACGTGTCTAGTTATTTTATTCAATTTAATAAAACTTTCTTCATTTCTTAAGCTTTCAAAAGCTTTTTCTGTTTTTGCCATTTCTTTGGTTGTTTCAGTAAACGTAATAGCCATTTCAAGTTCTTTAATTGCTTTTTGAATTTCGCCCATTTTTGCAAATCCACATGCTCTTTTATAAAAAACAAGTCCATCTGGAGCATTAGCTGCAAGAGCTTTATTAAAGAAGTTTAAGGCTGTTTGGTATTCGCCCATTTCTAAATATAAATCACCTGTTTTGAATAGTAAAATAGTATCATCTGGGTTTATGCTCAGTGCTTTTTCAAACATTTTTAAAGCTAAATCTTTTTGACCTGTTTTTATAAAGCATAATGCAATATGTTCAAAACAGTCTAGTGATTGAGGATTTAATGTTAACCCTTTTTGGAAAGTCTTTAAGGCTTGAGTGTAATTGCCTAATTCAAAAAGAATTACACCAATATTAAAATAAGATTCGTAATCATCAGGGTTTACAATAAGTGCTTGTTTATAAGAATTTATTGACTCTTCATACATTTCTAATTTACTGTATGCTAAGCCCATATTGTAATAAGCTAATGCTAGTGAGTTTTCCATAGCAGTGGCTTTTTGGTAGTATTCAATAGCTTCTTCATACATATGATTATCAATTAAGAAATTTGCATAATTATAAAAAACTACATAGTTATCAGAATCATATTCTAAGAGCTTTTTGGTAATATTTTTTTGCTGTTTGAATATGATTAAAAGTAGTTTCTATACCAGCTAATTTTACCCAGCCCATAGATGCTAAATCATCAACTTCTGTAAGTTTCATAAAACATTCTTTTGCTTTATCGTAATCACCAACTTTTAAAAATAATTCGCCTCTTTCTAAAAAATGTAAATATGGTTTAAATTCTTCCAATTTTCAAACTCCATTATTAATGTGCACTAAATTTAAAATCTTTTCCTAATATTTTTTCTCTAAATTTAATAAGGTTTTTTCCATACGCCTTATTTAATTGCGAACCTAATTCTTTTTCAACATCTAGTAAATAAAGGTCATGAACAACTACTTCTTTTATAATTAAGGTAAGACCAGGATTTTTGGTCCAAACAACTTGAGGATTTTTTCGTTGGATATTGTTCCTGCTAAACCTTCTTCATTATCAACAGAAAGTATAATCCATCTTCCACCAAGAGATTTTTCAATATTTTCTCCTAATCCATGATTTAAAATATATCCAAAATCCAATTTTGCATCATTATATCCAACAACCTTAATATCAACATCTCTTTGATGAGCTTCTTTTAGTTCATTTTTTATTTTTTCTAAATCTTCACTCCAAATTTCAATGAAAATTTCTTTTTTTGCATTATTAATTAATTCTTTTATTTTGTTAAAAATTGAATCTTCGCCTCTTATGTTAAATACAGGCTCAATAAAATCATCAGAAACAGCTGGAAGATTTTCTTTTAAATAGTCTAAAGAGCTTTTGAAAGATTTTTCAAACCTGCTTATAAGCTCTTTAGGATTAATAGGAGTGTATACTACTAGGTTTTTTGCCTGTAGATACTACAATATTAGCTTTTTCCAATGCTTTTAGTGTATCATAGGCTCTTGCTTGAGGAACTCCTGATTCTTTGCTAACTTCATAACCTGTAGCAGGATGTTTCTTTAAAAGAGCCATATATACCTTAGCTTCGTATGTATTAAGCCCCATATCTTTTAATTTATCAAGTAATTTGTGCATTCATAATCTCTTATTATCTTATTTGTAAAGATTATAGCACTTGTTTTTATATTTACCAAACTTGATTATTGAATTTTTGAAAATATTTATAAAAAAAGCTTGAATTTTTTTCTTGTATGTTTTAATAATACTTGTAATAAATGGCATAGTAGCTCAGTTGGCTAGAGCACTCGGCTCATACCCGGGCGGTCACTGGTTCGAATCCAGTCTATGCTATTTTTTTATGCCAAAAAATAAGAAGGAGATTCTCACCCAAGGGTTCTACTGCTCACTACAAGTACCCTCAGCATCCTTAGCTTTGGGGCCTGCCAAAGGCTCAATTAAGACCATAAGGAGAATCCAGTCTATGCTATTTTTTTTATGTTGGAATACATGAGATTCTCACCCAAGGGTTCTACTGCTCACTAGCGTTTTCACATCCTTAGCTCTAAATTTCGCCAAAGGCTCAATTAAGACCATAAGGGGAATCCAGTCTATGCTATTTTTTTTATGAAAATTTATGGATTTTATTGCTCGATTTATTCCTTACACATTTTCTTCTGAGCAATTATATTCTTCGCAATAAATTTTAAGCCAGTCTTTAAAGATTTCTAAATCTTTTTTAAAATATTTTTCAAAGTTAGTTTTTTCATTACTCTTTTCCCAAGATAAATATTCCAGAAAAGTTTCAGCCATACTTTTAGTTGGTTTATAGGCTTAGTTTTAAATTTTTAATGTCATAGCAAATTTCATTTAAAGATTGTTCTAAATTTATTTTTTCTCCTTTGTTAAGTTTTATTCTTTTATTTTGTTCCTCATGATTTTCTATAGATACTTATTTGGAACATTATTATAAATCTTTGTTCCATTATTGTCATTAATAAGCATTATTAAGGAGTAAAAGATAAAAAGGTTTAATGTTGTGCCTTCAAGAGAACAGATAAAATTTACTTTTTTAAAAGAAATATGACGATTACTAATTTAGCTGTTGAAATGACTAAATTAACAGGTAAAAAATATTCTAGACAAAGCCTTTCTCATAAAATTTCAAGGTTTCTTAAAATTTGATGAAGTTGAGTTCATCGCACAAATATTAGAATATGACATTAAGTTTATTGATAAATGCCAAAAAATATAAATAATAGTATGTATAAATACAAAATTTTTAAAATGTTGATAGCAACTAATCTAAACTTTTTAAACTATCTATAAAAATAGGTATTTTTGCATTATAATTTTATACAATTACAAAGTAAACATAAGGAATATTTCATGTCTCAAACATTAGCGTTAAAAGGAATTAAATAGTGAATTAGTAAACAATCTTTTTAACAAATTAAAAGAAATTTATACAGAATGCTCTGATAAAAAAGATGAAGTTGTATCTTTAGTAAATAAATATGGATATTTACCATATTCTCACGCAAAAGCTTTGAGATGTTGTCACCTGGAGATGTTATAGCAGGTTTAGAAGCAAAATTTTCTTTAAATAATGTTTATAATTCAGAATTATTTAATTTTGAATGAGCTTAGTCCTGTAAAACGTGCAGGTTATAATGATTCTAGTTGGTCTATAAAAGAACAGCACAATATTAAATTAATAAACTTAGCAGCTTTAGGCAATGGTAACAATGATAAAGCTCCAGCAAGATTTATTGATTGGTTGACTCAAATTTTAGTTTTACCATCAGGCAATATAGAAAAAGGTATTCTTTCAA
This sequence comes from Nitrospinota bacterium, assembly GCA_942491805.1. Taxonomy (GTDB): domain Bacteria; phylum Nitrospinota_A; class UBA7883; order UBA7883; family JADGGD01; genus JADGCD01. The sequence continues at coordinate 100,357 of CALOCG010000031.1, forward strand.
CTACTGCTTATATCATACCTTTTCATCCTCGTGATTTTGGATGTGCTTATTTGCCGACAAGTTCTGATGTTAGCACAAATCTTAGAAGATTCTTTAATAAAAGAAAAATTATCATTAGATGCAAAAAATCAAGTAAAATTGTTTATTGCATTAGCTCAATTGGCAGGACACCCTGTTTTGTATGATGTTCTTCCTCAAACAGGCAGATTTTCAAAAACAGTACTTGCAAATCCACACATAGCAAGATGGTTTGATATAAAAGTTTTAACATATAAACTTTTAGAAGAAGTGGATGAAATAGCAGAAAACTTAGGAATGCATTACACCATGGATGATATTAAATATATTCAAAAAAGTTGTTAAAAAAATATAAAAGGGACAAAAAGAAACATATCCAGAACATTTAGAACATTTAAAAAGCAGTTTTCATGAAGAATTGCTAAAAAAATGCAAACATTATTCAGAAGAAATGTTAAAAGGAAAATCAGGAAAATCTATTAATTAGAGTAAAAATTATAATTGAAGAATTAATAAATAAAAATTCAAATATAACTGAAGATGATATTAATAATCAAAATGAAATCATCGGAAAATTAATAAGTGAAGGTTTATGGCCAGCGCCTGGTGGAGCTTGGAACTCAGCTGGTGTTCCTGTTTATTATAAAATGGCAAATGGTGGAGGGCATCCTGAATTTAAACATTATGACTTTGAAGGAAATGATGTTACTAAATTTGCTAATTTAGACTGCCAAACTCCGTTTTATTTTGTTCATTTAGAAAATGGTCAATATAATCGAACCTGTAATTGATTTTTATGTTGAATTTTTTAAAACAATTTCAAAAAGAATATAATTTTGACGGATTTAGAGTTGATCATATAGATCATATTGTAGATAAATTTTCAGAAAACGAAAGCAGATATTCCAATTAGCTATAGAGCTCCAAGAATGGTTTTGGCAAAGCAAATAGAGCATTAAGAGCACAAGAGCCACACTTTGCACTGTTAGCTGAGTATATGCTTTGGGATAATTTTTATAAAGAATATCACCACGATATGAGTTTTGATTTATTATGGGGAAATGATATAGTTTCTCAGCATGCAAAATCAGTGGCACAAATCATCAATGATAATAAGGAACTTTAGCTAGATTATAATTTAAAATTGATGATTTTATGCATAAATTATCAATTTTAAAAAC
>CALOCG010000032.1:0-35661 GCA_942491805.1 Nitrospinota bacterium
TATTAAGCCTGAATCAGTGGCCCAAATGTTGCTGTAGGGCCTGGCGACGGTCGATCGCTCACGCGATTGACTTTGGTGAGGTAAAATTCTCACCGTTTTTAACTATTTCGAGCATATGCGGTTTTCGGCCGGTTTTATGGGCATGATGATCACCAAGCAAATGCTGGCAAATCGTTCGCTCTTTTGAAAACCTGGCTACTTCATAGCGGGTAACAAATTCAGACGCTGATATATCCGCTCCATCAGTTTGGAAAATGGATTCAGTTGGCCAAACGACAAGTACCATTGTCTACTCGTGGTCAGCGATAGTCGACCTGCCATATACATCAAATCCTGCATGACCGTTCGGATGCGTCGCCGGGATACTTTCTTTTACGGATGCCAGGCAGTTCGTCGGGATCGCTTTCCTCAAGACTGATTTGACCGATGATCCGCAGCATATTGTACGTCAACATCGCGGAGTGGAGGATCAAACTGTTGCTGGAAAAATGACTGCTTGGTAAGCGCTCCAGATCCATGTCGGATTTGACTCCTGGTCGACCCGAAACTGGTCAGCGTCCATTTTTGGATGGCGACCATCGGTATCGTCTTCTACGTCTCGGCCATGTGGGTCTCGGGGATCATGCAGGGGATGATGTGGCGGGCCTACGACGAATACGGTTCGTTGGTCTACAGCTTCGCCGAGACCGTGGTGGCGATGCATCCTTTCTACGCCCTTCGCTGGTTCGGCGGAGTCTTGTTCCTCGTGGGGGCGATCATTATGTTGGTTAACGTTTTGATGACCGTCGCCAGCGCCAACGCCGATGCGAAAGCCGCCGCAGAGGTGGCGGCGTAAACAGTAACACACGCCCAACCGGCGTCGAGATAAAAAGGAAGTAACCCAATGAACCACGACCATAAACCGAAGTCGTTTCAGGAGCGGATGGAGCTGAACGTGGCCGTCTTGCTGGTCATGATCGCCATTGTCGTCTCCATCGGCGGCATCGTCACCGTTGTCCCTCTCTTTTACCTCGACAACACGTGGGAAGACGCAGCGCTGGCCGCCGACGGTTCCCCCGCCCACCCGGAGTTGGCCGGTGTCCGCCCCTATAAAGCGCTGGAGCTGATGGGGCGCGACGTCTATATCCGCGAAGGGTGTTACACCTGCCACTCGCAGATGGTGCGTCCTTTCCGGGACGAGATGGAGCGGTACGGCCACTACTCGTTGGCGGTGGAGAGCAAATACGACCATCCGTTCCAGTGGGGTTCCAAGCGGACCGGACCGGATCTGGCTCGACTCGGCGGCAAATATTCGGACGAATGGCATATTGCGCACCTGATCAACCCGCGTGAGGTGGTCCCCGAATCGGTGATGCCCTCCTACCCGTGGCTGGCCGATGCGATCATGAGCGGCGACGACGCCAAACGACGTATGGAAGCCTTGCGGATGATCGGCGTCCCCTATAGCGATGACGACATCGCAACGGCCGCCGAAGCGGTGGAGGGAAAAACCGAAATGGAAGCGACGGTCGCCTATCTGCAAGTGTTGGGGACCATGATCTCCTTTGAAGAAGGGAAATCGTACCGTGAATGAACCGGAAAACGTCTACGCGATCATGACGGCGGTCGATTGGCTGGGGCTGTCGCTATCGGTCATTCTTTTCGTATTGACCGTCGGGGTCTATCTCTATGTCTTCTCGCCGAAGACGGGACGGAAACTGGAACAGCATAAACACCTCATCATGGATGAGCCCAAGAAGTAAGAGAGAGGGAACGATGTCCGAAAAGAAAAATCCGCACGACGCCCCCGACACCGGCCACGAATGGGATGGCATCCGGGAACTGGAAAACGATCCCCCCCGCTGGTGGATGATCGGCTTCTGGTTAAGCCCGATCTTCATGATCGGCTACTTTCTCCTCTACCCGTCCATCCCGTTGATCAGCGACTACACCCGTGGCGTCATCGGGTGGACCCAGATCGACGAGTTCCGGCAAGGGCTCGAAGAGATCAAAGCGGTTCGCGCCCCTTATGAAGAGAAGGTGGCCGCCATGAGCGCCGTCGCCCTCTTGAACGATCCGTCGATGAATCGCTACGCCAACATCGCCGCCAAAGTTCCCTTCGGCGACAACTGCGCCGCCTGCCACGGCGCCGGCGGCGAAGGGCGCCCCGGCTTTCCGGTCTTGGCCGACGATGACTGGCTCTACGGCGGAACCGTCGAGACCATCGTCGAGACCATCACCGACGGGCGGGAAGGATCCATGCCGGCCTACGGCGCGACCCTCTCCCCACAGGAGATCGCCGATCTGGTGAAATACGTCGGCGGCATGAGTCGGGGTGAAGTCTACGAACCGGGGCGCGCCGTCTTTATGGGCGAGACGGCCGGGGAGGCCGATTGCGCCGGATGTCACGGCGACGACGCCAAAGGGATGGTCGACATCGGTTCGGCCAATCTGACCGACGCCATCTGGCGGTTCGATGGGTCGCCCGAAGGGATCGCACGGACCATCACCCACGGCGTTAACCAAGAAGGACCGCTGACGAGGAAAGCGGTCATGCCGGCCTTCGGCGCGAAGCTGACCGAAGACGAGATCAAAAAACTGGCGGTCAAAGTCTGGAGCCTCGGCGGCGGACAGACCGACGGCGAGGAGGGCTAAGCCATGGATAGCGTCTTTTGGTTGTCGATCGGAACCGCCGTCGGCGCCCTTTTGATAGCGGTCTATCTTATGTACAAGATCGTCGTCCTGATGAATCAGGGAAGCCCCGACGACGGGGAAGAATAAGCCTCCCATGAACGAGGAGCGGGAGGGAGGCGACCCCTTCGAAGATACCGGTATCGACGCCCTCTACGACGAGGGGGAGTATTGGAAGGTCAACCTCGGCGAGAGTCGTATCCACGCCCGCCGCATGCCGGGGCGGTTCCGCGCCCTTAAATGGGGGGTGGCGTCGGTCTATCTTCTCTTCTTCTTCCTTCCGTATCTCCGATGGGAGGGGCGACAGGCGATCCTCTTCGACATTCCGGCGAGGAAGTATCACCTCTTTGGCTTGACCATCTGGCCGCAGGACATCTGGATGTTGGCGATCATTCTGCTCGCCTTTTTCCTCGCCCTCTACGCCATCACCGCGCTGGCCGGGCGGGTCTTCTGCGGCTACCTCTGTTGGCAGACCGTCTGGGTCGACGTCTATACGTGGATCGAAGGGAAGATCGAAGGCCCCCCTGCCATGCGGCGAGCCTTGGACGCCGCTCCGTGGGGGATCGGCAAACTGACCAAGCGGGGAATCAAACAGACGATCTTCGTCACCCTCTCGGTTCTCACCGGCGTCACCTTCACGTCGTACTTCATCGACGTCGTCGATCTCTGGCGCCACTATGTTTCTCTCGACGGACCGGTCTATATCTGGAGCGTCCCGCTGATCTTTGCCATCGGGTCGTATCTCGGCGTCGCCGTCATGCGGGAGCAGGTCTGCTTCTGGCTCTGCCCCTACGCCCGTATACAAGGAGTGATGACCGACAGCGAAACGCTCATGCCGACCTACGATTTCCGTCGGGGTGAAAAGCGGGAACGGGTGAAAAAGGGGGCGACCCAAAACGCCGGCGTGGGCGATTGCGTCGATTGCGGCATCTGCGTCGCCGTCTGCCCCACCGGCGTCGATATCCGCAACGGCCAGCAGGAAGGATGTATCACCTGCGGTCTTTGCATCGACGCGTGCGACACCGTCATGGAAAAGGTCAACCGCCCCACCGGGCTGGTCAGCTATATGTCGCTCGACGAACTCCGCGGCGGCGCTCGTCGTCCTTGGTATAAACGGGCGCGGGTGTTGGCCTACGTCGGCTTTTTGTTGATCATCGTCGCCGCCATCGGTTATGGGGTCACCCACGTGGAGCCATTGAGGCTGGCGGTCATCCACGAGCGGCAACCGTTGTTCGTTCGTCTCTCCGACGGGACGATCCAGAATCGCTATACCTTAAAAATCATCAACCGAACCGGCGATCCGATGGAGGCCCTTCTTACCATCGACGGGATCGCCGACGCGCAGCTCGACGGGAAAGAGTCGATCTCCCTGTCGCTTCCGGCGGGGAAAGTGACCCCCTTCGATCTTTTCGTGAAGGCCCCCGCCAGCAGTGTGAACGGAACCGGCGCTTTGACCTTCACCCTCGCCGCCGTCGGACGGGACGACATCGCCCGAGAATACGTCAGCAGTTTTATCGGACCTAAGGAGTAAACATGAACGACGAACGTATCGCCGAACCTTTCTGGAAAAGCCCTTTTATGCGCGGTGTGGCCGGGCTCTTTTTCGTCGCCGTTTTCGCCAACCTGATCATGGTCGCTTTCTCGTTGACCGCCGCCCCAGGACTGGTCAGCGAAGACTACTACGCTCGCGGGAAGAGCTACACCAGTCGGACCAAAGTCGACTACCTCGCCAAACCGGGCGCCGTCGCCACCATCGCCGGGCTCGACCGGCTACGGGTCGGCGTCGCCTCGACGGTGACGATAACCGGCGACGATGCGATGACCGGCGCCATTCTCTACGCCTATCGCCCCGCCGACGCTCGGCAAGATTTTTCGGCGCCGTTGACACGCGACCAAGAGGGGCGCTTCAGTGGAACGGTCGCCTTCCCGCTGAAAGGGAACTGGGACCTGATCGCCGAACCGGTCGGCGCCGACAACCGCCCCCTGCCGGGAATCGCCCGACGGGTGTTCGTCGCGGAGTAACCGATGCCAGCGCACGGTTCCGCCGTCGCCGAAGGTTGCTTTCATTGCGGCCTGCCGAATCCGGCGCATCCCCCGGTCGCGTTGGTCGGCGGGGCCGAGCGGCGCTTCTGTTGCGAAGGATGCAAAGGGGTGGCCCAAGCCATCTACGCCGCCGGTCTCGAAGGGGTCTACGACCGGGCCGACGGCGGGCGATTGAGGACTCCCCCCCCGGCCCCGGAGGAACTCGATCTCTACGACCTCCCGTCGATCCTCGATGACGTCGCGGCAGGGGAGGGGGATCGGCGCGAGGCGACCCTTCTCGTCGAAGGAATCCATTGCGCCGCTTGCGTCTGGCTCATCGAACGGGGACTCGACCAGATCGACGGGGTGAAAGGCGCCGAAGTGAATCTGGCCGGGAAGCGGCTGAGGCTGCAATGGGATCAAACGAAAGTCCCCCTCTCGTCCTTACTTGCGCGACTGGCCGCCATCGGTTACGCCGCCACCCCCTATACCCCCGACAAGGCCGAAGCGAGCGCCCAACGGGCGATACGGATGAGCCTCTTTCGGCTCGGTTACGCCGGGTTCGCCGCCATGAACATAATGTGGATCTCCATCGCCCTCTGGACCGGCGCGGCGGAAGATTCGTTCCGCCCCCTCTTTCATTCCGCCGGTTTCTTCCTCGCCACCACCACCCTCGCTTTTTCCGGGTGGCCCTTTCTCGTCGGCGGATGGCGGTCGTTGATCACCTTCCGGGGGACCATGGACCTGCCGATCGCCATCGGGGCGCTCGCCACATGGAGTTACTCCACCTACGTCACCTTCGCGCCGCACGCCGTGGGAGAAGTCTACTTCGATACCGTGGTTACGTTTCTCTTCGTGCTCCTCGCCGGGCGGCATCTCGATCTGGCCGCTCGACGAAAAGCGGGCGACGCCACCCGTCGGCTCATGGAGCTGCAACCGGCCACCGCGTTGGTCAAGCGGGGCGCCGCATGGGAGCGGGCCGACGTCCGTTCGATACCGGTGGGGGAGACGGTCCTTATCCGCCCCGGCGACCGAGTGGCGGTCGATGGGATCGTCGTCGAAGGTGAAGGCGCCGTCGATGAAGCGATTCTGACCGGCGAATCGTGTCCGGTGGCGAAAGGAAAGGGCGCCACTCTTTCCGCCGGATCGCTCAATGGCGTGGCGCCGTTGGTTGTCACCGTCACCCAGTCGATAGAAGAGAATACCCTCTCGAGGATGGCGCGACTCATCGAACGGGCCCAAAGCGCCCGCGCCCCGTCGCAACGGCTCGCCGACGTGGTGGTCCCCTATTTCGTCACCGCCACGCTGGCGTTGGCCGCCCTTACCTATCTCTACTGGCGAGGCGACGGGTTCGAGACCGCTCTGATGGCGGCGACGTCGGTTTTGATCATCACCTGCCCCTGCGCTTTAGGGTTAGCGACACCGATGGCCATCAGTTTCGCCGCAGGACTTGGCGCCCGCCGGGGGACGTTGGTCAAAAGCGGCGCGGGACTCGAACGACTGGCCGACGTGACCCATGTCGTCTTCGACAAAACGGGAGCGCTGACCGAAGGGGGCCCCGGCATCGTCACCATCGAACCGGCGCCCGGTGTCGAGAGCGACAAACTCCTGACCGTCGCCGCCGCCGTTGAAAGTCGTTCGGAACATCCGCTCGCCAAAGGGATCGTCACCGCCGCCAAGGAGCGACATCGGGAACCGACGGTTCTCTCGGTCGAACGGTTCGAAGCCACCCCCGGCTTCGGCGCCGTCGCGATGGTGGACGGGACGCTCGTCGCCATCGGTTCCGCCGACCACCTCTCTCGGCAAGGGGTCTCCGTACCCGACGAGGTTATGGCGGGTGCGACAGCGGAGGGGGAGGGGGGAGTGACATCGGTTTATGTCGCCTCGGGCGGAGGCTACCTCGGTCGGTTCGGTCTTATCGACCGGCTGCGTTCAGACGCCGCCGAGACCATCGCCCGATTGGAAGCCGACGGAATCACCGTCTCCCTCTTCTCCGGCGACCGGCCCGAAGTGGTCGACCGGATCGGCGCCGAAGCCGGGATAGCTCTCACCGGTCGGCACGGCGGGATGACCCCGGAAGAAAAGGTGACCGGTATCGAACGACTCCGGGCCGGCGGCGCTGTCGTCGCCATGGTCGGCGAAGGGGTTAACGACGCCGCCGCTTTGGCCGTCGCCGATGTCGGCATCGCCTTGGCCGAAGGGGCCGGAGTGACCGTCGCCGGGGCCGACGTGAGTCTGGCCGGGGGGCGGCTTATCCGGGTGGCCGAAGCGATCGCCCTCGCCCGGGCCACCACCAAAACCATTCGGCAAAATCTGGCCCTCTCGCTGGTCTACAACGTCGTCGCCGTGCCGTTGGCCATGGCGGGGCTCGTCTCACCGGTGGTGGCGGCTTTGGCCATGCCCTTTTCGTCGTTGGCGGTGATCGTCAACGCGGCGCGGATCGAAAGGAGAGTCGGATGGAGGTGATCTACGGCCTTTTGCCGTTGATGCTGGCCACCGGCGTCGCCATGGTGGGGGCGCTCTTTTGGGCGGTCAAGAGCGGCCAGTTCGAAGATTTGGAAGGCCCGGCCAACCGAATCGTCATGGACGACGACGATCCACGATTACCGTCCGATGTTAAGGAGCCTTCGCCGACCCCGCCGTCGCCTTCGTCACCATCGTCTCGAACGAAGCCGGAATGACGTACTGCACACTCTCTTTCCCGTGCGGATCGAGCGTGACCACGGTCCCCTTGGTCGGATAGAGGAAGTAGCGCAACGCCCCCGTCCCTTCGACGACCGTAGCCGGTTCGCCGAACCGGGCGCGGATCGTCGCTTCGTCGAGATGGATGGAGGGGAGGTAGGTGAGGGCGGCGATAATGGCACGAAGGCTGTCCCGATAGTCGCCGGTGGCGAGGATGATCTTTTCGTCGCCGTTGGCCGAGCGTTCGATTTTAACGGCTCGCTTCTTCGCGTCACTGGCCCATGCGACGTCGGTCGCAAGGTTGGCGATGAGCGTACCGCTCAGCCCACCGAGGGCGACTTTGCCGTAGTAAGCCTCGCGCGTAGGGGTTCCTTCCTTGTCGACGTAGAGAACGATTTCCGGCTCGGCGTTGAATCGACGCATCGCCTCGTCGGCGTTCGTCGCGCCGAGGGTGACCCCCATGACCGTGACACTCTCGTCGGTCAGCGTCACCTGCCACGGCATGTCGGCAGGGGTCTCTTTATGCTTCGTGCAGGCAGGGGCGATGATAAGCGCCACAGCGGCCAGCATCGCGAGCGGTCTCATCCGTGGCTCATCCTCCCCGCCATGACGAACGGTTTGGCGATGTACCAGACGCCGTAGAGGGCAACGACGACCGACGCCACTTTGAGAGCCAAGCCTCGTCGCGTCGGATCGAGCCATCGCGCGGCGAAAGCGACGGCGAGAAGGGACGGAATCGTGCCGACGCCAAAGAGGGCCATGGTCACGGCGCCCGCCAGTGGCGATGCCGACGCCAACGCCATCCCCAAGGCGGCGTAAACCAGTCCGCAAGGGAGTAGCCCGTTCATCAGACCGACGGCGAGCCATGCCGGCAGGGAGCCTGCCGCCGCTTTTTTCAAGGGGGACGACGGAAGGTGAATCGCCGAGAGGAGTCGCCACTCGCGCATGAACCCTCCCACCTGCAAAGCGAAGAGGAGCATCAGGAATCCGGCGACCACCGTCACCCCTTGCTGAATCATTTTGATCGGCGCCCCTTCGGCCATCCCCCCGGCCCAGCCGAAGAGAACCCCCAGCAGGGCGTAGCTTCCGACCCTCCCTCCGTGGTAGAGAGCCAGCGATACGGTATGGCGCGGAAGTGACGGGGGACGAGAGAGGGAGAGGGCGGCGACGATCCCGCCGCACATTCCGGCGCAATGAAGCCCGCCAGCCAAGCCGACGAGCAAGGGGGCGATCATCGAAAGGGGTTCTGGAAAAGGCGCCGCGTTCATGTGGGTTGGATGCGAAAACAACCGAAACGATCCCTCATTTGTCGTTAGGGCCCCCCTTGGGCAAGGGGAGGGCGACCCGTAAATAATTGAGGGCGTCGTCGGGAAGGGTATGCCAATCGCGCCACCGGGCCGCCAACTCGTAGTCGTCCGGTTCGCCCGGCAGCATGCCGACGAAGATCAGCTTTTCGTAGAGGGCGATGCCGCCACGCGTCTCCCGCAGATACCATGCGCCGTGAGGACAACGATACCAGACGAACATCCGCTGGTCTTGCAGACGCTCGGTGAGGGGCCATCGACCGGCCACGATCTCGGCGACGCACGGGTCGAGCCGCGTCAGTTGATCGGGGTGGGGGGGGAGGACCGGCGTGGCGGTTAACAGATCGCTCGGCAGGGTCGAACGGCGCCCTCGCCAGTCGACGGTGGTGATCCCTTCATCGCCGTCGCCGAAGGTCCAGACCGGCGTCCACCGAGGAATCGACGTCCCGTCGGCGAGGGTGGCGTCCTCTACCGTCATCATCCGCGTCGGCTCGCTCATAATTCCTCTCCCTTTCGTTGGTCGACCATCAGACGTCCGTCGCGCAAGGTCAGACGCCACACTTCACCCGGCTCCCCTTCCCCGCGAAGCAACGCCACACTCATCGGCGCCGCCACTTTCTCTTCCAAGCGTCGGCGCAACCCACGGGCGCCGGTCGCTCTGTCGACGCCGAAGGTCGCCAACGCCGCCACCGCCTCGTCGTCGGCCTCCAACCGAACGCCTCGCAGGGAGAGCCGTTTTCCCATCCGGTCGAGCTCGTGGCGGACCAAGGTCATGGCGGAGGCGTCGTCGAGCGGATCGAAGATGACGATCTCGTCGATCCGGTTGATGAACTCGGGGCGGAACGAAGCGGTCAACGCTTCCCGGTAGGGGCGGGACGTTTCGTCCGGTTCGACGCCACGGATGAAACCGACGGGACGGTTCGGTGTCGATGCCGCCCCCAAGTTGCTGGTCATGACGAAAAGGGCGTTGGTGGCGTCGACGGTTCGACCGTCGCCACCGGTGAGCCGTCCGTCGTCGAATAGTTGCAGGAAAATATCCCAGACGTCGGGATGGGCCTTCTCCACTTCATCGAGCAGCACGAGGCTGTGGGGATGTTTCGACAAGGGGGCGGTCAGTTGTCCCGGCTCTTCGTGGCCGACGTAGCCGGGGGGAGAGCCGACCAGGCGGGCGACGGCGTGTCGTTCCATGTATTCGCTCATGTCGAGTCGGATGAGAGGGGTTGTGTCGCCGAAGAGATGGGCGCCGATCCGTTCGGCGAGATAGGTTTTTCCGACGCCGGTGGGACCCATGAAAAGGAAGACCCCTAAGGGGCGCTCTTCGTCTCGCAACCCGGCGGCGGACAAACGAAGCCGGCCAGCCACTTGGTCCAACGCCCGATCTTGCCCCACCACCTCGCGGCGAAGGGTCTCTTCCAATCGCAAGTAACGCTCGCTGTCGTCGGCGGTCAGATCGGCCATCGGTACGCCACATTTTTCGGCCACCGTCTCGGCTACCGTTCGGGCGGTCACCGGTTCGCATGGCGTCCCACCCCCCGGTTGCGGCGTCACCCCTTCGCGGTACGAAAGCGTGGGGGTCGTCACCCGGGCGCAGGCTTCGTCGATCAGGTCGATAGCTTTGTCGGGGAGACGGCGATCTTTCATGTGGCGGACTGAAAGACGGATCGCCGCCTCCAACGCGTCGTCGTGGATCACCGCCTGATGGTGCGCCGCGAAGTCGCGCCGCAATCCTTGCAACATCACCAGCGCCTCGTCCGCCGACGGTTCGTCGATGATAACCTTAACGAATCGTCGGGCGAGGGCCGGGTCTTTCTCAATATGGCGTCGATACTCGTCGAAAGTGGTGGCGCCGATGCACCGGATTTTCCCCCGGGCCAACGCCGGTTTCAGAATGTCGGCGGCCCCTCCGTTCTCGCCGTGGCCGACGAGGGTATGGAGTTCGTCGAGAAAGAGGATGGTGTTCGGATCGGCTTCTGCGGTGGCGATGATCGCTTCGAGTCGTTCTTCGAAATCGCCCCGATACTTTGTTCCGGCCAATAGGGCGCTCATTCTGATTTCAACGACCCGACAGTTCCACAAGTCGGGATCGATATTTTTCGCCGCGATACGAGAGGCGAGCCCTTCGACCACCGCCGTCTTGCCGACGCCAGCCTCCCCCACCAACGCCGGGTTGGCTTTTCCTTTCCGGGCCAAGGTGCGGACCACCTGCAACAGCTCGTCGCGCCGTCCGATGAGGGGGCGTAGTTCGCCGTCGCGGGCAAGGGCGGTCAGGTCGCGCCCGTATCGGGAGAGGGGTTCCTCTTGTCTCTTCGGCAAAGGGGGAGGAGCGTTGCGGCTCGCCGCCACATCAAGGCCCGGTCCGTTCGCTTTTCGCGCCAACGCGAAAAGAATCGAAGCTTCCGTTCCCTGCTGGGCGATGGCCGATTCGATGCGGGGGGTCGGGTCTTCCCAGAGGGCTTGCATAAGATGGAGCGCGTGAGCGGACGGGGCGTGGTGGTCCCCGGCGATCTCGTCGGCCCGTTCGAATCGTCGTTTTACCGGGTCGCTTCGATGAACCGGTTCCCGCTCGCCGAACCGGGTCTTTCCCACGCCGACCGAGGCGCGTATCGTTCGACGCAAGGCCGTCGGATCGACATTCCCTTCGGCGAAAAACCGGTCGAGCAGGTCGGCTTCGAAACGAAGGGTCTCGGCTTCGCGGAAGGGGAGTTTTTTGTCGTCGATATACGCCGTCGCCACGGCGGGAATCTTCGTCAAACCCGCCAGCATTTGCTCCGGATAAATAACCGGCTGCCTCGCCGCGATCGTCTCTCCCACGGCGATCCGCCATGCGAGATCGATCCCCGGCGAGATGGGACGGCTCATCGTTTTCCTTTCAGCGCGACGATTCGTTGTTGGGCGTAGGTGAGGGCCTCCGCCATGGAGGGGGGCGCCATCTCGGCGAAGGCCCGGTACGCGTCGCTGGCCGGTCGCCACCGTTTCAGCTCGTCGAGGGTCAGGCCGAGATTGAAGTAGGCGTAGAGATAATCTTCGTCGCGGGCCAAGGTCGCCATATAGGCGTCCACCGCCTCTTCGAGCCGCCCCGTTTCTTTCAGCGCCGTGGCCAAACGGAAGTGATAGAGGGCCGGGCCCGGCTCCAACGAGATGGCCCGACCATAGGCGTCGACGGCCTCGTCTTTGCGTCCTGCTTTCTCCAACGCCTGCCCGTGGTGGAGATGGGCTTCGCCGACCCGACAGCCGTTGATGAAACTCTCGAAGAGGCGTAAAGCGTCGTCGATTCTTTCGGCGCGGTTCAGTTCCACCGCCATGTTGATTTTCGGTTCGACGTAGGTCGGATCGAGATGGGCCGCTTTGTTCCATGCGGCGAACGCCTGATCGTAGAGCCCCTTGGCCGAATAACAGAGGCCAAGGTTGTTGTGGTACTGCGGATGGTCGGGTTGTTCGGCCAACGCCTGTTTCATGGCGTCAAGCGCCTCGTCGTAACGCCCTTCGGCGTAGAGACGGATGGCCCGTTTCTGGTGACTCTCGGTGGCGGGCGGGGGAGCGACGGGCGCCTTCGCCCCGGGCATGATCGCTTCGGCCATAATGCGGGCGATCAACGCTTCGGCGTTGGCCACCGCCTGCTGGTTCTCCGGTTTCATCGAGAGGTATCGGGCAAGGTACTCGTGCGCCCGGTCGGGACGCCCCGCCTGATAGTTGCACCATCCGAGGTTGTTGTAGGGGAGGGGGTCGGCCGGATCGAGCTCGGCCGCTTTCAGGTAGAAAGCTTCCGCCTCGTCGTAGGCGCCTTCCCGTTCGGCCACCACCCCGAGGCCGATATGGGCCGCGCGTAATCGGGTTTCCTGGCCATGGCGCTTTCGAACCAGATCTTCGCCTCGTCGAGCCGTCCGAGCGAGAGGAGCTGGTGGCCGTGATTGTAGACCGCCTCCGGATACTTCTTCTCGTCCTCTCGTTTGAGCTTCTCCTTCTCTCGCATCTCCGGTACATAGGAGGCCGCCTTCTCCCGATGGGGTTCGAGATCGGGGGTGAGATAGCGGACGAAGTTTTCGAAACAGTCGGCCGCTTCGTCAAAGAGGGTTGCGTTGGCCAACAGGAGACCGAGGTTGTAGTAAGGGTTGGGGGTGGTCGGGTCGGCGTCGGTGGCCGCTTTGTACCAGTAATAGGCCGTCGCTTTGTTGTCGGCCTTCTCGTAGGTGAGAGCGATGGAGAAACGGCACATGGCGTGGGTCGGATCGAGCCGAGCCGCCCCGCCCCAGGCCTCCATCGCCTTGTCCATATCACCCGTCAGACGATACCCGTTCCCCAAGGCGTAGCGATAATCACCCCGGTGGGGGGCGAGCCGGATCGCCTCTTCGTAGGCGGCGATAGCCTCCGGGTAGCGCCCCGTTTTTTCCAGCGCCACGCCGTAGGTGTAATGGGCGTGAGCCGAATAGGGGGCCTCTTTGACTATCTTCTCGATGACTCCGACCGACTCTTCGTCCCGCCCGGTGCGGGAGAGGAGCGCCGTGAGGCTTTCGGCGGGGTGCGACAAGTTCGGTTTCAAACGAAGGGCTTTACGATAGGCGCCTTCGGCCTGTTTCAGATCGCCGTCGGCTTCGGCGCAAAGACCGTAGTTGTGGTAGGCCTCCGCCAGGTTTGGGTCGAGCTTGATCGCTTTTGTGTAGGCCTTCTTCGCTTCGCCAAGATTTCCCTTCTTCGCCAACGCCACCCCGGCGTTCAGGTAGGCCAACGGATAGGAGGGATCAAGCGAGATCGCCTTTTTGTACGCTTTGAGCGCTTCGTCGATCATGCCGAGTTGGGTAAGAGAAGCCCCTTTGTCGCTATAGTCGTGGGCCGCCAACTCGTCGGCGGTGGCAGGCGTCGGCAAAAGTTCCCCCGGCGCCACCTTCTCCCACACTCTCTCCGCCGCTTGACGGAGTTCGGTAAAGGCCTTTGTCGGGTCGAGACCGCCGAACCGTTCTTCGCGGCTCTTGGCCAAACATTGCGCGATGAGAGGCCACAGTTTCGTTTTGAGGGGAACCGGCATCCGGGTGGCGTGGGCTTTCCCCCAGTCGCTGTCGACGGGGCGGATCGGTATACGACCGAGATCGGCCATCTGGTAGAGGACGACGCCGAAGCTGTAGATGTCGCTCACCGGATCGGCGATCCCTTCGAACTGTTCCGGCGCCATCCACGGCGGCGTACCGGCCACGAATTTACCGTCCCCGATGTTAATGAACGACAGCCCCGGCGTTCCGGCGCGGGAGGGGCCGGAATCGACCGGTGGCGTCGCCAGCTTGCCGAGTCCGGCAAGATCGAAATCGCTTACCTTCAACTGTCCCCCACGGGTGACCATCAGGTTGTCCGGTTTGATGTCGCGGTGAGGGGTGATCCCTTTTAACCGGGCGTGCTCCATGGCGTCGCAGAAAGAGAAGGTCCAGATAAGCGCCTGCCGAGGGGTGACCGGTTCCCGTAAGTAATGGGTCAGGTTATTCCGGTCGTCGTCGTCGGGGGCGATAAGTTCCAGCCCCAGAAAGAGCCGGTCGGCGATGGGATAGACCCCCATAGCCCGCACGATGGCCGGGTGACGCTCCAGGTGTATCCAGGCCAACGCCCCCCGCTTAAAACTATCGACGAGGGCCTTGTCGTCGTAAAACCCTTGTTGATAGGTCTTCAGAGCGATGGCCGAACCGTTGGCTCGGTCGAGACAAGCCAGCACGATACCCATGCCGGAGCGCCCCGCCCCCCCGAAGATGCGCCGCACTTCGTATCGTTGGCCGATGATGTCGCCGACTGCGAAGGACATATGCCCTCTCCCCTTGGCGTGAATCCTTGTAAGGTATGATAGCAAAGTAGGAGAAGGAGAGTGACTATGGACGATGAGGAACGGAAACGGCTCGCCGTTTTTCTCGCCGACATCGCCGATCTTCTGCTTCCGCATATCGACCGCCCGACGGTCACGGCGACGACCACCGGGATCGACGGCGACACCCCCCTTCACGTCGCCGCCTTTCGCGGAGCGACCGATATGGTCTCCGCGCTCATCGACGTCGGCGCGACGCTCGACGCCAAAGGCGACCTGTCGGTGACCCCTCTCTATCAGGCGGTGATGGAAGGGCATGTGGCTACCGCCCGCCGGTTGCTCGAAGCCGGAGCCGATCCCGATGCGGTCAACGAACTCATGACCACGCCGCGCAAGCGGGCCGCCCAAAGCGACGATCCGGCCATGCGCCGACTCTTTGAAACGGAGGATTCTGATGGCTGACGAAAATCCCCTCATGCGGATCGCCCGTTCCGTCGGTTCGGTGATCCGTGGGCAGGAGGGGGCGCTGCGCCTCGTCATCGTCTCGATGGTGGCGGGGGGGCATGTGTTGTTAGAAGATGTCCCCGGCGCCGGAAAAACCACCCTCGCTAAAGGGTTGGCCCTTTCGTTGGCCGCTCGATTCAAACGGATACAGTTCACCCCCGACCTGTTACCGTCGGACATCATCGGTGTCTCGATCTACGACCCCTCCGCCGGCGCCTTTCGGTTTCACGAAGGGCCGCTCTTCGCCCATATCGTGTTGGCCGATGAGATCAACCGGGCGTCGCCCCGAACCCAGTCGGCGTTGCTCGAAGCGATGGCCGAAGGGCAGGTGAGCGTTGACGGGAGTTTGCGGCCGTTAGAAGAGCCTTTCTTCGTCATCGCCACCCAAAATCCCGTCGAGTCGCACGGAACCTATCCGTTGCCCGAAGCCCAGATGGATCGGTTCGCCGTCCGGTTGCGTTTGGGTTACGTCACCGCCGAAGAGGAGGCCGCCATCCTCGCCGATCAACAGTTCCGTCATCCGTTGGCCGATGTCACCCCTTGCGTCACCCTCGATGAGATGATCGCGTTACGAAAGGCGGCGACCAAAATACGGATCGCGCCGGAGATCATGCGCTATATCGTCGATCTGGCCGCCGCCACGCGAATCGCCGAAGGAGTTCGGATCGGCGCCAGCCCACGGGCCTCGTTGGCTCTTATGAAACTGGCGCAAGGGGCGGCCCTTTTCGACGGCGACGAATTCGTCACCCCCGACCATGTGCGGGAGTTGGCGGCGCCGGTGATGGCCCATCGGCTGCTCCTCGACGGTCAAGCCCGCTACGCCGGAACGACGGGAGAGCAGATTGTGGCGCGGGTCGTCGAGACGGTCAAGGCGCCGGCATAACAGGAAAGGGGAGCGGATGAACGGCTTGCTCCGGTTCCTTCGGCTCTACGGCCATTTCACCTACTGGCGGACCAGCGGGCTGACCCATTGGGGGCGGAACCGGTTCACCCCGGTGGGAGGGGTGGCCGGGGTGACGGTGATGGCAGCCGGTATGACCGGACTCGACACCACCCGTTCCATGGCCCACTACCTTTTCTGTTTCGGCGTCGCTCTTTTCGTCATGGCGTGGGCGACCACCGTGCCGAAACGGGGGGGCTTTACCATTCGCCGTCGTCTCCCCCGATTGGTAACCGACTCCGTTCCTTTCACCTATAGCGTCACCCTCACCAACGAGACCGGCGCCCCCTTCTCCGGCGGATGGATCGCCGAAGAGATGGCCGATCCCCGACCGTCGCGGGAGTCGTTCATGGAAGGGTTTCAACGCCCCGTCACGTGGCGCGATCCGTTCGAGCGGCTCTTCGGTTTCCGTCGATGGCAGGCGCTCCTCGACCGGGCGACTCCGTTGCGACCAGAGCGGACGCTGTTACCCCCCTTGGCGCCCGGGGAGAGCTGTATCGTTCATGTCACCGCCACCCCCCGCCATCGAGGGGCGATCCGCTTTACCGGCGCCTTTGTCGAAACCGTCGATCTCTTCGGCCTGATGCGGCGCCGACGTCGTATCGAAGGAGTCGCCACGTTGGTGTCGCTTCCCCGTCGCTACCCGACCCCTCCATGGCGGTCGCCGGGGATTCGTCGCTATCACCAAGGCGGGATGGCCTTGGCCGGACATGTGGGGGACGCCGAAGAGTTCGTGGGGCTGCGTGACTATCGCCCCGGCGATCCGTTACGGAACATCCATTGGAAGAGCTGGGCGCGAACCGGCACGCCGGTGGTCAAAGAGTATGAGGAGGAATATTTCTCTCGCCACGCGCTGGCCCTCGATAATGGCGTCGCCGACGGGGAAGAGCGGTTCGAAGAAGCGGTCCGGGTGGCCGCCTCGTTTGTCGTCGCCATGGAGCGTAAAGAGACGATTCTCGATCTCCTCTTCGTCGCCGGGAAAGCATGGCGTCTCTCGTCGGGTCGGGGGCAGGGGGACGACCGGGGATTGCTGACGGCGTTGGCTGCGGTGGCGCCGGGAGGGGAGGGGAGCTTCGCCACTCTGGCCCGGACGGTGGAGAGCGCCGTGGGGGAGATCGGCGGGTTGATCCTCGTGCTGGTGGCGTGGGACGACCAACGGCAAGCGTCGGTGAAAAAACTGCGAGCCGCCGGAACCGACATCCGGGTCGTCGTCATCGACGGAAAGGATTCACTCGAACCGGGGCCGATGATCGACATCCCCCACCGGTTCCATCACTTCACCCCGGAAGGGGCGCGAGAGGGGCTGGCAAGATTGTGAGAGCGGACTTCACCCACGGAAGATTGCGCGGCGCAAGCCTTGCCGACGCGTCGGCGGGAAAACGTGCGGCGAAAGGCTCTTGCAAGGGGGCGCCCCGGTTATGAGGACGCCTCCCTTCTATCTCGGCGTTCTCCTTGTCTCGTGGGGATTCTGGGTCGATCTCCTCCCGGTAGGAGTGGCGTTGGCGGTGGGGACGGAGGGGGCCCGGCTGGTCACGGCACGGTTCGAATTGACCTTCGCCGACTATCGACGGGTCTGGCAGGTTTCGTCGATACTCTTTCTCGGGTTGGCGGTGGTCATCTTCAATGAAGAAGGGGGGCGCCGGTTTTATCAATTCCTCCAGTGGCTCCCCGCGATCTTTTATCCGGTGGTGTTGGCCCGACTCTACGGCGCCGCCGACCGAATCGACGCGGCCGTTTTTTCGATCCTCATCGCCCAACGTCGTTCGGCAGGCGATGCGATCATGATCGACCCGCTTCCCCTCTATGCCGCCGTCACCTTCGCCGCCTCGACGGCGGCCAATCCTCGGTCGCCCCTGTTTCTTGCGACAATGGGAGGACTCCTCCTGTGGGGGTTATGGTCGGTGCGACGGGAGGGAGCGGCCACGGCGTGGGGAATCGGGATGTTCGCGGCGTTGGGGGTTGGGCTTGGCGGCGGCTTCGCCCTTGAACGGGCGCAGGGGCGTCTGGCCGAAGCGATGGAACGGTGGTATTCCCATACCCTTCGGGCCGACCCCGATCCCTTCCGGGCCGGAACGATGATCGGCCAGATCGGCAAAATGAAATTCTCCGGGCGCATTGTCTATCGGGTGGAAGGGGAGCGCCCTTCGTATCTCCTTCCGCAAGCGACCTTCGATATCTATCGTCGAGGGACGTGGCTTGCGCGCAAAGCTCCCCTGACGCCGATCCTTCCGGAGCCGGGGGGAGAGAGCTGGCGCCTTCCACGTGAGGGGACGGTCGGCGAGCGGATCACCGTCATGGCCTCCTTCGACGCCGACGGAGGGTTGCTGTTGGGAGGAGTGTCGGCTCTTGGTCTCGAAAGATTTCCGGCCGGTCGGGTCGGCGTCTCCCGGTTGGGGCAGGTGGAAGGGGGTGACCTTCCCGGCTTCGTCACCTACGACACGCTCCTCGGCGGTCGACTCACGCTCCCTACCCCCGCCGACACCGTGACGCCGGGGGAGTATGGCGAAACCTTCGACTCCTTCCTTGCCGACGCCCGGTTGACCGCTCTTCCCCCATCGGCGATAGCCGACCGGTTGGTCGATCTCTTTCACCGTCAATTCGCCTACACCCTCGACCTCAAAAGGGGGGACGGCGATCCGTTGATCCGGTTCCTGACCACGAACAAAGAGGGGCACTGCGAATATTTCGCTACCGCCGTCACCCTGCTCCTGCGTCGCGCCGGTATCCCGGCCCGCTACGTGGTCGGTTACGTCGCCGCCGAGAAAAGCTGGTTGGAAGGAGCGTTGCTGGTACGGGACCGGGACGCCCACGCATGGAGCGTCGCTTGGATCGACGGGAGATGGCGGGTGGTCGACGCCACTCCCCCGGTGTGGCTCGCCGAAGATCGGGAAGCGGCGCTCCCGTGGGAAGGGGTCGGCGATCTGGCCGCGTGGGTGGGGCGACTCTATAAGCGACTCCGGTGGAGCGGCGGCCAGTGGCGGACTCCCCTCATGGGGGTCGGCGCCCTCTTGGTCGCGATCCTTCTCTTGCGGATCGTCTTTGGCGCCCGTCGCAAATCGTCCGACGTCACCCGATCGAACGGGGAGGGACCGACGGTGGAAGAGAGGAGCGACTCACCTTTCTATCGGATCGAAACGGCCTTCGCCGATGGGCCCTTGGCCCGTCGGGAGGAAGAGACGATCAAAATGTGGCTTTGCCGGTTAGAAGAGAGTGATCGGGCCTTCGCCGATTTATATCCGTTGGCCCGTCTTCACTACCGGCTCCGGTTCGACCCGTCGGGGCTGACGCCCGCCGAACGGGGGGAGCTCGAAGAGGGGGTCGGGGAGTGGCTGGTTTCGCGCTCTATGCCGGAACGGCTTTCACGCTGACGTCGTAGCTCATCACGCCGGGGTCGTCACCCCGGACGCTCCCGCTGACGAGGGCGGTAAGGCCGATGTCGGCGGCGGCGGTCAGGGCCACATGGTCGCCGGTGCAGGCGACCCCCAACGAAGGGTCGAAGGCCCGCCACCCTCCGCCCGGCATGTAAACTTCGGCCCATCCGTGGAGCTCGTTTTGGCCCGATTCGGTTTCGGCGAAATGGTAGCCCGAAACGAACCGGGCGGGCAATCCGACCGACCGGCAGGCGGTCACGAAGAGGGCGGCCATGTCGCGGCAGCTCCCTTTGCCGTCGGTCAGCATCTGGTCGAGATCGAGAAGTCCCGGTTCCAGCCGTTCTTCGTGGGTGACCCTGCGGGAGATTTCGGCGGCGAGCCAGACCGGGTACTGAAGGGTGTCGTCGTCGACGGCGTTCCTTCCGCCGACGATAAGGGAGGTGACCCCCGGTCCGGCCGGCGTCAACGCGAGAACGGGGGCCAACTCGACCCGCTCGCTCTTCCCGAAGGCGACCGGGAGGCGGCTCATGGCGCGGTCGGGGACGATATAGTCGAAGGGGTTGGCGGGGATGGTCTCCACTTCCGAGCGAGCCTCGAACGCCAGCTCGGTGGTGAGGTCGTCGAACCAAGCGAGGCTCGACGACCCGCCGGTGTAGTCGAGGTATTCGGACTGCCCGGTGGGGGAAGGGGATATCGACAAGGTATGCGAAACGAGCCGCTGGCGAATGTCGGTCCGGGGGCGCATCCGAACGATGTGCGGTTCGACGAAGACCGGGCTTTGGAATCGGTAGACGACGTGATGTCGGATGGTAAGCTTCATTGGATTATGCGCTTTCCTGTACCCGCAATTTGTCCAGCAACGCATGCATCCATTCGGCGGGGAAGGCCTCGACGCCCGACCGGAGCCGCTCCTGCCACCAGTCGCCCAGACCTTCGAGGTCTTCCTTGTTGTAACGGTGGCAGACGACATCGTAGGTGTTTTTCTTATAGAGGACGAGGTCGATGGGAAAGCCGACGTCGGTGGCGGCGATCCGGGTGCTGTCGAAGGCGAGGTAGCCGACTTTCATCGCCTCTTCGATGCTGGAGTCGTAGCGGAGAACGCGGTCGAGGATCGGCTTGCCGTAACTCGACTCGCCGATGATGTAGTAGGGGGTCCCTTCGGAGACCTCCACCCAGTTCCCTTGGGGGTAGAGGAGGTAGAGCTTGTGTTCCTTGTCGTTCTCAAGTTGCCCGCCGATGATGGAGAAGAGATTGATCGCCAGCCCCGCCTCTTCCAACGCCTCCCGATCCTCTTTCACTACCCGGCGAACCTGTTGGGCGAAGGCGTTGACCGCCTTGTAGAGTTTATCGAACGATTCGTCCTGTTCTTCGATGATCTCTTCGAAGTAGGTGAGCGCTTTGTCCCGAAGGGAGCGCAACCCGGAGGTCATGAGAAACATCGAATGGTTGCCGTGCTCGTGGATGGTCACCTTGCGGGCGGTGATCTGCTCCACGCCGGTGGTGATGCGGGTGTCGGCCAGGCCGACGAGGCCGTCGGCGACTTTCATGCCGAGACAGAAGGTCATCCGTTTTTACTCCTTGCGGCGACGCTGGCGTCGCCGGTCGGCGCGAGCGAGAAATAGGTGGTATAGATCGCCTCGCCGATTTCATTGAGACGCTGTTGAATGTGGTCGAGATACTGGTGCATCCCGTTGTCGAAGACTTCGGCGATGTCCGAAAAATCGATGTCGGCGCAGAGGCGTCCCAGCTTTCGTTCCGCGCTGTTGCTAAAAGAGGATATCGGGGCGCCGGATACGGTGTGAAGCGAATGGGAAGCCGCCTCCAAACAGTAACGAATCGAACGGGGGAAGGTGTTGTCGAAAATCAGGAATCGTCCGATCTGCTGCGGGGTGATCCGCCGGTATTTCTTTCGGTACATCTCCAGAGCGCTGGTCGACTTGAGGACGGCGGCCCATTGAATCTTATCGTAGGGGGCGCCGATATAATCGATGCTCGGGAGGAGGAGGAAGTATTTGACGTCGAGAATCCTCGATGTCTTGTCGGCCCGCTCGATCATTCGACCCATCCGCGCGAAGTGCCACGCCTCGTCGTGAGACATGGTCGCCTCGGAAATGCCGGTAATCAGGTGGCATCCCTCCTTCACCGAGCTCAGGAACTGATGAGGCTCTTCGTAGACCCCCCCGTCCTTGGCGGCGGCGCGGACGAAGTGATACATTGCGTTGATCTGGCGCCACAGCTCAGAGCTGATCGCTTCACGGACGGTTCGGGCGTTCTCCCGTGCGGCTCGAAGGCATGAGATGATCGAGTTGGGGTTGGCGCCGTCGAACACGAGAAACCGGACGACGTTCTCCTGAACGCTTCCGTCGTACCGCTCGACGAAGGAGGCCCGGTCGCCGGTCACCTCCAGCATAGGGTTCCATTGGGCCTCGGCGTCCATCGGCATGTCGAGGTTGAGGTAATGGTTGACGTCGACGAATCGGGCGACGTTCTCCGCCCGTTCGACATACCGGCTCATCCAATAGACCGCATCGGCGACCCGCGAAATCATGGCTTCGGTCATGTTCTTTTCTTCCCTTTACCGATCCACCACCCAGGTGTCTTTACTCCCCCCCCCCTGGCTGGAGTTGACCACCAGCGATCCTTTCTTCAGAGCGACGCGGGTCAACCCCCCCGGCAAGACGTAGGTGTCGTCTCCGTAAAGGATGTAGGGGCGCAGATCGACATGGCGGCCTTCCACGTGGTCGCCCACGATGATCGGCGCACGGGAGAGGGAGAGGGTCGGTTGCCCGATATAGTTGCGGGGAGCGGCTTTGATGCGTTCGACGAAGTCGGCCCGTTCGTCGGCGGTGGCGTGGGGGCCGATGAGCATCCCGTATCCTCCCGATTCGTTCACCGCTTTGATCACCAGCTCGTCGATATGTTCGATAACGTAGCGGCAGTCGTCTTTGTTCCAGCAGGCGTAGGTGGGAACGTTGGGGATGATCGGCTCCTCGTCGAGGTAGAAGCGGATGATCTTCTCGACGTAGGCGTAGACCGCTTTGTCGTCGGCGACACCGCATCCGGGGGCGTTGGCCAAAGCCACTTTTCCTTTTCGATAGGCGTCGATGATCCCCGGCACCCCCAGCATCGAGTCGGGGCGGAAGGCGAGGGGATCGAGAAAATCGTCGTCGATACGGCGATAGATGACGTCGATCCTTTCGAAGCCCTTGGTGGTGCGGGCGTAGACGAAACCGTCTTGCATCACCAGATCGCGTCCTTCGACGAGACGCACTCCCATCTGTTTGGCCAGGAACGAATGTTCGAAATAGGCGCTGTTGTAGACGCCGGGGGTCAGCACCGCAACGGTCGGGTCGTCGACGGTCTCCGGCGCCAAGCTCTCGAGCATGCCGAGAAGGTGATTGGGGTAGTCTTCCACCGGGCGTACCTTCGATGGCCCGAAGACCCGGGGGAACGTATGCTTCAGCACGTCGCGGTTTTCCAGAACGTACGAGACGCCGGAGGGTGAACGGAGGTTGTCTTCCAAAACATGGAAGACCCCGTCGCCGTCCCGGATCAAATCGACCCCCGAGATGTGGCACCAGATCCCCTTCGGAGGGTTCAGACCGACACACTCGGGGCGGAATGCGTTGCACGACCGGATCAACTCGCCGGGGACGATCCCCTCTTTGACGATCCGCTGGTCGCGATAGATGTCGTCGAGGAACAAGTTGAGCGCGTGAACCCGCTGGCGGAGCCCCTTTTCGAGCGGATCCCAGTCGGCGCCGTCGATGATCCGGGGGATGATATCGAAGGGGAATATTTTCTCGTCGGCGTCATCGGAGCCGTAGACGCCGAAAGTGATTCCCATCTGATACAGAGCCGCTTCCGCCGCCTGTTGGCGCAAATTGATCTCTTCGGTCGAAAGCTCTTCGAAGCGTTGAATGAGAATAGCGGCCGCCTCCCGGGGGAGACCGTCGTGCGCGAAAAGCTCGTCGTAGAACCCTTCGGTTCGATACCGGTCGATGTCGAGGCCCATAGGTACACCTGTTATTGCTCGCCCGATTATAGCGTGAATCGGCAAGGGGGGGAGGAAGATCGGCATGACGTTGAGGCGATAAGAGAGGTCTTCGCTGAGCCGCCGTTGGGCCACCGCCTGTTCCAGGTTGACGTTGGTCGCCGCGATCATCCGCACGTCGACCGAGAGGGTCTTCACCCACGAATCGGGAATCCACGTCGATGGGACGTTAAAAGACCCGACCCTCTACGAGTCGTTCGCCCCGGAACAGGTCGGCGCTCACCGACGAGGAACTGCTGGCGCTGGCGCCCGACACGACGGCATAATGGCGCCATGAGAAACGAAGAGGTAGAGCGGTATAAAAGGCAGCTGATGTCGACCGGTTTCGACGAAAGACATCAAACGAAATTGCGGGAATCGACGGTCCTCCTCGCCGGTATCGGCGGGCTCGGTGGCGCGTTGGCCTACGGGCTGGCGTCGGCCGGGGTCGGGACGATCAAGCTGGTCCACGCCGGTCGGTTGACGACGTCGAACCTGAACCGGCAGACCTTGATGCGCGAAGAGGCGCACGGAACGTCACGGGTAGACGAAGCGGCGCGGCGGCTGACCGAGTTCTCCCGGTTCGTTGCCGTGGAAGCCTACGACGCCGACGTCACCGCCGAGGTATTGAATCCTCTCATGGAGGGGGTCGACCTCGTCATCGACGCCCGGCATAACTTCCCCGAGCGGAAGACGTTAAACAGCGTGGCGCTGGCCCACGGCGTCCCGTTGCTTTTCGCCGCGATGGATGACGTCGAAGCGCAGATGGCTCTTTTTCGACCGGCGGTGACTGGCTGTCTGGCCTGCCTATACCCGGACGATCCCCCCGCGTGGGACCCGTTCGGATTCGCCGTCTTCGGCGCGGTGGCGCATACCATCGGCGCGATGGCCGCCTTTGAAGGGATTAAATATTTGGCGGGCTACGGGAAGCTGGCCGACGGCTTGGTGACCATGAGCCTTGCCGACTATAGAACCGCAACCTACCGGCTGCGTCCTCTCGGTTCGTGCCCCTTGTGCGGGGACGGGGAAAGAGCCGGGGGAGGGGCCGTCCGTTCGACGTCGACTTCGCCGCCACCACTCCCGAAGCTCTGATCCAAAAGGTCGAAGCGCAAGCCGACAACCTGTCGTAACGAATCGCTCCTCTTGCCCGACGACGGGTCAGGCGAGGGGGAGTTTTTTATGGCGCGTCCTCGCCACGCCGATCCAGGCAAGAGTGATGGCGCCGAAGAGAAGCGCCCCCCATCGATAGAAAGCGTTTGGCGCCAGCGCGACGGTGGCGGCGTCGAAAACGACCCACGACCCGGCCACGTTTCGTATGGTCACGCGACCGGTGTGGCCTACCGCGTCCGCCGGGATCAACGCCTCCAGTCGCGCCGCTTGTCCGTGGCTCTTCCACCGATCGGGGGGCATGCCGTTTCCCGGCGGGGTGTCGAGCGTGGTGATGACCCCCGCTCCGCCGACGATCTCAAGCCGTGGGGGCGCCGTGTCGTGGCTCTCTTGGGTCCACAACGTGAGCAAGGTGTCGGAAGTGTAAGGGAGACGAAGCATAAAGGATTTCGCCTCGCCACCGGCCCATCCGTCCGCCGGACCGGGGAGCTGGAGCGGGACTCCGCTGGCCTCGTCGGTTCCTCGCCAAAAATCGCCCACGTGGGTCGCATCGTGCCGGTAATAGACATAGTTGTTGAATGGATAGAGGGCCGCCGTGGCGAAGATGATCGACAATGTCGCCGTCGCCAAAAAGAGAGCCGACGCGGGGCGGAAGGTGAAACCGGAAGGCGACGCCATCCTCTTCTTCGGGGCGCTTCTCCCGGCGATTCTATCGCGCAACGGGGCGAGGGGGATCTCGACGGTCACGTGCAACCCCCACGCATAGGCGACCGCGATGGCGGCGACCCAAAGGTTTCCCTGTTCGCCGGTGAACCAGCCCCGGTCGGCGCAGACGACGATGACCAGCAGATGGCCGAGGTAGAGGGGATACGACAACTGGCCGATGGCGTTATCGACCTTCGACCGGCGGGTCAGCCCGAAGAGAAACGGCAACGTTGCGCCGATCATCAGATAGAAGAGCCAGTTTCTGATGTCGTCCATATCCCCTCCGTAGAGGCTCCCGCCCCCCAAGGGGGTGACGATCAACGCCGCGACGACGACCAGAAGAGCGACGTACCCCCCCTCCTGCATGAAGGGGAAGCCACGAAGACGACCGTAGGCCAACCGCGCTATGTGGCCGATCATGAAAAAAACCATCACCGACGGGGCGAAAAGGTAGCGCCAGACCGTCTCGTCCACCCCATAGGCGGCCATGACAAGCCGAACCCCAATGAGCGCCGCGATGGCCAGCGCTGTCGCCCGTCCCCCCAGTCGGGTCAGGAAAGGGGCGAGCAGATAGAAGGTCAGTTCCACCCCGACGGTCCACGCGAAGGGGATGTAGTAGCCTTGATAGATAAAGGCGGCGTCGTACCCTGCGGCGCCGAGCATCCGGGTGATGTCGAGCCCGACGATCGAAAGGTTGACGACGATGAGCGTCAGCCATCGTCCCGTCGAAAGGCCGAGATCGTCGGTGAAGACGCTCTCCTGTCCGGTGACGAAAGCGTAGTAGATGAAGCAGACAAAAAGGGCGGCGTAGTAGGGGGGATAAATGCGAAGCGCCCGGTTGAGATAAAAGCGTTTTAACGCCCCCGGTTTATCCCGATAGGTGTCGCTTAAAACCAGCGACATGTAAAAGCCGGAGATCATATAGAAGACGACCACCGCCAACCCCCCGCGCATGAAAAGCGGAGAGGTGGTGAACGGGGCGTGGGCGTTGACCACGCAGAGGGCGAGGAAGAATCTAAGCAGTCCCATCCGAAGATGATAGCCCGAAACGGGTCGTCTCGTGGGAGGGGGAGGCTACCTCTCCATCGCCTTCACTTCGCGGCAAGCGGCCACCAGTCCGTCGGTCAAGCTCGCTGACGTTTCGAGCCCGTCCCACAGGGTCTCTTCCACAATGTCGTGGATTTTTCCGGCGATCTCGCTGGCGATCCGCCGTTTGGAGAAGAGGAGCAGTCGCGGGCCGGAAAGAAAGGGTCGCTCTTTCGGGGGGATAGGATTCGGCGATTGTCGAATATGCGACAACCGACCGTCACGAAAGCAATCCTTGTATGGTGTCGCGCCAGACGGAACGGGCCGTCGGTTTCATCAGGAAGACCTTTATGCCGGCCGCTTTGGCGCTCTCTTCATCGACGGCGTAACTGTGACCGGTGCAGAGGATCACCGGCAGATCGGGGCGCTCGGCCAACATCCGCCGTGTCATCTCCACCCCGGTCAGTTGCGGCATGGTCTGGTCGGTGATGACGATATCGAAGCTTTGCGGCGCGTTATAGAAAGCCTTGAGTCCCTCTACCGGATCGTTAAACGAGGTGATTCGATAACCCATCCCCCCCAACATCCGCTCCATCATCCGGGTGATGGTCTCTTCGTCGTCGACCACCATGATCGACCCTTTTCCCCACGACCCTGGGGTCTCTTCCATCTCGGCCATCTCGACGTCCGATATCTGGTCGACCACCGGCAGGTAGACGCTGAAAGTGGTTCCGGCGTTGGGGACGCTTTCGACGGTGATGGCGCCCCCTAAGGTCGAGACGATACCGTGGACCACCGAGAGGCCGAGCCCGGTCCCTTCCCCTTGCGGTTTGGTGGTGAAGAACGGTTCGAAGAGTCGGTCCTGAATTTCTTTGGCCATGCCGACACCGGTGTCTACGATCTGGAGCAAGACGTGGGGGCCGGTGCGGAGTCCCATATGGGTGGCGGTGAACGATTCGTCGATCATGTGCGGTTTTTGGATCACGCTGAGCCGCCCCCCTTTTTTGCGCATGGCGTATTCGGCGTTGGCGCAGAGGTTCAAGATCACCTGCGACAGTTGCGAAGGGTCGGCCAGCACCGTGTCGCCGGTCGTGTCGATCCGCTCTTCCAGCGTGATCGTGGAGGGGAGCGACGCCGCGAGGAATCGGAGGGTCTCCTTGACCAAGAGGTGGAGCTCCACCGGGCGGGTCTCGCTTTCCCGCCCCCGGGAGAAGGTGAGAATCTGTCCCACCAGGTCTTTGGCCCGTCGGCTGGCGGTGAAGATTTCGTTGATGTCGTCTTTCAGGTTCGGGTTGGAACCGGCGTCTTCCAACGCCAGCTCTGCGTATCCCATGATGGCGGTCAAGATATTGTTGAAGTCGTGGGCGATCCCTCCGGCCAAGGTGCCGACCGCCTGCATCTTCTGGTTTTGACGGACCTGCTTTTCCATCCGCACTTCGCGGGTGACGTCCCGTTGGAGGCAGACGAAGTTGATGATGGTCCCGTCGGGTCCGGTGACCGGCGAGATGATCGATTCGACTTCGAACATTTCGCCGCTCTTTTTCTTGTTGGCGAACCGACCGTGCCAGACGTTCCCGGCGAGGATGGTCGACCAGAGTCCTGCGTAATACTCCCGGTCGTGGCGTCCGCTCTTGATCAGCCGGGGGGTCGAGCCGATCAGCTCGTCGGGGGTATAGCCGGTGACGGCGGAGAAAGCCGGGTTCACATATTCGATGACCCCTTCGACGTCGGCGATCATCACCATTTCGTCGGTCTGTTCCACGGCGGTGGCCAGCCGGATCAGGCTCTCTTCGGAGGCTTTTCGGGCGAGGATGTTTTGCACGTTCAGAGAATAGGTGAGATCCCCCTTCTTCTCGTCGACCATGGCGGTCACCGAGGCCATAGCCGGCAGATGCTCCCCGTCGGGGTCGAGAAGGACCGTCTCGAACATGACGTATCCCATCTCGCGGACTTGACCGATCCGTTCGATGAAATCGTCTTTCGCCTCGGGGGCGATCCACCGGACGATCGGGTTATGTCGCATCGTCTCGACGTCGGCGCCGACCATCTGGGCGAAGGCCCGGTTGACCAGTTGCAGCCCTTGGTCGCCGTCGCGCCAGGTGGCCATTCCCCATTCGGCGACCTCGAACAGATCGGCCCATTGGCGGAGTCGCTGCTCGGTTTCCCGTCGTTCGGTGATGTCGAAAGCGGCCCCCAGATAGCCCGACAGGTTCCCCCCGTCGTCGATATGGGGGGAGGCCTGCGCCGACAGCCATCGCACCTCCCCTTGGGCGTCGAGGACTCTGAACTCCCGGTCGAAGGGAAGCGCGAGCGCGATCACCCGCTCCCATTCGTCGAGAACCTCCTGCCGGTCGTCGGGGTGGACAAATGTGGCCCAGACGTTCTTCTCGGGGCGGATGTCGTTCGGTTTGGCGATGTCGAGCAGGTATTCGTTGGCGTAGGTGACGTTCCCTTGGGGGTCGATGGAGAATATGCCGACCGGCGAGAGCCGGGCCAACAGGGCGAACGGTTCACGAGCGGTGAAGAGCTCGTCGGTTACCCGTTCCAGGTGGTCGCTCATCCGGTTAAAGGCGGAGCCGAGCCGGGCCAACTCGTCGCTTCCGCCGTCGGCGACCCGCCCCGAGTAATCGCCGTCCGCCACCTGCTCGGTCAACGCCACTAAACGCTCCACCCGGCGGGTGACGAGGAGGGAGAGGAGAAACCAGACCAACAACGTCGATCCGGCCAAGACCATGGTTAAGATGAGATGGTTTTTGCCGATTTCGCTCCGCGCCTGCGTCAGGGCAGGGGTTAGATCGTTTTCGATGTAGAGAACTCCCCATCGGTTGGGGCCGAGTCGCGCCGGGAAGAGCGACTGATAACGGGGGGGCGTTTCGACGATGCGGCTTTTCGACCCCCGTTCGGCGAGACCACGGCGGATGTAGGCGAGAGGAAGGGGGGGGCTGGTCGTCTCCAGATTCTTCCCGTTCCCGTCGCCTCCAAGACTGAAGAGGATCTCCTCTCGCTCGTCGACCAGTAAGACGATATCGGCATGGGTGTCACCGGCGAGGATGCGGATCAGCCCCTTGGCCGAGAGGGCGTCCCCGTCGGCGACGAAGCGCCCCAACATATGGGCGCCCTCCGGTCCGGCGACGCCGATGTGGCGGGCCAGTTCGTCGACCGCCGCTTCTTTGGCCCGCTCAAACGCCCCCTGATAGTTAAACCAGACGGTGAGGCCGAAGGTGACCAGGAGGATGAGGGGGATGAGTAAGCGCAACGACAGGAGCGGTTTCACGACACCCCCTCGCACCGATAAAGTGCGTGATCGGCGTCGAATCCAAAGGCGCAAGGGGGGAACATGGATGCTCCAAAAGAGGAAGAAAGGACATGTCTAGTATAGCAAGAGGAGGCGGCGGGGGGAGGCGAACTATTCATCCCCCTTGCGAACGGTGGAAACGATTTTTTCCTGCAATGTAGCGCTGTCAAACGGCTTGATGATGTAGCCGTTGACCGATAGCTTGAGCATCTCCAGAATCTTCTCCCGGTCAGTCACTCCCGAGACCACCAATACTTTCGTGTCCTTATTCGGGCCCTCTTCTGTCCGAAGGGCTTTTGCGATGGCCGCGCCTTCCATATCGGGAAGAACCATGTCGAGAATCAGAAGATCAAAGGGGACTTCCCGGAGAAAGCGGAGCCCCTCATCGCCGGTGCGGGTGGTCGTGACATCGGTGACGCCGAGTTGTTTGAGGGCCATGCCGATGAGCGAAAGCATCATCGGACTGTCGTCAACGACGATCACTTTCAGAGCGGCGAGCGGATTCGCGTTGAGATTTTCGTTCATGAGATATCCGATAAATGGCTCCTCTGATCCTATGCCGAAGATCGCCAAAAGTCCATGAAAGGGATTTACCCCGCAACGGAAAACAGATTGGTACAATGAGACGGTCATCGTCGATAAGGTTCTC
Organism: Nitrospinota bacterium; assembly: GCA_942491805.1. GTDB lineage: Bacteria > Nitrospinota_A > UBA7883 > UBA7883 > JADGGD01 > JADGCD01. Next base: position 30,085 of record CALOCG010000032.1, read on the forward strand.
ATGCCATCTACCACAAGCCCTTTCCGTTTTTTCGTCACCATCATGCTATTGGTGGTGGTGGCCGAACTTGCGGTCATGGTCGCCTTGGGGGTTGTCTACCATCACGGGGAGATCGCTTTTCGCGCCGAAGCGTGGATCGACGCCGCCGTCCTTGGCGTCATCGTCTCCCCGGCCCTCTATTTTTACCAGTATCTCCCTTCGCAAGCGTCGATGCGTAAACTGGCCGAGATCAACGACGAGTTGGCCTTCTCCTCCACCCTCTACCAATCGACTTTCCAGATCGCCGGCGCCGGCATCGTCCACGCCGACATGGATGGGCGTTTCCTGCGGGTCAATCCGCAATTTTGCCGTATTACCGGTTACGACGAGAGGGAGCTTTTAAACCTTCGTTTTCACGACATCACCCATGCCGAGGATCTCGACGCCGACGTAAACGCCGTCCGTCGGTTGGGCGACGGGGAGATCAACGAATTCTCCATGGAAAAACGGTATCTCAGAAAAGGGGGAGAAACGATCTGGGTACACCTGACCGTGACCCTGGTGCGGGATAGTGAGCGGAACCCTTGGTTCTACATCGGGGTGGTGGATGATATCACCGAGCGCAAAGCCCGCGAGTTCGAAATATTGAAATCGCAGCTCGAAGCCGAACAGGCCAACCGAACCAAGGACGAATTCCTCGCCGTCGTGGCCCACGATCTGAAATCCCCCCTTTTCTCCATGACCGAGCTTCTGAAGATCGTTCATAACGAGCAGAAGAAGACCTTGTCGGTGAAGAACAACGAGCTGCTGGGACATGCCATCAAGACCGGCGAACAGATGGTCGTCGCCATCAAAAAACTGCTCGACCTGACCCGCCTGCAACGGGGGGCCGTCAGCCTTCGGATGGAACGGGCGTCGCTCAAAGAAATCGTCGGGTTCGCCCTCGGCAAAGCTTCCTTCGAGGCCGAATCGAAAAAGGTGAAACTGTTCAACGAAGTGGCCGACGACGTCCGGTTGAAAATCGACGCCGATCTCCTCGTCGAGATCGTCTACAACCTCGTCTCCAACGCCGTGAAGTTCTCCCGCAAAGGCGATACGGTCTGGGTGATTTTCGAGTCGGGCGATTGTTGTCTCATGGTCGAAGATCAGGGGGTCGGCATTCCGGCGGAAGCGCTTGTCGATATCTTCGACGTCAAGAAAAAGCGGATCAGCAAAGGGACGGCGGGGGAAAAGGGATTCGGTATCGGCCTCCCCTTCTGCAAGAAAGGGATGGAAATGATGGGGGGGAGCATATGGGTCGACAGCGAAGTCGATCGAGGGACCCGCTTCTTCCTGAAACTTCCCGGTCTCCAAAAGGGGGAGACATCACCGGCGGCTGAGGAGGCGTAGGCCTCGTTGAGGCGTAGGCCTCGTTGAAGCGTAGACCTGCGCCTCAACGCATAAGCATCGCCCTCGCCACCCTCGCGGCGCCGAGTCCGTCGACCAACCCCATCGAACGTCCTCGCAAGCGCCGACGCGTCTCCGGTGACACAAGAAGCTCTGTGATAGCGTCGGCCAACGCTCGCGTCGAAATCTGGCTCGCCTCCCCCACCCATCGCAAGAATCCTTCGGTCGCCAACGCGGCAAGATGCGGCTTTTGAGCCGGTGCGATGGTCAGCGCCAGCGTCGGAACGCCAAGGCAGAACCGCTCCCACGTCGAGACCCCCCCCGCGCCGATAGCCAGATCGGCGTCGGCGAGAAACGTCGTCATGTTGTCGACCGCTTCGATGACGCTGACGAACGGGAGCGCGCGCGCCACCTCCTCGATCTCGGATCGACGAGGATTCGCTCCGCCGACGATCATGGCGACCGTAAAGTCGTCCCGTTCGAGGAGCGCCAGCGCAGCCAACGTTTTCGCGGCGGCGCCCCGGTCGTCCCCCCCGCCGAAGGAGACGACGATCCGGTAAGGGGCCTGCTCTTTCACCGGTGGGTCGGGACGACGGGCGGCGGCGTAGGTCGGGGCGATAAGGGTATACGCCGGACCGAAAAGCTTTTTCGCGCCGGACGGAATGAGCCCTTCGTAACGTCGGTCCGGGTCGGGATAGAAATTCTGGTCGAGCAACAGGTCGCAATCATGAGGGATGTCGGCTAGATCGTCGATGACCATGATCCGTTTCGTGACCGAGCGGACCCTCTCCTCCCACGGGAGGCCAAGGCCGTACCGATCGACCACGATCCAGTCGGCGTTCCACCCTGTAAGGATGTCGCCGGTGGCTTGAGCGTCCCCATCGACCCCGTCGGCGACGATCTCATCGACCCGATAACCGCTCCGGGCCAGCAGGCGAAGGCCGTCGCCGGGGCCGGGGGTTATGAGAAACCGGACCGCCGCGCCGTGAGAACGCAATACGTGAGCCAGGGTCAGGCAACGGACAAGATGGCCCGACCCGATGGTGGGGGAGGCGTCGGTTCTGATGGCGATGCGCATGGGGTCATTATACCCCCCGAAGGGGAGGGGCCAATTGCGGTACAATGGGCGCCGCGCCGACCGGATCGTTTCAACGAAATGGTCATCGAAGGGAGACACGAAAAGAAAGGACGCCGTTTCATGACCGCCATTCCGTTCATCGACCTGAAAACCCAATACGCCCGGATCGAAGAGGACGTTCGCCGCCGTATCGACGCCGTGCTGGCTTCGGGGCAGTTCATCCTCGGCCCCGAAGTGAGGGAGTTGGAAAAACGGTTGGCCGAGTATGTCGGGACCAAACGGGCGGTCACCTGCGCGTCGGGGACCGACGCCTTGCTGATGCCGCTCATGGGGCTGGGCGTCGGACCGGGGGATGCGGTCTTCACCACCCCTTTCACCTTCATCGCCACCGCCGAGGTGATCGCGCTCCTTGGCGCCACCCCGGTCTTCGTCGATATCGACCCGGCCACCTTCAACATTGATCCGCCCAAACTCGAAGAGGCCGTCGCCCGTGTCCGATACGACGGAAAACTGACCCCCAAAGCGATCATCCCGGTCGATCTGTTCGGCCTCCCCGCCGACTACGACGCGCTGACTGCCATCGCCGAGAGGGAGCGGCTCCACCTGATCGAAGACGCCTGCCAAGGATTCGGCGGGAACTATAAAGGAAAGCGGGCCGGGAGTTTCGGCGTCGCCGGATCGACCAGCTTCTTCCCCGCCAAGCCGCTCGGCTGTTTCGGCGACGGGGGCGCCATATTCCTCGACGATGACGACCTTGCCGACCGGATGCTCTCGATCCGGGTCCACGGCTACGACCTCGACGATAAATACGAAAACGTCCGGGTCGGCATCAACGGACGGATGGACACCATCCAAGCGGCGGTGTTGCTCGCCAAAATGGATATTTTCGACGACGAGTTCGTCCTTCGCCAACGGGTGGCCGGATGGTATGAAGAGGCGTTGTCCGGTCTCGTGAAGACCCCGCACGTCCCCGAAGGATACGAAAGTGTCTGGGCGCAATACACCCTCGTTACCGACCGGCGGGCCGACGTCATGGCGGGTCTGAAAGAGGAGGGAGTTCCGACGGCGGTCTACTATCCGAAACCGTTGCACCTGCAAAAGGCTTTCGCTCCCTTGGAGCATATGCCGGGAGATTTCCCGATTTCAGAATCGATGGCCGGAAAGGTCTTCTCGGTCCCGATGAGCCCCTACGTCACCGAAGAGATCGTCGAACGGGTCGCCGCCGGAATCAAACGGGGGCTGGGCCGTTAACGACGCGGCGGGGAGGTTCAGCCTACGTAGCCGGCCTTCTCCAGATGGAGGACGATCTGTTGCGCCGCTTCATCGGGATGGCACTGGGTGGTGTCGATCCGAATCTCCGGGTTTGCGGGCGCCTCGTAAGGGTCGCTGATGCCGGTGAATTCTTTCAGTATTCCGGCGCGCGCCTTGGCGTAGAGCCCTTTGCGATCCCGTTCCTCGCAGACCGCTAACGGGGTGTCTGCGAAGGTTTCAAAAAAGCCGCCATACCCTTCGATCATCGTTCTCACTTCCGCCCGGGTGGCGGCGTAGGGGGCGATGGGGGCGCAGATGGCGATGCCGCCGTTTTTGGTTATCTCGCTGGCGACGTAGCCGATCCGGCGGATGTTGATGTCCCGATGCTCTTTGGAGAATCCCAACTCGCTGGAGAGATTTTTTCGTACGATATCGCCGTCGAGCAAGGTGACCGGTCGTCCCCCCATTTCGAGCAACTTCACCAACAAAGCGTTGGCGATGGTCGATTTCCCCGCCCCCGAAAGCCCGGTGAAAAAGATCGTGAACCCCTGTTGTGAGCGGGGGGGGTAGGTCTTGCGCAACTCTTCTACCACCTCCGGGTAGGAGAACCATTCCGGTATGGCCAACCCTTCGTTCAAGCGACGGCGAAACTCGGTTCCCGAAATGTCGAGCCTCGTGTGGCTCGGGTCGATCTCGTCGGCCGCCTGATACTGGGCCTTCTCTTCCACATAGAACATCATTTGGAACGGGACCATCTCGATCCCCAGTTCGTCGGCGAACGAGGCGACCATTTCCTGCGCGTCGTAGGGTCCGTAGAAGTCGTTCCCCAAACGGTCTTTCCCCGGTCCGGCGTGGTCCCGTCCGACGATAAAATGGGTGCAACCGTAGTTCTTGCGAATGATGGCGTGCCACAAGGCTTCGCGTGGTCCCCCCATCCGCATGGCCAACGGAAGGAGAGCCAAGGTCGTGGTCTGCTCCGGGTAGGCTTCGAGGATTTTTTCGTAACAGCGGACCCGGGAGAAATGATCGACATCCCCCGGCTTGGTCATGCCGACCACCGGATGGATCAGCAGATTCGCCTCCACCTGATGGGCGGCTCGAAGCGTGATCTCCTGATGGGCTCGATGGAGGGGGTTTCTGGTCTGAAACGCCACCACCCGCCGCCACCCCATCTGGCGGAACCGGTTCCGCAATTCGTGGGGGGAAAAACGTAAACGACCGAAATCGTAATGGGTGATCGGCTCGATCCCTTTCACCGGGCCACCGAGGTAGACCGTTCCCGCCTGACGATTAAGATAGGCGACCGCCGGATGGGTTTCGTCGTCGCTGCCGAATACTTTTACTGCTTCGTCATGTTTATCGGGAGTGAAGCGATCGGTTACCGTCATCACCGCCACCATGGTCCCTTCAAGGTCGCGCAGGGCGATTTCGGCGCCGATGTCGATCATCGTAGCGAAGGATTCGGTGACGTCGAGGGTGATCGGCATCGGCCAAAGGTCGCCCGACGGGAGACGCATCTCCTCCACCGTCCCGTTATATTCGGCTTCGGTCATGAACCCGGCGAGAGGAGAGAAGCCGCCTGTGACCAGTAGTTCGAGATCGCACAGTTGTCGCTCGGTCAGATCCCACGAAGGGAAATCGCGGGAGCGCTCTTTAAGGGTGGTCGCCTCGTCGACCGAGGCCATCAGATCGACGAGCCTTCCACCGTGGGGCGCTATCAATTCGGTCATGAATCCGGTCTGTTATGAATGAATAATGAACCGCCATCTTCGCGCCGAGCAAAGGAAATTGCAAGGAGCCTTTGGCCGTGACATCATCAAAGAAAAGGGAGCAAAGGGGATATGCGACTCTTCGTCACCGGGGGGAGCGGGTTCGTCGGCGGC
>CALOCG010000033.1:0-56618 GCA_942491805.1 Nitrospinota bacterium
AGCCGATCCCCCCGCTTCTCTTCGACGGGGGGGCGGGAGAACGAATCGCTGACGCCATCGAGGCTCAATGGGAGTGACCGAATGAACCGATCCTTCGCGGCCGGTCTGTTGATCGTACGTAAAAATAGCGTCCGGGTTGTCGACAAAATGTTGCGCCCCTTTGGCGATACGACCTTGTTCGATCTGGCCTTGCATAAATACGCCCAAAGCCCTGCGGTGACACGGCTCTATCTATGCGCCCACGAGCCGGAGTTTTTCGAGAAGGCCGCGGGGGTCGAAGGGGTAACTTTTATCCATCGCTCCGAACGTTCCGCCAACGGAGAGACCGCCGCCGACATCTACGACTTTCTTGACCAGATTGAAGAGGAGTGGCTCGTCAATATCAACCCGTGTTGTCCCTTTGTGAAACGGGAGACATTTAAGGCCGCGTTGGCGTTACAACACGAGAAGGGCTACGCCAGTATGGTGGGGGCGCAAGAACTGCGCGACTGGGTTTGCGACATGGAGGGGAACTACCTTAACGCTTCGGCCCAAAGCATCAACTCAAAAGAGCTGAAGCCCCTTCTGAAGATGACTCATCCTTTCACCGTCTACCGTAAAGCGAGGATGCGCGACGAACGGCGGGTCTGGTCGTTGACGAAAGACGATCCCCATCTTTTCCCCGTCTCCGACTTCGAAGCGATTGACATCGACACCATGAGCGATTTCGCTATAGCTGAAGCCTTGTATCTCTATCTGAAGGAACGGGGCGAACTGGCCCCTTACCGGTAAAGAAGCGACACCATGAAAATATTGATGATTAACCCACCGATCCGGCTTTCCGACAAGCCGCGCCACATTCCACACGGACTGGCCATACTGGCCAACGTCATCAGGAAGAAGCTCGGCGTCACCCCTCGAATCCTCGACCTGAACGCTTTGCGCCTCTCCGATGAGGCGACCCGGTCGGCCATCGCCGAACACCCCTTCGATGTGGTCTTCATCGGCGGCCTCATCCCGGTCTACAAGCGGATTCTCTTCCTGGCCGCCATGGTGAAGGGTATCAACCCGAACGCGGTGATTATCGCCGGAGGGAGCGCCGCCATGTCGGTTCCCGAAACGTTGCTGGCCCACTCCGACGTCGACATCGTCTGCGCCGGGGAAGGGGAAGTGGCGGCGATCGAACTCTTGCGCGGGCTCGAACATCAACGTCCCGACGAGCTGACCGAGATCAACGGTTTCTACTATAAAACCGGTGACGGAGTCGTCTTCTCCGGCGCCCCCCCGTTGCTCGACGATCTCGACACCATGAGCGATCTGCCCGCCTACGACCTGTTGGAGATGGATGTCTATCTGGCCAATCCGGTGGTCGGCATGGGGCGCGACATCGACTTTATCGCCAGTCGCGGTTGCCCTTTCAAGTGTACCTTCTGCTATCAGCCGTGGGGGAGGAAGTTTCGGGGGCATTCGATTCCCTTCATCATCGACGCTTTGACCTATCTGAAAAAAACCTACGCCATCGATTTCGTTTCTTTTCAAGACGACGAGTTCATGGCGAAGAGGAACCGGGTCTTTGAGTTCTGCGACGCCATGAACGAAAAACTCCCCGGCTTGCGTTGGTCGGCCACCGGGCGGGTCAACGTCATTGAAGATGATGTGGTCGGCGCCATGCGACGGGCCGGATGCGTCTCGATCTCCTACGGTTTCGAGTCGGGTTCCCCTGCGATGCTCGACGCCATGAAAAAGGGCGCCACCGTGGAGCAGATGGAAAAGGCGGCCGCCATCAACCGGAAATATCAGCTGATGCTGCCGGTCTCCTTTATCATCGGCATGCCGGGAGAAAACGACGAGACCTGCCGCGACACCGTCGAGTTCTGCGTCCGCAACAACCTCCCTCTTAAGTCGATGATGTTCGCCACCCCTTATCCCGGTACGCCGTTGTTCGACTACGCCGTCGAGAGCGGGAGAATCCCCGCCGACAAGATCCACGAGTTTGTGTTGACCCTGGAAGACGCTCGCGATTTCACCGTTAACCTGACCGACGACTATAGCGACGAAGAGCTGATCGCCAAGCGGGACGAGATGATGAACGAAGTGATGTCCCGGGTGACGCCGATGGCCCCCGAAGAGAGTGTGGCCCGCATGAAAAAGCTCTTCGGCGAACTGATTGACGCCACCGGCGACGAAGCCGACATGCGCCATCGGGCCGAACATGGCGGCCTCGATATATTCTAGACGATGATGGAAACACTCAAGAATCTGATCCTCTTGATCCTCACGACCCCGGCCCCCCGGTTCGTGGTCAACGGGGTCATGGCGCTCGTCTATGGCGCGCGGATCAGCCCTTGGGCGGTGATACGGTACTTTCTGAACGTACGGTTGGCGCCGGCGTGTCCCGTGAAAGAACGGCCATAGGTAAACGGAATGCATGATGGATAAAGCGAACGAAGAACCGACCGTCGCCACACCGCAAAATATCTTCGGCGAGGAGGAGATCGGCAAGCTCCTCGCCAAAGATCCGGCCATTGTGTATCTCGACCGGTCGGTGGCGCTGACCCGCTATTACCTGAACCGGAACGCGAAGGAGGGGATATGGCAAGCCCAGCACCTGTAAGAGAAGGGTTCGAGGCGGAGGCCTGCGTCGACTGTTTGCCCGCCTCCTCTTGGGCTATCAGCGACGAGACGATCGATACGGTTCTCGCTTTTAACACCAGTGACTTTAACCAAGACTGTACCGGTCGCTACGCCATCGACGGCAAACAGGCGATGAGCTTTCCGGGGCAGCCGATTATCGGCGCCGAGAAAAGTTACCGGGGGTTTCAGGTCTGCTCCGGGCTCGACCATTTCTCTCCTTTCCTCCTTCCTTCCGGGGGGACCGACCAGAAATCGTTTACCCAGAAAGTCGAGAAGTGACGTGAGGCTGAGTGAACGCCAGCGGGCCGCCGTTGACCGAATAAAAGGACGCCTTGCTACCGGGGAGGACGCCACCGTTGAGACCGGCTGCCTCTGCGGCGATGGCGACACCACTCTTGTGGCCACCACCGACCGGCACGGCATCCCTTCGCCGACACTGCTTTGCCGGCGATGCGGGACGCTCTTCGTCTCACCCCGTCCCGACGAAGCGGCCCTCAAACGGTTTTACAACGAAGACTATTTCGATCTTTACGCCTCCAAAAGCGCTATCGACGAAGGGGCTCTTTTCGACATCCAACGACGACAAGGGGGCGATGTCGCCTCATTTGTTGAAGGGGCCGGGGTTCCGGCGCCCGGCGTCGTTTACGACATCGGTTGCGGAACCGGGGGGATGCTTTCGGTCTTCGCCGACAAGGGCGCCGCCATCGCGGGGGCCGACTATGCCGAAAATCTGGTGGCCTATGGGAACGGACGACTGGGCGCCGAGTCGCTCGTCATGGGCGGGATCGAAGCCCTTATCGGTCGTCCTCCTGCCGATCTTCTCATCGCCAGTCACCTGGTCGAACATCTCTCCGACCCGGTCGGCTGGGCGACCAGTCTGCGAGACGTGGTGAGCGAAGGGGGCCACGTCTATATCCTGACCCCCGGCCTCAGAACCGGTGTGACGATGATGGAGGGGGTAAACGCCCAGTTCCTGAACATGCATCTCTACTACTTCACCCTTGGGACGTTGTCGATGGTCATGGGGCGCGCTGGGTTCTCGCTGGTGAAAGGGACCGAAACCGTGGAAGCGGTTTATCGTAAAGAGGCGACGACCCCTTTGGCCACCGGCGCGGCGGGCGATTTGGAGCTTGTGGATTATCTCGCTAAGGTCCGGCGGTTACGCCCGGTCATGGCTCTTGCTCGACCGATCTGGCGAGTCAAAAACGAACTTCTAAAATGGATGCGCCGATGAGCGATACAACCTGCCGCCTCTGTGGCGGCGCCGACTTTGACGTCATCACCGAAACCTTGCGTCACGACGTCGCCCGACGGGCGCTCGCTTGCAAAGGATGCGGGCTGGTTTTCCTCGAACCGACCGCCGAAGGGGATTTGGACGAATATTATCGGGGCGATTATCGGGCCAAACATAGCCCGGTGATCGGGCGTGGGGTGACGCCCGCCGAACATTACGATCTGGTGGCGCCCTTCCAGCGGGAACGGGCGGCGGCGTTGGCGGAGTTTATGACCCCGACCACGCGTCTGCTCGAGATCGGCGCCAGTTCCGGCTCGTTTCTCGGTGCGGTCAAACCGATGGTGCAAGAAGCGATCGGCCTTGAGTTAAACGCCGCCGACGTCGAGCATGCGCGAGAGAAAACCGGCTGTGTCATCGTTGATCGTCCCTTATCGGAAGCGGGACTCGAACCGCATAGCTTCGACGTTGTCTGTCTCTTCGAAGTGTTGGAGCATATCCCCGAACCGGAAGCGATGCTCAACGAAATCCGCACGCTTCTGAAACCGGGCGGGATGGTTTTGGTGGAGGTTCCCAATCATGACGACGGGTTGCTGTCGTGGGAGAAGGCGATGGGCTATCGACAGTTTTATTATCGCGTCCCCCACCTCTACTACTTCACCGGCGCCACGCTATCCCGGATGGCCGCAGAGTGCGGATTCACCCCAGCCGTCCGCCATCTGCAACAATATGGCTTTTTCAATCACCTCCGGTGGGAGATGACCGGTGCCCCGACTCCATCGATTACCGAAGCCCGCGCCCCGTATCGTCCCGACGTGGCCGGACCGCTGGCGGAAAAGCTGAACGCCTTCTTTGACGAGACCGACGCGCGCTATCGGGCGTTGCTAAAAGAAGCAGGAGCGACCGATATGATCCTGCTCGTGGGGCGAAACGATGGCTGAAGCCGCCGACACGTCAGGGGAGTTCGACGGGTCGCGCGCTTGGTACGACTCGGTGGCCGACCGGTTCGTCCGTCGTTACGACGGGATGGAGGGGGAGTATTACCGCCTTTTCGAAGAAGATCTCTTCGTCGAGCTGGCCGGAGCCGAAGGGCCGATACTCGACCTCGGTTGCGGGCATGGCCGCTTCGTTTCGCGGATGATGGCGGAAGGGAAAAAGAACGCCATCGGGGTCGATCTCTCACTCGAGATGTTAAAGCGGGGGGAGCCGTCGGCGCCTTTGGCGCAGGCCAACGCCGTGTCGCTCTGTTTCGCCGACGAGACGTTCGCGGTGGTCGTCAGTATGGGGATGTTCGAATATATGGAAGACCCGACCCTGTTCCTCAAAGAGATCAACCGGGTGATGAAACCGGGAGGGCGGCTCCTCTTCACCTTCCATCAGGTAAAAGAACGGCAGGAGGCGACGAAGGAGAATGAAGAGTCGGTCTACTATGGACGAAAGGTGAAAGAGCGGAACGCCCTCTGGACCCGGGTGGTCCGTCGTCTCGACGATGTGGAGAGGGGGCTTGTGGAAGCCGGCTTTACGCCGACGGCGCCCCGCAGAATCTTCTTTCGCCTTCCGCGCATACTGTTCCGTCTCGGTGTCGAGAGTCGCCGTTTTGTTCCGCCGGTTGGCTCGGCGTTGATCGCTTTGGCGAAAGTGACCGAAAATATCATGGCCTCGCGTATGTCACGCGGGGTCGATGGCAATACCATTATGCACGCAAGGAAAAACCGATCATGATTCCGGTGTTCAAACCATCGTTCGGAGAAGACGAACTCAACGCGTTACGGGAGCCGTTCGAGAGCGGCTGGATCGGCCTCGGCCCGAAAACGGTCGCCTTCGAAGAGGCTTTCGCCGCCTACCTAGGGGTGAACCACGCCGCCGCGCTCAACTCCTGCACCGCCGCATTGCATCTGGCCTTCGAGATCATCGACGTGAAAGGCGCCGAAGTCATCACCACCCCGATGACCTTCGTCTCGACCAACCACGCCATTTTGTATGGCGGCGGTACACCGGTCTTCTGCGACATCGAAGAAGAGACCCTCTCCATCGACGCCACCAAGATCGAAGCGTTGATCACTCCGAAAACCAAAGCGGTGGTCATCGTTCATTTCGGCGGCGCCCCTTGCGACATGGATGCCATCGTCGATATCTGTAAACGGCACAACCTTGCGCTGGTCGAAGATTGCGCCCACGCGTGCGGCGGATCGTACAACGGGAAGAAACTGGGAACCTTCGGCGACATCGGCTGCTTCTCGTTTCAAGCGGTCAAGAATCTTGCCGTCGGCGACGGGGGGATGTTGGTCTGCAACGATCCGATCATCGACACCAAGACGAGGTCGCTCCGGTGGGTCGGCATCAACAAAGACACCTGGTCCCGCGAAGAGACCGATTCGAAACGCTATTCGTGGTTCTACTCGGTCGACGCTCTCGGCTACAAATACCATATGAACGATATCGCCGCCGCCATCGGCCTCGTACAGTTGGCCAAGCTGGAGAAAATGAACGGACGCCGCCGCGACATCTGCCGTCGCTACACCGAAGGGTTCGCCGGTGTTAAAGGACTGGGGCTTCCCCGCTACCGAACCGGTATCGACGATTCGGCCTGCCATAACTTCGTTCTTCGCACGCCGAAACGGGATTGGCTCAACAACGAGCTGAAGCAGAAAGGCATCTCCACCGGCGTTCATTACATTCCGAACAACCATTACGACATGTACAAACCGTTCGGGGCGCCGACGCCGGTTTCCGACGCCGTCTGGCAGGAGCTGTTGACGTTGCCGGTCTATCCCGACTTAACCGACGAACAGCTCGAAAAAATCGTCAGCGCGGTCGTCGAACTCATGGGGCGGGAGTAAACGGGTGCTGACGTCGCTGACTCGACTCTCGCAACCGTTGCATCAACGGCTGGCCGGGCTCGCCCATAAGGCGCGGTTGATCCGAACGCCGATCCCTCCCTACGAGATTTTTGTCGAGACCACCGCCTTTTGTAACCTGAAGTGCCCTACCTGTCCGCAAGCCGACGACCTCGGTGGGCGTCCGAAAGGGAACATGGACTTCGGCCTCTTCAAAAAGGTCATCAATGACGCTTCCCGGTGGGCCAGTCAGGTCAGCCTCTTTCTCGCCGGGGAGCCGCTTATCTATAAGCAGACCAAAGAGGCCATCGAATACGCCCACGCCAAAGGGTTGTACACCCGCGTTCACTCGAACATCTTGCCGTTGAACGAAGGGAACATCGACGCCTTCTTGAACCCGGCGCTCGACGAATTGTCGATCAGTTTCGACGGGCCGAACAACGACCATTACGACAAGATACGGGTCGGCGGCGATTTCGACGAATGTCTCAAAAAGACGCGCTGGCTGTTAGAAGAGAAGAAGCGGCGCGGGTTGACGACGCCCCGGATCATCGTTCAGTCGATACAACTAAAAGGTGAGGATACCGATGCGCTCTTGCGGGGTGACGAAGCGCTGTTGACGGGATTGGGCTACGACGAGATCAAGATCATCCCTTCGCATTCCTTCGCCGGGTTCTATAAAGATGGCGTACGGGGGACCGACGACACGCCGGAGAATTACGACGCCTGCGGCATGCTCTATAACCGAATCACCGTTTTGTGGGACGGGAGAGTGGTCGCCTGTTGTAACGACTTCCTTGCGCAATATGTCACCGGCGACGTCAACGACGACGACTTGCTGACCATCTGGAACGGCGACCGGTTTCGTTCGTTGCGGACGACGTTGGCCGAGGGACGTTGGCGAGAGCTCGACCTCTGCCGCGATTGCGACGCCCCCTTCGCCGGTGGCGTTCCGAAGCGACGCCCCTTCTGGTCGGCGCTAATGAAAGGGCTTGCCAAGATCGATGAGGCGTTGTCGTCATGAAGATACTCGGGATCATTCCGGCTCGCGGCGGCTCAAAAGGAGTGCCGGGGAAGAACATCCGCCCTCTCGCCGGAAAACCGCTTATCCGTCACACCATCGACGAAGCCCGCAAAGTAACGCTCATCGACCGGCTGATCGTCACCACCGACAGCCAAGAGATCGCCGACGCCGTGGGCGACCCGACCCTCATACCGTTTACGAGACCGGCGGAGCTTGCGCGAGACCAAACCCCCGATCTGCCGGTCTTCGTCCATGCGCTCCGGTGGCTGACGGAGAACGAAGGGTATACGCCCGACCTCGTCGTCCATCTCCGCCCCACGTCGCCGTTGAGAAAGGCCGCCTCCATTGAGCGAGGGATACGCGCTCTCATCGACGACGATGAGGCGGACGCGGTTCGGGGCGTGGTGGAGCCGAACCAGAACCCCTACAAAATGTGGCGGCTCGCCGACGACGGCGCCATGAAACCGCTGCTCGACGCCGACATCGCCGAACCGTACAACCAGCCGCGTCAGAGCTTGCCGAAAGTCTATTGGCAAAACGCCGCCGTCGATGTGGTCCGGGCGTCGGTTATCCTCGGTGGCTCCATGTCCGGCAAGCGGATCCTCCCCCTCATCATGAATGAGATCGAGTCGATCGATATCGACACCCTTCACGATTTCATGGTGGCCGAGGCGATACTTAAAGATCGCCCCGACCATTTCGAGGCGCCATGACCTCGCCGCCCCCTCTTATGTCTTCGCTGGTCAAACGGATCGGCGCCCAGATGACCGGTCTGGGGATCAGCGCCATGGCGCCCCCGTTGGTCTCGTTTCTGCTCCTGCCGGTCTTCACCCGCTACGTCACCCCCGAAGATTTCGGCGTCTACGCCCTTTTGCAGGTGGCCGGTCTGATCTTTGGCGTATTCGGATCGTTCGGTATCCAGGCGGCGGTCCCCTTCTACTACACCGAAGAGCATGACAGCGACCTTCGCGCGCGCAAAGTTGGGAACATTCTGATCTGGGCGACGATCATTAACGCCGCCATACTCGGGTTGACTTTCGCCATTGGTGAACCGCTATTTGGGCTTCTCTTTCCGAGCGTCCCGTTTTACCCTCTCATCGCCCTTACCCTCGTGCAAGGAGCGCTTTCACCCTATCTCGACATCCCGACCGTTGCGTGGAAGATGAAAGAGCAGACCGGGCGAGTAGCCGCGATCACGTTAGTCCGAGTGGTCGCCGTCGGCGGAACACAGCTCTACCTGCTGATGATCGCCGGGGAAGGGCTGTATGGGTTGGTGGTCGGCGGGGTAATAGGCTCCGGCGTCGCGGCTCTCTTCGCCATGGCGACGATACGTAAAGAGGTGACCTTCGCCGTTGATGTGGCCGAATTGAAAAAGGGATTAAAACTCGGCGCTCCTTCGATGCCGACGTCGATGTTTTCGAATATCTACCGTTTCGCCGACCGGGTGATTCTGGAGCGGTTCGTCGGGCACGACGTTATCGGGCTTTATTATTTGGCGCTTCGATTCGGCGACCTGCTGAAAATGGGGATGGATATGTTGACCCAAGCCTTCACCCCGGTCTTTTATAAAGAGGCGCCGAAAACGGAAGGACGACCGATGCTCGCCCGGTTGGCGGCGCTCCTTTCGGCCCTCTTCGCCGTCGGGGCTCTCGTCACCGCCGTGGGGGGGGAAACGTTCGTGACGTTAACCATGGACGAGCGATACCACGACGCTATCTACTTCATCCCCTTCGCCGTCGCCTCACAGTTGCTCAAAGGGAACTACGCCTTCCCCCATCTCGGCATATGGTTGTCGAAAAAGAGCTACTACTTCCCGATGATCACGGTGGCTCCGATGATCGTCTCGGTGTCGCTGAACATCTGGCTCATCCCTGTCTATGGCGCCTACGCCGCGGGCGGGGTGATGATGCTCGCCTTCGCCCTTCATGCCGGGTTGACCTATCTCATCGGGCAGAAGGTGATGCCGATGCCGTATCGGTACGCCACCATGGGGAGCGTCACCGGCATGGCGATCATCCTTCTCTTCGCCGGGTCGGCGTTGGGGGTCGAGTCTGCCTTGCCCTGGCGAGGGGGGAGCGCCCTTCTCATGATGAGCGTCATCGGCTGGTTTGCGGTGACCCCGCTGATGAAGGAGCGTTCCGTATGAGCCGTATCGTCGCCGCATTTCCCCATGGCGCCAACGTGCGCAACTTTTTCCTGACCGACACTTATACGGCGGTCGTCGCCGGCGAAGGGAATGCCGTTGTCGCGATGACCACCATGGCGCCCGACGCCCCCTTCGTGAAAGAGTGGACGTCCGATAAAGTCCGGTTCGCCCCGTTACGTCCCTACATTCCGACCAGAGGAGAGGCGGCCTTCGACAATATCTGTCGCTTAAGTTTCCTCCCCGGCTCAGACTATTTGACCTATCTTTACGAATCGGCATTGGCCCGCAAACCGTGGGTGAAGCTCCCCTTCATGCCGTTGTGGGGAAGCGGCCTTTGGAACACCGGTTGGTATGTGCGGTTGCTTCGCAAACTGCGCGTTGGGCTCTTTTACGACGACCGGTACGAAACGCTCCTCGAACAAGAGCGCCCCGATCTGGTGGTGGCCACCCGTCTTTTCGACACCGACGAATGGCGTCTCGTCGAAGCGGCCCGACGGCTCGGCATCCCGACGGCGGCGGTCATCGCCAGTTGGGACAACCTGCACTCCTACGCTTATCTGCCGATTGCGCCCGACACAATCGTCGTCTGGAACGAAGTGATGAAAGCCGAAGCGATGGCGAAACACGCCGTCGATCCGGCGCAGATCGTTATCTCCGGCCCCCCCCAGTTCGACGTCTATTTCCGCGCCGACCTGCAAGGATCGCCCGACGACTATCGAAGCCGCATCGGCGTGGAACCGGGGGAGAAACTGGTCACCTTCACTACCGCCGATATCTTGACCGACCAACCGGCCATGGCCGAACTGATCTATCAGCGAACGGTTGAGGGGCATGACGACCGAAAGCTTCTCGTCCGGGTTCATCCCCAAGAAGCGCCGGAGCCGTATGCCGCGTTGAAGGAGAAGTATCCCGACATCATTCTCGACATCCCCGGCGCCCGCCAGACCGGCGTCGCCGACCGAATCTTCACCCGGAACGATCTCTACGACCTGGCGCGGCTCATGCGTTTCTCCGACGTCGTCATCAACGTCTGTTCCACCATCGCGCTCGACGGTTCCGCCGCCGACACTCCGACGATCTGCTATCGGAGCCTTGCCGTCTATGGCGACAAACGGAAGATGGGGCGGGTCATCGAGGCCCACGACAAAAGTCATTTCGGCCCATTAAAAGAGGCCGACGCGTTATGGATCGCCGATGACGAGACGGCGCTGTCATCGATGGTCGAGGCCGCCCTGTCTGACGTAACCGCCGGAAAAAACGAGCGAGACGCCGCCACCACTCTTATGATTCCCCGGCGGGACGGAACCATGGCCAAAGGTTTGGGAGAAACGCTCCTTACTCTCGCCAAAAAGGGGGGCCAATGACCCCGCAGAATCGTATACTATCCCTTTCACCTAACGCACCCCACGGGAGCCAGCATCGTGCCTGAATCGCTTTTCGACCGTCTCTTCATCATGGATATGGCCAACAACCATCAGGGGGATCTCTCTCATGGTCTCGGCATTGTCGGCTACGTCGCCGATCTCTGCAAAGAAAAGGGGATGAAAGGCGCCATCAAGTTCCAGTATCGGCAGCTCGACACCTTTATCCATCCCGATCATAAAGACGCCACCGTCCCGAAACATATCCCCCGGTTCATGAGCACACGGCTCGCCATGGACGACTATAAAAAGATGGTCGACGCGGCGAAGGCCAAAGGACTCTTGACCGCCTGCACCCCCTTCGACGAAGAGTCGGTCCCGGTGATCGTGGCTCACGGCATCGACATCATCAAGATCGCCTCTTGTTCCGCCCGCGACTGGCCGTTGCTCGAAAAAGTCGCCACCGCAGGCTTGCCGGTGGTTCTCTCCACCGGGGGCGCCGCCATCGCCGACATCGACGCCGTGGTCAGCTTCTTTAGCCACAAGAAAGTCCCGCTGGCCCTTATGCATTGCGTCTCGACCTACCCGACGGTCGAAGAAGACCTGCAACTGAACCAGATCGACCTGTTGCGGAAGCGCTACCCGTTTCTCAAAATCGGCTTCTCGACCCACGAAGATCAAGACAACGTCGAAGCGGTGCAGATCGCTATCGGCAAGGGGGCCCGGTTGCTGGAGCGGCACGTCGGTCTCCCGACCGAGACGGTGCAATTGAACGCCTACTCCTCCAATCCCGCGCAACTGGGGCGATGGTTCGATTCCGCCAACCGGGCCTACGCCATGTGTGGCGGCGTCGCCGGCCGGCATGAGACGAAGCCGGATGAGAAAGCGGCGCTCGACAGTCTCCGGCGCGGCGTCTTCGCCCGCCGCCCGATCAAAGCCGGAGCGTCGTTTACCACCGCCGATCTCTTCTACGCCATGCCCTACATCGACGGCGGCATGGATACCAGCATGTTGACCACCCATTCTCACGGGCTCGTCGCCGATAAAGACTACGCCCAAAACGAACCGGTCGGTCCCGCCTGTTTGAAGGCGGCCGAGACGACTCACCAGCTCTACTCGGTCATTCATCAAGCCAAGGGGCTCCTCTACGAAGGGCGGATCGCCATCGGCAAAGAGTTCGACGTCACGTTGTCCCACCACTACGGCATCGAGAAATTCGCCGAAGTCGGCGCCATCGTCGTCGATTGCATCAACCGGGAATATTGCAAGAAGCTCTTGATACAGGTTCCTGGTCAGGTCCATCCGAATCATTACCACGAGAAAAAAGAAGAGACCTTTCAAGTTCTCTATGGCGATCTCATCGTCAACATGGACGGAAAAGAGAGCGTGCTGAAACCGGGAGAACAAATCCTCGTCGAGCGGGGGGTTCCCCATTGGTTCACCACCACAACCGGTGTCGTCGTCGAAGAGGTCTCCACCACCCATTATAAAAACGACTCCTTCTACGCCGACGAAAAGATCGCCCCCCCCGATAAACGGAAGACCCGCTTGGAAGACGCCCGCCACACCTTCGAGCAGTACGACTTCGCCGAGCTTTGGTAGAACGGTGATCCGGGCGGCCCTCTTCGATTTCGACGGCGTCATACTCGACTCGAACCGCGTCAAGCGGGGCGCTTTTTTTACCGCGGTCGAAGAGGTCTATCCCGGCCAAGGGGAACTGGTCGCCTCCCTCATTGACGACCGGCATCCCTTGACACGACAACGCTTCATGGCGAAAGTGGCCGAGCGGCTCGTCCCGGTGGGAGGGCGGGCGGACGCCGCCCTTGATCTCGTTGCCCGCTACGGACGGATCGTCGACGAAGGGTTGATGGCCGCCCCGTTTGTTCGGGGAGCCGAAGATACGTTGGCCCTGTTGGCGGGAAAGATGCCTCTCTACCTGAACACCCAAAACCCGCGCGATGCGATCGTCCCGATCCTCGAAGGGCGTGGCCTCATGCCCCACTTCACGGCGGTCTATGGGTCTGAACGGAGCAAAGGGGAGAACATCGACCGTGTCTTGACCGATGGGTTCGAGGTGAACGAGATCGTTATGATTGGCGACGGTATTCTCGACTGGACGGCCTCCCGCGATAAAGGGGTTCCTTTTATCGCTGTTAACCCGACCTTCGAGATGCCCGACTATCCACCGGTGGCGACCCGCTCCGATCTGACCGACCTGGCGGCCATCATTGAGTCGCTGTGACGCCATGAAGATACTCTTCCTGACCCTCGGCAACGAACTGGTGGCAAGCTCTCGCACGCGGGTGTTTCAGTATCTTCCCCACCTCGTCCCGCTCGGCGTCGATGCGACGATCATCCGATATCAGACCGGCGCCGACTATTGGTGGAGCGCGCGGGTGTCGCCCAAAGGGCCGTTCTCGACGTCGCTCTTCAAAGCCGGAATCGGCGCGGTTCGGGTGTGGCATCACTTTTCGCAGAAAGCCGCTTTGCGCCGTCTCGTGGCCGAAGCGAAAAACTATGACCTCGTTTTCATCCAGAAGGTCGTCCCGTCCACCGAGGTCCTCGACGCCCTCGGCGAGACCCCCTTTGTCTTCGATTTTGACGACGCTATCTACGCCAACGACTCGTACGACGCCGACCGGATTCGAGAGGTCGTCTCTCGCGCCAAGCTCTGCGTGGTCGAAAACGAGGAAACCGAGAACTTTGTAAAGGAGTGCGGGACAGACACCATGAAAATCACCGGCCCCATCGATTGCGAGCGCTACACCCCTTCGACCAAACGGGGCGACGGTGCGTCGGCGGTTATCGGTTGGATCGGGAGCGGATCGACGACGAAATATCTTTCGATGATCGCCGAGCCGATGCGACGGTTGTGCGCCGAACGTCCCCACGTTCGGCTGTCGCTCATCGGCGCCGGGCATATCGCCATGCCGGGAGTTCCGGTGACCCGCCATCCATGGACGCTCGACAACGAAAGCGATCTGTTGGCGAGTTTCGACATCGGCCTGATGCCGTTGCCCGACGACCCATGGACGCGGGGCAAAGGGGGCTACAAGATTCTCCAATACATGGCGGTCGGCGCCGCAACGGTCTGTTCCCCGGTGGGGGTCAACGCCGAGATGGTCATCGACGGCGAGACCGGTTTCCACGCCGACGACGAAGAGGCTTGGTACGACCGACTCGCACGGCTGGTGGACGAACCCGAGCTGCGCGCACGTATGGGGATGGCGTCACGCCAGCGGGCCGAGACGACCTATTCCTTCGCCGTCAACGCCCCGCTGCTGTATGACGCTCTGCGTAAAGTGGCCGATGGTCGATAAGCGAACCGTCGTCCATCTGATCACCGGCCTTGGCCAAGGGGGCGCCGAACGGGCTCTTCTGGCGTTGGTTCGGGCCATGGATGACGAGCGGTTCACCAACATCGTCGTTCCGATGACCGGCGGGGGAAAACTGGAAGGGGCGTTTAGAGAATCGGGAATACGGGTCGAGTCGCTCGGGATGAGAGGCGCCGTGTCGCTTCCCGCCGCCTACTTCGCCTTGCGCAGACTTCTCGACCACGAGAAAGTCGATCTGCTCCAATCGTGGATGTACCATGCCGATCTTCTCGGAACCGTCGCGCTGTTCGGGAGAAAAGAACGACCGCCGCAGCTCTGGAACATCCGGGCCTCGACTCTCGAAAGAAACGATCATGCCGGGAGCCTTTTCGCCATCATCGGCTTGCTGGCGCGCCTATCGAAACGACCCGCCGCCGTGGTGGCCAACGCCGCCGCCGGCGTCTCGTGGCATACTGAGGCCGGGTACTTACCAAGGCGTTGGGCGCCGATCCCCAACGGAATCGACACCGTCCGACTGGCGCCCGATGGCGAGAGCCGACAGGCGATGCGGGCGTCGTGGGGAGTGGGCGAGAGCGACGTCGTGGTCGGCATGGTGGCGAGAGTCCATCCGATGAAAGATTTCCCGCTCCTTATCGAAGCGGCGTGTAAGACCGTCGAGAAGCGGCCGAACGCCCGTTTCGTGATCGTCGGCGAAGGAACCGAGGCGGGCGGTCCGCTCGACGATCTCGTCGAAAAGAGTCGGCTCGACGACCGGCTCATCCGGCTCGGGGGGCGTTCCGATGTGGAGCGGGTCTACCATGGATTCGATCTGGCGACCTCGACTTCGTACAGCGAAGGGTTTCCCAACGTCGTGGCCGAAGCGATGGCCTGCGGCGTCACCTGTGTCGCCACCGACGCGGGAGAGACGGCGACCATTATCGGCGACACCGGGGTCGTCACCCCTGTGCGAAACGTCGATGCGTTGACGGCCGCCTACATCGGCGCCATCGATCAAGGGAACGATGCGAGGCGCGATGCGGGGGGGCGGGCCCGTCAGCGGATCGTCGATCACTTTTCGGTGGAGCAAATGGCGCGGCGGTATGAGACTCTCTATGAAGAGATATTGGGCGACGTAACGGAACGATGATGATGTATTACGAAAACAAAATTGAACGACTCAAAGCCCTCTTCGGCGACCAACGGGTGACGGTGGCCGCCGACAACATCGCCGTCGGCGACCGGCGCTATCCGGTTATCGACGACGTCATCGTTCTGCTCGACCCGGCCCAATATCCCCCGATGGTGCGGGAGCGGCTCGGCGCGGTGGAATCCGGAACGGAGATCGGTTCGTTCGCCGAAGATATCCAGTTCACTTTCGGCGAAGAGTGGAAGACCTACAGCGAAATCGTGCCGGAGCATAAAAAAGAGTTCGAAGACTATTTCGACATCGTCGATATCGAGGGTCTCGCCGCCGCCACCGTCTGCGATCTCGGTTGCGGCATCGGTCGGTGGAGCTGGTTCCTGCGGGGGCGATGTGAAGCGCAGATCCTCGTCGATTTTTCCGAGGCGATTTTCGTCGCGCGAAAAAACATGGCCGATGCCGACAACGCGATGTTCTTTATGGGAGACCTTACCCGGCTCCCTTTCGTCGATGACTTTTGCGACTTTCTCTTCTGCCTCGGCGTGTTGCACCATCTCCCGCTCGACGCATTGGAGACCACCCGGTCGCTCAAACGGTTCTCTCCACAGTTGCTGATCTATCTTTATTACGCTCTCGACAACCGCCCTCCCCTCTTCCGGCTTCTGCTCTCCATGGCGACCGGCGTGCGGAAAGCGGTCTGCCGTGTTCGAAGCCCGCTCTTCCGCGAAACCTTCTCGACCCTCGGCGCCATCTTTATCTATAAGCCGTTCGTTCTGCTCGGTCATTTCTTCGACCTCGTCGGCGCCGGGAAGAGCGTTCCTCTCTACGAAGGGTATAAAGGGAAAAGCGTCGGGCGGATTAAACAAGATGTCTATGATCGGTTCTTCACACGGATCGAACAGCGGGTCTCGCGGGCCGAGATCGAAGGGTTGCGTGACACCTACGACAAGGTGACCGTATCCGAAAAGAGCCCCTATTGGCATTTCCGACTGGAGCGATAGCCGATGTGCGGAATCGCCGGGATACTCGCCCGCGCTGGACGCAAAGGATTAGGAGACGAAGCCGCCCCTATGGGGGAGAGTCTCTTTCTGCGCGGCCCCGACGACGCCGGTGTCTGGAGCGACGACGAAGCGGGGATCGCGCTCGCCCATCGCCGGTTGTCGGTCATCGACTTGACGACCCAAGGGCATCAGCCGATGCCATCCGCTACCGGGCGGTACGTTATCGCCTATAACGGTGAGATCTATAACTATCAGACGCTCGTTCGGCGATTGGAGGGCGAGGGGGCCGCTCCGGTCTGGCAGGGCCATTCCGACACCGAAGCGTTATTGGCCGGATTCGAAGCCTGGGGGATCGAAGCGACGTTGCGCGCCATCGACGGGATGTTCGCCTTCGCCCTCTGGGATCGGAGCCAACGACGACTGACCTTGGCCCGCGACCGATTCGGCGAAAAGCCGCTCTACTATGGACGAACCGCCGGTGGCGATCTTCTCTTCGGTTCCGAGCTGAAAGCGTTGTGCGCCCATCCCCGCTTCGTCCGTAAAGTCGACCCGACCGCCCGATCCCTCTTTGCGCGTCACGGCCACGTTCCGGCCCCTTGGTCGATCTACGTCGGAACGAAGAAACTGACGCCGGGCCACTCCATAACCTTCGCTGCGAATAATGAGACTCCCGTCGCAGAACCCTATTGGTCGTTGGCCGACGAAGCGACCGCCGGGATGGCCGACCGGTTTGGCGGGTCGTTCGCCGACGCCGTCGATCGGATGGACGATCTCTTTACCGACGTCGTGAAGAGCCGGATGGTGGCCGACGCCCCTTTGGGAACGTTTCTCTCGGGGGGGATCGATTCGTCGCTGGCGACGGCGCTTATGCAGAAGGGGGCGATCGCCCCGGTGAAAGCCTTCACCATCGGATTCGCCGACGACGCCTACGACGAGAGTAAAGACGCCATCGCCGTGGCGCGGCATCTCGGCGTCGATCAGACCGTCGTCACCGTCACTCCCGAGGAGGCCCGCGCCGTGGTCCCGCTCCTCCCCGATATGTATGACGAACCGTTCGCCGACTCGTCGCAGATCCCGACCCACTTGGTGTCTAAGCTCGCCCGCCAATCGGTGACGGTCGCGCTTTCGGGTGACGGGGGGGACGAGCTTTTCGGCGGCTACAATCGGCATGTCGCCGGGCCGGCCCTTTGGGGGAGAGTCGGTCGATTGCCGATCCCGTTACGGGGGATGCTGGCTGCCGGTATCGGCATTCTATCGCCGGCTCTTTGGGATAAGGCGCTGGCCGCCACCGGTATGCGAACCCCCGGCCTGAAGATGCAAAAACTGGCCGACGCCCTCTTGGCTACCGACCGTATCGATCTCTACCGCCGACTGTTGAGCCATTGGCCAGTGGCGGTAAGCGACGCCATGCCGACGCTCCCCGATGCCTTTGAAGGGGGGCTGACCGCCGAAGGGATGATGTGGCTCGACGGGGTCACCTATCTTCCCGACGATATCCTGACAAAAGTCGATAGGGCCGCCATGAGCGTGAGTCTCGAAACCCGCGCCCCCTTTCTTTCACCCGCTCTGGCACGCTTCGCCTACTCCCTCCCGCTTACGATGAAGGTCGGCGAAGGCGGAGGAAAACGGATCGTCAAAGAGCTGCTCTATCGTTACGTTCCCCAAGAATTGGTCGATCGTCCTAAAAGTGGATTCGCCCTCCCGGTTGATCGATGGCTAAAAAACGAATTGCGCCCCTGGGCCGAAGGGCTATTATTTGGCGAAGGTGGGCTGAGAACGGACGTCGTCGACAGTGTGGAGCTGCGTCGCAACTGGGACGAGCATCAAAACGGAAAACGTGACCGGTCGGAGCGGTTGTGGATCGCGCTGATGTATGAGGCGTGGGCCGAACGTTGGAAACCGGAGGAGAGCGATGGGTAAACCGACGATTCTCTATCTGGTGACCGAAGATTGGTATTTCTGTTCCCACCGTCTGCCGGTGGCCCGCGCCGCTCGTGACGCAGGCTACCGGGTGGTGGTCGCCTGTCGGGTCACGAATCATGGCGAAGCGATTCATGCCGAAGGGTTCGAACTACAGCCCGTAAAACTTCATCGAAGCGGTTTGAACCCGTTCGCCGAGCTTGCCAGTTTCAGAGAGATTCTCGCCCTCTATAAAACCGTTTGTCCCGACATCGTTCATCAGGTCGCCTTAAAGCCGATCCTCTACGGTTCGTGGGCCGCGTTTCTGGCGAAGGTTCCGGCGGTGATTAACGCATTCGCCGGGCTTGGACATCTTTTTACCAGCCAGAGTCGCAAAGCGACGGTGGCTCGAACCATCGTGCGACTCGGCGCCGGTCCGGCCATACGACGGACGGAGGTCACCTCACTTTTCCAGAACGACGACGACCGGAAGACGGCCCTCGCCGCCGGGATCGCGGTCGCTGAGCGGTCGGTTCTCATCAGGGGGTCGGGGATCGACACCGAAGGGTATCGCCCGGTCGGGAATAAACCGGAGCCGCCGGTGGCGTTGCTCGCTTCACGCATGCTGACGACCAAAGGAATATTCGAGTTCGCCGAAGCGGCCCGGTTGTTGAACGACCGGGGAGTCGCTGTGCGGATGGTGTTGGGTGGAGAGCCCGATCAGTTGAACCCGGCGTCGATTCCGGCCGAAACGTTGGCGTCGTTTCCCCATGTGGAATGGCGCGGGCGGATCGATGATATGCCGAAAGCGTTGAACGAAGCGGCTATCGGCGTTTTGCCTTCGTATCGGGAAGGATTGCCGAAATCGTTACTCGAAGCGGCCGCCGCCGGATTGCCGTTAGTCGCTTTCGACGTCCCCGGCTGTCGCGAGATCGTGCAAGAAGGGGTGAACGGCTTCCTGACGCCGCCGCAGGACGCCATCGCTTTGGCCGACGCCATCGAAAGACTGGCGACCGACCGAGGGCTGCGTGAACGTATGGGCGCCGCTTCCCGTAAGCGAGCGGTGGAAGAGTTCGCGGAAACCGTGGTGGCGGAACAAACGATGGAGCTGTACGAAACCGTTCGGGGAGAGGAACGATGAAACGACTGTTCGACATTGCGCTCGCTCTCGCGCTCATGCCGTTTGCGCTACCGCTGATGCTCCTCGTCGCGCTTATGGTGAAAACGACCTCTCCCGGTCCGGTCATCCACTGGTCAACAAGAGTGGGGCGACATCGGGTGAACTTTAAAATGGCCAAGGTCCGGACCATGCGCATCGACACGCCGCAGTTGCCGACCCATCTCATGACCGACGCGAAAAACTACCTGACGCCGGTCGGCGGCTTTTTGCGCAAGTCGAGCCTCGACGAACTACCGCAACTCTGGAACGTTCTTGTCGGCGAGATGAGTTTCGTCGGCCCCCGACCGGCGCTCTTTAATCAGGACGACCTAGTGGCGATGCGGGAGGAGAAGGGGATCAACGACCTGGTTCCCGGCGTCACCGGCTGGGCGCAGATTAACGGGCGGGACGAGATCGACCTTTCCGAGAAGGTGGCGCTCGAGGCCGACTATCTGGCGCGCCGATCGTTGTCGTTTGACCTGAAAATAATCTGGCTTACGTTTCTTCAGGCGCTGACCGGCGCCGACGTCCGGCACTAAATCGTTCGCCCCATCTTGCCAAGGCGACCGCTGCAAAGAAGAGTACCGGCGCCATATAGCCGTAGCGCATTCGCATAATCGCTCCCATATTCGGCGCCGCAAGGCCGAGAAGGGTGACCAGGGTGACGAAAAAAAGGAGGCTCCACGCCGCAAGGCGCCGATCGACGCCGGGCGCCATCAGCCCGGCCAACGCGAGCGGATAGAGAAGGTACCAGACGAACATCTCTGCTCCGGCGACGAGTCGAAACACCGTCCCCCCTTCGCTTCCGGCGCCGACCCAGACGGAGGGGAAAGGGGAGAAGAGGCCGACGGTCATGGCGCGAGGGAGATAGCCGACGATATCGGCGAGGGAATGGAAGTTAACCCGATTGTCGACGAAAGTCCCTCCCCCCGCACAGCAAAGAAGAAAGGCGTAGCGGGCCGATGCGATCTGTTGGCCGATCCCTTCGAGCGCCGCCGGAGCGCCGGGGGTCGGCGTCCAATAAAAAGAGGCGGATCGACGGACGGGGGCTACGATGGTATCGACACGCTTTTGGAAGCGAATAAAATCATTGCGCATTCCGATGACCACCCGCGCTGCGTCAGTCCGCCCATCGAAACGCTTTTCGAGATCGGACAGCTTCTGATCGGTTTCTTCGCAGAGTTGGTCAAGCGCCGTTTGCGCGTTGGCCGCCTGCCGGTCTCCCTCTCGACCAAGGGTGGCGACGAGTTCACGGGTATCGCGACAAATAAGGTCGATATGACGCCGGTTACGTTCGACCCGGCGGGGAAACAAGCTTCGATAGTAGTGATCGATGGCCGTATCGGGCTCCCCCCCTTGAGAGAGAAGGGCAAGTCCGGCAGACGCTGCGGCGACGCTCGCCTCTCCCCATCGTTTCTCCACCGAATCCGTATGCTTCGACGCGAGAAGAGCCAGTGAGTCTGTTCGTTCGGCGACAAGAATATCGGCCACCTGACGGCACCGGAGCGGCGAGGGATTGTTGTCGCAGTAAGCGGTCGACAGGGTTTCGGCGAGAGGCGTTGGCGTGACGGCGGGCGTCACGACCACGGGGCGAAAGTCGATGGAAGTCGCGAGGGTGAGGGCGGCGACGGTGAGTAACGTCGCCCCCGCCGAGCCGACATTGCGGGGGGGGAAACCGAGGGTGATGAACACCGCAAGGGAGAGAAGCCCTGCTAAGGGAAGAAACATATAAGGACGGACGAGAAAAACCAAAAAAAGTCCCGATGCGACGAACAACAGGTTCACGGCGATACGACGTTCGGTGACGATGCCGACGACGCTTCCGAAAAGGAGGACGACTCCGGCGACGTAGAGGGGGTCTTTGAGCGGTTGCAGCGTCGCCAAAAAGTACGACGGGAAGAGGCCGAAGAGAAGGGCCATGCCGAAGGCCATGGCGACCGAGAGACCGATCCTCCGACCGGCGCCGAAGAGGGTGATAAGGGTGACCGCCCAGGCCATGCTATTTATCGGGGCGTAGGCCAACGGGTGGTGGCCGAACATGGCGTAGACAATACTTCTGAGATGGTGATGCGAGAGGGGAGGGGTGGCGAGCCAAGGACCGACCCCTTGGTCGTGAAGGATCGTCGCAAGCGAGAGGGCCGCCTCGTCGTGGGCCAGACTATCCGAAGCGAAACGCCAGACGCCGTCGCCGTAATGTAGCGACGAAAAGAGAGAGGTGGTCGCTATCCCCATGAACAGAGCGGTGGCGATCCAATGGGCCAGCGTCATGCCGAGGAAGCGCGTCAATATCCGTCGTGGGTTCATCGCTTCGCTTCCGGCGTGAGGGCGGTCGCAGGGAGGGGGCGAAACCGACGGGGAGCCCAACCGAAGTCGGCGGTAGCCGACGCGCTATCGAACGTCAGGTCACGCCCCATCCGGTCGGCCATGTCGGGGGTGACGTGGGTGTATCCGGGGATAACCGACAAAAGACGCAAACCGACTCGCATTAGGGGGATCGACAAGGAGACGATATGAGGCGTTTTGCCCAGAGTGGCGAAGACCGTTTCGACCATCTCCCGATAGGAGAGGGTCTCATGACCGGTCAGGTCGTAGGCTTTGTCGAAGGTCGCGTCACGATTATAGGCGGCCACGCACGCCGAAGCCAAGTCGTCGGCATGGACCGGTTGGCGCAACCCGCCCCCCGGCCCTGCCAGCGGGAAAAAACCGAACCGACGAATCACCCTGCCGATGGCCGCGACGTTGTTGTCGGATCCGGCGCCGTAGATGAGCGTCGGGCGAAAGATCGTCCAGCGGATATTATGGCGGCCGCAGGCTTTAGCGATAGCCTCTTCCGATCGGCGGAGTCGGGCGACCACTTCCCGTTCCGCAGAGGTAGAGGAGGCGGCCTTTACATGCATACTGGTGGAGCCGAAAGCGATAAGCCGCGTCAGCCCGGCGTCGGCCATGCGGCCGATGGCGTCGGGCAGTAGCCAGAGAGGGCCAAGGTGGATCAGCCCGGTCGCCCCGGTGTCGGCGGGGTAGGGTTCGTTCGAGGCGAAGTCGAACCGGCGCCACCCGGCGGGCGGTTCGTTTCGGGTCAAACCGACCGGCAGGGCGCCTGCGTCGATAAGGCGGGGGAGAAGAAACCGGCCGATCTGACTCGACGCGCCGCCGACGAGAATCGTCGAGCCTTCGAGCGTAATCGGATGTCCGGCCTGTTGTGTCATGATAAAAAGGTAGTTGCTTGATCGGCCATTGTATCATCTGGTCTCTTGCTGGGGCCGTTGTCGGAACGGATAGGATTACATGAAGATTGTCGTTACCGGCGCCACCGGTTTTGTCGGGACCCATCTGGTCCCGCCGCTGCTTCGTCGCGGGCACCAGGTTATCGCCATCGGGAGGCGCGGCCCCACCAACGACGGCGCCGAAACCATTCCGGTGGGAGACATGACCGTCGATCTACGATGGGAAGAAGCGCTCGATCCGTCGGTCGATGCGGTGATACATCTGGCCGGGTACGCGCACGACATCCTCGCCGAAGAGGAGTCGTTGGGCGACCGTTACCAAAAGGTGAACATCAAGCTGGCCGAACAGGTGGCTACCAAAGCCGCCCAGGTCGGTGTTCGCCGTTTCGTCTACGTCAGTAGCGTCAAAGTCATGGGAGAAGCCTCCCCGCCCGGGACTCCCTTCCGCGAAACCGACCCCCTTGGCCCCACCGGGGTCTACGCCGCATCGAAGGCCGAAGCCGAACGACGATTGACCGCCGTCGCCGACAACACTGGCATGGCGTTGGTTATTGTGCGTCCCCCGCTGGTCTACGGGCCGGGGGTGAAGGCGAACATGAAGAATATGGTTGATATGGTGACCCGCCGTCGCTTCTTGCCGGTTCCCGCCGCCGGAGGGAAGCGGAGCTTTATTTATGTGGGGAATCTCGTCGATGCGCTCATCCTTTGCGTCGAATCTCCCGACGCGGCCGGAGAGACCTTCCTCGTAAGCGACGGCGACGACAAAACCGTCGACGAAATGATTCGAGCGTTGGGGGAAGGCGCCGACCGGCGGGTGATGACCCTCCCCATCGCCGACGGTCTCATTCGGTTCGCCGCACGGATGGGGGATGGATGGAAACGGCTCTTCGGTCGCTCGCCCGGTTTCGATTCGACGGTCTATCAGAAGATCACCGCGCCATTGCAAGTCGATAGCGCCAAGATCCGAAAACGGCTCGGCTGGCGCCCCCCCTATTCCACCGAAGCCGCCGCCATGGAGACCATGCGTTCGATCCGACGGACGCACCTTTCAGGCGGGGAGTCGTTTTGGGATTACCTCACCCCCCCCTTGGCGGCCACCATCGCCTTCATGGCCAACTACGACTTTTTCCTGACGGCGGGAGGACTCTCCCATTACGCGCCGATGATCGTCATCTTCGCATTGGTGCAATACGCCATCGATTGGTGGCTTCATCTCGATCCGACCATCGACACCCCTTCCAAACGGATCGCACAGCTGGTGAAAGGAGTGATCGCCGGGGCCGTCGGCGCGACGTTTATCCTGTTCGTTTTTTATCGGCTCGATACCGTTCCCCGCCTCGCGTTGCTCCTTTATCCCTTCGTGTTGGGGGGGCTTCGCCTCTCGACGAAGCTTCGAGCCGCTCGTCCCTACGCTCCCCCTCGAACAGAGGGCGTCCTAAAAGGTGAGAGGGGCTTTGCGGCCGTCGGCGCGATCGCTCCGGCGCCCCTAACCGCCGACGCGCCGCTCGCGTCGGTGATCGTCGTCAACTACAACGGCGGGGAGTTGCTGACTGAATGCGTCAAGTCGGCTTTGGCCTCCACATCGCCGACTCAGGTTATTGTCTCCGACAACGCTTCTCGCGACGGGAGCGTCGAATATCTGGAACGGACGGTGGGGGACGATCCCCGTCTGATCGTCTTGCGCAACGGCGCCAATCTCGGTTTCGCCAAAGGGAACAATGTGGCGATCCCCCATGCGACGGGGAAGTACCTTTTGTTCCTGAACCCCGACTGCATAATGAACCCCGACGTTATCGAACGGATGGGGGAACTCATGCACGACCGGCCCGACGCGGGGATGGGCGGGTGTCTGATTCGGAATCTCGACGGGAGCGAGCAGGTGGGATGTCGTCGCTCCGTGCCGACCCCGTGGCGGACCTTCGTCAGGATATTGCACTTGAACACCCTCTTCCCGAACCACCCGCTGTTTCGGAGTTTCGTCCTCAACGACGATCCTCTGCCGAAAGGGCCGGTGGCCATCGAAGCGTTGTCGGGGGCTTTTATGTTCGTCCGAAGAGAAGCGCTCGCCGTCGTCGGCCCCCTCGACGAAGCCTACTTCATGCATTGCGAAGACCTCGACTGGTGCATGCGATTTCGGGGGGAAGGGTATGCCATCGTCTTTACCCCCCATGTGGAGATCACCCACGTCAAAGGAGCCTGTAGCCGGGAAACGCCTAACCGGGTTCATTGGTACAAACATCGGGGAATGGTCCGGTTTTATTGGAAGTTCTTTCGCCACCAATATCCCTTTTTGATGATGTGGGGGGTCATCGTTTCGGTCTGGCTCCGGTTCGCCGCCGTCGTGATGGTTGGGGTGTTTAAAAAGATCGCCCCCGGCGACGACCGCCCCCTCTAGATCAGATGACGGGAGGGCGGGGGAGACCGCCGGTCAGGGCGTTACGGATGGTGGCGGCTTCGGCGGTGGACGAGGCTTGGATCGAGCGCCGCTTAGCCAAGGTAGCGCCCAAAGCTCGTATCGCATCGACCTTCGCCTTGAACAGCACGCCGCCACGCCCTTTCAAGGCGTAGAAAAACAGCGTCGCAAGGTTGACGAGCAGGTGCATCGGCAGGTGAAGCCAGAAAAGTCGACCCGGCATATTCTTGACGAAGGTGGTCACGATGTTCCGGTGGCTATGGTAGAGGTAGAAATCGGAATAGCGGACCGTCGAGACCGAGCCGACATGATCCACTGTCGCCGACGGAACATAGACACACGATCCACCGTTAAGCCGCATCCGAAAACCGAGATCGATATCCTCCATGTAGCAGAAAAAATCGTTATCCAATCCCCCCGCACGCCGGAACGATGCGGCCCGGTAGAGAGCGGCGGCGGCGCACGGGGCGAAGACCTCCGTCTCGACGAGACCGCCCCTTTCAACCGGCGCCCCATGGGCGATTCGCCAGGGTCGTCCCGAAACGTGGAGAGCGTCACCCGCTCCGTCGAGCAGGTCGGGGGAGTCGGCCAACCGCATGCGAGAAGCGAACATATCGGCCTTCGGATAGCGACCGGCCGCATCGACAAGCTCTGCGAGCCAGTTGGGTTCAGCGAACGCGTCGGGGTTGAGAAGGGCGATGTAATCGCAATCGCCCGCCCGCTCGACCCCAAGATTATTGGCCGCGGCGAAGCCGATGTTTTCGGCCAATCGGACGACCTGAATATTGGGATACCGCTCCGCCACGCCGTTGACGGCTCCGTCGGAACTCGCGTTGTCGACAAGGACGACCGACGACGGCAGGAAGCTTTGAGCGTAGAGGGTCGCAAGGCAACGGTCGAGATACGTCCCGGCGTTGTAGGTGACGATGATCACCGCCACCTTCTGAGAGGGGGGCGGATCGGGAGACGCCATCACGGATTCCCTTCTTTCGGACACGAACAAAAATGGGGCGCCGACCGCCCCAGAGCGTATATAATTCTAGCTGTTTATCAGCCTCCTTTGTTGGGGCTCTTTTCATTTTTCATCATATGAACGGGCGGCAATGAATCAGAAAGAGTGGCTTCTCGCACGGTTGGCGGAGCAGTCAGCCCTTATCGGCGTCATCGGCATGGGGTATGTCGGTCTTCCCATCGCCCTTCGCTTCGCCGACGTCGGTTTGAAGGTGGTCGGCTTCGACGTCGATCGGAAAAAGGTGACCGCCCTTAACAAGGGCGAAAGCTATATAAAGCATATCGACGCGGCTGACATCGCTCGCCACAAAAAAGGGCGCCGTTTCGTCGCCACCGACGATTTTTCGAAGCTTGCCGATTGCGACGTTGTCATCATCGCTGTGCCGACCCCGCTGTCGGAGAAGAAAGAACCCGATCTTTCGTATGTCGAAGCGACCGCCGAAAGCATCGCCGAATACCTTCGCCCCGGTCAGGTGATCAGCCTTGAATCGACCACCTATCCCGGCACGACCCGAGAGCATCTCCTCGCCCGGTTCGAGAGTGAAAAGATGCGGGCGGGACGTGACTATTTTCTTGTCTACAGCCCCGAACGAGAGGACCCGGGTAACGAGAAGTTCAAGATTTACGAGATCCCGAAAGTGGTCGGCGGCATCACTCCCGCTTGCCAGGAGGTCGGCGTGGCGGTCTACGGGACGATCGTCGATCAGGTGATCCAGGTCAGTTCTCCCGAGGCGGCGGAGATGACCAAACTCCTGGAGAACATTTTCCGGGGAGTCAACATCGCCTTGGTCAACGAGCTCAAGATGTTGGCCGACCGAATGGAAATCGATATATGGGAGGTGATCAACGCCTCGTCGACAAAACCGTTCGGCTTCATGCCTTTCTATCCCGGCCCCGGTTTGGGGGGGCACTGTATCCCCATCGACCCGTTCTATTTGAGTTGGAAAGCCAAAGAGTACGACTTCTCCACCCGCTTTATCGAACTGGCCGGAGAGATCAATACCGCCATCCCCTACTGGGTGGTCGGCAAACTGACCGAGCTTTTGAACGACCGAAAGAAATGCCTGAAAGGATCGAACATCCTTCTCGTCGGCGCCGCTTACAAGAAAAATGTCGATGACATGCGAGAGTCCCCCTCGCTGGCGCTTATCGACCTTCTGAAAAAAACCGGCGCCAACGTTTCGTATCACGATCCGTTCGTACCCCATCTTGTTCCGACCCGTCATTTTTCGTTCGACATGAAGTCGACGCCCCTGACGGCGGCCAACCTGAAAAAGGCCGACGCGGTGATGATCGTCACCGATCACGATGATGTCGATTACAAACTTATCGCCAAGGAAGCGTCGCTGGTGATTGATACGCGAAACGCCATGAGCCGGCTTGGCGGACGCCCCCGCAAGAACGTCTTTAAAGCCTGACCGTGCCGGTTCCGAGCCGGGCGTTTGTTTGAAAGGGGGATCATGAGCGACTGGATCGGTCGGATCAAACGGGCCGGCAAAAAATCTCCCGGCGAGATCGCCGAACGGATCGGACGGGAGGTCGCCAAACGGAGCGAACGATATCGTGGACCCCGCCGCGCCGCCCGACTGACCGACGGACGGTTGCTCGAACGAACGGGCGCCCCCGACGCCGCCTCTCTCATCGAACGATTGCGGCATCGCCCCTTCGTGACACCGGTAGGGAAAATCGATTCGGCCAACCTTGATCGACTCACCCCCGGCGTGGTGGATGAGGTTCTGCGGCGGGCCGCCGCCGCCGCATCCCGCACCGTCGATATCCTCGGCTCCGGTCCGGTGACCCTTGCCGCGCCTCACGACTGGTCGGCCGACTATCGTTCCGGTCATCGGTGGGCCGAAGGGTGGGCCGAGGCCATCGACTATATGAACCCAGAGCGCCCCTCCGACGTAAAAGTTCCGTGGGAGCTTTCGCGCCAGCAGTGGCTCATCCCGCTGGGGCAGGCCTATCTCCTGACCGGCGACGAAGTTCACGCCGAAGCCGCCCGGTCGGTGGTCGAAGAGTGGATCGACCGGAATCCCTACGGTATGACTATCAACTGGGCCATCGCCATGGAGGTGGCGTTACGAGCGATCACCTACACATGGCTCTTCCACGCCTTCGCCGGATCGAAAGCCTGGGACGACGAAACCTTCGCCATGAAGTTGCTGCGGACCATCTGGCTTCATGGCGACTATATCGAGCGACATCTGGAGAAAGCCTACATCAACGGGAACCACTACCTCTCCAACGCCACCGGGTTGAGCTTTCTTGGCCTCTTCTTTGGCGAGGGGGACGCCTCCCGGCGATGGGCCGAAACCGGTTGGCGGATTCTGGAAGAAGAGATCGACGTGCAGATCTACGCCGACGGGGTCGATTACGAAGCCTCCGCCCCCTACCACCGTCTCGTCGCCGAACTCTTCCTCTACCCGGCCCTCTATCGGGAGAGGTTAGGGGTGGCGACATCGGCTCATTACCGCGACCGGGTGACGCAGATGATCGGTTATATCGACGCCTACAGCCGCCCCGACGGACGATGCCCCAATCAGGGAGACGCCGACGACGCCCGCACGTTACCCTTTGGAACGCAGGGGATGAACGATCATCGTTACCTTATCGGCGCGGCGGTTCTTGCGTGGAACGATGCGACGTTGACCGAACGTTTCTCCGGCCCCCGCGATGAAGTGGCGTGGCTTGTCGGCGTAGAAGCGGCGGAAAAACTCCCCGACCGGGAACGACACGCGACGGCCTCGAAGGCCTTCCCCGACGGTGGGTCGTATCTGTTAAACGGCGCACGGTCGCAGGTATTTATCGACGCCGGTCCGGTGGGGTTGCTCGGCTACGGAGGGCATGGGCATAACGATTCCCTCGGTGTCGAAGTCTATCTGGCCGACGCCCCCCTCTTCGCCGACGGAGGATCGTATGTCTATACCGCCTCGTACGAGTGGCATAACCGATTCCGATCGACCTCGTTTCACAACACCCCGAAGATCGACGACGAAGAGATCAACCGTTACGTCGATCCGATGATGCTTTGGAGTCTTCACGACGACGCTAAGCCGCACGAGGTCGCCTTTACGGCAGGCGATCCCATCGACCGATTCGACGGCGCCCACACCGGCTACCATCGACTGGCCGATCCGGTGACGCCGCGACGAACAGTGGCGCTCGATAAAGAGAACGACCGGGTCGCCATTCTCGACCGGTTCGACGCGGCAGGGGAGCATCGGTACGTCATTCCGTATCACCTCGACCCGGAAGCGAAGATCGCGACGAAAGGAGATGACCATCTGATCGTCGAGAGCCGGGGAGTGCAACTGACCGTTGGGTGGCGAGGGGAGGGGTGGAACATGACCGTCGAGCCATCGTGGCATTCCCCGTCGTACGGAGTGAAGATCGAGAGCGTTCAGCTCCGCTTCGTGCGTGACGGGAGGAGGACGCCGTTGCTCCTCGTCGCCGGTCGGGGTGACGCCAATGACCTCCTCGCATGGGGTGACGAGGTGACCCGATGAACGCCACCCTCGTCCTTTCGATACTCCCGCCGACCGCCGCCTATCGAGAGGTCATTGAGGCGAAGCTCGGAGCCGACGTCTACTACGTCACCCTTGGAGAGCTTCGAGCGAAAGGG
Source organism: Nitrospinota bacterium (assembly GCA_942491805.1). Taxonomy (GTDB): domain Bacteria; phylum Nitrospinota_A; class UBA7883; order UBA7883; family JADGGD01; genus JADGCD01. The sequence goes on from CALOCG010000033.1 coordinate 29,997, forward strand.
ACTTTCAGCATGGTTCGTTGGCTGGGATCGCAACGCCTCACGCTCGCCGCCGCGGCGTTCGAAGATGAGCAGTCTTCGGGGATGGCGCCACTCATGACGATCCTCCTCTCCTTTGCCAACGCCAAGCGACGAACGTTGATACATCCCGACGGCGCAATGAACGACCTCTCCCCTTTCGCGGCGCCACTATCGGTCATCAAGCTTATCGGCGCCACCGTCGGCGGCTATCGCGCCTTGGTGCAATGCCGCAACGAGATGGCCGGGTTGATGACCCTCCCGCGCCTCATCCCCGGCCCCTTAAACGACGGCCCGGCTCTCTACCTCAACGCCGACGTCTGGTTCGGCGCCAAGGTTGGGGGCTCCATCGGCCATATCGCCGGGGTGCTTAATGACCTGGCCCGGCGTCGCGGCGCCATCGCCTACTCGGCCAACGGATTTCCCCTTATCGCCGAACCGGTTGATCGTCGTTCCGTAACGCCTCTCAATGTTCACGCCCGCCCGGCGGAATTGAATTTTTATCGCTTCCATCACCACTACACCGATCATGTTCTGGCCGACCTGAAAGAACAGCCCGCCTTTGTCTATCAACGGCTGGCGCTCGGCAATTTCTCCGGGGTGCGGGTCTCCCGAGAACTGGGCGTCCCTTTGGTCATTGAATACAACGGCTCGGAAGCGTGGGTCGCCCGTCATTGGGGAACGCGCCCGTTACGTTTTCATGACGAAGCGGTGCTGGCCGAAGAAGTCTGTTTCCGGCACGCTCATCTGGTGGTCACCGTCTCGCAGACGTTAGGAGACGAGTTGACAGACAGGGGGGTCGAGGCAGACCGGATCGTCATCGCCCCCAACGGATTTGATCCGACCCGGTTTGATCCGGCACGGTTCGATAACGACGCTATCGCCACACTTCGCCGTCGTCTTGGCATTGATCCACCATCGCTTGTCGCCACCTTCGTCGGAACCTTCGGCAAATGGCACGGGGCGGAGAAATTCGCCGAAGCGGCGGTGCGCCTTTGCGAACGATATACGGAGACCGTTGCGCGGCACGACCTCCGTTTTCTTTTTGTCGGCGACGGCTTGATGGCGCCCGAGGCGAAACGGATCGTCGCCGGTACCGCCGCCGAAGCCCGGACGACCTTCTCCGGACTGGTTCCGCAAGAAGACGCCCCCCTCTATCTGGCCGCGTCTGATATCTTCGTCTCTCCCCACGTTCCCAACGCCGATGGGAGCAAGTTCTTCGGCTCCCCCACCAAGCTCTTCGAGTATATGGCGATGGCTCGTCCCGTCGTCGCCAGCGATTTGGAGCAGATCGGCCAGATACTGGCGCCGGGGATGTCGGTCGATGCGTTGACCGCGGAGGTCGGCGACCGGGTGGCTCTCTTAACCAAACCGGGCGACGCCGATGAATTGGCGGTGGCGTTCGCCCGATTAGCCGACGCTCCCGCCGTGCGCAAAGGACTTGGGGAGAACGGACGCCGCCGCGCTTTGGAGCGGCACACGTGGCAGGCTCACGTCGACCTGATCATGGCCGGGCTTGGCCGGGTGGTTCCGGGAAGCTGACGCCGATCGTATCGAAGAACCGGTCAGCCGCCTCATCGGCCCGGTAGCGCCCCACCCCGACGAAACCGAATCGGTCTTCCTTCGCGTCGATCATATGAAGAAGCGCCTCAGCGATCTCTTCGGGTTTGTCGGCAGGCGCCACCAATCCGGCGTCGATCTCTTCCACTATTCGAGCCGCTTCGCTTCGTCCGGTTAAGGCGAGGATCGGGCGTCGCACCCCCAGATAGTCGTACAGCTTTCTCGGAACGGCGGTCAGATGGCCGGGCGCCGTGACCAAGAGCAACGCATCGGCTGCGGCGAGCAGGGGTGGCAAGAGATCTTGCGCCACCGGCGGTTCGATGGTGACGAGATTAGCCAGCGGACCGGCGGTCAACGTCGTTCGCTCCTCGTCGGTGAACGTTCCGATCAGCCGTAATTGGAAAGACTCCGCCAAGGTCGGACGGCGCGTAAGGGCGATGGCGATTCCTTCGGCCAACCCGACGGGCGTGCGGGTGGCGTGCGACCCGGTGAAACGACCAGCGTAGGTCAGAGTGAAGCGATCATCGTTCTTCTCCTCTGGCGTTCCGGTGAACGGCTCGTAACCGGTGACCCAATGGAGGAATCGGTCGGCTTCTTTTGGATAGAGCGTGGCGGTTCGCTCCAACGTCATCCGTGAAACGAACGCGACCGCGTCGGCGGTGGCGTAGACCTTCCGTTCGACACGACGCTCCAGCCATCCCCGCACCGGCCAGTTGATCTGGGGACGTAACGGTTCCACCGACCAGCCGTCCCGAATATCGGCGACCCAGCGACAACCGGGCCACGCTTTTTTTGCGATAAGCCCCGCCAGATGGACCGACTCGGGGGGGGAGGTGGTCACGACGATATCGGGGGCTTCGTCGCCAAAGCGGTCGACCATCATCCGGCCCGCCTTTTTCCCCCACCCGGCGGTTCGGTCGGGGATCAGAATCGCGTCTGCCGCCATAGCGGCCATACGGAAGAGAGAACCGCGCTTTGGGGGCGCCCCGTCGGTCACGCTCGTCCGTTTGTGTGAGGGGACCAGTGGCCAGAACCGACCACCGGCGACTCCTTTGGCTCGTTGTTGCGGCGCCACCACCGTCACCTCGACCCCCCGTTCCACCAGATATCGTTCCAGCAACGTGGGACGTGCGGTTCCACCCGACATTTCGGGGGGATAGTGATAGGCGATGATCAGGGCGCGCACGGAGTATCCTAACGAGGGAGAAACGATTGAACCAACGGGTGATATGATATCATTCAACGCTTGCTGTCTCGGCGAGTTCTGTCTACGCGCATAGCGGATTTGGGGGAAGAAAGCACTTTTATGAAAGCGCTCGTATGCTTCGGCACTCGGCCTGAAGCGATTAAAATGGCTCCGTTGGTCGAGGCGTTGACCGCCGCAGACCGGGTCGAGGTGAAGGTGTTGGTCACCGGCCAACACCGGACCATGCTTGATCAGGTGATGGAGCTTTTCGGCATGACCGCCGATTACGACTTGGCCCTCATGGCCCCCAATCAAGATCTGGCCGACCTGACCGCCCGCGCCCTTGTCGGCGTCCGGGACGTGATCAAGAAAGAGAAGCCCGACTGGGTCTTCGTGCAAGGAGACACCACCACCGCTTTCGCTTCGGCGTTGGCGGCGTTTTACGAGAAAACGAAGGTGGCCCATGTGGAGGCCGGGTTGCGGACCGGCGACATCCACTCCCCTTGGCCGGAGGAAATGAACCGCCGCCTCGTGGCGCCGATCACCACCCTTCACTTCCCCCCCACCGAACGAGCCGCCGAGAATCTTCGCAACGAAGGGGTGGCCGAAGCCGACCTGTTGGTGACCGGCAATACGGTTATCGACAGTTTGCTGAAAATCTCCGTCCGGATCGACGCCGACCCGGCCATGGAAGGGGAGTTGGCCAAGCGATTCGATTTCCTCGACGCGAGCAAACGGATGATTCTCGTGACCGGCCATCGGCGCGAAAGTTTCGGCGACGGGTTTCGAAACATCTGCGCCGGCCTTGCGACGTTGGCCGAACGGGACGATATCGAGATCGTCTATCCGGTCCATCTGAACCCGAACGTGCAAGGGCCGGTGAACGAACTCCTCTCGGGGCGGGATAACGTCAAGCTCTTAGAGCCGCTCGAATATCTCCCTTTTATCTACCTTATGAAACGATCCCACATCATCGTCACCGACTCCGGCGGGGTGCAAGAAGAAGCGCCGTCGCTCGGCAAACCGGTGTTGGTGATGCGGGACACTACCGAACGTCCCGAGGGGGTCGCCGCCGGGACGGTGAAGATCGTCGGCGCCGACACCGGTCAGATCGTCGCCGAGACCGAACGGCTCTTGGACGATAACGCCGCCTACGCCGCCATGGCCGAGGCCCACAACCCGTACGGCGACGGGAATGCCGCCCTGCGGATCGTGAAGAGGATTTTGACGTGAGCGAAACGTATAGCAAAGTATCGGTGGTCGGACTCGGCTACATCGGCCTGCCGACCGCCGCCATGATCGCCAGCCAAGGGGTCGAAGTGATCGGCGTCGACGTCAGCCAGAAGGCGATCGACACCATCAATAGCGGCGCCGCACATATCGTCGAGCCGGATCTCGACGCGCTGGTGGCCAAAGTGGTGGCCGACAAAAAATTGCGGGCGACGCTGACCGTCGAACCGGCGCAAGCCTTCGTCATCGCCGTGCCGACGCCGTTTAAAGAAGGGTACGAACCCGACCTGTCGTACATTAAAAAAGCGGCCCTCTCCGTCGCCCCCCGCCTGGTGAAAGGGAACCTGGTCGTTCTTGAATCGACCTCGCCGGTCGGCGCTACGGAACAGCTGGCCGCATGGCTGGCCGAAGCGCGACCCGACCTGACCTTCCCCAGCGGCGCCGACGAACCCGACGTTCACATCGCCTACTGCCCGGAGCGGGTTTTGCCGGGGCATATCATTCGCGAGCTAAAAGAAAACGACCGGATCATCGGTGGGCTTTCGGCCGAGTGCGCCGTCCGGGCCAGCGCCTTGTATCGGCTCTTCGTCACCGGCGAGATTTTGGTGACCAACGCCCGGACCGCCGAGATGGCCAAACTGACCGAGAACGCTTTCCGCGACGTCAACATCGCTTTCGCCAACGAACTCTCCCTCGTTTGCGAGAAACTGGCCATCGACGTATGGGAGCTGATCAACCTGGCCAACCACCATCCTCGGGTCAACGTCTTGAAACCGGGGCCGGGGGTGGGTGGTCACTGCATCGCCGTCGATCCTTGGTTCATCATCCACTCCGCCCCTGCGGAGACCCCCTTGATGAAAGCGGCCCGCACGGTCAACGACGGGAAGCCGGGCCGGGTGGCCGACGCCGTGGCGACCCTCGCCGCTGCCTGCGACAATCCGGTGATCGCCTGTTTCGGCCTCGCCTATAAGCCCGACATCGACGATCTGCGGGAAAGCCCGGCGGTCCGGGTGGTGGAGCTCTTGGCGCAAAAAGGGATCGGAACGATCTTGGCGGTCGAACCGCACATCGACGCGTTGCCGAAAAATATCGCCACGTTACCGGGGGTCGAAATGGCCACCATGGAAGAGGCGCTTAAAAAAGCGACCGTCGGCGTTCTGTTGGTCGATCACGCCGTCTTTAAACGGGTCGCCCCCGCCGAATACGGGAAACTGGCCATCGTCGATACCCGAGGGATCTGGCGGTGAGACAACTTTTCGTCAAAGGGGGAGGGGTCGTCATCGAAGAGACCCCGGCGCCCGACTGCGGACCGAAAAGCCTTCTCGTTAAAGTCGGGCATTCGTGCGTTTCGGTCGGCACCGAGATGGCCAGCGTCAAACACTCCGCGCAGTCGCTTATTCAACGGGCGGTCAATCAACCGGCCAACGTCAAACGATTCGTCGATTACGCCCGCGAATACGGCCTGAAACGAGCCCTTGATAAAGCGCAAGGGCGCACCAGCCTCGGTATCCCCATCGGCTACTCCGCCGCCGGAACCGTGGTGGCTATCGGCGCGGGAGCCGAAGGATTCGCTATCGGCGATAGAGTCGCTTGCGCAGGCGCAGGGATCGCCAATCACGCCGAATATATCGACGTCCCGGTTAACCTTGCCGTGAAGATACCCGACGCCGTCTCCTTGCCCGACGCCGCCACCGTCGCCCTTGGCGCCATCGCCATGCAAGGGGTTCGGCGCGCATCCGCATCGCTCGGCGAGACCGTCGCCGTTATCGGCCTCGGCATGTTGGGCCAACTGACCGTGGCGATGCTGAAAGCGGCAGGTTGCAAAGTCATCGGCTCCGACATCGACGCCGCCCGAATCGACCGGGCCAAAACAGCCGGTCTCGACGTGGCGGTCGATCCGGCCAGCGCCGATTTCGCCGAGACGGTCCACGCCCATACCGACGGCGTCGGCGCCGATGCGGTGATCATCACCGCCGCCGCACCGTCCCACGAGATCGTCAGCCACGCGATGCAAGCCTGTCGCAAAAAAGGGAAGACGGTGCTGGTCGGCGACGTCGGGCTCAACCTGAAGCGGGAAGACTTCTACGCCAAAGAACTCGACTTTCTCGTTTCCACCTCTTACGGACCGGGACGGTACGATCCGGCTTACGAACTGGCCGGGAACGACTATCCGATCGCCTACGTTCGGTGGAGCGAGAACCGGAACATGGCCGCCTATCTTTCGCTTATGGCCGAAGGAAAGATCAACCTCACCGGCATGAGCCGCATCTTTCCGGTGGCCGAAGCCCCTGCCGCCTACGCTCTGTTGCAGGGGACAGACGAGAAACCGCTGGTCGCCCTGATCGCCTATGACGGCGCAACCGACGAAGCGCCTGTTCGCGTGGTGGGGCGGACCGCACAGAAAGTGGAAGGGAAGATCGGCGTCGGGATCGTCGGCGCAGGGGGATTCGCCATGGGGATGCACATCCCGAATCTGATGAAACTGCGCGACCGGTTCGACGTCCGGGCCGTCATGAGCAGAACCGGAGCGGCGGCTTCCGCGGCGGCGAAACAGTGTGAGGCCGATGTCGCCACCACCGACTACGCCGAGCTGCTCGACGACCCGGCCATCGATCTGATCCTTATCGCCAACCGGCACGACCGGCACGCCGCCATGACCTTGGCCGCGCTGGAGGCGGGTAAACATGTTTTCGTCGAAAAACCGTTGGCGCTGGTACATGAAGAGATCGACGCCATCGAGGCCTTCTATGCCGACAATCCCGACGCCCCGGCTCTCTTTGTCGGTTACAACCGCCGTTTCGCCCCGGCCATCCTTCAGGCGCAAAAACTGCTCGCCGATCGGGCGACGCCATTGATGATCGCCTACCGGATGAACGCCGGATTCATCCTGCGGATCATTGGGTTCTGGCCCAAGGGGGCGCAACATCGTGGCGAAGCATGCCATATCTACCACCTCTTCTCCGCGGTTGTAGGCGCGACATCGCCACCATCGACGCCCGTTCCGTCACCCCGGCGGGGGGGCGATGGCGAAGAAACGATAACTTCGTCGCCACCATCACCTACGCCGACGGTTCCGTCGCCACGCTCACGTATACCGCGCTCGGGTCGAAAGAGTATCCGAAAGAGCGGATGGAAGTTTTCGCCGACGGCGCCGTTCTTTCGCTCGACGACTACAAAGGACTGGCGGTCCAGGGCGCCAAAGGGAGCGGATGGAAGGGAGCGACCGACAAAGGGCATCTGACCCATCTCGGTCGGGTGGCGGAGACCCTCGCCGCCGGGGGCGACTGGCCCATCGGTCTCTCCGATCTGCTGGCGACTTCGCGGCTGGCGCTGGCGGTGGAGCGGCGGATACACAACCTCCCGGACGCCTAGCCGATGTGCGGCGTCGCCGGTCTTTTCTCCTACGCCGCCGGACCGGTGGAGGAGGCGACCCTCGTCGCCATGACCGAGGCCATCACCCATCGCGGTCCCGACGGCAGCGGGTCTTGGCTTTCCGATGACCGTCGTATCGGACTGGGGCATCGCCGCCTCGCCATCGTCGATCTGACCGGCGGAGGCGCCCAACCGATGAGCGACGCCGACGGTTCAGTCCGGGTCTCCTTCAACGGCGAAATCTATAATCACCGGGCGTTGCGTCGCCAGCTCGAAAAAGAAGGCGCTCGATTCAATAGCGACCACGCCGACACCGAGGTCTTGGTCCACGGTTATAAAGTCTGGGGGCTTGCCGGACTGCTCGACCGGCTCGAAGGAATGTTCGCCTTCGCTCTTTGGGATGATCGGGAAAAACGGCTCCGTCTTGTCCGCGACCGGATCGGCGTAAAGCCCCTCTATTACACCGTCGCCGACGGACGGATCGGATTCGCCTCGGAGATAAAGGCGTTGGTGGCAGGGGGGATCGTCACTCCCGATATCGATCCGATGGCGATGTACCACTACCTGACCTTCCTGACCACCCCGGCGCCGATGACCATGTTCGCCGGGGTGATGAAGCTGGCCGCCGCCACCTGCTTGACCATCACCAACGACGGCGCTATCACCGCCGAAAGGTATTGGACTCCTACGCCGGGCGCCGGCATCGATCCGGCCATCGTCGCTGGGATGAACGACACCGAGCGGGAGGCGTTCTATGTGAAAGGAATCGCCGAACGGCTCGACGACGCGGTCGAGAAACGGATGATGGCCGATGTCCCCTTTGGCGCGTTTCTTTCCGGCGGGGTCGATTCGTCGGCGATCACCGCCTTGATGAATCGACACAGCGACCGACCGGTGAAGACCTTTTCGGTCGGGTACGCCGCCAACGAAAAGTTCAACGAACTGACCGAAGCCCGTCGGGCCGCATCGCTCCTCGGTACCGTCCATCACGAGATCGTCATCGACGAAAACGACATGACCGGTTATCTGGACGAGTTGGTCCATAGTCAGGACGAACCGTTGGCCGACTGGGTCTGTGTGCCCCTTCATTTCGTTTCGAAACTGACCCGCAACGCCGGGGTGAAGGTGGCGCTGGTGGGGGAGGGGGCCGACGAACTCTTCTGCGGCTACGAAGGGTTCCTCGCCTATGTCAACGCCGGGCGTCGGCTTTGGCCGATGATCCGAGGCTTGCCGAAACCGGTGTCCAAAGGGATGGCGGCTCTTTTGGGGGCCGGGGCGAATCTTCATCGGAAAGCCGAAAGTATCGCCGATGTCGTTCACCGGGCCGCCTATGACCGGGAGCTCTTCTGGGGTGGCGCCGTCGCTTTTCGCGACCGACGCAAAGAGAGCGTCGTCCCGTCGAACGGCCTTTCACCGGCGGCGCTCGAAGAGACGATCAAAGCCGCCGGCCTTCTCCCAGCCCGCTACGACCAAGCCGACACGTACAACGTCATCGCACATCTCTACGCCACCTGCGACGCCGCCCGACCCAGCGCCGATCTATTGACCCGGATGACGTGGCTCGAACTTTCGCTCCGCTTGCCCGAGCTGTTGCTGATGCGGGTCGATAAAGTGACCATGGCCACCTCGTTGGAGGCGCGGGTGCCGTTTCTCGATCATCGACTGGTCGAGTTCGCCATGGACATACCGGGCGACGACAAGGTGGCGGGGGGGGTGACGAAGCGGCTGTTGAAAAGGGCGGTGGCCGATCTTCTGCCGTCGGAGATCATCGACCGGAAGAAGATGGCTTTCGGCGCACCGGTCGGCCGCTGGTTGCGGGGTCCCTTTGGGAACGAAACGGAAGGGGCGATACTCGCCTCCTCTCTCATGAAGCGGGGATGGCTCGATCCGGTCGGGATTAAAACTCTTTTTTCCCGTCATCGCTCCGGGAAAGACGATCACGCCGTCCAGATATGGACGATATTCAATCTGACGGCATGGTACGACGCTTGGGTGGGATAGCCCTTTCGGCGGGGGAGGCGTGGTATAATCTGCCCCTGTATTACCTCTGTAAATTCCGAAAGATTTCGTAGAAAATGCGCCAGATTCTCGCCACCACCGGTGGCGCCGTCGTCGCCCGTATGCCTCGACCCGAAGCCCGCAAAGGGACGGTTCTCGTCCGTGTCCGCTATTCGATGATCAGCGTCGGCACCGAAGCGGCCGGGATTCGTCCGCAACCGGTGGGGGGGGCCGATGCTTCACCGGTCGAACGGGTGAAAGCCTATAAGGACCTCGCCCAGCTCTATCTTGGGCTGGCCGCCAAAAACCCGAAAAAGGCGGTCCGAAAAGCCGGTTCCATTGTGAAGAAGCGGATCGGCGCTTTCTTGCCGACCCCTCCCCCACCGGCGATCCAATCGATGGGAGAGTTGACCTGGGCTCCGGCTGGCGCGACGGTTATGAGGGCCGACGGCGAAGGACTCGCCATCGAAGCCGACGAGTCGACCTACGGCTATCAGGCGACCGCCGGTCCGGTGGCGGTGGCCGACGGAATGGCGCCGGTGATTCGCGTGGTCGGCGCCATCGCTGAAGGGTCGTTGGCGGTCGGTGTTCTTTCTGAAAACGGCGACCGGTGGCTCGCTTCCCAGACCTATGACGCCGGAACGGTCGACGATCTTCTGTCGGTCGATCCGGGCGGTTCGAAAACGGTGACGTTGGTTATCGCCAACGCCGGAACCGGCGCCGGCAAAGGAACCTTCAGCGAACTCTCGCTCGGCATGACGCCTGCCGGTGAAAACGCCGGGCCGGTGAACGAACTCAACGACGTTGGCTGGAACGTTGGCTACTCGGCGGCAGGAGAGGTCGTCGCCGTGGGCGCCGGGATCGACGATCTTCGGGTTGGCGATCTGGTCGCCTGCGGCGGCGCCGGGAAAGCCAACCACGCCGATTACATCGAAGTCCCCCGAAACCTCGCCTGCCCGGTCCCGAAAGGGGTCGACCTGAAAGACGCCGCCACTTCGACGGTGGGGACCATCGCCATGCAGGGGGTGCGTCGCGCTCAACCGGAGTTGGGGGACAAGGTCTGCGTTATCGGCTTGGGGCTTCTCGGCCAACTCGGGGCGCAGATGTTCGGCGCGGCAGGCTGCTCGGTCTACGGCATGGACCTCGACCCGAAACGGGTTAAGCGGGCCATGGGGCTCGGTATGACCGAAGGCGCCGGGAACGCCGACGATCTCAAAAAACTGGTTCGTGATCGGACCGGTGGTCATGGCGCCGACATCACCTACATCTCCGCCGCCACCAAGTCGGATGCGGTCATTAACCTCGCGATGGAGGTGACCCGACGCAAAGGGAAGGTGATCATCGTCGGCGACGTCGGGCTCGGGGTCGAGCGGCCTCAGTTCTATAAAAAAGAGATCGACCTGCTGATGAGTTCTTCTTACGGACCGGGCCGATACGACGCCACCTACGAGGAAGAGGGGATCGACTACCCCTACGCCTACGTTCGGTGGACCCTCAACCGAAACATGCGGGCCTATATGGAACTGATCGGCGCCGGGAAGATCGACGTGGCGGCTCTCATCGACCGGGAGACCGACATCGACCAAGCCCCGGTCGTGTACAAGGAACTGGCCGAAGCGACCGACACGCAACCGCTCGGAATCATCATCCGCTATCCCGACACGACGGCGACCGGTCCCGATCCGTTCGACGCCACGGCGATTCATATAAAAGGGGCGCGGCCCGCCGCCGACGGCCCGATCCGCTACGCCTTGATCGGCGCCGGGGCTTTCGGGCAGGCGATGTTGGTCCCGCAACTTGAAAAACAAAAAGAGGTATTCGCTCTCCACGGCGTCGTCAGCCGCGACGCCACACGAGGAGGAGCGTTCGCCCGCGCCAACCGTCTGGAGGTTCTCGCCTCCGATCCGCAAGCGGTCTTCGACGATCGGGCGTTCGGTATGGTGGTCATCGCCACCCGGCACGACACTCATGCCGATCTGGCCGTGCGGGCCATCGAAGCGGGAAAGATCGTCTTTGTCGAAAAACCGCTGGCATTGACGTGGGAAGAACTCGACCGGGTGGCGAGAGCCTACGCCGCAGCGTCGAATCCGCTCCTGATGGTCGGCTTCAACCGACGCTTCGCTCCGGCGGCGGTGCGGCTGCGCGAAGAGCTGAATAACCGACGGTCCCCGGTGGTGATCAACTATCGACTGAACGGAGGCTACATCCCCCTCGACAGTTGGATGCAGGGGCGTGAGGGGGGAGGGCGCAACCTCGGCGAGGCGTGTCATATGTACGACTTCTTCCGTAGCTTCGTCCGTTCGCCGGCCACCTCGGTTTCGGCCACCGGCATCCGCGCAGGCGATCTTCCCTATCGGGCCGACGACAACTTCTCCGCTACCGTCGGCTACGAAGACGGAAGCGTCGGCAATCTGCTCTATACCGCTCTCGGCCCCAAACAGGGGATGCCGAAAGAGCGGATCGAAATCTTCTGCGACGGCGAGGCCTATCTCATCGACGACTTCAAAACGCTGACCCGCGCTTCCGACGGCGAAGTTCTCTGGAGCGGCGAGGTCGACAAAGGACACGCCGAAGAGATGCGCCTGCTCGGTCTCTCGATCAAGAACGGTGCGGAGGCGCCGATCCCCTTCGGTGAAATCGTCGAGACCAGCGCCGTGGCGTTGCGCGTGCAAGATCTGCTGACCGGAAGGGGCGGCGATGACTGACAAGGGCGCTCCTTATTTCTATTTGAATAAGACCCTCTCTGCGGGACGGCTGATTCACCTTGCCGTCTTGGCGTCGATGACCGAACGGCACGCGCTTGAAATTCCACTGCAGGATCTGACCCCGATCGACAATGTGATGGGAACGATTCACTCTGAAAGAGCGGTCGGGGTGGTGATCGCTCTACCCGGCGGAATGGTTCCCCGACCGGTTTTGGCGCTGGCCGACGTGTTATTGGGGGAAGGGAAAGAGGTCTGGTTCTACTTTCCGAAGGAAAAGGGGATTGAGAAGATCGACGACCTCCGTTTGGCTACGTATCAGCGATATCGAAAAATCGGCGCGATCTTTATCACGACTTTATCCTTCCGGGCGACGGTCGTAAGCGGAGCCAAGGGATTGTTCCGAAGGCTCTGGCGGATGATTCCGTGGCGGAACAAAATCGCCCAAGCGATTCTTAATCTCTGCAACAAAGCGCAAAGGAGAATCAGCCGTAGCGATCTGCGCGATAATGTCGGCGTCAACACCGAGCGGGCCAATATCTTCGCGTCTGAGGCGCGACCGGTCCCCATGAGAGGTCTGCATAAAAGCGACGACACCGGCCTTTATGTCGCCGGCCGAGGAATGTATCTGAGGCTCGATTACTGGGCGAAAATCGTCTCCGGCGGCAGCTACGGCCATACCTGCTATGTCGCTAAAGAACTCATGCGATCATCAAGCGACATGACCTGCGTTATGGCCAACCATTTTCCTTTGCTCGACGACATGGGCGTTCGCCAAGTGGTCCATGGCGACCTTGGCCTCGACCAGTGCGAGGAGAGTATCGTGCAAGCCCATGACGGCCATTACGACAGCGTTAAAATGGCCGCCACGATACTCCGTCCCGATTATGTCTACGAGCGTATCTGTATCGGCGATTATGTCGGCGCGAAAGTCTGTCTCGAGTTGGGAATCCCCTATTTCGTCGAGTACAACGGTTCCGAGATATCGATGAAGCGGAGCTTCGACGACGCCCCTTATCAGTTCGAAGAATACTTCTACGCCGCCGAAGACGCCGCGTTCGCCGCCGCCACGGTCATTTCGGTGGTCTCGTCGGTCGTCAGAGATCAACTCGTGGAGAGGGGGGTTGATTCCCAAAAGATACTGGTCAATCCCAATGGGGTCGATGTTGAAGACTATGCTCCGGTCGGGGAGGACGAAAAGCGGGCTCTGCGCGCCGAGATCGGATTGCCAGACTCCGGCCCGGTTATCGGTTTCATCGCTACCTTCGGTGGATGGCACGGGATCGATATTCTCGCAGAGGCGATTCCCCGCATATTGAAAGGGGCGCCGACCGCCCATTTCCTGATTATCGGCGACGGTAATTTTCGTCATCTCGTAGACGAAGCGGTCGATAAGAGCGGCGCTGCGGAACGGGTAGTGATGACCGGCAGATTGCCGCAAAAAGAGAGCGCCCGCCTGATGAAGGCGTGTGACATATTCCTCTCTCCTCACAGCGCTCATATGATCGACAGCCGGTTCTTCGGTTCGCCGACCAAAGTCTTCGAATATATGGCGTTACAAGGGGGGATCGTCGCCTCCGACCTAGAGCAGATTGGCGAGGTTTTGGCCCCTGCGCTCCGTGTCGCCGAACTTCGGGAGACGACGCCCGACATCGGGGATCGCCGGTCGATCTTGTGCGAACCGGGAGACGTCGATGAGTTCGTGGAGGCGGTGATAGCCTTGGCCGAACGGCCCGACCTTGCGCGCGCGTTAGGAGAAAACAGTCGCAAAGCGGCTATCGAACACTATTCTTGGGAACGGCACGTTCAGAAGCTTTGGGAGTTCGCGGCGAAGATGGGAGAGGGGCGTTCATGAACGAAGAGAACAAAGAGACGCCCCACGGCGATCACGATCCGACGCTAACGTATCTGGATACCGGCGACGACTACAAGCAGCAAACCCAGAACCAATGGAACAACGATCCGTGCGGCTCCCACTACGTAAAAGAAGCCGCCGCCCACACGTTGGAGTGGTATCTCGAAGTCGAGCGATATCGTTACGACGAATATGGCCCTTGGATGCCGGAAGTGATGGAGTTTGCGAAGCACCGGGGCCACCGTTTGCTTGAGATCGGCGCCGGTATGGGGACCGACCACGCTCAATTCGCCAAGAACGGCGCTCTCGTCACCGACATCGACCTGTCACTCGGCCACCTAGAGCACGCCAAGGAAAACTTTCGGTTGCGGGGACTCGAAGGAAACTTCGTTCATCACGACGCCGAGACCCTCCCGTTCGACGACAATACGTTCGACGTCGTCTACAGCAATGGCGTCCTCCACCATACGCCGAACACCGGTGTGGTCATCGACGAGATCTACCGCGTTCTCAAACCGGGGGGGAAAGTGATCGCCATGTTTTACGCCGAACACTCGCTCCTTTATTGGCGAAACTTTATATACCATCTCGGCGTCAAAGACGGCCTTTTGGCCGATTGCTCGGTGCACGAGATCATGTCGCGTCATGCCGAGATTTCCGAAAGGGGCGCCAAACCGCTGGTGAAGGTATATACGGCCAGACGGCTGAAAAAGATGTTTTCGGCTTTTGGCGACGTCTCCATCGTGAAGCGACAGATGGTCCCCGATGAGCGGATCGGTCTTTTACGCTTTATCCCGGTTTCGGTTCTTGAGCGACTCATCGGCTGGAATCTGATCATCAAAGGCTACAAATAAACGGTCTACTCGAAACAAGAATCGGCTATGGATTTTCTCGTAAAAATGGTCTCGTTCACACGCCGTCTGGCAAAAGCGCTGGTTCGCCGTCCGATGATCAAGGCGTTTATCCTTAGAGCATTTCCCCGGCTCGCCGCCGGGAGCGGCGCCGGCGTCGGGCTCGATATTGAGATGGCCAAAAGGTTCGCCGCTTTCGGCGACCAATTTCCCGAGCGCCCGGGTCATGCCGAGATATTCCTGCGCGATGCGCAAGGGTTGTTCGAGCCGGTAGCCGACGACCGGACCCATTTGATCTCCGCTCTCGATTGGCTTCTCGCTTCTCAGCGCGAAGGGGGAGGAGGGGGCTACGCCGTCGGCTACTCGTTCCAGAACGGTTGGTATCCCCCCTATCCGGAGACCACCGGCTATATCGTCTGGACCATGTGGGACGCATGGAAAAGGACCAATGACGAGCGTTACCGAACGTCGGCCATCGCCGGCTCCGACTGGGAAATCGAAATCCAGATGGAAAATGGCGCCGTGATGGCCGGATACCATGGGAAGGATCCCAACGGTTTCTGGAAAGAGGAGTTGAAACCAGCCTCGTTTAACACCGGGCAGGTGATTCAGGGGTGGAACAAGAGCTTTGAAGAGACTGGCGATGAACGATATCTTGCCGCCTCCCGACGCGCCACCGACTTTCTGGTCGATGCTCTTGACGACGAAGGGATCTTCACCAAAGGGCTCTCGCCTGGCCCCACGAATCTGAGACGTAGCTACTACACCCGCGTGGCTCATGCCATGGCGTGGACCGGCGTATTGGACAAGAACGATCGCTACATCGCCGCCGCCCGTCGCCATCTCGACTGGGCCACCTCCCGCCTGACCGACGAAGGGTGGTTCCAAGACGCCGAGTTCCACAAGAGCGAACCGCCGCTTACCCACACCCTCGCCTATACCGCCGAAGGGTTGCTCTACGCCGGTCGCCTGTTAGAAGAGCCCCGTTACGTCGAAGCCTCTCGGAGGCACGTTGAGCGGGTCATGCATACCTGCGAACGGCGGGGGATGTTTTTGCCCGGCAGACTCGACGCTTCCTTTAAGAGCGACGATCACTTCTCCTGCGTCACCGGCAATGCCCAGTTCGCCGCACTCTGGCTTCGCCATGGCTTGGCCGATGACGATCTGCCGATGATCAACACCGGCCTCAAAATGGTCGACTGGCTTAAGTCGATCCAGCCGCGCGCCAACGAGAACGAGGGGATTCGGGGCGCCATGGCCGGTTCGTGGCCTATCGACGGCGGCTATTCGGTTTATATTTACCTTAACTGGGCTACCAAGTTTTTCGCCGACGCTCTTCTCTTGGCGGAAAGCGCCCGGGAGAAGCTGGCGAATGAGTGAACGACCGTACCGACTATTCGTCATGGGGGTCTACGACATGGCCCCGTCGGCCCTTTTCTCCGTCGACCTGATGGGGATGCTTGCCGCGGTCGGGCGACCACCGGTGACCATTCTCTTCCGCACCAGCGGCGCCCCCCGACCTGAAGCGCCGATGAACCGTGTGACCGACGTCGGTGCGGGACGAACGGTGATCCAGACCACGAGCTTTAACGATCCCGCTTTCGTTGAACTGGTGCGGTCGCAACAACCCGACCTACTTGTTTATGCCGGAGGGCGCGATCTTCTCAAGGCGCCCATTCTTGAAGCGGCGCGGTTAGGATGTCTCGGCGGTCATTACGGACGTCTCCCCGCCATCCGGGGTATGGGAACCGTCGAGTGGAGCGTTATCGAAGGGATTCCTCCGACCGTGGCCATCCAGCGGATGACCCCCGGTGTCGATGCGGGGGACGTCATGATGCAGGCGGCGGTCACCTTCGGGCCGGAAGATAGTTTCACTCAGATCCGGGAGCGGAGCTACTTTATGACGAAATCGATGCTCGCCTTTTCGGCGTCGGCTCTGCTCTCCGGGCGGTTCGCCGGATCGCCGCAGAACTTGGCGGAAGGGAAGCAATACTATCGTCTCGGACCCGACATGCAAAAGCTGGCCGAACGTCGTCTCGGACGATGGTTCGCCTCCACCGGTGGGGAGAAACGATGATCGGCCCCAACGCCGCCAAGCAGAAGGTTGAACGTTTGGGGCGGACGGTTTTGGAGAAAATCGACGTCGTTCAAGAGCGACTCTGGGAGTGGCGCCGGTCGTTAGGCGGCTCCTCCCTCTCCGACGGCGAGATGACGGCGATGCTCCGCCGCATGGGGGTGCGCGGTTTCACCGAATACGCCGTCGCCCATCGGCGAGGACATTTCGGCGCCCGTTCATTTGTCCCGACCGACGGGGCGACCATGGCCGCGACGATGCGGCGCGACTATCCGAAGGTGGCCGAAGAGGCTATCGCCGCCGCCGACCAGGCGGAGCGGGGTGTTTTCGACGTCCTCGGCAGCGGGCCGGTCGACATGCGCCGATCGGGGGAGAAGGCTGGATGGAGGCTCGACTGGCGGCTCGACCCGACGACAGGGGAACGGTATCCGTCGGTCTTTAGTAACTTCCGATGGAATCCGTACACGATCAGAAAAGATCGAGCCGATATGAAGGGGCCGTGGGAAGTAACCCGTTGCCAACACTTCGCTCCGGTCGGGTTGGCATGGTGGCTCACCGGCGACCGGCGGTATCCCCGTCTCTACGCCCGGACCATTGACGACTTCATCGCCCACAATCCTGTCGGGATCGGCATCCAGTGGGCCTGCATCATGGATGTCGGCTTGCGGGTGGTCAACTGGATCGCCGCTCTTTCCTATTTCGCCGCTTCGGGTGAACTGTCGGTCGGCTGGTGGCGCCGGTTCATGAAGAGCCTCGTCGATCATGGCCGCTTCATCTACAACAATCTCGAATACGGTTCGCTCGATGGCAAGATCATCGCCTCCAACCATCAGATCGCCAACCTCCTTGGGTTGTACTGGATATCGCACGCTTTCCCTCATCTTGACGCTGGCTACGTTTGGCGGGGCGCCGCCGAGCGGGGATTCGAGGTCGAAATCGAATTGCAGATCATGAAAGACGGAGGGGACTTCGAGTCGTCGGTTCCGTATCAGCGGTTGGTGGTCGAGATGCTCCTCTCCGCCTATGCCCTCTCGCGGTTCCATGGCGCCCCTCTCTCCGACCGGTTCCGTGACCGCCTGGAGCGTTCGCTTCGGTTCGTCCGAGACATTCGCCAGCCGGGGGGGCGGGTTCCGCAAATGGGCGACGCCGACAGCGGCAGGACCCATATCTTCACCCGGTACGGTTTCTGGGACCAGGAACGGATGGATCATCTGCTGGTCGCTGGCGCCGCAACACTTCACCGTCCCGAACTGGCGGCCGGTATCGGTGGCGAAGAGATGGCCGAAGCCCTCTTCTGGGGGGGCGTTCCGTCATGCACCGGGGAGGAGAAAAATGAGGGGCTCTCCTTCTATCCCGATTTCGGCCTGACGACCCTCGAACGGGGGGGGAGCCATCTTTCGATGAGTAACGGTCCGGTCGGCACACGTGGTTTCGGCAACCACAAGCATAACGACCAACTGGCGGTCGAATGGGTCGTCGGGGAAGAGCCGGTCATCGTCGACGGAGGGAGCTTCACCTACAGCCAGGACGGCCAAGCCCGCAACCGGTACCGGAGCGTCATGACTCACAATACCGTCAGCGTTGACGGACTGGAACAGAACACGTTCAACCCCCAGTGGCTTTTCAAAATGGATCAGCAGGGGGAGGCCGGATTTCTTGCGACCGGAGAAGATCGCGACGGTGTCGGCGCGTGGGGCTACCATACCGCCTACGGTCGTCTTGAACCGTCGGTGCGACACGAGCGGCGCCTCTTCGTCGATAACAAAGGCGCCGTGGTGATCGACGATCTCTTCGAGGGGAGCCGCGGGCGTGAATTGCGATGGCACTTCCTGCTCCACCCGACGATCACCCCTCGGCTCGACGAAGGGGACGTCCGCCTCGTCACGCCGAAAGGGATTGAGCTTGCCGTCGTGGGCGACGCCGGATTTGAGTGGGAACTGATCGACGGCTTCTATTCGAAGGGCTACGGATACCAAACGGCGACCCAAGCCCTTGTCGCTATCCGTCGTGATGGGCCCGCGCGAACGACCGTTCTCTTCGCACGGGTGGATCAAGGGGACGATTCGACGCAGGGGATTAAAGAGGAAGCCAATCGTTGGTGGGCTTCTCGATCTCAGGAGAGCGTCTAAGATGCTTCCGTCGCGACTTGGCTCAATCGTTCGTCGGGTGCGCAACGCCATTATCGGCGAGCCACCCCCTGCCGCTCCCTTGCCGCCGAAACTCGAAGACGATCTTGCCGCCGTCGGGCTCGGCCTCGCCGAGATGGTGGTACGATTTCGGTGCGAAGCGACCCTCTTTCCCGATATCGACGATACGACGGTGGAATCGTTGCGGGGGAGACAACCGGAGCGAGTGACGGCGTTGATGGCCGACGCCGATGCGATCGTCGATCATCGTTTCGATCTTTTGGGAAGCGGTCCGTATACGCCGATCGATCCCAGCCGTCCGGTCGGCGCCGACGACTATCGCCCCATCGACTGGTTTCTCGATCCGGTCAGAAACCTTCGCTTTCCGACCGACGTCCCGGCTCGCCAGTGGCGTTATTACGAGATGCGGCCTGAAAACGCCGACATTAAATATCCGTGGGAACTGGGACGTTGTCAGCATTGGGTAACATTGGGGCAGGCCTGGCGGTTTACCGGAGACGAGCGATACGTCGTCGAGTTCGCCCGCCAATTCGACGATTTCAGGGAAGCCAATCCCCCCGGCATCGGTGTGAATTGGGCCTGCGCCATGGATGTGGCCATACGCTCCGTCAGCCTCGCCACCACTCTTGGCCTGATTCGTCGGGCGAAGGTTCTTGATGACCGGTGGTGGGGAGCGGCGTTGACCGCCCTTTTCGACCACGGCGCGGAGGTGCAGGCGACCCTGGAGAACACCTATGAGGTGACAACGAACCATTACGCCGCCAACATCGCCGGTCTTTACTATGCCACTTCGCCCCTCACGTTCCTGCCGACCGCCGCCTCGTGGAAGCGGTTCGCCCGGAAAGAGCTGGAGCGGGAGATTTTTAAACAGACTGACGACGACGGGGTCGATTTCGAATCTTCAGTTCCCTATCATCGACTCGTCACCGAGTTCTTCCTGGCCGCCGCCCGACAGGGGGCTTTTAATGGTGAGCCGTTCAGTTCAGCCTATGCCGTCCGTCTCGAAAAAATGATCGCCGTTATACGAGACCTCACCCGTCCCGACGGATTAATGCCGCTGGTCGGCGATATGGACGACGGACGGTTTTTAGTGTTGACCGATTACGGTCGGCGGGATCACCGGGATGGAAGGCATCTACTGGCGGCGGCTTCGGCTCACTTCGGCGATGACCGGTGGCTTGCGGGAACGGGAGAGGCGGGTGAATGGGAAGCCGCCTTTTATGGGCGGACACCTGGTGAAACGATACCCGAGGCTCCCTCTTGCGCAAGCCGTCTTTACGCTACCGCCGGTTGGGGGATTGTGCGCTCCCCGACCGCTTTCGCGCTGATGACCAACGGGCCGGTAGGAACCGAAGGGTTTGGGAACCACAAACATAACGACAATCTTTCGTTCGAATATTGTTTCGGCGACACGCCGGTGATTGTCGATCCGGGGAGCTATGTCTATACCTCCGACTTTGAGGCCCGCAACCGGTTTCGTTCAGCGCTTTGTCATAACGGCGTCGTTATCGACGATGTGGAACCAGACGAAATACGGCCCGGCTCGGAGTGGCTCTTTCGTGCGTTCGCCAAAGGGCGCTCCACGCAGGAGCCGTTGCGACATGATGAAGAGGGAGTCGTCGTTGTCGGCTCATTCGAACGGCATGGGGGGGAAGAAGGATGGGGGGTGAGACGCCAGATACGCTTGCGCCCCGACGGAGGGCTACTGGTTGAAGATGAGATCATCACCGATGGCGAGCGACCTTTAACATGGCGTTTTTATTGCGATCCTTCGGTCAGTGTCACGAAAGGGGAGGGGGAGTGGCGCCTTGACACGGGGGAATCCTCTCTGTCCCTTGTCGCCGACCCTCCCCTCGAAACGGCCTGTGAAGAAGGCTGGTATTCTCCTTCCTACGGGGTTCGCCAAACGTGTCCTGTGATAAGATTCGTGGGGAAATCGTCAAACGGCTCCACGCTATTCGCATCATTTCTATTTATTCCTCGGACGTGACAGGACAGAGGGCATGCTGTTTATTATAAAAGCCGCTTGGGCGAGTTTAGCCAATATTGCGGGGAATCGGCAGGTCCTCCGGGCGGTGGTGAAGGTCGACTTTCAGAAGAAATACGCCGGATCGGCGTTCGGCATGCTCTGGCTCGCCCTCCATCCGATGCTCCTATTGGCGATCTATCTTTTCGTCTACATGGTCGTCTTCAAGATGCGGTTTCCCGGCTATTCCGAATACGACTTCGTTCTCTATGTCTTCTGCGGCCTTATCCCTTACATCGGCTTGATGGAGTCGATCGGCGCCGGTGTTCCGTCGATCAAACAGAACATCCATCTGGTCAAGAACGTGATGATTCCTATCGAGATCGTTCCGCTCAAAGCGGTCGCTGTCGGCATGGCGACCCAAATCGTCGGGCTGGCGATCCTGCTGGCGATGGGGGCTATCGGGGGTGTTACGAGCTTCCATCTCCTCTGGTTGCCGCTGGTGGTGCTCTTGCAGGTGATGTTTATTCTTGGCATCGTCTGGGTGTTGGCCGCCGTTAACGTCACCATACCCGATGTCGGGTACTTCGTAAACTTGCTGATGCTCTTTCTTATCTTCGTCTCCCCCATCGGCTTCAAACCGGAAATGGTGCCGGAGCATCTTCGGTTTATCGTCACCCTCAACCCGGTCTACTACATGGCCGAGATGTTCCGCCATTCGATCCTCTACGGCACGTGGCCGACGCTTGAGGTGGCGGGAATATTTGTCGCGATGTCGTTCGGGACGTTCGCCGTCGGCGCAGCGTTTTTCGCTAAATTCAAAACAGTTCTCATCGACTATGAGTAAGCCGGCGATCGTTCTCAAGAACGTCACCAAACAGTATCGACTCTACCCGGACAACCTTGCCCGATTCATGGACATGTTCGGTCTCTTTCCGCGTCGTATTGAGGCTTTGCCGACCCATCTGGCGCTCGACGACATGTCGTTGCACATAAACGCCGGCGAGAAGGTCGCCATCATCGGGCGAAACGGCGCCGGGAAAAGCACCCTGCTTAAACTTATCGCCAAAGTAACGGAGCCGACCACCGGCGATATCTACGTTAAGGGAGAGGCGAAAGCGCTCTTGCAGATCGGCACCGGGTTCCACCCCGAGTTCACGGGTAAAGAGAACGTCTATTCCTATCTAGCCCAGCTCGGCGTCACCGGCCCCGAAGCCGACCGCTGCTTCGATGAGATCGTCACCTTTACCGAGTTGGAGGAGTACATCGGCCAACCGCTGAAAACCTACTCCACCGGCATGGCGATGCGACTCATGTTCGCTACCTCCACTTCCATAAGCCCCGACATTCTTATCCTCGACGAAGTACTGGGAGTGGGTGACGCCTACTTCACCCATAAATCTCACGAGCGGATAACGGGGCTCTGCAAAAATAACGACACCACCCTGCTTCTCGTTTCCCATGATATCTACACCGCATCCCAGTTGTGCGATCGGATGGTCTGGGTCGACCGGGGAAGGATATTGCTTGACGGGCCGAGTCCCCAAGTAATTAAAGCGTATGAAGATTCGATCCGCTTGCAGGAAGAGAATCGACTGCGCGCTAAGAAGAGTCGGGAGCTTCTCGCCCAGCCCGGATCGGCGG
Organism: Nitrospinota bacterium; assembly: GCA_942491805.1. GTDB lineage: Bacteria > Nitrospinota_A > UBA7883 > UBA7883 > JADGGD01 > JADGCD01. The sequence goes on from CALOCG010000033.1 coordinate 52,597, forward strand.
GGCGGCAGATGTTTGTCGAATTCAAATCGCTCGAAAACCGACCGCTCAAAGAAGAGATTGTCATCGGCGGCATCGATCTTTATGTCGGCGGAAGCCATATCGGGACAGCCGCCGTCACCGTTGAAAACGGCTTCGATCCGACGACCCCTCATCACCTCATTGAGGAAGGAATGGCCTGGGGCGAAATCAAAGAAATTGACGGAAAAACCGGGCGGCTTTTTAAAGACCATGGCTCGAACTTCCATCGCGTCAGTGTCTCATTTGACATCGGCGAGATCGCCATCGACCGGGAAACCCCGATCCGCATCGAGATAGACTACTGGACGGGCGCCGACCAACAGGCCTTTTGCGAGACCCATTTTGACGAACGTTCGTTCTCTCTCGGAAAAGTCGACCTTCTGGCCGACGGCGCTTGGAACAAGGTCGTTGTCGAGGCGACACCGGGGGATGTCCGTGAGGGCGACAAGGAAAGGGAAGCGGGGGTTAACACCGCCGGTCAATTCGGTTCCGGCGCGGTGGTGGTGGAGCGGATATGGCTGACGCAAGAGGGAGCGGACACGGAACGATTGACTCACGGTAGGCCGATGGCGGTCGAGATGGAGGTCTCGGTGCGCGACCGAGAATTCGACGGCGCCGTACAAGGGGTGGTGGCGATCCATCGTGACGGGGTCACCGACGTATGCCGGGTGTTAGGGCAAGAAATACGGTTCGACATGACCGCCGGACGGAGACAGCGCCTGACCGTCGATATCCCCCGCCTCGCGCTCGCCAACGGCGAATATACGGTGACGGTTCTGATAGGCAAAGCCGGCTACTACGACAATCCGGTCCATCGTTTCTATACCATCAACGCCGATGTTTATTGCTGCCTGTCGCGGGCGCTCACCTTCACCGTAGAGGGGATGCGGGCAGGCCGGATTGGGAACCGGATTTCTCTTCGAGGCCGACTGGAAGGTCTCGTCGTGAACCGTCGGGCGAAAGGAAAAGAAGGAAGCGTCGCGGCGAATCTTTCGCTGATGTTTTTTTCGATCGCCATCGTACTCGCGGGGGCCGAAGCGGCCCTGCGGAGCCTCGAAGCCGGTGAAGTCTTTCAGCCGAAAATGGTCTCCTCGCGTGAGGGGGAGCTTCAGCGGGTCTACGACGCTTATGTGCACGAGACCGAGGGGATCGACCGGGCGTGGTTTCTTGAAGACCCTTCCCCATTACCGCATCGGCATGACCCGCTACCGGAGCATGTGGCGTTACAGAAATCTTTCGGTGGGGCGGGCGACTGGAACATCAACCCGCTGAAAGTCTTCAACCGGACCTACGCGATGAATCAATATTGCCTCAACGGCAACGACCTCTTCTCCGGCTTCGCCGAGAAGGTGAACCTCTTCACCCCCCGGAACGGTGGCCCCTATCCGCCATTTCGTTTTCTTCCCGACACCTCTTACCCTTCCGGGCTGGTGACCAATAAGTTTGGATGGCGGGGAGCGACGATCCCACTTAACAAGGCGGAGAAAACGATTCGGCTCGCCTTCGTCGGCGCCTCCACCACCGTCAGCGCCCCTTGGTTCGCCGCCTCCTATCCCGAATATGTCTGCCACTGGCTCGACCTTTGGGGAAAAAAGAAGCGTCTCGATGTCCGATTCGAATGCATCAACGCCGGACGTGAAGGGATCGATTCCGCCGGTATCGCCGCCGTCGCCCTTGACGAAGTCCTTCCGCTGGAACCCGATCTCTTGCTCTACTACGAAGGGAGCAACCAGTTCTCCTTTTTGACGAGGTCGAAGTCGATGAAGGGGTTTCGGCAGCCCCCTCCCGCCCGCCGAGGAGGAAAAGAAAAGGGGGGTGGCTCACCACCTATTCGGCGCTGGCGCGGCGCATCGATCGCCTCTTTGCTCGGCGTGAGGGCCCCGCCCCCGAGCCGGAGAAACCGGCCTATCGCCTGAAGCGGCGCGACAAACTCGACCAGCCGATCGACCTTGCCGATCCCGACATGCCGGTGGCCCTCCCTCAAATTTTGGGCGATCTGAAGAAAATCGCCGACGGGACCGAAGCGGTCGGAACCGCGTTCGCCATCGGTTCTTTCGTTTGGATGGCTTACGAAGGCATGCTCCTTGACCGATCAAACCAGCCCTTCTTCTATACCTATCTGAATCGACGATTTTGGCCTCTCTCCTACGGCGACATTAGGCGTTACGCCGATTACGAGAACCGTGTGTTCAAAAGCTTCGCCGAAACCACCGGTTCAATCTACATCCCCATCGCCGAAGCGTTCCCCCGCGATCCGGCTCTCATGACCGACGGGGTGCATATGTCGCCCGAAGGGGTGCGACTAAGAGGGTGGATCGTTTTCAACGCACTGGCGCCGTTGATCGAAAAACGGATAGCCGCTGGCGCTTGGCCTCGATCCGACCAAGAGTCCCTCGCCAAGCATCCGGCCTTCGATCCGGTGGCGGTGGAGCCGTTGTCGTGTGTGCTGGAACGAAACGAAGCGGGAATCCTCACTCCCCGGCTCGCCACCGAATCCGAGGCTGCGCGGCTGGTGAATCCTCGTTGGGCGCCGATCGGCGCCGATGAGATAACCACCCTCTATGACCCTGCGACCCTCGCAGAGGGACGTTTGGTGGTGAATGGCGCGACCGAGGCTCCCTATGGCTATCTTGCGGTCTTTGACGAAATGACGATGGCCGGCGCAACGCCGCAAGGGATCGGCCTTAAAGGGGAGCTTGCGGTAGGTGGTGTCACTGTCGGATTGCAGATGAACGATGCGTGGGTGGTAACGAAGAACATTACCCGCCCCGGTCCGTTCGAAGCGGTTTGGAACCTGAAAGCTGAAGGGACCTATCGAATTGTTGTGGCCAATTTCCTCGCAGGATCTGAAACCATGCGAAATGATTTGGTTATCACCGGCCGACTGGCCCCATCGCCATCGGTCGATTGAAAAATGGTATCCTTGAGCCGTATGGCCCCCTCTGTACAGGCTGATACCGGCGTTCACAAGATCGTCGATTGAAAAGCAGGGTAACGGAAGTGAACAAAGAATCGGCTGAAACGAGCGAGTATCGCGCTGCGCTCCGTTTCGATTACCCGGCGATGCTGGGAGAGGCTTCGCCCGAGGTTTATCCTCACGCCCTCGCCGCCTATGAAGATGTTCGAGCCTTGATGGAGGGGCGAGACTATTCTCTCTTGGCCGATCATTCCCCCGGCCTCGTCGGGAACGATTGGGACAACTATCTTCGGTGCAGTCTGATTCGGGTCGTAAAAGGACTCGAAGCGGCCAAGAAGTTCGTCCCTCCCGGCGCAAAAGGGCTCGACATGGGCGCCTATTTCGGCAATTTCGCTCTCGCCTTTCGTCGCGCCGGGTACGACATGACGGCGCTCGATTCCTACCGCTCCTACGAGCCGGTGTTCGAACCGAACATCCAGCTGATGAAAAAGGAAGGGATCACCCTTCACGATTATGAAGACATAGGCTTCGACCTGGCGGGATTGCCGGAGAATGAGTTCGATTTCGTCTATTGCATGGGGGTTATCGAACATGTTCCTGACACCCCCCGCCTGCTCATGGAAGCGATCGACCGGGTTTTGAAACCGGGCGGGACGCTGCTCCTCGATACGCCGAATCTGACCTATCTTTATAACCGCCAAAAGATGCAAGAGGGGAACGGTCCCTTCCTCGACATCAGAATGCAGTACGACACCGCCCTTCCTTTTAAAGGGCACCATCGGGAGTACACCCTTTTCGAGATCGACTGGATTGTTCGCCACGCCGGACACGAACCGCTTGATATCGAGATGTTCAGCTATAGCTATTTCGGTTTGAACGAATTATCGGGGCGCGATCTCGAGTATTACCAGATCATGGAAAAACTCCCGACGACACGGGAATACATCCTCTACATTTCCCGCAAAGGTGAGTTCGCGCAACGGGAGACCGTCGATATGCGAAAAGAAATCGTGCTCGACGGCGGCGAAAAAAGCCCTAAAGTTTTTCGAGAAGCCGAAAGCGATTATCACTCCACCGCCATATCCGT
>CALOCG010000034.1:0-9770 GCA_942491805.1 Nitrospinota bacterium
TCTCCATCATGATGGTCCAAGCCCGATGGGAATCCCCCATGGCTAGCGCATGCATCGCCGCGCCGATGTTCGAGTGAGCGGGGCAACCGTTGGCGCCGCCGCAAGGGGCCGTCTTGTTTTCCCACGAAGGGACGACGTATCCAGCCATAGCGACTTCATTCCTTTCCCGCGCCGTCCGTTTTACGTCGGTCGGCGTGTGTCGTGTCTCTTTTAGCGGTCGGCCCACACGCCTCCCTTCGGTGAAGGAGGGGGGCCTGTTGGGCTCCATAACTCACAGAATCCTTGGGAGGACTGCAGATAGGGCCCGCGCCGGTTCGTCATCGGCGTCTCGCAAGCCCCGTGCGAGTTTCGGGTGGGCTTCGTCTACCGCGCTCTACAGGATCGCCGATATGACCCGGCGGTGTCAAGTATGGCGTCGAAAAACGCGGAGTGCCGAAACCGGTCTCGGGATGCTCACGTACTATTGTGTACGCTCCGCCTCCTCGCCCGGTTTCTCTTACCGGGGCCGGTCTCGATAACGTTTTTCAACATCCTGTGAGATGAGTAGATCGGGTCTCTGGCGATCAGATGACCTTTTCGATGACCCCGTTTATTTCGGCCACCACCTCATCGACCGGTTGACCGTGCATCATGGCTGTTTGGGCCAGATTCTCGGTCTTCTGACCGGGGCAGGTGAAACAGGCTTCGCCGTAGCGCGTGGCGAAAATATCACGAACTTCCGGGTAGACCTCCAGCAACGTCCCTATCTGGGTGTCGCCGGTGGCCCGTTCCCCTCGTTTGATGCCGCCACCGGGGAGGGAGAGGAAATTCTCGGGCTGTTCGGCGGAACCGGGAGCCGGACCGTCGGCGGTTAGCAGGGTTTTATTTTCAAGCGTTACGATAAGGGCGCCGAGATCCATATCGATCCGTTTGGCCGCCATCGGGAGGGTCACCATGGTCGCCGCGCTCTCCCGGACCGACTCGTCGGTCAAGGCGCCAAGACCCAACTCGGCCATGGGGGCTTCGAGGTGGGGCCACCGGTTTAAGATGTCGGCTACCGTCATGCCGGCGGTCAGCTTCACCGGATCGACGGCGGGAGGGATGGGAGCGGGGGCGATTTCCACCGGTTCTTCGGCTGGTTTTTGGTCGGCCAATACCGGCCATATGTTAAAGACGAACAGGAAGATGGAAAGGGCCTCCAACCCCCCCGATAGGCCGAAGCCGAAGCCGTAGGGGCCGTAGCCGAGCCCCTCGCCGAAGACATAGAAGGTAATCATCCCGGCCAAGCCGACGTTGGCCGCCCAGAAGTGAACCTGGATAAGCCACGGGTGGGCCACCGGCACGGCGTTGAACCGGGGGAGGATATGGTAGCCGACGGCGAAGACCATCATCGCCATGAATCCGGCCAGCAGAACGTGAACATGGACGAAGCGGATCGCTACCTGCTGATAGTCGGTCATCCCCATATGGGTTCCCAATATGGCGCCCAAGGTGAGCCAAACAAGCGACATGCGGGCGAATCGGCGTGCGTAAAGGTCCATTTTCTTCTCCAGTAAACGTCTTCGCTGGTCGTGGAAAAACGATCTGCGTCGGCTCGAGGGGGGCGTATAACCAGGAGAATACCCCCGGAACGAAAACCAAATCAATTACCGGGTACGCTCGAAATCCTCACGTATTGTCACATACGTTTCGGTATCTCGCCTGATTCCTCGAACCTGCGCCTGCCTCGAAAACGTTTTTTCACATTCTACTTCTCCTACCAAGATACGGTACACTTCTCCGATTACGCCATGACAATCATCATACGAACCGAAATATTTCCTCTCGTCGAGCGGACGCTCCGATGAAGGGCGCCATCCGTTTCGGCGCCCTCTGGTTTTTCGGCTGGTACGTCGCCGGGCTTCTCGCCTATGGCGGGTTCGAGGTTATGGGGGAGAGCGACGAGACCTTAAAACGATTCGTCGAGTCGAACTATTTCTGGTTCACCCTCGGTTTGCAAATCGTGTTAGCCGTCGTCGCCACGGGGATCGGCGCACTCATCGGCTGGCTCGCCGGACTGTTGGGGCGACGGGTCGGTCGGCCCCGGCTCTCCTATCCGGTTGTCCTCTTCGTCTGGTTCGCCGCCCAAATGCGGCAGGCGGTCATCCATCCGCAATTCTTCGACGGCCCCTTTCTCGACAACCAACCGTGGTTGGCGTCGGCGGTCTTCGCTCCGACCCGTATGGGGGAAGGGGGTGTGACCCTCTCAGCGCTGCTGATCGGCGTCGCTGTCGCGCTCCTTCTCTACGCCCCGTTGCGACGACTCGTCGAAATCCGCTACGGCGCCAAGGTACTGGGGGCCGTCGTCGCCGTTTATCTGATCGGCGTTATCGTGGAGCAGGGGGGGGCGACCGATCTCTTCTATGGCGAGCCGCAAAAAGAGCGCCCCAACATCCTATTTTTGGCCATCGACTCCCTACGTCCCGATCATCTTTCGATCACCGGTTACACGCGGGCCACCACCCCGTTCATCGACCGGCTGGCGCGGGAGGGGGCGTTCTTCGAGCGGATGGTGGTCGACGTCCCCCGGACCTTTCCGAGCTGGGTCACCATGATGACCGGTCGCTTCTCCTTCGATCATGGGGTGCGGCATATGTTCCCCACCGCCGAACAACGTCAACCCCTCTGGCCGACGTTACCTCGCCGATTGCGGAGCGAAGGGTATCAGACCGGGGTCATCTCCGACTTCGCCGGCGACATCTTCCCCCGGATTGATTTCGGGTTCGAGAAGGTCGTCTCTCCCGACCTGACCTTCGACATTGTGGTCGCCATGCGGAACATGGAGATGCATCCGACCTTGCTGGCGTTCCTGAACAACCGGCTCGGCAAGCGGCTCTTCCCCTCGATTCGGGAGCTGGTCTACAACAGCGATCCGGTCGAGATGAGCGGCGAAGCGACCGACTTCCTTCGTTGGATCGACCGTTCCCGCCCTTTCATGTTGACCCTCTTTTTCTCCGCCAGCCATCTCCCCTACGCCGTCCCCGGCCCTTGGTATGGACGGTTCGCAGATCCGGATTACGACGGCCCCCATCGGTTTCAGCGGAAGAACATGCTGATGCGAGAGGGAGAGACGGAAGAAGACCTCGCCCAAATCGTCGCCCTTTACGACGGGGGGCTCGCCTCCATCGACGACGCCGTCGGTCGGCTCCTGATGAAGGTGAACGATCTCGGCTTCGGCGACAACACCATCGTCGTCGTCACCGGAGACCATGGAGAGGCCTTCTATGAACATGGCGCCGACATCGGACATGGCAACCATCTGCAAGGCCCCTTCGCCCAGACGGTCCCGCTGATAATCTACGATCCCCGCGCCGACGCTCCTCGTGGGCGAACGGCGTTGCAGATACGTTCGGTCGATCTGGCGCCGACGTTGGCGAAGCTTGCCGCTATCCCCTTCGAACAGGCGGCGGGACGGTCGGCGATCCCCCTCATTACCGGCGAGGAGAAGAGCCATCGGCTCGCTTACTCCGAATCGGGTCTCTGGTATCTGCCGGAGGGGCCTTTCTTCTATCAGAAAGAGCGGCTCCACTATCCGGGGGTGACGCAGTTGTGCGAAGTGGACGACGAGTATCGAAACGAGATCGTCATGAAAGAGAAGTATCAAGGGCTGACCGTGGCGGCGAAACATCGCGCCGTCAGCGACGGTCGATGGAAACTGATGATCATGCCGACCCCCGACGCTGTGGTTGAAGTGTTGTACGACCAAGTGGCCGACCCGACCGAGACGGTCGACGTCGCCGCCACTTATCCCGATGTCGTCGCTCGTCTGCGTGACGCCATGCGCCGCCTCGTCGATGGGGGAGTCGAAGATCGGTTCGTCGATGGACGTCCGGTGAACTTTGCGAGCGCCCGACCATGAGAATCGTCACGCGGATCGCAAAAGGGGTCGGCCTCGTCTTCGCTCTATGGCTTGGCTTCTTTCTCATATTCGTCCATCCGAACCCTTCGCGCGTCGACGATCCGTTGGCGCAGCTCGACGGGGCGACGAAAGTATCGGGGCGTGAATCGGTCGCCATCGATCTTATCGACCGGCTCCCCGACGCTCTCGTCGATCTCCCTCGTTTGGCCGAAGGGCGCGCGCAACTCTCGTCACTCGAATCGATCACCAACTATCCTTACGCCCCTGCCGGCGCCCCTCATGACGTCCCCCTCTCGGTGACCCAAGGGAAGCACGCCATGTTGTTGGAGCAACGGAACGCGATCTATATGCCGACCGACGGGAGCGTCGCCTACGACGTAGAGATTCCCGACGGAGCGAAGCTCTCGTTCGCTTTGTCGATTCTTTCACGACTCAACGAAAAAGAATCGCCGCCGGTCACCTTCACCGTCACCATCGGAGACGGGGAAGTCGTCGATGAGGCGACGCTCGAACCGGAACCCCTCTTTCCCCATAGCGAGACCGAGTTCTGGTACCACACCGTCGGGAAGTTCGTCACCATCGACGCCGACTTCTTTAACGGTAAATGGTACGACCGGAGCGTCGATCTGACCCCTTGGGCGGGGGAAGAAGGTACGTCTCACGTTCGCATCGAAAGCCGCCGCCGGTTCGTTGGCCCACGGTTTCGTCGGAACACCGGTGATTCTTACCCCCGACAAAGAGCCGGAGAAACCGAACGTCGTCGTCTTCGTTCTCGACACGTTGCGGGGGGACTTCGTCGGCGCCACCAACCACGGCGCCGTCGGCGTCACTCCTGCCATCGACAGCGTCGCCGAGCGGGGGGGTAGCTTTCACCACTGTTCGTTCCGCCGCCAACTGGTCGCGGGGATCGTACCAATCGATGTTCCTAGGACTCCCGACGCCGCGCCTCGGCTATGGCCATCGATGGAGCTTTTCCCATGTCGAGCGGGACGTTTTCTACAAGCGCGACCTCGCCCCGCTTCCCGATCAGTTGCGCCGCGCCGGTTACACCACGGTCACCGTCGGCAACAACCCGTTCACCTACGACGGGAGTCTGGTCGGGGTCCATCTCGGGTTCGATCAGGCCATCGATATCCAGCGGGAACCGTACGACACCGAGGTCTCGACCCGCGAAGCGATCCGTTGGCTCAAAGAGAAGGGGGATCGTCGCTTCTTTATGATGTTCACCCTAAACTCCCCCCACAGCCCTTTCAGGCCGCCCTTCAAATATCTGTCGACCGCTTTTACTTGGACCACGAATCTGCAACGGCTCCTCTATCGGGGGGCGGTCGCCTATGGGGACGACTACTTCGGCGAGTTTCTCCAAGCGCTCGACCGGCTCGGGTTGAAGGAAAACACCCTCATCGTCGTCACCGGCGATCATGGGGTGGTGCTCGATCACCCGGGGGCGATCAAAGGATGCGCCGACTGCGACTACGAAGCGATCAACGCCACACACACCCACACCCTCTACGAAGAAGAGAACCGTGTTCCGCTCGTCGTCGCAGGGCCGGGGGTGGCCAAACGAGACGAACCTATAGGCGACGTCACCCTCTCGCTCCTCGATCTCGCGCCGACGGTCGCCGCCATGGCGGGGGTCGCTATCCCCGAAATTTGGTGGGGGATCTCCGTCGACGATCTGCTAAAAGGCGATCCCGACGACGAAAGAGAAGGCTATCGTCAAAAGCGAATCGTTCCGGCGGAAGGGGGAGAGGTCTGGCTGATGGCGACCCCCGACGGCCAGAAGTATCTGCGCCGGGGACGCGATATGGCCCGCCTCAAGCTCCCCCGTCAGGAACCGCCGCGGGTTATCCGTGAGCGACGATTCGACCTCGTCGCCGATCCCTACGAATCGCTCGATCTCGCTTCCAATGATGCGGCCAGGCTTGTGGCTCTGCGAAAGCTCTTTGACGAACGTTACCCCCATCACCGGGTCGTCGCCAAAGGGATCGTCAAAGGAGGCGAAGCGCCTATCCGCGTTCGTGTCGAGACGTCGGGGCGATTTCTCTTCTTCGACGTCGCCCAAGAGGGTGAAGCGAAGATCGAGACCCCGTCGCCCGGCGAACGACTCCTCACTTCCCGAGGCGACCTTCGGTTCTATTTCGAAACGTTCCCCGACGAAGCGCCGGTGACGGTGACGGTGGAAGGAGCGACTCTCTACGCCGGTATCGCGGCGTCCCCCGTGGGGGAGGGGCTTACCTACGTCCCGGCGAACGACCCGTCGTTGATGGATCGGAACCGGTTGCTCGTCGAGCGGGTGGCGGGAACGGGGGTCTATTTCGCCCTTTCTCCTTTCGACCAATGGCAAGCCGATGCGGCGGCGCAACTGAAGCTCGACCCGGAGTTGGAGGCGCTGATGAAAAAATGGGGCTATCTATAGCCGGTCGGCGCCGAAATAACATTTTAAGAATCAGGCGATAATCGTTGTTGAACGGCGGGGCGGTGTTGTTATAATACCTGCTTTGCCCCGCACAGAGGACACTATGGACAAGGACAAGATCAGTCGTATTATCGAAACGGTCAACCAGTCGCTCGTCGACGAAGAGGCGACCCTCGAAGAGGTGGAGGCCCTGATCCAGTCTCTCATTCGCCATTTTCTCGATAACCTGACCGATATCGCCGATATCGACTATTTCCAGGATCGACTCAACGACATGCTCGACAAATATGTCGATACCCATTTCGAAGACGCCTACGAAGACAACGCCGGTTGAGCGACGATTCTTTTCGGCGTCTTGCGATCATGGTATTCGTTGACGCAACTGACTCAATTTGATAGCGTAGTCTCTGTCGTTCGAAAGAACGAAGGTGGGTGGGTTCTTCCAGAGATTCGTAGGGGGTTCTTTCTCCGTATGGGGAAAGACACCAAAAAGCGATGACGATTTTTACCGGGGGTTTTTTATGACGAAATCGGAAATGGCCGACAAGCTGGCTGAGAAGATAAACGTTAAAAAGCAGCAGGCCGAAGAGATCATTAACATCTTCACCAACAGCATCATCGAAGCCCTTGCGCAAGGGGATAAGGTGGAGATTCGTGGCTTCGGCAGCTTCCGCGTTCGCCATCGGAACGAAAAAGAGGGGCGCAACCCCAAAACCGGCGAGAAGGTCTTCGTCCCCTCGAAAAAGGTTCCGTTCTTTAAAACCGGTAAAGACTTCCGCGAAGTGGTCGACCGGACCGACGGCGACGCCGCCTAGTATCGCGTTCTCACTCCCGCATTCCCGCCCCAAACCCTAAGGGAAACTGTTCTTAACGACCGGCGATCTCGGTCGTCGCATCCTTTCGCGCCACCAGTCCCCCATGCCCGTTCCTCACCTCCCCGGCGAACCGGACCGTTTCGTTCGTTTGCGGTCGCAGCCGGATCGAAAGCGAACGGGTCACCGGCGGGTCGAGCGGTATCGCCCCTTCGGCGGTGAGAGCCACCGGCGTGAAACCGATCCGTAACTCCGCCAGACCGACCGAGAGGGCGCCGTCGAAGAAGAGACCGTCTCCTTGCATCGGATAGCGACGTCCGTCGAGCTCGACGAAATAATGGTCGGCCCGTAACGGCGCCCCTTCCACTCCCGCTTTTTTGATCCGGGGGAGAAGATTCACGTAGGTGAGCTCGTCGGTTCCGATGGCGCCGAAAGCGTCGGGATTATCGAGCCGAACGATCAAGCGAGAAAGGGCTGGCCGTCGTCCCGCCACCGTCACCTGCGAGGGGTCGTCGAAGGGAAACCGGGCCATCGACTGTCCGATACGCCACCAGACCGGATCGCCCCCTGACACCGGGTGGAGGGTGACGAGGGTGTCGATACGATCTCCCGTAACCACGATCCGCCCTTCGATAACCATCGCCGCTTCGACTTCGTCCCCGAGGCGAGCCAACGTTTTGTCGGGGAGTTGGGCCGTGGTTCCCCCGCCACGTCGCCAAAGAGCGGACGATATCCGGTCGTGGGGAACGCAGACGAACGCCCCCCGTGCGCAGAGGGTCGCCGCCAATTCATTTCGAAGGGCGTCGGAGAGGAGGGTTCTGTCTCCGGCGGCGTCGGTGACGTCGGCGACGGCTACCGTTACGGGGCGTAAAGGATCGACCCGTCCGGTGGAGGCGAGCCACGCCATCAGCGGATGATAGAGACGGCTCGCTTCGCTCTCTTTCCATTCGACGATGACCGGCGAGGGGAGGGGGATCTCCCGCATCGCTTCGGTTACCACGCCTAAGATCGCATCGTTGTCGATGGAGGTGACGGTGATCCGACCGGCGGGATGAGGAGAGCCATCCTTTTTGTCGGGAGAGGTGAGAACGGTCAGCCGGTCGCCGACGATGACCATCGACGGATCGACGTCGAGCGTGACCCGGTCGGCCAGACCGGCGAACCGGGCGTTACCGTCGCCACGGATGACGTTTCCGATGGGCGACCCGGCTTGGGCGAGGGTGAGGGTGACGAAGAGAAATGCGGCGGCGATGTTCACGGGCGACCCTCTTCGTTCAGAATGGTGGGAGTGATGAAGACGAGGAGCTCCAGTTGGGACTCTTCGTCATGATCGGACCGAAAGAGCCGTCCGATGAAGGGGATGTCGCCGAAACCGGGGGTTTTGTTTTCTCGGTTGTTATCGACCCCTTCGAAGACACCGCCTAACGCCGCCGAACTGCCGCTGGCCACCACCACATGGGTGGTGATCTCCTTTTTCTTGATGGCCGGGATCCCTTGCACCGAAAGGGCCGGATCGACCTCGTCTTTCTTGGCGACGATTCGCATCCGCACCTGATCGTCGTCGAGAATCTGGGGCGTCACCGCAAGGGAGATGACCGCTTCTTTGAACTGGACCGACGTGCCGAGGTTGGCCGATGACGATTGATACGGAATCTCCCGCCCCGATTTGATGACCGCTTGCCCCCCGTTGATGGCGACCACTTTCGGGTTCGACAAGGTGCGGCTGACCCCCGCCTGCTCCAACGCCGTCAGACGGGCGGAGAGAAGCGTCGCCCCGCTGATGGAGCCGATGGTGACCCCCAGCGCGGCGCCTTGCGGATTGGCCAGCGGCTGGCCGGTGGTCGGGTCGATGGCCGAGTTGGCCGGAAGGGAGACGACGTTCGGATAGGGTCCGGTTCCGGTCGAGCCGCCGGTGACGCCGATGTTGTGGGGGAAGACGACGTTGGTGGTCGATGCGTTGTAGCCCCCCCATTCGATGCCGAGGTCTTTGAGATAATTCCGCTGAATCTCGACGATCCGGGCTTCGATATAGACTTGGCGGGGGCGGACGTCGAGGGCTTCGATCCGTCCGATGATCTCGTCGGCCAACGTCGGCGGCGCCTGCACGGTCAAAAGATTCTCCGGGGCGAAAAGGGCGAACCGGACACGGTTTGTCGTAGGGGCGACGACCGGTTTATCCTTCTCGCCGGGGTTGGGGGGCGCCGCATCGCCGCTCTGGTAGAGGGACGTGAGATACTCGAGCGCCCCTTTCGGGTCGGCGTAGCGGAACCGGTGGGAACGGACCACGAGGCCGGCGTCGGGTTGCAAAGCGTCGGTGTCGGCTTTGGCTTTGGCCGCGTCCCGTTGGGCGCGCAACAGGTCGATGCTGTTCTGGGCCGACTGCTTGGCGCGGGCTTGCCGGAGGGCGGTCCGTTCATGGGTCGATAAGACCAAGGCTGCGCCGAGGGGGAGATGGTCGGGGAGGGGAGTGACCCCGTCAATGGTGAGGGAAATATCGTTGACCCGCGCCAGACCCTTAAGAGCGTCGAGCCAGCCGATATGGTGCGATGCGAAAGGGAGTGAAGGGCGAATCGCCACCTCCGGGTCGATCAGGAGCGACGCCGTTTCGACGTCGGCCATAATCAATCGGGCGGTCACCCCCACCGGCGCGTCGTCAACGGCG
>CALOCG010000035.1:0-167831 GCA_942491805.1 Nitrospinota bacterium
AAGGATATCGTCGGCCAGTTGGTCGAGGTGAAAATGCATCTTTTTTTCTCGACGACTCGCCTCCATGATGACGATCTTCGAAGAATCCCGGTCGGGACGGAAAGGGAACATGGCGACGTCGATCCCGTTGTGGATGACGACGGTGCGCGACGGATCGGGTTGCGCGGCGCGGGCGACGTCGCTGACGCAAAGGGTGGTGTCGAAATAGGGGTTAAGTCGCCCGACCTCGACCATATGCATCAGCTCGATGATGACCGGGACACCGGCCACACGGGCCGCCTCGGCGCTGACCGGATCGAAGCCCCCCATGAACTGGACGATGTCGGCGTCGGAGAAGAGGGCGACCAGCTTGGCGAAACGGTCGTCGTCTCCCGTGTAGATATAGTCGATGGTCGGATCGTAGACCGCTTCGGTTTCATCTTTGGCCCGTGGGATGACGAAGACCGGGTCGAACAGGTCGCGGTTCAGGAACCGGTGATAGAAGGTGTCCATCCGCGCGATCCCCCCGCCCCCGCCCGGCGAGATGGTGGAGGTGACCAGACGTAGGGGAGGGTTCATGGCGCCATCTTCTCCCGTAAAGCGTCGCGCATGTCGGCGAGGTCGGCGTACCAGGGGACGTTCTTGACCCCCTCTTCCAACAGCGCCAGGGCGCGGGGAAGGTCTTGTTTCACCAAGGCGTCTTCCACGGCGCTCATGATCACTTCCGGGTCGGTCGGCGCCAGCGGCAACAACGCGTCGACCACCGGGCCGATGTCGAATTCGACCGGGGCGAAGGTAAGCCATCGCTTCATCCAGTCGACGTCCCGGAAGCCGGAGGCGAAGAGTTTGGCGCAGGCGGCGTGGGCCAAGCTCGCATCCCCTTTGGCTTCCGCCTGTCGGGCGATCTGCCGGGTCAACCAACCGCACATCGGTACCCGTATCGGCGCCGGGTGGGCGAAGGCTTTGTGCGCCGCTTTGGCAGCTTCGTCCCATCGACCGGCGTCGAAATGAAAAAGAGCGTCGTCGAGCCAGACTTCGGGCGAAGGAGTCGCATCGCTCTCGACCGGTGGCCGATCCCTTTCGCTCGCCATCAGATCTTCATACAACCGGGCGTACTCCCCCATCTTTTCCCGTATGTCGAACCGCTCTTCGACGACGGCACGGGCGGCTCGGCCCATGTCGGCAAGACGTCCCTCGTCCCACGCGGCGAGCGCCTCTTCGACCCCCGCCACCATCCCGGCCCGATCTTCATGCGGCGTGACGAACCCGGTGACGCCATCTTCGACGATCTCGACCGGCCCTCCGTACGAAGAGACCAGCGGAACCAGCCCGGTGCCCATCGCTTCGATCACCACCAGCCCGAAAGCCTCGCGGATCGAATGGAGAAAGAAAAGGTCGGCGTTCTTATACAACGCCACCACGTCGGCTCGCACCCCAAGGAAGGTCACCCGCTCACGGCTGGGCAAGGTCTGGTCGAAGCCTGCGATCACCAACTCGATCCGGGGGTCGAGGGCCAGTAGTTCGTCGGCGAGCTCATCAAGATTGACGGTCGCTTTCCCCCGGCTCCCGACCTGTAAAATCGTGAACCTCTCCCCCTTCGCCCGTTCGCAGTAGGGAAAAGCTTCAGGCTCGATGCCGTTATAGATGACGCTGCATTTCTCCCGGTCGGGCTGGACGGCGGCGGAGGCTGCGGAGACGCAGACGATCCGGTCGATGGTGTCGTACAATCCCCCGGCTTCGATGTCGTGATGGATCTCGACCAACACCGGGACTCCCGCCACCTGCGCCGCTTCGCAGACGAGGGGTTGGAACCCGTCGGAATATTGGACGATGTCGGCTTCTCTGAACGCCGCCACCGCCCCGGCGAACCGGTCGCCCCGCCCGGTGTGGATGAACCGCATGGTCGGATCGTAGGGAACCGCCGTCGGATCGGGATCGTCGAGGACGAGGAACGTTAGCTGAAACCGATGAGGGGGGAGGTGGCGGTGGTAGTAGGAATCCATCCGGGCCACCCCGCCACCGACGGCGACCGCTTTGACGCAATGAACGATCCTGATTTTGTCTCCCATCGGGACATGATACGATATTGCCATCATGAGCGATATATTTCAAAAACTTCGGGAAAAAGCCTCGCGCGATGAGGCCCGACGGGAAGCGGAGGGGAAGGCCGACGCCCCCGACCCTGAGGTCGAACTCCATCGGCAAGTGGCCGAGCTGACCGGTCTCTCGCCGGAAGAGGTCGGCTACTGTTGTGGATCGATCTGCCCTCATTGCGAAAGTTTCCTCGACAAGGCTATCGGACTGGTGGAACTGGGGCGTCCTCATCATCTTTTCCTCAACCCGGTTCAGCAGGAGCGGTTCGACGAGGCGCTGGCTCTCTTCCGGGACGACCGGAAGGCCTACGACCTGCGGAAAAAGGAATTGATCGCGTCTTTGCGATAATTGAAAAAAGTCCTTAAGGTAACTCACGAAAGGGCCGATAGAGATGATACGGGCTCTCACGGGAGCCGGGTGGTCGACTTTTTTTCGATGCTTTTGTGTTTACGTTTATTTACAACGGATTAGCAGAAAAAAAAAGGGTAAAGGTTCCCTCACGATCGGCCGATAAAGCAACTGAGAGGCGCACCGGAAGGTTCGGGACGCCCCGATGGACGAATAAGACGGTGGAACTGGCAGCGTTTTCGACGGAAGTACCGAGAAATCAGCTAACAACCAGAAGGCCGCAGTAAAGCAGAGGGAAGGAGGTGAGTGAGTATGCAGATCTTCGGCGCCGATAACAGCTACAATCAGAACAGAGTCGATGATCTTCGCAAACGAGATCAGGCGGCGGAAGTCCGCAACAACGCCCGGGGTGGGGCGGAAGAGTCGACCAAGTCGGGCGGAAAAACGGCGGCGACCGTGGCGGTCTCGGGCTTAGCCCGCGAAGTCGGCAAAGTGAGCGCCCAAGTAAAAGGGACTCCCGACGTCCGCAAAGAGAAGATTGAGGCGATCAAGGCTAAAATCGCCAGCGGCGATTACAAGGTTCCGGCGGACAAGCTGGCCGGAAAGATCATCGACGATATCGTCAGGCAGAGTCGCCCTCAGAAATAACCGGCGTCGCTGGTTACGACGAGGGCGGCCCGTTTGACGCTCTCGGGGCCGCGAGACCCCACAGGAGACCCCTGAAGGTCTTATCGCCTCCCTCTCCCTCCCCACCGTCCGGCGTCTACGCCTTCACCATGTCCCGCAGGCGATGTTCGTCCCCTTTGCCCACCGGCCCCACGGCGACCACCGTCGGCGAAACCGCAAAGAGGCGCGCGGCCAACTCCTTCACCCCTTCTCGGGTCACCTTCTCCATGTCGGCCACATTCTCGGCCAAGGTGAAGTTCTTCCCGAACGAAATCCAGCCGTCGGCCAGGTCGTACATCCGAGACGACAACGAATCGCATCCCATCTTCAGATTGTCGACCTCCATGCCGATCCCACGGGTCACTTCGTCGGGGGTCAACCCATCAGCGACGATCCGATGGGCCTCCTCTTGCATGGCGTCGACCAGTTCGCCGAACCGTCCCGGTGAACAGGCGGCGTAGAGGGAGAAGAAGCCGGCGTCGGCGTACTCTTCGTAAAAAGAACCGACCGAATAGGCGAGCCCCCGCTCTTCCCGCACCGACTGGAAGAGTCGGGACGAAACCCCTCCCCCCAACGCGGCGTTGAGAACGTTCAGCTCGTTCCGGGCCGGATCGCCGATGGGGGGGCCGGGCCAGGCGAGCGCCAGATGGATTTGCTCGATCGGTTTTTTAATCAGGGTGACCGAGGGCGCCAAAGGGGAACCGTTCGGTTCCCGGAAAGCGTCGCCGGTCGGCAAGCCGGAGAACCGTTTGGCCACAAGGGCGGCCATCTGATCGTAGGTGACGGCGCCGGTAGCGGCGATCACCATCCGCCCCGCCCGGTAATGTTCGTCCCGCGCCGCCAGCAACGCCCCCCGATCGACCCGGTTGACGGTGTCAGGCGTCCCGGTGATAGGCCTCCCGAGCGGGCGATCACCCCATAGAGAACTGAAAATCTTCTCGTGCATCAGATCCGACGGGGTGTCCTCGGCCATCCTGATTTCTTCGAGAATCACCTGCCGTTCCCGCTCGATCTCGTCGGCGGGGAAGGTAGAGGCGAGCGTCAGATCGGCGACGAGGTCGAAGGCTTTTTCCAATCGTTCGGCCACCACATGACCGGTGTAGCCGGTCACTTCGCGGGTGGTGAAGGCGTCGATATTCCCCCCCAGCTCGTCGATGGCGAAGGCCAACGCCCGGGCGTCGGCGGTGGGGGTCCCTTTGAAGACGAGGTGTTCGATGAAATGAAAGAGTCCCGACGCCTCCGCCGGTTCGTCCCGGGAGCCTGCGGTGATCCAAACGCCGAACGAAACCGACCGGCTGGTCGGCACGGGGGTGACGAGCAGACGTATCCCTTCCACCACGCCGGTGGCTACCGGGATATCGTCGAGGGTCGGTTGTTTCGTATTCATCGGTTCTCTAAATAAAACCGCCCCCTTCCGTTAAGAAGAGGGCGGTTCGCGGATGAGCTTTAGAAATCAAAACGTCCTTTGAATAACGCCGCCGAGGCAGGCGGACCCTTGCGGGTCGTCTCTCCTCATCGCCACCTGGCAGGCGCGTCTACGCCGCGCACGGCTAGACAGATCAAGGTCCGGTCTGTCGCATCAGGGAGCGGAAGGCACATACATGTACCCGCCATCCCGAGCCTTCATTCGACACCGCAGCGCCAACGCAGGCAGCTATTCAGCGCCGGTCGCGTCCGCCCCGGAACCCACCCCGGTCTCCACCACGTCCGCCGCGATCACGGTCCCGGTCGCCGCCCCGTCCACCCCGGTCGTTCCGCTCCCGGACGGGGGCGTTGGGATTGGGGTTACGGGTCTCTTCGTCTTGGGCGCCTTCACCCTTTTCGGCCAGCGCTTCCTTGCGGGAGAGCCGAATCTTGCCGGAGGGATCGATGTTGATCACTTTGACGAGAATGGCGTCCCCTTCGGAGACTTCGTCGTCGACCCGCTCGACCCGATGGTCGGCGAACTCGGAGACATGGACCAATCCTTCGGTGCCGGGGAAGATTTCGACGAAGCAGCCGAAATCGACGATCCGCTTGATGACGCCGAGGTAGATCTCCCCCATCTTCGCTTCCTGGATGATGGAGTTGACGATATCGACGGCCGCTTTCATCTGATCGCCGTTGGACGAGTAGATGTGAACGGAGCCGTCGTCTTCGATGTCGATCTGGCAACCGGTCTCGGCCACGATTCCTTTGATGACCTTGCCGCCCGGTCCGATCAACGCCCCGACTTTGTTCGGGTTGATCTTGATGGTGGTGATGCGGGGGGCGTATTGGTTCAGCTCTTCACGCGGGGTTTCGATGGCTTTGGCCATCTCGCCCAGAATGTGGAGCCGTCCCTCTTTGGCCTGATCGAGAGCGCGGGTCAACAGTTCGACCGGCAGGCCCCCTTTCAGTTTGATGTCCATCTGGACGGCGGTGACCCCTTTGGCGGTACCGGAGACTTTAAAGTCCATGTCCCCCAAGGCGTCTTCGAGGCCGAGGATGTCGGAGAGAATGGCGACCCGGTCCCCTTCGGCGACGAGCCCCATGGCGATGCCGGCCACCGGGCTGCTGATCGGCACGCCGGCGTCCATGAGAGCCAGCGACCCGCCGCAGACCGAAGCCATCGACGAGGAGCCGTTGCTCTCCAGAATGTCGGAGACGATCCGAATGGTGTAGGGGAAGTCGTCTTTACTCGGCAACACCGGTTCCAAGGCCCGTTCGGCCAACGAACCGTGGCCGATCTCGCGGCGACCGGGGCCCATGGGGCGTTTCACTTCGCCGACGCAGAACGAGGGGAAGTTGTAGTGGAGCATGAACCGTTTCGGCACGCGCCCTTCGAGCTTGTCGATCATCTGCTCGTCTTGGCCGGTGCCGAGCGTGGTGGTGACCAACGCTTGGGTTTCGCCCCGGGTAAAGAGGGTCGAGCCGTGGCACCGGGGAAGGGCGTCGACGGCGATGGTGATGTCGCGGACGGTTTTGGTGTCCCGCCCGTCGGCCCGGAGGCCTTCGTTCAGGATCATCTCTCGGATGAAGGTCTTGGCCGCTTTGTCCCAAGCGGCTTTAAGGGCGTCTTTCCGGTCGGCGTCGTCGCTGCCGGCCAAGAGGGTGGTGATCGCTTGATCCCGGAAGGCTTTCTGAGCGGCGCTCCGCTGGAACTTGCCGGCGGTGAGAACCGCTTCGCGGAAGCCGTTTTTCATCGCTTCCAAGCAAAGCGCCACGTCGGCGGAACGATCAACGGTCGGAACGGTCATCTTCGGTTTGCCGACCAACCCGGCCAACTCTTTTTGAGCGGCGCAGATTTTTTTGATCCACTCGTGCCCGAACTCCAAGGCGGCGATCAGGTCGGCTTCGGCCAGCTCTTTGCCGCCCCCTTCAACCATGGTCAGCGACTCTTCGGTCCCGGCCAAAAGGAGGTTCAGGTCGGCTTTCTCGATCTGCTCCAGGGTCGGGGCGGCGATCAGCTCGCCATCGACCCGAACCACTTTGATACCCGCCACCGGGGTGGTGTAGGGGGCGGGCGAAATGAGAAGGCTGGTGGAGGCGCCGTTCAACGCCAACCAATCGACCTCATGTTCGAAGTCGAACGAGAGGGGGTTGATCATGACCATGGTCTCGTTGATGTAGCCGGCGGCGAACATCGGGCGGACCGAACGGTCGGTGAGGCGGGAAACGAGAGTTTCCCGGTCGCCGGGGCGGGTCTCACGCTTGAAAAAGCCGCCGGGGATGCGACCGGCCGCCGACATCTTGTCGCGGTATTCGATGGTCAGGGGAAGGAAATCGGCCTTCTCGTTTCGCGGTTTCTCTTCGGCGGTGGCGGCGGCCAGCACCATGGTCTCTTCGAACCCGACCACGACCGACCCACCGGCCTGCCTGGCGAGGACGCCCGATTCCATGAAGAAAAGTTTGTCGCCGAACGCTACTTCTACTCATTGAGCCTGCATGTTTCTCTCTGTCTTTCTCTATACCTGCCTGAACGCGTGGGACCGATCCGCGAGGACGGGGGGCGCCATGATAAATGCGCCGGTCGGGGTGTGTCGGCGGAAGCGGCCACGAAAGGCGCGGGTGAAGGATCGTGTCGCAAACGAAAAGGCGGCCCCCGAAAGGACCGCCCCCTTATCGTTAACGGCGGATACCCAGCGCCTCGATGATCTTCTTGTACCGCCCGACTTCCTTTTTCTTGAGGTAGTCGAGAAGGCGGCGGCGACGGCTGACCAGCTTGAGCAGGCCGCGCCGGGAGTGATGATCTTTTTTGTGCGTTTTGAAGTGTTCGGTCAGCTCGGTGATCCGGGTGGTCAGGATGGCGATCTGCACTTCGGGCGAGCCGGTGTCGGCGTCGCTGTTCTTATAATTGCCGATGATCTCGGCTTTCTGCTCTTTCAAGAGCCCCATAATACTCGTTCCTCACTCGTTTGAAAGCGCCATGACCCGCCGCCCGTTGCGGTGAGCCGTTCAATGCTCTGTTCGTACCGGAAAAGAGCGAGGGTACCAAATCCGGGTGGGTGGCGCAACTATTTTGTGGCGGCGGGCTTCGGGGAGGCGGAACGGGTGAGAAGCTCTTCGTCAACGAATTCGTAGACCACTTCGCCGGGGCGAACCAGCCCGAGGCTCTCGCGGGCCACCGCTTCCACATATCCTTCGTCGGTGCTGATGCGGGTCAACCGGGCGGAAAGACGGCTGTTCTCGTCTTTGAGAGCGGCCGTCTCCCCCTCGACGGAGGTGATCGCCTCTTTGAGGCGGGCCACGTCGCTATAACCGTTCTCCTTGAACCACCCGGTGACTGCCAGCCCGACGCAGACCACCCCTGCGGCGACCAGAGCGACGGAGGGGGGATGTAGGTTGCCCATTATTTATTGATGGAGGTAAAGACCGAGCGTCCGCGATAGACGGCGGCGGCGCCGAGTTGCTCTTCGATCCGCAAGAGCTGATTGTATTTGGCGATCCGGTCGGTCCGGCTCATTGAGCCGGTTTTGATCTGACCGGCGTTGGTGGCCACGGCGATGTCGGCGATGGTGGCGTCTTCGGTTTCGCCGGAGCGGTGTGAGATGACGCAGGTGTAGCCGGCCCGTTTGGCCATCTCGATGGCGTCGAGGGTTTCGGTCAGCGTGCCGATTTGGTTCACTTTAATCAGGATCGAGTTACAGGAACCTTCTTCGATGCCGCGTTTCAGGAACTTGGTGTTGGTTACGAACAGGTCGTCGCCGACCAGCTGTACCTTTTTGCCTAAGGCGTCGGTCAGTTTCTTGAAGCCATCCCAGTCGTTTTCATCCAGGCCGTCTTCGATGGAGAGGATCGGATATTTCTCGCACAATTCGGTGTAGTAGGCGACCATGTCGTCGGTCGTTTTTTCCGGTTGTGCTTCGGCGGCCATCACGTACACGCCTTTGTCCTTATCGTAGAAGGAACTCGGCGGCGGCATCCAGAGCCAAGGTGACTTCTTCACCCGGTTTGTAACCGGCTTTTTCGATGGCTTCCAGGATGACTTCGATGGCTTCTTCGTTGCTACCCAAGTTGGGAGCGAACCCACCTTCGTCGCCCACGGCGGTGTTCAGGCCGCGATCTTTCAGTACTTTTTTCAGGCTGTGGAAGATTTCGGCGCCACAACGCAAGGCTTCGCGGAAATTGGCGGCCTTGACCGGGTGGATCATGAATTCTTGAATGTCGACGTTGTTGTCGGCATGTTGACCGCCATTGAGGATGTTCATCATAGGCATCGGGAGTTGACTTTGGCGTTCACGCCGCCGAGATAGCGATAGAGTGGGAGTTCCGATCCAGGGCTTCGGTAAGCGGCGTTGGCCACGGCCATGGAGACGCCGAGGGTGGGGGGGGGGGGGCGGCTTCGAATCCGAAGAGGGCCGGGGCGATCTTTTTGTTGACGTTATCGACCGCCTTCATGACCCCTTTCCCCATCAGCTTCTTCCCGCCGTCGCGCATTTCGAGCGCCTCGCGGGAGCCGGTGGAGGCGCCGGAGGGGACGGCGGCGCGACCGATGGCGCCGGAATCGAGATGGACGTCGACTTCGACGGTCGGGTTTCCCCGGGAATCAAATATCTGGCGTGCGTGGACGTGGACGATCTCGCTCATGTTCCCCCCTGATACGAAAGGCGGTTGGATTTTGATTGACCCGGCCATTATAGCCCTCTTCGCGCCATTTAGGGAGAGGGCGCTCCTCTTTACCGTTCTCTTCACTTGCGACCGGGTTCGCCGTCGTTCTATGATGACGAGATGTGTCAGTTGTAACAAACAAAGGCTCGGCCCATGGCTGACGCCGCAGTCCCCGTTCCGTGCCCCCAGTGCAAAACGAAGGCGAAGGTGCCGGTCAACAAGATCAGCGCCAAGGGGGTTATCTACCCGTGCCCCAAATGCAAGACCGCCATACGGGTGGCGCGCGACGGGGCGAAGGTGGCGGTTCGTCGCGCCACCGCCGCCGAGCTGGCCGAACGGCAACCCCCCGAACCGGCCCGCGAGAAAAAAAGCGCCGCCGGAGTGGGGGGCGAAGGGGCCCCGGCGTGGGTCGTCACCTTCGCCGATCTGGCGACGCTCCTTTTGACCTTCTTCGTTCTGATGCTTTCGTTTTCCAATATGGATATCGTCAAGTATCGGGAGATGGTCGGTTCGGTGCAGGAACGGTTCGGCGCCACCCAGCTTGAGCGGGGTGATTACCAGTCCGTCTCGGTGGGCGCCATCGCCGACGTCGATTCGAACGTGAAGGACACGTCGGTGAAGGTGCGCCAACGCGAACAGATCGTCAACACGATCTACGATGCGGTGGTGCGCGAAGGGGTATAAAGACGCCGCGTCGATCTCGATGTCGGACGAGGGGGTGCGGGTCCGCATGAAGGGGCGGGTCCTTTTCGCGCCGGGGGACGCCGATCTCGACCGGGCCGGGTTGCGCTTCCTCGACTCGTTGGTGCGGCTTCTCAAAGAGAACAAAAATATCCGCCTGACGGTGGAGGGGCATACCGACGATTCTCATTTCCGGTCGGCCAAGTTTCCCTCGAACTGGGAACTCTCCACGGTGCGAGCGGCCCGAACGCTAGCCTACCTGGTGGCCGAAGGGGCCCCGGCCAACCGGATGGCGGCGGCCGGTTTCGCCGGATCCCGCCCACAGTTCCCCAATAATCAGCCGGAAACGAAGGTGTTAAACCGGCGTGTCGAATTCCTTTCCAAACGGAGTGATCCCATGAACCGATACGCGACCGTCGCCCTTCTCGCCGCGACACTCCTTTTGGGAGCGGGGGCTTGCGAAAAAGAGGCGCCCCCTCCCGCAACCGATCTGGCTATGGAAATGGGCGCCAAAAAAGAGGTGGAAGAGCTCAAAGCCCTCTGGCGCGCCGGGAAGTCGGCCGAAGCGCTGGCCCGGTTCGCCGTGGCCGATAAGAAATATGGCCACACAAAAATCTTCGCCGCCGCCAAGGAGGAGCTGAAGATGTCGCCGGGAGAACGGGACGCCATGGAGCGGGCGTCGATGACCGGCAAAGCCCTTGTCAAACTACAAAACCTCGTCCTCTCGTTTCGGCGCGAGACCGGTTCGTGGCCGGCGCCGGGACAGGTATTGCGCCCCGCCGATGGTTGGAACCACGAGACCTATTGGGTGCCCGGTGACGCCAATTCGAGCTACGACCTCCTTATCGTCTCCCCCGGCGCCGATGGAAAACCGGGGAGCGGTGACGAGCTGATCATCGTCTGGACGGAAGAGGATATCGGCGGTTACAAAGACAAACGAACCGGCAAGATGGTCGGAAAAACAAAGAAGAGCCGCAAACCGGTGGGGGGGGAGAAAGGTAACGACGTGGCCGAAGGGAAGACTACCGAGGTGATGACTATCGAGCAGTTGACCTCCATGGACAAAGAGGCTGGTTTTTCCGCCGAGCAGACGGTCGATCTGGGTGCGCTTAAAAGCATGGGGGACGCCCACGCCGCCGCCGGTCAACCGAGGGGAGACGACGCGATGGTCTTGTCGATCAGCGAACTGGAGCAGTCGCTCAAATAGCGGCTACGCGCCGCAGCGAGGGGCGCCACCGGAACGCACAAAAAGTCGTGGTCTACGCCCACTCGGTCGCGACAGCTTAAGAGCCCGCACAGGGGGCCTTCACCGAGCGGCTACGCGCCCCAGCGAGGGGCGCCACCGGAACGCACAAAAAGTCGTGGTCTACGCCCACTCGGTCGCGACAGCTTAAGAGCCCGCACAGGGGGACCTTCACCGAGCGGCTACGCGCCGCGCCGAGGGGCACCACCGGAACGCCAAAAAGTCGTGGTCTACGCCCACTCGGTCGCGACAGCTTAAGAGCCCGCACAGGGGGACCTTCACCGACCGGCTACGCGCCGCGCCGAGGGGCGCCACCGGAACGCACAAAAAGTCGTGGTCTACGCCCACTCGGTCGCGACAGCTTAAGAGCCCGCACAGGGGGACCTTTCACCGAGCGGCTACGCGCCGCAGCGAGGGGCGCCACCGGAACGCACAAACTTGCGGCAACGGTGGGAAAAGGACAGCCGCAAGGGTGCGCCCGTCGCCACGGCGGCGTAGCCGTCATTTCGAGACGACGAACTCGACCCGGCGGTTTTTCGCCCGTCCTTCGGGGGTATCGTTCTCCCCCAACGGCTTGAAATCGGCGTAACCGACCGCCTTGACCTTGTTCTCCTTCACCCCTTGGCGGATGAGATAGCGGACCACAATGGCGGCGCGCGAAGCGGAGAGTTCCCAGTTATCGGCGAACTTGGCGGTATGGATCGGGATGTTGTCGGTATGCCCTTCGACGGTGATCGGCAGGTCGGCCTTTTTGATGGCGCGGGCCAAAGCGTCGAGCAACGGCGCCGCTTGCGGGCTGATCAACGCCCCTCCTGGCGGGAACATCACCTCACCTTTCACCCGGATGCGGAGCTCCCCCGCGCTACTGTGGGTCGAAACGTCGTTCGAAAGTTTCGATTGATCGACCGCTTTTTTGACCGTATCCCCCACCTCTTCGAATTGCCGTTTGAGCTTCTCTTCCTCTTCCTTCTCTTTTTTCTTCGGGTCTTCGGTCTCGGCCACGTTGCCGGTCACTTCGTCCTGAAAGGTCCCTTCGCGGCGAACCTCCACGCCGAACGCCCCTTGGACGGAGCCTAACATCTCGCGGAACTTGATGACGTCCTGGCTGGAGAATGAAAGGAGAAGGACGAAGAAGGTAAGGAGCAACGTCGCCAGATCGGCGAAGGTGATGATCCAGGCGGGCGCCCCCTCTTCTGCCTTCTCTTCTCTTTTGGCCACGGCCTTCGGCTCCTATTCGACCCGAAGTTTCGGCGCCAGATAGGCGTTCAGCTTGGCCTTCATCAGGTTGGGGTTTTCTTTTTTCGCCACCGAGATAATCCCTTCGATGGCCATCTCCATGACGCTCACCTCTTGTTTACTTCGGATGGTCAGTTTTTTCGACATCGGGAGCATGGCCATGTTGGCGATCATGGCGCCGTAGAGGGTGGTGATAAGCGCGATGGCCATCGACGGCCCGATGGCCGCCGGGTCGGAGAGCGATTTTAACATCTGCACCAGCCCGACCAGCGTGCCGATCATACCGAAGGCCGGCGCCAAGGTGGCGATCTGGTTGAATAACTCCGCGCCGTGGGCGTGGCGATCTTGAATCGAGGAGACCTCGATCTCCATCATCGATCGGATGCTGTTCTGGTCGATACCGTCAACCAGCAAGCGAACCCCTTTGGCCAGAAACGGATCGTCCGGCACTTTCTTCTCGAGCGCCAAAAGACCTTCTTTACGAGCCGCCAGCGCCAGGTCCATCAGCACGTTGATGGTGGCGCCCGCATCGGGGGCTTTAAAGAGAAACGTTTTCATCCCGACCGAGAAGGTCTTGAAGACATCCCCCAGAGGGAACATGACCAGCGTCGCCGCAGCGGTGCCGCCGACAACCACCAAAAGCGAAGGGATATCGATGAACGAAGCAAGGCCACCCGCCCCGGTGGCCATGGCCGACCCGACCAGACCGAGTCCACCCAAGATGCCGATAACGGTAGCGATATCCATAATCTGAATTTGTATCCCTGCGAACGAGAGCGCCCCCTCTCGTCGCATCGTAACGTGACGAACCGTCAAAACCGCAAAGCCGGGGGGAGAACGCTCCCCGGCGTGTACTCGACGGTGAAAATCCGTAGAATACCTTATGATACTTTCTTCCAAATGAAAAGGGGTGACAAAGGGATGAGCGGGACGAAGCTGACCTTCCTCGGCACCGGCGCCAGCTCCGGCGTACCGGTCATCGGTTGCGATTGCCAGGTCTGCCGCTCCGCCGATCCCCGCGACAACCGGACCCGCTCGTCGGTGGCGCTCATCAACGGCGACACCACGCTCCTTATCGACACCGCCACCGATCTCCGCTTTCAGGCCGTACGCGAGCGGATCGACCGGGTCGACGCCGTCTTCTATACCCATCACCACGCCGATCATGTCCACGGCATCGACGATCTGCGGGTCTATAACTTTCGCCAGAAGGAGGCGATCCCCTGCTACGGACGGGAATCGACCCTCGAATTCATCCGCACCATGTTCCCCTACATCTTCGACGGTCGGTCGCCCGAAGGGGGGGGGATCCCGTCGTTGACCCTGATGCCGCTGACCCCGTCGGTCACCGTCGGGCCGATAACTCTTCGCCCGATCCCCATCCGACACGGCTCGATGATTATCGACGCCTTCCGGATCAACGACACCGCTTACGTCACCGACTGCTCAGGCTTCTCCGAAAGTTCGCTGCCGCTTCTTGAAGGGCTCGACACCCTGATCCTCGGTACCCTCGGATTGAAAAGCCATCCGACCCACTTCACCCTCGACCGAGCGTTGGAAGCGGTTGAGCGCATCGCCCCAAAAAAGGTCTGGCTGACCCATCTCGACCATACCTTGGGCCACGTCGCCACCGAAGCCAGGTTGCCGGACCATATCCGGCTGGCGTGGGACGGGTTGACCATTGAACTTTAGCCCCCCACACGGTCTCTCTCCGGCGAGACGGGGGGCCGCAAGAGACGCAGCCGCCGCATGGATTGCGGTCGGGGTGGGGCTTCTCGCCATGCTGGTTCCGAGCTGGAGTCATGAGGCCCCCCTCTTGGCGGCGGCGTTGCTCGTACCGCTCGGCGGAGGGCGAGCGCTGTTGCCACTGACCGCCGTCCCATTGACCGCCGTCGGGGTGCCAGCCGCAGGAATGGCCGTCGTGGCGGCGCTCTTGTTGACCGACGATCAGCCCCTCCCGACACGGCTATTGGCCTTGGGGCTGGCTCTTGCCGCGGGCGCCTGCGGGACCGTCGCCAACGGGGGCCTCCCGACCCTCACGCCGGTTCTCTTGATGGCAGGGGTCGGGATGGGAGTCATCGGCTCCTTCGTCGCCCTCATCGTGCCGGGATCATTGGGCGCCCTCGTCGCCGCCACCGCCGTATCCCTTCCCCCGGCCCTCCTCTGGGGATGGGCGCCCCTCCCCTTCCCTCCCTTCAACCGGATCGCCGAGGGGATCGTCGTGGCCGGGGGATTGGCTTTGGCCGCCTACACGTTGGGGAAACTGAACCGCGCCGGACTGGCGGCCGGGGCGGTCATCGGCGGAACGATCTTCGCCCTTCTCGGATGGGAAGGCTTTTCGCTCATGACCCTTTTCGTC
Source organism: Nitrospinota bacterium (assembly GCA_942491805.1). GTDB lineage: Bacteria > Nitrospinota_A > UBA7883 > UBA7883 > JADGGD01 > JADGCD01. Next base: position 14,676 of record CALOCG010000035.1, read on the forward strand.
GTCATGGGAATCGGCTTCACCCAGAAAGGCCATCGGGACCATGCGGCCCACGAAATCCGAGGCGCGCCCCACGTTGTCGCCAATATCGGCCCGGCCTTTCTTTTCGCTCTCATCGGATGGACGACCAACGACACCATTTGGCTTATTCCTTTCGCCGGGGCCTTGGCCGCCGCCACCGCCGACACCCTCTCCGCCGAGTTGGGTCGCCGTTTCGGCCCGACGCCGGTCGATCTGTTTACGGCACAGCCGCTCCCCGCCGGAACCGACGGCGCCGTTTCAATCGCCGGAACGATCTTTGGCGCGACGGGGGCGTTGGTCATCGCTTTAGCCGGATGGGGTTTTGGCTATTACACCGGCCTTGCCGTCGTGGCGGTGACGTTGGGGGGGATGGCCGGGTCGCTGGCCGACTCGGCCTTAGGATCGCTCTACGAGCGGCAGGGGATGCTCGGCAACCACCAAGTCAACTTCCTCGGGGCCTCGTCGGGGGGCTTGGTCGCATTGGTGGCGGGGCTGGTGGCCTAACCTCTGTTCCCGTTATGCGCAGAACGGGAACAGACGCTCAAAGGTAACTGGCGAGGGTTCTACTCCGCCCCGGCGAGACGGAACTTCGTCATCATCTGTCTCTCCTGCGATCCCTGCCGGAAGATAGGGGACGCCCTCTTCGTCGCCTGCGCCGCCTCAAGAAATGTCGAGATACAAGGTCTGCCCCCACTACCACTCGCCTTCTTCCGTGAACGTAAAGAACCCGGCGGGGCGGTCGACGCCGAGGGTGACGGCGCCCCATCGGATCTCGACAGAGATTCCTTGTTGTCGGTCGGTGATTTTCACCCAACGGCGGCGCAAGGGGGCTTCGTCCACTTCGGGACCGAGGGTCATGACGATCCGTTGTTCCCGGTCGCCGGGGAACCAGACCTCTTCCAGTCGATCACCGACGCAGAAGGTTAAGGTGGGCGACATCGAAGCGTAGCAGGCGAGACTCCCATGAGGGAAGGCGGCGGTCATCGGGCCGGTGGGGGGTAAGGCGGCGGTGACGGCGGTTTGCAAAAGTCCCGTCGGCAACGCCATCCCCCCTTCGCCTAGGGGGACCACCCCTTCGACACCAAGTTCGGTCTCGCTCCGCTTCCCGCTGGTCGGGTCGAGCCGGATGAGGTGATGTCGATCGCCTGCGACGGCGAGCCGGGTGGCGCCCACGGGGTCGGTCACTTCGAGGCGAAACTTCTCCCCGTCGACGGCGAGCGCCACGTTTCCGGTTCCGCCGTTGGCCGGGGTGGTGTAGGTGACGCTCCCCAAGGCGATGAAGGGATAGGGGCGAAGGGTGGTGGCGTCGGCCAGTCGTCCGATGAGGGCGCCGGGAGTTAACGGCGTGATACAACCGGCCAGCGTCAGCAAAACGATCGTGGCGACGAGACGTACGCCTCTCAAACCCCAAGGAACGCTCGCGTCATGGGTGACGACGCGGCGCCGGGAAATCATCGGCGTGGCGCCGTCTGGCCTCGGCGTAGCTGTTCGAGCTTCTTCCGCACGCCGGCCCGGTCGACCGGCGACTTGTCTTCCGGCTCGGCGGCCAACGATTTCTCGTAGGCGGCGACCGCGTCGATGTCGCGCCCCAAGGCTTTGTAGATATCCCCCAAATGCTCGAAGACCGTCGGATCGGGGGGGATGGTTCTGATGGCGGCGGTGAGGGAGGAGAGGGCTTTGTCGTACTCCCCCTTGCGATAGTAGACCCACGCCAACGAATCGATGAAGTAGCCGTTATCGGGCGACAGCTCCAAAGCGCGGCTCAACAGTTTTTCGGCTTCGTCGAGGTTGATCCCCCGGTCGGCGTAGAGGTAGCCGAGGTAATTAAGGGCGTCGGGATGGTCCGGCTTCAGGGCGAGCGCCTGTTTCATCGCTTCGATGCACTGGTCATACTTTTTCTGTTTCTCCAACAGGACGCCCAAGTGGAAATAATATTTATCTGAACGGGGGTCGATGTCGATGGAGTGGTTCAAGGCTTCCACCCCTTCGTCGAACCGTCCGACTTTCCCCAACAGCAGGGCGTGGAAATACGATATCTCCGGGTCGTCGGGGGTCTGTTCCAACGCCTGCGCGGTATGCTCCAGCGCTTTTGCGGTCCGCCCGTCCCGTTCGTAGAGTTCGGCGATCTTCAGGTGGACCTCCCGGTTGGCCGGATCTCCGTCGGCGATCATCAAACCCCATATTTCGATGGCTTCGTCGTGTTGCCTCAATCGCTCGAAGATCGAAGCGATGTAAAAGATCGCCTCCCGGCTGTCGGGTTCTTTGGCCCGGATGAGCTGGAGCTCTTTGAGGGCTTTGTGATACTCCTCTTCGCTCCCGCTCATCTCGGCGCGACGCAGATAGGTCAACGCCAGCTTCATCCGGGTCTCGACGGCGTCCGGCTCGAACTTGAGGAGGTCTTCATATTCGCTGATGGCGTCGCCGAACGACTCGGTCATGACGTAGGTTTCGGCCAGCCGCGCCCGCATCTCTTCGTTGTCGGGGTATTTCTTCACGAACTCTTTATAGACCTTCACCGCATCGTCCAACCGCCCTTGGGCTCGATAGAGGAGCCCCAACGCTTCGTAGGCCCGGATATGGTCGGGATGCGTTTTTATCAGATCGCGGAAGAGCTCTTCGGCCTCGTCGTAGCGGGCCAGTTTACCCAGCACCCTCCCTTTGTAATAGGCGCCGCGGGGATCGTCGGGGAACCGCTTCCGGTAGGCGTCGAGGATGACCAACGCCCCCTCTTCGTCTCCGGCGTGAAACGTGGAAACCGCTTGGAATATCCATGCGTCGGCCCGGGTCGGGTCGATTTTTACGATCCGTCCGAAATAGTCGCCCGCTTCTTCGTGGCGACGCAACGACGAGCTGATCCCCCCCATCAATCCCAACAAGGGAATCGAGTCGGGATGGTTCTCAAGGCCGGTCTCGGCCAGCGCCATGGCGTTGGGGAGATCTCCCATCCGCAACAGGAGACTGGCCGCCCGCTCCACCGGGGCGACGCCGTAGGGGTCGAGCGCGATGGCTTGCCGATAGGCGGCCACCGCTTCGGGCGACCGTCCCGCTTTCTCCTCCATCAATCCTGTCAGATAGCCGGCGTAGGCCCCGGCCCGGTTCGCTTCCGACAGGGGGGGAGGCTCATCGCCCGGAGGAGGAGGCGAAGCGCTCTCGACCGCCGGTTCAACGACGACCATTGGCTCTTCCACCGGCGTAAACGAGGCGCAGGCGGAGATCGTGAGCGCAAGGACTAAGGCGAGCGTGGGGATCAACGGCTTTTTCAAAAAGAAGGCTCCTCGGTAGCGGAGGGGGGCTGGTCCCCCCCCTTCTCATCGGCGCGGCCCGACGAAGGGGCTCGACCGCCGACAACGCTCATGAGGATAACCCGCTTCATCTGGGCGCGCAATTCGGAATCGTCAAGCTCGGCCACCATGGCGTCGGCCCGGGCGATCTCCTCTTCCGTCGGCTCCCGCAGAACTCGCGGCGGCTCGACTTCCAACGGGGGGGGGAACGGCTGGATGGTCAGGCGAACCCGGTCGATCAGATCGCGTCCCATGGTCCGGTTCACTTGGGCCACGAACCGGCTCCGGTGGAAATTAAGGGAGTCGGCCCAGACCGCTTCGGCCACGGCGATGGTCAGCTCCCGAAACGCCAGCTTCACCGGACGGCAGACCGCAGCTAGTTGCGGACCGACGATGGAGGCCCATTGATCGTCGATCCGCCCGAGATTCAAAAGGTTGGCCTGCTCCGGGCCCGACAGCGCTTTCCCCAAAGCGGCCGCCACGGAGGTGAACCCCCCCTTGAACCCGGTCCGTCGGTCGTTCATCGGCCCCTCGTGTGGCGTTCAGTCTTGTTGCGTTTACCCATGATTTTGTTTATTGTCTTGTCTTTTACCGCCGAAGTAAAGGACGCCCGCTTCGTGATCAGCCGCACCGAATATCTCTGGTTTACGACCGACAAACGGCGCGACTACATCAATATAACCGACCGGGTGGAAGAGATCGTCGCCGCTTCCGGGATCGTGGAGGGGATGACGCTGGTTTCGGCCATGCACATCACCGCCGGGGTCTACGTCAACGACGCCGAAGATGGCCTCATCGCCGACATCGACGAATGGCTCGACAGCCTCGCCCCGTTCGGCCCCGACTATCGGCACCACCGTACCGGCGAAGACAACGGCGACGCCCATTTGAAAAGCCTTCTCGTTCACCACCAGATTATCCTGCCGGTGACCGAAGGGAAGCTCGATCTCGGTCCGTGGCAGCAGGTCTACTACGCCGAGTTCGACGGACGACGCAAAAAACGGGTGGTAGTGAAGGTGATGGGGGAATGACCCCGCCCGACGCCCCCTGCATGAAAGGATAGAATGAGCGCGAAGAAGACCCCCCTCCTCGACCTGCATATCGCCGCCGGCGCCAAGATGGTCGAGTTCGCCGGATGGCAGATGCCGATCCAGTACCACTCGATCATCGAAGAATCGAATCACGTCCGGACCAAATGCGGTCTCTTCGACGTCTCCCACATGGGGGAGGTCGAAGTGCAAGGTCCCCGAGCCGTCGAGTTTCTCTCGTGGGTCACCACCAACGACCCGGCCCCTTTAGAAGAAGGCGCCATTCAGTATTCGGCCATGCTCAACGAACGGGGGGGGATCATCGACGACCTTCTCGTCTATCGGATCGGCGACCACCGGTTTCTCCTTTGCGTCAACGCCGGAAACCAACAAAAAGACGTGGCGTGGCTGACCGAGCAGGCGGTCGAATTCGGCGGGGTCGAAATCGAAGATCGCTCCCGCGAATACGGGATGATCTCGGTGCAAGGCCCCAACGCGGCCCAAGCGTTGCGCCCCTTTGTCCGGGTCGATTTCTCCCAGATGGAGTATTACACCTTCCGCCATGTCATGTTCGAAGAGACCAACGTCCTCCTCTCCCGGACCGGCTACACCGGCGAAGACGGATTCGAGCTTTTCATTCCGTGGCGCGACACCGCTTCGGTCTGGGACCGGATTATGAAAAAGGGGAAAGGGGCGCAGGTAAAACCGATCGGCCTTGGCGCCCGCGACCTGTTGCGGATGGAGATGCGTTACCCGTTGCACGGAAACGACATCACCGCCGACCGGACCCCGCTCGAATGCGGACTCGGCTGGATCGTGAAGATGGATAAGCCGGGAGGCTTCATCGGCAAAGAGGCGCTCGTCGCCCAGAAAGAGGCCGGGATCCCGACCAAGGCGGTCGGCCTGAAGCTGACCGAACGGGGGATTCCCCGGAGCCACTACAACGTGACGACCCCCGACGGAACCGTCGTCGGCGAAGTCACCTCCGGCGCCCACTCCCCCACGCTCGACTGCGGTATCGCCATGGCGCTGGTGGCGCCCGACCATGCCGCTCCGGGAACGACGCTTGCCGTCGATATTCGAGGGAAACTGATTCCGGCGGAAGTCATCAAAGGATCGTTCGCCCCGTCGAACGTGAAGAAAAAAAGCGAGCCTGCCCCGGTTATCGAAGAGCCGAAGCGGGAGAATGAAACCGAACACGATACCGAAACGACCGAAACGGAGCAGAGCGCATGAACATCCCCAACGAGCTTAAATACACCAAAGAACATGAATGGGCCCGCCTCGAAGGAGAAGTCGTCACCGTCGGGATCACCGACTTCGCCCAAGGCGAACTGGGCGACATCGTTTTCGTCGAACTCCCGGAAGTCGGCGCCACGCTTGGCGAAGGAGATTCCTTCGGCGTGGCCGAGTCGGTGAAGACCGTCTCCGACCTCTACGCCCCGGTGGCCGGTGAAGTGGTCGAAGTCAACGAAGGACTCAACGACGCTCCCGAAGGGGTGAACAAAGACCCGTACGGCGCCGGGTGGATGGTGAAGATCAAAGCGGCCGACGCGGGGGCCGTGGCTTCGCTTATGGACGCCGCCGCCTATTCGTCGCTGGTGAAAGGATAAGCCGACCGTGCGTTTTATCCCCCTCACCGACGGCGACAAAAAAGAGATGTTGGCCGCCATCGGGGCGCCCGACGTGGCGACGCTGTTCGCCGACATTCCGAAAGCGGCCCGGATCGACCATCGGCTCGCCATCCCGGAGGCTTACGCCGAGCAGGAGCTCTTCGACCATATGGAAGAGTTGGCCGACGCCAACGGGACGGTTCATCCGTCACGCATGTTTCTCGGCGCCGGTTGCTACCCCCACTACACCCCGGCGGCGGTCGACCAGCTACTCCTTCGCTCGGAACTCTTCACCGCCTACACCCCCTACCAGCCGGAAATCAGCCAAGGGACGTTGATGGCGATCCACGAGTTCCAAACGTACGTAGCGGCGCTCACCGGTATGGATATCGCCAACGCGTCGATGTACGACGGCGCTTCGGCGCTGGCCGAGGCGGTGATCATGGCGACCCGGATCGGGCGGGGGAAAAACCGGATCGTCTTCTCGAATCTGGTCCATCCCCATTGGCGAGAGGTCTGCGGAACCTACACCCAACATCTCGGCATCGACCTGGTCGACGTCGACGGAACAAAAACGGGGCGAACTCCCGAAGGGGCGCTTAAGGCCGCCTGCGACGAGAAGACCGCCGCTGTCGTGGTCGCCTATCCGTCGTTTATGGGAACCCTCGAAGATCTCGCCGCCATCCGTCGGCTCTGCGACGAAACGAAGAGCCTCATGATCGTCGCCGTCCCCGAACCGGTGGCCCTCGGCATTCTGAAATCGCCCGGGGCGTTTGGCGCCGATATCGTCGTCGGCGAAGGCGCCAGCTTCGGCGGCGCCTTAAACTACGGCGGGCCGGGGGTCGGCATGTTCGCCACGAAAGACGGATGGGCGCGGCAGATGCCGGGACGGCTCGTCGGCAAGACCACCGACGTCGATGGGAAAGAGGGATACGTCTTGACCCTCGCCACCCGCGAACAGCATATCCGCCGGGAGAAGGCGACGAGCAACATCTGCTCCAACCAAGCCCTCTGCGCCACGGCGGCGGCGATTCATCTGTCGCTCCTCGGCAAACAGGGGATACGTCGGCTCGCCATGAAGAACACGTCGGCTTGTCGTTATCTGGCGGAGAAAGTGACGGCCCTCAACGGTTTCGATCTCCTCTACCCGGACGCCCCCTACTTTAACGAGGTGGCGATCACCACCCCGGTGGAGCCGGAGGTGATTCGACGCTCGCTGACCAAAGAGGGGATCGTCTCCGGCCTGCCGATGACCGACTATCTGCCGGGTCAAGAGGCGGCGATGCTCTTTTGCGCCACCGACGTTCATACCAAAGCATCCATCGACCGGCTGGCCGAAGCGCTGGCCCGGTTCGCCCGATAAGGATCGTTCATGAAACAATCGCAAAACGGTCTCGTCTTCGAAGAAGAGACCATCTTCGGTCGCGGCTCCGCCGGACGACGCGGCATCGACATCCAGATGGACGGTCTACCGGAACTCGATCTGGCCGAAACCTTCGGCATCGATCAGCTTCGCTCCCCCATCGAAGGGTTCCCGGAAGTTTCCGAACCGGAGGTGATCCGCCACTACACCCGTCTGTCGCAATGGAACTACGGGGTCGATAGCAATTTGTACCCCCTCGGTTCCTGCACCATGAAGCACAACCCCCGGGTCAACGAGGCGGTGGCCCGGATGAACGGGTTCACCCGCCTCCACCCGATGCAACCGACGTCGGCGTCGCAGGGGACGTTGCGAATGATGCACGACCTCGGCCTTTGGCTCTCGGAGCTGACCGGTCTGCCGGGGTGCACGCTGCAACCGGCGGCAGGCGCCCACGGGGAGTTCACCGGCCTGCTGATGGTCCGGGCCGCTTTGACCAAGCGGGGCGACGCCCGGAAAAAGATTCTGCTGCCCGACTCGGCCCACGGCACCAACCCGGCGTCGGCGGTCTATTGCGGTTACCAAGCGGTGACCCTGAAGTCGAACGCGGCAGGAAAAATCGATTTGGTCGAGCTGGCGGAGAAAATGGACGACACCGTGGCCGCCTTGATGGTGACCAACCCGAACACCCTCGGCGTCTTCGAATCGGACATAGCCGAAGCGGCCAAGATCGTTCACGACCGTGGCGGTTTCGTCTATTGCGACGGCGCCAACATGAACGCCGTCATGGGGAAAGCCCGGTTCGGCGACATGGGGATCGACGTCTGCCACCTGAACTTACACAAAAGTTTCTCCACCCCCCACGGTGGTGGTGGACCCGGCGCCGGGCCGGTCTGCGTGGCCGACGAGCTGATCCCGTTCCTCCCGACGCCAGTGATCGTGAAAGGGAATGAGGGATACACCCTCGCCACCGACGTACCCGATTCGGTGGGGCGGATTCACGGTTTCTTTGGCAACGTCGGCGTGCTGCTCCGCGCGGCGGCCTACATGCTGACCATGGGACCGGACGGTATCCGTGAAGCGGCCGAAGCGGCGGTGATCAACGCCAACTACATCAAGGCGCGCTTGAAGGGGCATTACCATGTCCCCATCGAGGGGCATTGCCTCCACGAGTGCGTGTTGAACGACCAGATCCAGCAGGAAAACCACGTCAGCACCCTCGACATCGCCAAAGGGCTCATCGACCGGGGATTCCATCCCCCCACGATCTATTTCCCGTTGATCGTGAAAGGGGCGATGATGATCGAGCCGACGGAGACGGAGAGCAAGGAGACGTTGGACGCGTTTATCGAAGCGATGATCGCTATCGCTGAACAGGCGAAAACCGACCCCGACGCCCTCCACGCCGCGCCGATCATGGCGGTCCGCCGACGGCTCGACGAAGCGACGGCCGCCCGCAACCCGGAGCTGACCTGCGGGCTGTGTCGGTGAGAGAGTAAGCTTTAGCGAAACACTGTTCTTGAAGCGATCAAGTACTCACGAAAATCGAAACATGGGACTTTGACGGATTTTAAAGCGCAGACAGCCGGGATTCGGTAATCCGCCATCACCTTTGGCAAGGTTGTCTGCTTTCCTTCATTCGAGACGAGTCCGATTTTGTATACTTTCGACGTTGCGACAATAAATATGTCGTTTTCGCCCACGCCCCCCTTATATTTATCTTCAATTATTCCTAGCAGGCACTTTATCTGATTTGCCGCCGCCAGGATTTTTCCATCTACAGGTAATCTAGAAATTTTGCTGTCTTTCATCCAAGACCAGCAATCAGGCGACACCTTCTTTACCTCGTCATACGCCACTGCGGAAATCACAATACTTTCATCGTTCAACTGGCCTTCAAGCCATCGCCACAAAGGTGGGAATTGCTCAAAAGGGTAGTGGTCCCAAGCATGTATTATTGACGATGCATCAAAGGCCTGCATAATAGTTCTCTAATTGATGCACGTCACTAATTTTTAAGTTATCAAGATATGCGCTTGTTTTCGTCAGGCTGATTCTCTGTGCATAATAGGCATCGAATACCGTGCGCACAAAAGCGTCACCAAACATATGCCCAGGTTCTCTATGACGATACTTTCGGCTCCCCCCTTCCTTTTCATCATAGGTGATCGCACTCCTCCAAGAATGGTAGGCACTATACATTTCCTGCGACAACCGCCCGACATCCAATAAGCGTCTCAAGATAACTTCACCGCTGACCCCCCACACTTTTTTATGCTTCTTGAGCCAATCATCAAGCAATCTGATTTCATCGGGTCGAACTTCGTCGTCGATCTCGGCTAAAAAATCATCGGGCACCAACAATTGACCAGCAAAAGAATTCGCCTCTCGCTCCATGCGCATAGTAGATTCAAAATCCCGATTGTCATCAATAGAACTAGTTTTATGAAGCAATATGTGGGCAAGTTCATGCGCCAGTGTAAACATTTGCATAGAATCATACGCTTGTTTTCGAACAAAAATAACGGGGCAATCTTCAAAATATAATTCAAATCCAAGAATCGGACTTTCTTTGGCGATCTGCCATTTCCCAGCATAGCCGTTGCTTTGAAAAACCAATATGCCTTTCGCTTCAACATTCGCGCGAAATTCACTAAAATCAGCCTGTCGGCCCATACCAAGCCATTTCCGAGCCGTACGGCTAGCCTTGTTAATGTCTTTCGCAGGCAGCTGGGGCGGACTAAAAACCGGTGTTTCACTCTCTAACATCTCGGAGCGCAAGCTTAGATATATGTCTCTTTGCCTTTCAACTCTTTCAATCAACAGCTTCATGCGAGGAGAGATTTCAGGTTTTTGATTCGCAATAGTCCGAAATTGAAGAGTACGAAACAACGTTTCATCAACAGGATTCGGGTCTAGGAAGAACAATACACCCCGACCAAAATAGTCCGCCATACTCTTCAGTTGATTGAACGTCAACTTTCCTGTCCCAGCAATAAGCTCCTCAATGGTTTCTTCTTGAAGATGAATCTTCTTGGCCAATTGCCGAATGGAAATACCATATTCGGCGCAGCACCATTCAATCCGCTGCCCGTTTATCTCTTTGATCTTTTCCATGGCGAAATTATAGCCTCTTCCTTACTCCATCGCTTTTTTGTTCAACACTTCGCAAACTTGCCCCCCCCTTATTCCCCTTTCTTATGCGTCGGTCTCGGCTGGCTGATAACGAACGCGGCGATGTCGGCGGCGTCCTGATCGGAGAGGGTACCCCCTTCGCCGTAGGGCATGTTGTTTTTGATGAACCCGGCGGCGTTGCGCATCCGGGCCATCCCGGCGCCGTCGTTGAACGAGTCGTCCCCCCACAACGGCGGGAAGGTGTATTCGTCCCCTCTTTCGTCCCGGCGCCCCCCTCGCCGTGGCAAACGGCGCATTTTTCGGCGAACATTCCCCTCCCCCATTCCGCGTCGCCAGTCGGGTTCCCGGCCAGTTCGGGAATGCCCCGTCCCGCTTTCTTCGCCGGGTCGGCGATCCAGCCGATGAACGCGATGAGCCCGGCCATCTCCTTGCTGTCGTGCGGTAGCGCGGCGCCGTTCATCGAGTAGAGAAAACAGCTATTGATCCGCTCTTGCAACGATATTTTCCGTCCGGCCCGTTCGGAGTATTCGGGGAAGACGCCCTGCAATCCGGTCAGGGGGGCGGCGTTTTCAACGGTGCCGACGCCGAGGTGGCAGTTCTTGCACGCCAGTCCGTTGCCGACGAATTCGGGGGCGTATTTTTTCGTCTCTTTAAATATGTTCAACCCCAGCTTGACCGCCTCCCCTTTCGCCCCGTCGGGCATGGTGGCGGGAAGGGCGGCCACCGGCTCGCCGGCGTGGGCGGTGGAAAAGGTCAGCCCCAGCAACAGGGCGAAGATAAGTCCGTTTCGCATTCTTTCCCTCTCAATCTTTCGGCACTCGTTCCGTTAACACTTCACAGCCACGCTCGGTGACGTGGACCATGTCTTCAATCCGCACCCCGCCGCGTCCCGGCAGGTAGATGCCCGGTTCGACGGTAAACACCATGCCGACTTCCGCTCGGGTTTCGTCGCGCCAGCTCACCGTCGGTTTTTCGTGAATGTCCCGCCCCACACCATGCCCGGTACCATGGCCGAATTGCGGGCCGTACCCTGCCGCGTCGATGATCCCTCTCGCCGCGGCGTCGATTTCTTTCATGGTGACGCCGGGCCGGACGGCGTCGATGGCGGCGCGGTTGGCTTCTAAACAAATGGCGACGATATCGCGCAGTTCCGACGCCACGTCGCCGATGATGAAGGTGCGCGTATTGTCGGTATGGTACCCCTTGCCCAACGCCCCCCAGTCGAGGATCACCAGTTCGCCGTCGCCGATCGCTTTGTCGCTGGCGACGCCGTGGGGCATGGCGCTTCGCGGCCCGCTGGCGACGATGAAATCGAACGCTCGCTGGTCGGCGCCCTCTTGCATCAACCGATACTCCAGTTCGGCGGCGACCTCCCGTTCCACGGCGCCGGGACGGATCAGATCCACCGCCGTCGGCCAGACGCGAGCCAACGTCGCCGCCATGGCCCGGGTCGCCTCCATCTCCACCGGGTCTTTGATCAACCGCAAGCTCTCCACCTTCCCGGCCAGCGGTTTCCAAGTCACATTGGCGATTTTCCGCTTCATCTCGTCGGCTTTAGCCACCGACACATGTTCCGCCTCGAACCCGGCGTGGACGATTCCTTCTTTGGCCAACAGCGAGGCAAGTTCCGGCAGCGGTTCTTTGTAGATCGCCACGTTCATGCCGACCGCCTGTTCCTCCGCCTGTTCGGCGTAGCGGAAGTCGGTCAGGAAATGGCTCCCCTTTTCGGTGACGACGACGATCCCGGCGGTGCCGGTGAAGCCGGTAAGATAGCCGACGTTGACCATATGGGTGACGACGACGGCGTCGACCCCGGCCCCCGGCAGCGATTGCGCCAGCCGTCGGCGACGAGCGGCAAGGAAGGGCGCCGACTGCGCCGGATCGTCGATGATCAGGCTCATACGGTGCGAAAATCGGCGGCCGCCTCAAGGGCGTAGAGATACCCTTTGGGGCCGAGCCCGGTGATGGTTCCGACGACGACGTCGCTGATGTACGACCGGTGGCGGAATTCTTCCCGCTTGGCGGTGTTGGAGATATGAACCTCGATGGCCGGGATGCCGACGGCCAAGAGGGCGTCGCGGATGGCGACGCTGGTGTGGGTATAGGCGCCGGGATTGATGACGATCCCTTCGATACCGGCGGCGGCGCCTTGTATCAGCTCGACCAGCTCCCCTTCGTGGTTGCTCTGCCGGATATCGACCGAAACCCCCAACTCGTCGGCCCGATCGCGGATCAGCCGGTTGAGCCCTTCGTAGTCGAGCCCGCCGTAGACCGCAGGCTCGCGGACCCCCAAGAGGTTCAGATTGGGGCCGTGGAGTATCAAAATGTTTTGCGCCATGATTCGGTCCTTAGGGGTGGATGAACCACCTTAATCTTTTTCTCGCTCCCCTTTCAACCGGGAGATCGTATCAAGCATCGATTCGAGCCGAAAAAGGGCCAGTTGCCCTTCCGGTTCTTTCCGTTTCGACGGACGCCGGGGTGGGGGAAGACGTTTCGGTTCCGGCTCCGGCTCGGGGAGAAAGACCGTCGAACGGTCCATCGGATCGATCTCGGCTTCGTCGTCGTCATGATCGTGTGGACCGTTATCGATCATGGTCGGGGTCAGGACCAACTGGGGAACGTCGGGGGGAATGGGGGGCGACACAGGCTTTTCCGCCGTCGGCTTTTCCGCCGTCGACTTCTCCTCCAACGGCTTCTCCTCCGACGACGTGTTGGTCACCGGCCTTTTACGCTTCCTCGGGGGGGGGGGCGGACGACGACGGACCACCGGTTTCGTCTCGTCCACCACCGGTTGCGGTTTCGGTTCGGCCAGAGGCGCCGCTTCGACCATGGTCTCGTTGGCCTGCCGCTCGGCCAAGGCGGCGTAGTGGGCGGCGTTCTTTCGAATAAAACGGGAGTCGGGATACCAGGCGATCAACCGTTCGGTCATCGACGCGGCCCGTCGCAGGTCGCCTCGTCGGGCGACGATCTTCGCCAAGAGTGTGACGGCGGCCGGGTTGTCGGGCCATGTGGCCACCGCCGGTTCGAGATAATGGAGCGCCTCTTCCTCTTCCCCCCGGTCGTAGAGAAGCTGGGCGATCAAGACCTGCCCGGCTCGACTACCGGGATGTTTCAACAACCCCCCCCGCAACACGGCGATGGCGTTATCGGGTTCTCCCGCAGCGGCATAAGCGTCGGCCAATGGGATGAAGAGATAGGAGGTCTTTTTGGCGCGGGCTTTCTGATAGAGAGCCTCCACTAACTGGGCGCGGAAGGCAGGGCTCCTCCGCCACTCGGCCAGTTCCAGCGCCTCTAGATGATCCATCTCTCTCCCGTCGCCTAATTAGATGTTAATTTACATATACTATACACAAATTACAACCAAAACAATGAATGGACCCACTATTCCCCATAGTTGAATTTTTCGTCTAGGTGTAAACTAAAGGTGACAGGTTGTGAGGTGGATATGAACGACAGTCATAGGAGTCGTCAGCCTGTGGGGGGGCCGGAGACGGGGGTCGTCCGTTCGATTTTTGACGCTCTCGACGCGTGCGTCTACGTGGCCGATCTGGTCACCTATGAGGTTCTCTTCGTCAACCAGACCGGGGGCGATCTTTTCGGCGATATCGTCGGTCGCCGTTGCTGGGAGGCGATCCAACAGGGGGAGACCGGCCCCTGTTCTTTCTGCACCAACGACCGGATCATCGACGCTGAGGGACGCCCCACCGAGGGGGTTCGGTGGGAGTTCCAAAACAGCCGTAACGGCCGATGGTATCTCGTCCACGACCGGGCGATTCCTTGGGACGACGGGCGCTTGGTGCGGTTGGAGATCGCCTTCGATATCACCGAACAGCGGAAAGCGACCGAGCAGATCAAGAAAAACCGCGCCCTCTTGAACGACTCCCAACGCCTGGCCCGGATCGGAAGTTGGGAGCTCGACCTGACCACCAACGAGCTGACCTGGACCGACGAAATCTTCCGGCTCTTCGGAATCGACGCCAACCGTTTCGAAGCGACCTACGAAGCGTTTCTTGGCGCCGTCCACCCCGACGACCGGAAAAAGGTCGACCGCGCCTATACCGATTCGCTGATATCCCAAAAGCCGTACAGCATCATCCATCGCGTCCTTCGCCCCGACGGCGCCCTTCTCCATGGGCGAGGAGGTGCGTGTCACCTTTTCGAGGAAGGGACGGTGCCCGTTGCGCTCCATCGGTATGGTGGCCAAGACATCACCAAAGAGATACAACGGCAAACCGAACTGCGTCACGCTTTGGCGCTCGCCGAAGACGCCCGGGCGGAGAGGGAGCGGTTCATTTCGGTGATCGCCTACGACGTGAAGGCGCCGGTGGCGACCTTGGCCACCTATCTCGACCTGCTGTCCGAAAAGGGGGTTCTCCCTGACGGCCCGGCCAAAGGGTATCTGCCGGTGGCACGGCGAACCGCCCAAGAATGCGCCCGGCTTCTCGACGGGGTGATCCACGCCTCCACGCTCTTCAGCGACGCGAACGGGGCAAGCCAATTCCGCTTCTTCGACGGCGGGGTGGTCGCCTTCACGGTGGTCTCGGGCCTCGTCGAGCGGGCGAACATCAAAGGGGTGGCCCTCCGTAATAGGGTCCCCCGCAGGACGCGGCTCTATGGCGATCCGGTTCGGTACACGGAGGTGTTGACCAATCTGGTGGAGAACGCCATCCATTTCACCCCGCAGGACGGAACGGTGACCGTCTCGTTGTCGTCGACCCGGCCGGTCGGCGTGGCGGTGGCCGACACCGGCGTCGGCATGCCGCCGGAGATGGTAAGCGAGCTCTTCCTTTTCGGCGCACGGGTGGTCCGCCCCGGTATCGACGGCGATCCCGGTCCGGGGGTGGGGCTCCCTTCCAATCGGGAGATGATGGAGCGTATGGGGGGGAATCTGACCGCCCACTCCACCGTCGGCGCAGGGTCGACCTTTACCCTCACCCTCCCGCCGGTGGAGCCCCGCGTCCTCCTTCGCGCCTTCGGCGAGCGGGAGGGGATATCCGTGGCTCGGATGGCTCGGGAGGCGGGTTTGGCGACGGAGGAAGGGACCGACCCGACAGTTCATCTGATTCTCACCAAGGTTATCGACGGGAAGGATGGCATCCTCCCCCTCAGAGAGATTCGGATGAACCCGGAGTACGACCAGATCCTGCTGATCGCCCTCGGACCGCGCGACCCGGAGGTGGAGCGAAGAGCCATCGGGGCCGGCGCCGATCATTACCTCGCCGAGCCGGTGACCCCTTGGGGGCTCGACGAGGCGGTCGACCGGCTCCTTCTCTCGACCCCGTCCGGCTGACCGACGCGCCGGGGTGGGGTACAATACCCCCATGAGCGACGCGCGGATACGAATCGAAGGGGTCAGCAAGGTCTACGGCAAGACCGTGGCGGTCGACAACCTCTCCCTGACCGTCGGCGCCGGAGAAATCTTCGGGTTCCTCGGCCCCAACGGCGCCGGGAAGACCACCACCATCAAGATGCTGGCCGGACTCTTGACCCCGACCAGCGGCAGACTTTTCATCGACGGGCACGATGTGGTGGCCGACGCTTTGGCGGCGAAACGGATCACCGGGTTCGTGCCGGACAAACCGTTCATCTACGAAAAACTGACCGGCGCCGAGTTTTTGGAGTTCGTACGGGACATCTACGGGGTCGACGGGGACGAGGTCGCCCACGCTTTGCAAGAGCGGCTCATCGGCATGTTCGGGCTGGCCGACTGGCTCGACGAGCTGGTGGAGGCCTACTCCCACGGGATGCGCCAGAAACTGATCATCACCGCCGCCCTCATACCCCGCCCCAAAGTATTGGTCATCGACGAACCGATGGTGGGGCTCGACGCCCGAGGGATGCGTCAGGTGCGCCAGCTCTTCCGCGAGCTGGCGACCGACGGGGCGACGATCCTCCTTTCGACCCACACCATGGTCATCGCCGAAGAGGTCTGCCATCGAATCGGCATCTTGCGTAAAGGACGACTGGTGGAGATCGGCGCCATGGAAGAACTACGCGCCCGCGCCCACGCCGACGGAGCCGATCTCGAATCGGTTTTTCTGGCGCTTACCGAAGGGGAAGCGGGGGGCTGAAAGGGGTCACACCCCCTCTTTTTTCAGCGCTTCACGCAGATTGACAAAACCCTTCTCCAGTTGGGCGAGGAGCTCTTCGCCTTCGTCGAGCCGTGCTTCTTTCCCCCGTCTTTCCAGTTCGTAGGCCGTGGCCGCAAGCGCCGTGGCCCCCAACTGGGCCAGATTCCCTTTGACACTATGGGCCATCCGCTCCACGAGGGGCGCGTCGCCCCCCTCCAACGCTTTCTTCAGTTCGCCCAGCTCGTCGTGGGTCGCTTTCACAAATTGGCGGGCCAAAACGGTAAGATCGGCTTCGTCCCCTTCGACCAACGCCCGTATGCTCGACAGGTTGTAAACCGCATCCCCTTCCCACCCGTCGGAGAGGCCGTAGGCGCCGGGGGGGAGGCGAAATGGAGCAGGTCGACCACCTTGGCGACCAGATCCCCCTTCTTGATCGGTTTGGCGATATAGTCGTCCATCCCGGCGGCGATACAGTCGAGCCGATCCTGCTCCATGGCCCGTGCGGTCAGGGCGATGATCGGCGTATGACCGCCGCTCTTTTCTTCCTCTTCCCGAATCAGCCGGGTCGCCTCCAACCCATCCATCACCGGCATATGAATATCCATCAGGATCAGGTCGTACTTTTTCCTTTTCCACATCGCCACCCCGTCGGCGCCGTTCATGGCATGGTCGAGGGTATGGTCGATCTGACCGAGGGCGTAGCGGGCGACCTCCCGATTGACTTCGCTGTCTTCCACCAACAGGATCGAAAGAACTTTGTCCGACGGGATATGGCGGCTCTTCTCCCCCTCGGTCACCTTGGTGGCCGACTCTTTTCCCAGACGGGTGAGGATCATGTTGAGCAGAACCGACCGGCGAATCGGTTTGGTGATGAAGCCGTCGATGTCGGCTTCGTGTATACGCTCTTCCAATCCGCCGACGACGGAGGAGAGGAGAATGATAAGCGGGCGGGGCCCCTGACGAGAGGCCCGGATCATCTGGGCCGCTTCGACCCCGTCGTAGCCGGGCATGTTGTAGTCCATGAGGATGATGTCGATATTCTCGTGGCGCTGACGGGCCAAGCCGATCTTTTCGATGGCTTCCGCGCCGCTGGCGGCTTCCACATAGCCCATCCCCCACGACGAGACGATGTTATGCAGTACGACCCGATTCGTCTCGTTGTCGTCGACGATCAGCGCCCGCAATGAGCGGAGCTCTTCGGGCGGCGACGGGATCGTCTCTTCGATGTCGTCGCATCGCGCGAACCGGGCGGTGAAGTGGAAGGTGGTCCCTTTCCCCACTTCGCTCTCGACCCATATCTCTCCCCCCATCAGCTCGACGAACTGTTTGGCGATGGTGGTGCCGAGCCCCGCCCCCCCATACTGGCGGGTGACCGATTCGTCCCCTTGGGTGAAGCGTTGAAAGATCGTCGCCAGTTTATCTTTCGGTATGCCGATCCCCGAATCGCGTATGGCGAAATGAAGAAGCGCGTCATGTCCGGTCTCCTCCTCCACGGCCACCTGCAAAGAGACCTCCCCCGTATGGGTGAACTTGATGGCGTTTCCCAGCAGATTCACGATCACCTGCCGCAACCGGTTGGCGTCGCCCATCAGAAACGACGGCGCCCCCTCGGCGACGGAGACGATCAGCTCCAGCCCCCGACCATGGGCCAGGACCGCATGTTGCGTTCCGGTCTCTTCAATCAGATCGATCAGGTTGAAGGGGGCTATATTCAGCGCGAACCGACCCGCTTCGATCCGCGCCAGATCGAGAACGTCGTTGACCAGCGCAAGGAGAGTGTCGCCCGATGTTTTGACCAGCTCGAGTTGCTTTCTCTGATGCCCCCGCAGTTCGCCGTCGAGCAAGATTTCGGTGACGCCGATAACCCCATTTAACGGGGTGCGGAGTTCGTGGCTCATGTTGGCCAGAAAGTCGCTCTTGGCCTTATTGGCCGCTTCGGCGTCGCGGGTGGCCCGCTCCGCCACGACTTTGGCCTTGATGAGGGCCTCTTGGCTGGCCTTCCACTCGGTCAGGTCGATAACCGCACCGCTCCATTCGCTCCCCCCGCCGGGGAGCGGGGCGCCGTCGGAATCGATCCTGATCCATCGGATCTCTTCGCCGACCATAAAGCGCCCTTCCCAACGTAAGGGAGAAAGGGTGCGCAAAGCTTCGCCGTTGGCTCGCACAAGATCATCGATATCGTCGGGATGGCACGCGTCGAAGGCGACGGCGGGATTATCGAGAACCGCCCGTTCCTCGATACCGAGAAGCGCGCAGAATCGGGGGCTCACATAGGTGAAGCGGGCGTTCCCCTCCCCGTCGTCGATAAAATAGTAGGCCCCCACGGGGCTCCGCTTCGCCAAGTCGGCGTGGAGTCGGTGAAGCCGCTCCCGCTCGGTTTGGGCCTTTTTCAGATCGGTAACGTCGTGGCCGACGCCGACCATCCGCACCGGGACGCCGGTTTCGTCCCGCTCCACTTCTCCCCGTTCTTCGATATACCGCTCGCCCCCGTCGGGCCGGACGATCCGATGTTCGACGTGGTACCGTTTTTCACCCCGTACCGCCTGTCCCACCGCCTCTTTTACCCTCTCCCGATCATCGGGATGGACGGTTCCGAGAAACCCTTCGTAGGTGGGGGTAAACGTCTCGGGGTTCTGACCGTAGATCCGATAGAACTCGTCGCTCCAGACCAGCCCCCCGGTGGCGACGGTCCACTCCCAGCTCCCGACCCCGGCGATTCGTTGGGCGGCGTTGGACGTTTTGAGCGCATCGTTGAGGGCCTTCTCGACGAGACGCCGTTGAGTGATGTCGTGTCCGACGCCGACCATCCGCACCGGGGCGCCGGTTTCGTCCCGTTCCACCTCCCCCTGCTCTTCGATCACCTTCTCTTCTCCGGTGGGGAGGACGATCCGATGGACGATGTGATACCGCTTTTCGCCGCGTACCGCCTGCTCTACCGCTTCCTTCACCTTCTCCCGGTCGCCGGGATGAACCGCCGCCAAAAACCCTTCGTAGGAGGGGGTGAACGTGTCGGGATCACGACCGTAGATCCGATAGAACTCGTCGCTCCAGACCAGTCCCCCGGTGGCGACGGTCCATTCCCAGCTCCCGACCCCGACGATTCGTTGGGCGGCGTCGAGCCGGTTCTTGGCGTCTTGCAACTCTTTTTGGCTCGGGACGGCGAGAATCGCCGGCATGATCGGCCAGATAACAATCGCCGTGAAGACCGACGTGATGGCGGTGGCGACTTTCACCCCGACGTCGAGATAGTAAAGGGGGGCCCAGAGAGTGACGGCGCCGAGGAGATGCGTGACGCCGCACAACATGGTGAAGAGCGCGAAGAGCCAGAGCAACTTCGAATGGGGGATGTCGGGCCGTTTCTTGACGAGATAGGCGAGAGCTATCGGGATGGAGAAGTAGGCGACGCCGATGGCGATATCGGAAAGAGCGCTCGACCAGATAAGCCACGGCTCCCAAAGAAGACAGTAGCCGTGGGGCATGAACTCTTCGTGAAACATATCGGGCATGACGGTATCGCATCAAGATGGAGGGTTGACCAAGCGCCCTTCATTTTACCGCTCGCCTTCGTGGGAGCGCAATCGCCCCCATCAGTCGAGGGTGATCTTCCCCGGCATGCCGAGCAGATCGCTGGACAACTCCCCCCAGAGCCGGACCCCTTCGATGGTGGCGATCCTCCGCTCGACCCGGACGTTCCCTTGCTCCACCGGGTAGCGGCGGACCACCTCTTCGGCGAAGGAGCGGTGGCGGCTTTCGGGCAACGCCGTCAGCCACGCCGGTAAGGCGTTGACCAGCAACCAGTCGGCGAACTGATCGGCCGGAACAAGCCGCTCCTGCCAACGTAGCGACACCTTCTCCTGCGCATAGGCGGCCATGACGAGCTGCTCTTTCAGTTCGGCTTCGGTCGGCAATATCCACGCAAACCGCCACGCGGCGAAGTGGCTTTTCCACCCCGGTTTCTGGGCGACGAATTCGATGGCGGTCCGAACGTCCCCCATGTCGCCGTCGGCGGCCATCTCGGCGTAGACCCGCCCCCCCTCTTTGACGAGGCGAATGTAGCGGGAGAAGAGCCGGATCATCTGAGGACATCGTTCGGTGGCGGCGTGGGCCACCAAGAGATCGAAGGGCCCGCCGGGAAGGTTGCTGGGAAGAGCGCACGGGTCGGACTTGACGAAGGCGACTCTCTCCCGGTCGGGGAACCGGGGGTCGCGCAAGGCGTCGGCGTAGAGCCTCTCGTCGAACTCGACGGCGACGACTTTCCCTTGGGGAACGGCGGCGGCGAGGCGGTGGGTCATCTCCCGACCGGCGGCGCCGATATGGGCGACGGTCATGGTGGGGGCGACGGCGACGGAGGTGAAGACGCGACTCTCCCAATCGTTTTCGGGCAAGGCTTCGCGCCGATATTTGGGGCCGACCCAGGGGGTGTTTTTTAAAAATTCTGGTTTCTTGCTCACTTACGTAAGGTTCCTTTCTTCTTGGAGCGACGCCCGTTGGTAGACGGCGACCGAGGCGACCACGACCGCCGCGGCGACCAGCGAGAGAGCGTCGGGCCATTCGCCGAAACCGATGGCGGCGTAGACAAGGGCGAAAAAGGGGATAAGGAGTTTATAGTTCGCGGCGTCGGCCGCCCCCACGAGGCGCATCCCGACGTTAAACAGCAGTATCGGCGCCCCGAGCGAGAGGAGGCCGTACAGAATCCCGAAGGCCGTCTGCCCGACGGAATGAAAGTCGAGCAACCCGGCGCCGGTGGCGACGAGAAAGGCGATAACGAATGAGAGGGCGAAGTTCCGTTTCGTTGCGGCGACGGCGCCCAGTTCTTGCACCACCGGCTCGTAGACGATGGTCATCAGCCCGATCAACAACGCGGTCGTCAAAAGCGCCGCGACCCCTTCGGGGCGGCCCTCCATATTCCCTTGGGTGACGGTGACCCCGACCACGCCGCCGAAGCCGACCAGCATGGCGATGACCTGCGTCGCGTTGAATCGTTTCCTGCCGAGGAGCCACGAGAGGACGGCGATGATCAGCGCGTTGCTGATGACGAGGACGGCGGCCAGCCCGGGACTGACGAGGCGGGTGGCGTACAAAACCAGAAAGGGGGTCGCGGCGACGCCGACGCCACAAAAAATAACCGGCCACCAGAATCGCCGAGGGGTGGCGAAACTTCGGTCCCGGTCGAGGATCGTCAGAAAGAGCGCGCTGGCGAAGAGCCCATGGACGGAGATGAGATAGGGATGGTGGTCGAAGGCGATATAGTGCGACGCGACGTAGCTCGACCCGGCGAACGCGGCGAAGAGGATCAACACCGGGCGGGCGCGGCGTCCGTCGTGATGACTGAGGGTGGTGGTCACGGTCGCATCCCGGCCTGTTCCAAGATCACGGCGGAGGCGGCCTCGGGGAGAAACATTTTGCCGAGATCGGGGATGGTGACCCGCCGACCGTCGGGACCGGTCATGACGAAATGCTCCCCCACTTTCCCGGCGCGGGTCCATCCGACGAGGGTGAGTACGCGGACCAGTTCGCGGCCCAAATAGGGTTTGAGCGACATCGTTACTTGTTCGTGACCGGATAGTCGAAATGGATCCGCTCGGGCGTCACCGGTTCACCGAGCCACGCGGTGGCCGCTTCCAGGGCGCGGGGGCGTATTTCGTCGAAACTTTCGCCGACGGTGACCATGCCGGGCATATCTGGGGAATCGGCCCAGAAGCCCCCTTCGTCGGCGGGGTGGATGACGATCCGGTAGACGTTCTTGCTCATTCGCTCATTCTACCAGTTTGACAGGGGGGGCTGGTCGGGGGGATGATCAGGGGGTACGTTTATCCCATCTGAAGGAGTCTCCTATGCCGGAACCGAAACCGCGTCAAAACGCCCCTTACGTTGTCGACTTGGAACCGGACCAGTACATCTGGTGTGGTTGTGGTCTGTCGAAGAACGATCCTTTCTGCGATAACGCGCATAAGGGAACGGAGTTTGAGAGCTCCGACCGGGCGGCGCTGCTCTTCGATGTGGACGGTGAAGCGGGCGAGAAGAAAACGGTGACGCTCTGCGGCTGCAAGAAAACGAAGAACCCGCCCTATTGCGACGGAACCCACGCGCTTTAGGACGCGTAAATCTACTTGGCCAGCATATAAGTTTACCCGATCCTAGGACTAGGATAGGACTGGGAGTGCTCGGTCGGGACTTGGCCTTGGCTTTATGCCGGGGCCATTTTCTTTAGACCGAGAAGTCCATGAAGTAAGTCTCATCATCTAGTTTATAGAATGAAACAGTGTCCCTCCCGTATTTATTCAAGTGTTTATTATCAACATACTCACCAGAACTTAAGCCGAGCCTGCTACGAAAGTATGCACCTAAAATGCTGTTATTTTCAGTGGAGTGTATAGCTTTACCACTATCTTGCCTGCGCGCACAGATCATCGTCTTGTTATCGTCTGTCAAAACTGTAAAGTAATCGCCGCGCTCAGGAAAGAACCCAGCACGTTGCACACTTACAGGAACCGAAAGGTACGCTTGGTTGGGTTCTCGCCCGTCTCTTTGCCCCCAATTGAGTCCTGAATGCTTTGGCACATGCCCACTACGATCCTTCAATGAGAGCTTGCATTGTTCTAATCCCTCCAGCTGTTCGCCACTCCAATCTTCGGTAGCGACCTCTTCAACGAGGCGATGTCTTGGACGATATATTCTGACCAAGTCCTCAATTCCGTTGTACTGACAAACTACCGATGACGATTCCACATCAGTAAAATATTCAAAACATGATTTTGCATCAGATTCTGAAAGAATTTCTCGTTGTCGGGACGAAAAAGCCGTTTGTGTGAAATTTGCTGACCCTACAAATGCTCGAAATGGCACCTCCCCCTTCATCCAAAGATATACCTTTGAATGGACAGCGGGACCCGAATGGATATACTTACATGAGAATTTATCAGGAAAGATTCTCTCGGATAAATCTATAAAACCACCATGGTCATTAAGTGGAATGCCGTCACGCGGACTCATCCCCACAATCAAATCAACTTTCAAATCAAGTTTTGCATCTGCCATACGATGAAAATAGTTCATTGCCATTGCAGATGTCGCATATCCCGACAAAATGCAAAGCCTATCCCCACCTTCTCTTGCTGGCTTGACGAGTGCATTCTCGAACATCGCCTGACCAAACAAAATACTCACTTCTCTTATCCGATGATTTGAGCATATATTCGATGATTAATATTAGGATTAATCGAAGGATATTCAACACCCGCAAATGTTTTCAATATCGCCATGAAAATCTTTTCAACACCCTTAGGAGGAACGGCCATTCCTATCTGCTTCCTAACGCTTTCTTTTGAGCCCGTAAATATAAATTCATCAGGAAATGTTTGCAATCTCGCTCTTTCTCTGTTGGTTAAGGCTCTGTTTTCTTTCCAATGATAAACATGAGTTCCCCCACCGCCGCTTCCTGTAATTGTGTAGGCAGGCTTTTCTGGATCAAGCCGTTTATAGATTTGACTGATTCGAGCCCCTTTCACATTTAAACGAAGTCTGTCAGGCATTTGAGCAGTAAATGCATTTTCACCAGGCTTTATGTGCTTCAATCTCTCAATAACTTGATCAGCCTGTCGAGTATAGTCGTGATTAGGAGAATTCTCTGTTATTGGTGGTTCTTCAATGGCTTTTCGGCAAGATATATCTAAATTTGCAAATGCCACAGGTGAAGGTATGGAGAAATCATGGCGTAAATCTGACCTTATGCCGACTATTATGATTCGATGCCTTGCTTGGGGAACACCGTATTTTTCAAGTTTGTACAGGTGAGGATAGACTCGATAACCTGCATTTTCAAAGCTACTCAATATAGTTTTAAATGCATTTCCTTCATTGCTATTTCTCAGACCTCCAACATTTTCTGCAAGAAACCATTGAGGCTGAAAGAATTCGAGTGCTTTGGTTCCATAAGAGTAGAGAGGGCCAAATACACCATTAATTCCTTGTCTCTCTCCTACCACACTAAAATCGTTGCACGGAAAGCCAAAAGACAATGCATCAATTGCTGATATTTTCTTGAGCTTCTTAAAGTCAAGTTTTCGAATATCTTCACAAATGACGGATTCCGGCTTTGCAGGGATAACATTCCTTCTGAATGTTGCACAGGTATCCTTGTCGTAATCTGTGGCCCAAGCGTGTGATATTGAATACTCTTCACTCCCACGCTTTACCTTGGCCGACTTGGCCGCCAAGCCCAATCCACCTGGTCCACAAAATAACTCGCCAAGTCTGAACTCCATTATCCCCCTCTCCTTCATACTACTGGACAAAGTAACCCGCCGCACCAGCATAATACGGCGGATAACTTTAATTTACAAGCAGATCAGCACTTGGTGTAGCCGCACCCCGTACATTTCAAGCACCCTTCCACGTGTTCCAGCGCGCCGGAGCAGTCGGGGCAGACGCCGCCGGCGGGGCCGGTGGGGCTTAATTCCCCTTTCAGTTCCATAAGCGACATCGGAGCGGCGACGGCGGTCGGTTCGTCGCCGAGCCGCTCTTGCATTTTCACCCACCGGCCAATCGACTTGGAGATGGCGTCGGCGCAACTGGTGATCCGCACCCCTTTCTCCCACGCCGGGGTATGGCAGGAGATCCCCATCAACTGTTGGCGAATCTCTTCCAGATCGACCCCCGACCGTAACGCCAACGAGGTGAGTCGTCCGATCGATTCGGTTTGCGAAGCGGCGCACCCACCGGCTTTGCCGATCTGGGTAAACAGTTCGAAAGGGTTCCCTTCGCCGTCGTGGTTGATGGTGACGTACATGGCGCCGCAACCGGTGTTCACCTTCTGCGTCGAGCCGAAGATCACTTCGGGCCGGGGGCGGGCGTGGAGCCGATGATCGACCGGGGCTTCGACGGCGACCGGTGGTTCGGTTTGTCCGGCGGTGGAACCGGTCGACAAGACCTGCTCGCTCCGGCTCCCGTCACGATAGATGGTCACCCCTTTGGTCCCCAATTGATAGGCCAGTTCGTAGACTTTGCGGACGTCATCGACGGTCGCTTCGTTGGGGAAGTTGACGGTCTTCGAAACGGCGTTGTCGGTGCTCGCCTGGAAAGCGGCCTGCATCCGAATGTGGGCCTCGGGAGAGACGCCGTGGGCGGTGACGAAGACGTCGCGGACATCTTCGGGAATGCTCTCTTCGTTTTCGATATGCCCTTGGAACGCGATTCGCTCCATCAGGTCGTCGGCCATAAAACCCCGCTCGTTGGCCACGTTCTCGAAGATCGGGTGGACCTCCACCAGCCGGTCCTTGTCCATGACGGTGCGGATGTACGAGAGGGCGAAGAGGGGCTCGACCCCGGAAGAACATCCGGCGATGATCGAGATGGTCCCGGTGGGGGCGATGGTGGTGGTGGTGGCGTTGCGAAGCCGTTCGCCGTGGGGCTTGTCGTAGATCGACCCGGGGAAGTTGGGGAAGGCGCCCCGTTGCCCGGCCAGTTTGGCGGAGGCTTTTTTGCTCTCGACGTCGACAAACGACATGATCTCTTGGGCGAGGTTCAGCGCCTCTTCGGAGTTGTAGGGGATGCCGAGCATGATCAGCATATCGGCCCATCCCATGACGCCAAGGCCGATCTTCCGGTTGGCTTTGGTCATCTTGTCGATCTTTTCGATCGGGTAGTTGTTCATGTCGATGACGTTGTCGAGGAACCGAACGCCGACATGGATGGTCCGGCGCAACCGAGCCCAATCGACGGCGCCGTTCTCGGTATCGACGAGCCGGGAGAGGTTGATCGACCCCAAGTTGCACGACTCGTAGGGGAGCAACGGCTGTTCGCCGCAGGGGTTGGTCGATTCCATCTCGCCGACGTGCGGGGTCGGGTTGTCCCGGTTGATCCGGTCGATGAAGACGATGCCGGGATCGCCGTTGGCCCATGCCGAATCGACGATCTTTTCGAAGACCTCGCGGGCGTTGAGCTGGCCGACCACCGATCCGTCGGAGGGCATTTTCAGGTCGTACATCTCGTTTTTCTCGACCGCTTTCATGAAAGGGTCGGTCATGGCGACGGAGATATTGAAGTTGGTGAAACCGACCATATCCCGTTTGCAGTCGATAAAGTCGAGGATATCGGGATGGTCGACGCGAAGAATCCCCATGTTGGCGCCCCGGCGGGTGCCGCCCTGTTTCACCGACTCCGTGGCGGCGTCGAAGACTTTCATGAACGAGACCGGCCCGGAAGAGACGCCGCTGGTGGAACGGACCCGCGATCCCGACGGGCGGAGACGTGAGAAGGAGAAGCCGGTCCCCCCCCGATTTATGGATCAGCGCGGTGTCTCGAACGGCGTCGAAGATCGACTCCATCGAATCCTCCACCGGCAGGACGAAACAGGCCGACAGCTGTTGCAGTTCCCGCCCGGCGTTCATCAGGGTGGGGGAGTTGGGAAGGAACTCGAGCCGGGACATGACGGCATAGAAGGCCTCTTCGGCCGCTTTAACCTCTTCCGCCGAGCCGTAGCGGGCCTCGGCTTGGGCGATGTTGTTGGCCACCCGGCGAAACATGTCGGCGGGGGTTTCGACCACTTCGCCGTCGTCGTCTTTTTTCAGATAGCGCCGCTCCAGAACCCGCATGGCGTTCTCGGAGAGGAAATTGTTCGGGTTCGGCGCGGAGGTCAGCTCCGGGTCGTTCAGATAGTCGTCGTCTTGCACCGTCATTATCTCCTCGATCTGCGTCGCCGACGACCCGTTCCCGTTTCCTGACATATTGCGCCCTCCCCTTACAATGCTTTGTTGATGCGAACTACGTTGTCGCTATGCTCGCTTCAGCCCCCGCTACACGGATGACCGACTGATAAATGAGGCGATACCACATCCGCCGAAAACCGATTCGGACACCGGGCGTAACGGAGTGTGGCGATCCATCCTGCAAAAGCTGCCAATGACACATGATGTAGTGTCTGCATGCAGAATACACCACTACATATTGGGCGTCAAACTTTTTTTATCCCTCCCTTTCCCCACCCTTTCACACAGAGTTTTCCACATATTTTGGCCATTTTGAACGTTGATTATAAAGCCTTCCCCCTTTTATCCACCGTTCGGGAGGAGAGATAAGTTCGTCTTATTTTCGACACAAATAGCCACAAGAGACATGGGTAAAGTGTGGTTACACAAGGCGCAGACCCCAAGATATAGTGGTTTTATCCATTGACGTTGGGGAAAGATGGCGCCAGATTCAATCTATCCCCCCCCGTCAGGAGTCCTCATGTCTCGCCTCTTTATCACCTTTGTCCTCTTCCTAACCGGCTGCGGCGCCAGCTCCGGCGATAATTCCAGCCCAACCGCCACTTTTCGTGGGTCGGTATCGTACGTGGAGGTGATGGTAACGGAGGGGGGAGCGGTCGGTTCGACGCTGGTGGAAGGACCGAGAGACGCCGCCTACAGCATTGACCGCATTAGCCTGACCATTACCACCGCCACCCTCTTCTCTATCGACGGCATATCGCTGGCCGGGAGTGACGGGCTTTCGCAGTTGCGACCGGGCGATCTGGTGGAGGGTTCCGTTTCCGGCGCCGTCGCCGAGTCGTATCCGGTTCAAGGGAGCGCCGCCTCTATAACCGTGCTGGAGGGGATGAGCTGGAACACCACCTGCGCCACCGACGCCGATTGCCGGTTGGTCGACCGTGAGTATGGGTTCAACTGCTGCTGGATCGGCGCTTGCCGGACCATCGACTACGCCGAAGAGCGGTGGTTGCCGGTCGACGGCCTCTGGTTCGACCGGATGCGGCAAGAGCGGTGTCCCGCCGTCGATCAGTGCGGCCCGGCGCCCGCCTGCCCCGACCAGATCGTCGGCGATCCCCATGAGGCGATCTGCGACGCCGGGAGTTGCGTGAAACGGAAAACCCCTTAGGAAACAAAGAGAGGGCCTCCCGTTCGGGAGGCCCTCCATGAAGAGCAGTCTGCCACCTTAACCGGTCACGTCCAAAGAGGGCGGAGGCGAAAGTCTCGACGGCCCCGGCTCTTTATCGGTAACGGTCGGCGACCGGCCCTCCGCCTATTTTCCGTAGTTATACGCCACGGAGACGATGAAGCTGGTCTCTTCCAGCGAGATCATCGCGCCGGAGGTCGAACCGAAAAGGTCTCCCTTGCCGGTCAGCTCTTTCTTGAACGCCTTCATGTAGGCGAACCCCATCTCCCAGTTGTGGCCGAGCCGAAGATCGACGCCGAGGCCTATATGATCGGTAACGATGGCCGGGAAGATCATGTTGTTGAAAACATCCTCTTCTTTGATCGGCGAGTCGGAGTGGTTGTAACCGGCCCGCACGGTGACCATCGGGTTGACGACATATTCGGCGCCGACGGCGATGACGCTGACGTCGTCCCACCCGAAGTTAAGGGGCATCGACGAAGCCGAACCGACCGCCTGTCCGGTGGCCGGATCGACGACGGCGTAGGTCCCTTTCAGGTCGATGGAGTCGTGGGTCGAACTGAAGTTGATCCATTTATAGTCGGCGGTCAGTTTCAACCCTTCCATCGGTTTGATCGCCACGCCGACGGCCACCTGCTGCGGGAAGTTCATTCCCATGGAGTAGGTCCCGTTGCCGCTCATAAGCCACTGGCTCATCTGCGGGTTGGCCGGCATCATGATGTCTCCTTGGGAGATCCGATACTCCATATCGGCGAACGACTGCTCGGAGATATAGGTGGCGCCGACGGTGAACATCTCATTCACTTTGTAAAGCCCACCGATAGTGATGCCGTAGCCCAAAGCCCCTCCGGCCCGCGACAGATCGGCGCCCAGATACTGGCCGTTGGTCGGGTGGAAGTATTTCTGTTTGAAGGCCATCTGCTGGTAATCGATGTTCAGCGAAACGCCGACGGCGAGGTTGTCTCCATATTTGTGAGCCAAGGTCGGCGCCAGTTTCCAGAACTGGTATTGGCTGTAAAGGTTGGCTTTCCACGGGGTGAAATCGCCTTGGGCGGCGCCGAAAGGAGCGGCGTCGATGGTGTCGTAGTCGACCCCCATGCCGGAGATCAGGAACATACCGCCGCCGAAATAGGTATCTTCGGAGACTTCACCGGTCCAACCGACGGCGGGGACCAGATACATCGGCGAACCCCCTTCGTTGCTCTCCCCCCCGGCGCCTTTAAAGTCGGCGGTGCGGGTCGGCATGAAAGCTTCGAAGATAAAGTCGGCCTTCTGCTCGATCATCGCCAACCCGGCCGGGTTGGAGACCGCAGTGGTCGTGTCATACGGGGCGGCGGTGGTCGCCCCTCCCATCGATTTCTGGTAGGCGCCGACACCGATAAGCTGATGGCCGTTGGTCGCCAGCGCCGGGGTGGCGCACAACAGCATGGCCGCGGCCGCAAGCTTGGTCATGGTTCGCATCTGGAATCTCCTCATGTATAAAAGAAAGCCCTCTATCGCCCAAAACCGGAAAGCCTCTTCACGGACTGGGGCGATAAACAAAAACGAGATAGGGGATAACGCTTCTCTCCCCCCTTGGAAGCGAAACGTATTAGTGAACAGATTCCGGCCAGAAAGTTTGGATTCGATAAATATCGCCCCACTTCTTGACATTCTTCGGGCAAGGCAAATACCTGACTAATTTAGTATGACATTCGACTCCGTTTGCGGTAGTATCTTTCCAACGGCGCAGGCCGGGTGAATCGACTTCACCCCGATTGCGTCATTAACGAAGCCAAACGAAACCGACTATGCGGGAGAAGCTTTACCAATGATCGAAAAAGAGAAAATCGAGGCGGCCTTAAACGAGATCCGCCCTGCGTTGCAAGCCGACGGCGGTAACGTCGAATTCGTCGACGCCAACGACCAAGGGGTCGTACTGGTTCGCCTTCAGGGCGCCTGCGCCGGATGTCCGTCGGCTACCATGACCCTGAAAATGGGGATCGAACGGACCCTTATGGAACGGGTTCCCGGAGTCACCGCCGTTCAGGCGATCATGTAACCTGCTTTTTATTACGGAGTCGTCATGGACGAGAAACTGCTAGAGGCCCTCGCCACCGTCGCCTACCCCGGCTTTTCCAAAAGCCTGGTCGATCTCGACGCCATCACTGCGGCCACCTATAACGAGCAGGGTGAAGCGATCATCTCGCTCAAACCCCTCTCCGCCGACGATCAGGTCTTGTGGGATCTGAAAGACGCCATCAAAGAAGCGGTGGCCAAAGTCACCGACGCCAAGGTGAAGGTCTATTTCGGCGCCACCACCAAAGAAAAAGACGCCCCGGTCAAAGGGAGCGCCGACTCGGTCTTTAAACGACGCCGTCTGCCGGGGGTCAAACAGATCGTCCCGGTGGTCTCGGGGAAAGGCGGCGTCGGCAAATCGACGGTGGCCATCAACCTGGCCCACACCTTAAGCCAGCTCGGAAACAAGGTCGGTCTTTTGGACCTCGACATCTTCGGCCCGTCGGCTCATCGGATGCTCGGAACCAAAGACGCCTCCTTGGCGGTGGTCGACGGGATGATAGCCCCCCACGAAGCCAACGGCCTGAAAGTCATCTCCATCGGCATGGCCATGGGGGAGGACGAAGCGTTGGTCATCCGCGGCCCGATGGTCATGAAACTATTGAACCAGCTCCTGAATGAAGTCCGATGGGGCGAACTCGACTATCTGGTGGTCGACATGCCTCCGGGAACCGGCGACGTTCCCTTGTCGTTGGTCCAGTCGCTCCATGTCACCGGCGCCGTCGTGGTCACCACCCCGCAGGAGATTTCGCTCATCGACGTCCGCCGGGCCGTGGCCATGTTCGCCCAGACCGACACCCATATTCTCGGCATCGTCGAGAACATGAGCTTCTATCAGTGCGAGAAATGTGGCGACAAGGTCCACATCTTCGGCAAAGGAGGGGGCGCCGCCGAGGCCGAACGGCTGGGCGTTCCGTTGATCGCCGAGGTGCCGATCGTCAAATCGATTTGCGAAGGGGGGGACACCGGCTCGCCGATCTATGATCCCGAGAAGAGCCCGGAGCTTGCCAAAGTCTTCAAGTCGATGGCCCGCCGGGTGGTTTCTCTGGGCGAAACCGCCGAAGAGATGCATCTCGAAAAAGAGAAAGAAGCAAGAGAAGAGGCGGCCCGGGCCGTCAGCCCCACCTTCACCCCCTTGGGAGGCGACGGCCACAGCCACGGCGACTGAGGAAGCTGAAACACCGGCGAGTCCGTCGCCCGCAACACGCAACGCCCCGGCCGGGATGGTCGGGGCGTTTTTGCATTTCCGATCGATCGGGGAATCCGCTTTCGGCATCTGGGGCATTACGAAGAAACCCTCTTTTTCGGCCCGGCCATACCGGAAAGGGAAGATCGCATCGCCCGCCTGCAAAAAAAAGAAAATCGAGCAGGTGATGATCAGTGGCAGGAACGAGAGGCCCTCAAGGAGAAACGGGAAGAAAAAAGGTAACCGTCGCCCCCTTGTCGGGCGCCGCCACGATGGAGATATCCCCTCCGTGCCGACGGGCGATCCGTCGCGCCAGCGCCAACCCGACGCCGGTCCCGTCGAAATCGGCCCGGGCGTGCAGTCGATGAAAAACGGTAAAAAGATCGTCCGCCTGTTTCATGTCGAATCCGACCCCGTTGTCCCGCACTCGATAGACGAGCCAATCCCTTTCGATAGCGCCTTCCACTTCGATGGTCGCCGCCGGGCGCGTTCCGGTATATTTGACCGCGTTGGCAAGAAGATTGGTCATCACGACCCGCAGGAGCATGGCGTCACCTTCCGTCGGCGGAAGATCTCCCACGTCGATACGGACCACCCGCTCGCCCCAAAGAGGGGCTAGCTCGTCGATGATTTCTTTCACCAGATGATTCATTTCGATCGGCGCGCGGGTCAACTCTCCCTGCCGGGCGCGGGAAAAGTCGAGCAGATCGGTGATGAGCCGGTTCATCCGGCGGGAGGTGTCCGATAGATGCCGCAGAAGGTTTCGCCCTTCGTCCGGCAGATCGCCACCGTAACGGCTCTCAAGAAGCCGGATCAACCCGATCATGGCGTCGAGCGGGTTTTTCAGGTCGTGGGAGATCGATTCGGCGAAACGTTCGAGCTCCTCGTTCACCTCGGCCAGCTCGGCGGTCCGCCCTTCCACCTGCCGCTCGACATTCCGTCGAGCCATCCGGGCCTGCCTTTCGGCCAAACTATGGGCGGCCACGAGACGGGCGATGCCGCCGACAAAGGCAAGCACCACCGGAAGACGCTCTTCGTCGACGATGGGGACTTCCGACAACGCCGCTTCGTACGAGGCTTCGTCGAATCCGAATCGCTTTCGCTGTTCACGGAAAAAAACTTTGTCCGGTTCCGACACGAAAAACTGGCCGATGACCAGATTGGCCAGATGCCGTCCTTCGACCACAATCGGCGTCACGCAATCGGTCAGACCGTTCCTGCATTGATAAAGGGCGTACTCCTTCCCTTCGCTCATCTCTTGGGCGAGCCGGGTGTCGCTCTCGATGCAACGGGCCAAGGTCCGGGAATCGGCGCGGTGAAAATCGAGACAGACCCGTTGCCAGGGTGACGAGGCAAGCACCTGCCCTTTCAGATCGACGATGCCGACCGGCAACCCCAGCATATCGAGAAACTCGCTAAAGATCTCGTTGAGCTGGCTAAAGTCGATGAGTCCCGCCAACTCGTCATCGGTGAGAGGAGATCCGGCCAGTTCCTGATTCCACGAGGTGTCAAGAGGGTTCCCCATAGTGTGCCGCTGAGAGCCCCGCACAAAAAGCCCGCGATTTCGTCGGGCTCTATCGCTCTCGCCACGCATATGAACTTCCCTTCCGCTTCACATAACCGACGCCATTCAGCCTACATTCTACCCCCGCTCACCCTCCATGGCGAGGTGCGGTATGCTAAATGACGCTCACCAACGACGAGATCGACCGACGCCTATGCGACGACGCTTCGCCCCTTCGCTGATCGCCCTTGCCGCCACGCTGCTGGTGGTGGCCGGGTTGCGGACCGACGCCGGGGAAGGGCTCTCCCTTAAGGGACTCGATCTTCTCTATACGATCCACGCCGACCCTGCCAAAGCCGACCGGCGGATCGTCATGGTCGAAGTCGATCAGGCCAGCCTCGATCATTTCGCCGAAGACAACATCCCTTTCCCCTGGCCGAGGAGTCTCTACAACCCGGTCCTCGACTTCGCCGTCGCCGGCGGCGCCAAAGAAGTCTCCTTCGACATACTGTTCGACACCCACACCGTTTTCGGCGAAGAGGTCGACGCCGCCTTCGCCGAAGCGATCCGACGGGCCGGGAGGGTGACCTTGGCGACGGCTCTCTACGAGGGAGCGGAAGGGGACGCTCCCCCGCTGGCCGACCGGTTCACCCTGCCGATCAGTGGAACGCCCCCCCACGACGTCGTCATGGGACGGGCCGCCCCGCCGCTGGAGCGATTCGTCGACGCCGCCGGTCGTCTCGGTTCGGTGACGGCGACCCCCGACAGCGACGGGGTCTTCCGCCGGTTGCGCCCCTACGTCGTTCTCAACGGTCGAGCCCTCCCCTCGCTCGGCGCCCCCTCCATGAGCGGCGGTCCGGTTCGGTTCGACGGCGACCGGATAACCCTTCCCGACGGCCGGATCGTCGTCGCGCCCCAAGGATCAATGCTTCTGAACTATCACGGCCCGCGGGGTACCTATCGCCGCTACCCGGTGGCGCAGGTGATCTCGTCATATATGCAGTGGCAAGCCGGGGAAAAACCGGCCATACCGCTGGCCGCCTTTGAGGGCGCCTACGTCATCGTCGGCTACGCCGCCACCGGGTTGTACGACCTGAAACCGACCCCCCTCTCTCCCGTCTCGCCGGGGCCGGAGATCAACGCCACGGCCATGGATAATCTTCTGAACGGCGACTGGCTCACCCCGGCGCCCGGCTGGGTGGCGCCGACGGTGGGTGGGGGCGCGGCGGTGGCGATGGCGTATATGGTCATGGGGTTCGGGCCGACAGTGGCCGGAGGGGGGCTTTTGATAGCGGTCGCCCTTCTCTCGTATACCCTCTCGACCCTTTTCGGCGCCGGAACCGTCATCGACGGGCCGACGATCATCGGGGCGCCTCTTATCGCTTTCGCCGGGACGGCCCTCTATCGATACGGGGTGGAGGGAGCCAGACGTCGGGCGTTGCAGAGCGCTTTCGGCTTCTACCTGTCGCCCGCCATCGTGGAGAAAATCGCCGCTCACCCCGACGCCCTTCGCTTGGGCGGGGAACGGCGCGACCTGACCCTCTTCTTCTGCGACCTCGCCGGGTTCACCACGTTATCGGAGAGACTCTCGCCGGAAGAGCTGGTCGGCGTCCTGAACGACTACACCACCCGGGTCACCGACGTGATCCTCGCCCTCGACGGGACGGTCGATAAATATATCGGCGACGCCATCATGGCCTTCTGGAACGCCCCGGCCGATCAGCCCGACCATGCGGCCCGCGGGGTGGAAGCGGCCTTGGGAGGGCAGGAGGCGTTGGTCGCCCTCAACGAATCATTGGCCGCACGAGGGCTTCCCTCGCTCTCGATGCGGGTGGGGCTCAACTCCGGCCCGGCGGTCGTCGGGAACATGGGTTCCGATCGACGGTTCAACTACACCGCCATGGGGGATACGGTCAACGAAGCCTCCCGGTTCGAAGGGCTCGGCAAAGCCTACGGGGTCCACATCTTAATCGCCGAACCGACGGCGGCCGATCCCCTCGTGGCCGAGCGATTCCTCGTCCGCCGGGTCGATTACCTGACGGTGAAAGGGAAAGAGCAACCGGTCTGGGCGTATGAGGTCTTGGCCCGGATCGACGAAGCGACCGACCGGCATCGGGCGCTGAAAGCCGCGTACGAAGAAGCGATGACCCACTATCTGGCCCGCCGGTGGGACGCGGCCGAAAGGCTCCTCGACGCGCTCATCGCCGACGGGCCGGACGGGCCGTCGACGACCCTCAAAGGGCGGATCGCCGTTTTCCGTACGTCTCCTCCCCCACCGGAGTGGAACGGGGTCTATACCCACACCTCCAAATAGGGAGCATTGGGGGGTATACTACCCATTCCATCTGCACTCTTGAGGGGAGCTCGCTATGAAACGGACTATCGGGATCGTCTGCGGTGTCGTTCTCGTCGGCGCAACGGTCGTTTGGGCCGCCACATCGGTGGTGGTGTCGGTGAAACAGACCTCGATCCGCTCCGAACGGCAGTTCTTCGCCCCGACGGTGGCGACGGCGAAGTTTCAAGACAAACTGGCGGTCTCCGCCAAAAAAGGGGACTGGTACGAGGTGACGGCCCACGGTAAAAAAGGGTACGTCCATGCGTCGGCGGTCGGTGAAGGGGCCGGATCGAAGGAGGGTTCTTCGTTCTTCGACGACGATAACAAAAGCCCGAGCGGCGACGATGTGGCGCTGGCCGGAAAAGGGTTTAACCCGCAGGTGGAGAAAGAATACCAAACCAAAAACCCGACGTTAAACTTCGCCGCCGTCGATACGATGGAGAAGATCACCGTCCCCGACGCGCAATTGGCCGCCTTCGCCAAAGCGGGACAACTGTCGCCGAAAGGGGGTAAATGATCATGCGAAAAGGAACCTTTACCCTGACCGCCCTCTTGACCGCGGCGGCGCTGTCCGGATCGGCCTTCGCCTTCGGATTGGGAGACGCCTTGGAGATCGGCGGAAAGGTCTGGGAGAAAAAAGACGCCGCCGTGAAGGTGGCCAAAGCGGTCCGCAAAGGGACCAAAGATCTGACCCCGTCGGAGGAGCATTACATCGGTCGGTCGGTGGCGGCGACGATCCTCTCTCGTTATAAGACGCTCGACGACCCGAAACGGACCGACTACGTCAACCGGGTGGGGCTCTACCTCTCCCGCTTCTCCGACCGCCCCGAAACCTTCGGCGGCTATCACTTCGTGTTGCTCGACGCTCCCAACGAGGTGAACGCTTTCGCCGCGCCGGGGGGGTTCATCTTCGTCACCACCGGGCTGTTGGCCAAGGTGAAAAACGAAGAGGAGCTGGCCGCCGTCCTCGCCCACGAGATCGCCCACGTCACTTTAAAGCATGGGCTCGAAGCGATTAAATCGTCGAACCTGACGCAGGCGTTCACCATCCTCGGGACCGAGGCGGTGAAGGAATATTCCGGTTCGCAACTGGCGTCGCTGACCGAGGCCTTCTCCGGCTCCATCGACGATATCGTCAACAAGATGGTGATGAGCGGCTATTCCCAGTCGCAAGAGTTCGACGCCGACGCCATGGCCCTTGCCATCGCCTATCGGGCCGGGTACGATCCGGCGGGGCTGATGGGCTTTCTGACCACCCTGCGCAACGCCTCCAAAGGGGCGCCCGACGCCGGGTTTTTCAAGACCCATCCTCCGGCCGGCGATCGTCTGGCCAAAGCGGAGAAAGAGGCGAAGAAAAAGAAGCTGGTCGGGAACGACGACCCGGCCCGGGACCAACGTTTTAGCGCCCATAAAATATGAATTCCCTCATCGTCGCCCTGCTGATGGCTGCGGCGGTCGGCGGGGAGGACAAGGTCGTTCAATACGGCCTGCTATCGGATCTGCTGGCCGGGAAGTATGAGGGCGCGACCACCGTCGGCGAGCTGTCGGCCCCCGGCGGGCTCGGTTTGGGAACCTTCAACCATATCGACGGGGAGATGATCGTCGTCGACGGCTTGGTATATCAGGGACGTCCCGGCGGCGCGGCCACGGCGGCGCCTGCCGACGCGTTGGTCCCTTTCGCCACCGTCGTTTCGTTTCACACCGACGCCCTCATCTCCCTCGGCCCGGTCCCGACCATGAAAGGGCTGGCCGAACGGCTCGACGGTTCGCTCGACATCAACAAGATTCAGGCGATCCGCCTCGATGGAACCTTCGCGTCGGTGACGATCCGGGCGCTCCCCCCTCAGTCGCCCCCCTATCGCCCTTTGGCCGTGGCGATCAAAGACGAGGTGATCGAGACACTATCGGATATCGAAGGGACGGTGGTCGGGTTCAGGTTCCCCACGTGGATCGGGGGGATCAACGAGGCGGGATGGCACTTTCATTTCATCGACGCCGATCGACGACGGGGGGGGCATCTGCTCGACCTCTCGTTGGCCGACGGCGCCGCCCGGATCGACACGAAACGGGGGATCGTCCTGACCGCGCCGACCGATAGCCGGTAAGGATCACTTGCCGTTTAACCGTTTCACCAGTTCGGCGGTGTCGACACCGTGGGTGACGGCGGCCCATTCGACGGTCTCGGCGTATTGGCCGGAGCAGGAGGCGCACCCCATGTCGAGACTGGTGAAGGCTTTGGCCACGTTGGGGTCTTTTTTGAGGGCGTCGTGCAGGAGGGTCTTTTTGGTGATTTTCGGCATCGTCTCTCCACTCCCCGTCGGGGGAAAATAATGGTTGTCTCTCGGAGTCGATATGCTATCATTACCGTTTTCTGGCGACAACCATAGAGAAAGCCGGGTGGTCTTATGGCAAGAATGTGTGATATCTGCGGCAAGAAGCCGATGTTCGGGAACAACGTGAGCCACGCTCACAACACGACCCGCCGACGCTGGAACCCCAACCTGAAAAAGGTTCGCGCGGTCCAGCCGACCGGTGGCGTGAAACGGATTACCGTCTGCACCGAGTGCATCACCTCGGGCAAGGTAACAAAACCGGCCTAGACCGGGCCCGTTCTTCGACCTGTGCGGGCGTCGTTGTCTTTGTAACATAAGGACGTACGGCGCCATTTCTTTATTTTCGGGCGGAGTGGCGTCCCCCCTCCAGAGAGGTCTCATGCAGGAAATCACCGCACGCGACGCGACTGCCGACGATATGGGGGCGATGCTCGGCCTCCTAGAACAGCTCTACACCATCGAGCCGCAGTTCTCCTTCGACGAGACCTTGCAACGGCAAGGGTTGACCCACGTTCTCGAAAACCCCGGCTTGGCCCGCATCGTTTTGGTCGAGATCGACGGACGGGTCATTGCGCTGGCCAACCTCCAGTTTTCCATCAGCACCGCCATGGGGGGGCTTTCGGTCCATATCGACGACTTCATCGTCGACGAGCCGTTCCGCAAAAAAGGGGTCGGCGGCCTTCTGATGGACGCCATCGCCACCATGAGCAAACAGATGGGCGCCGTCCGCCTTACCGTCAACATCGACGTCACCAACGAGGCCGGGCTGGCCTTCTACTCCCGCTCCGGTTTCGAGAGCGTCAACCTGATGCGCCATCAGGCCGACCTGCGCGGCATGACCCTTCCGCCCGACGCATTATCAAACGGTTAGCAAGCCCCCTTTCACCTCTATCGCGTCGGGACGGCGCTTTGGGTAGGATCTCATCGTTTCGCCCCGCCACGTGGGGCGACGGGAACGTTCCGACCTCGACAACGTATTCAGAGGTCCGATAATTCATTCACTGGGCGCACAAAAAAACCCCGACAGGATCGCCTGCCGGGGCGTTTCTTTGGTGGCGTTCAGAGCGACTCGATAACCCGGGTCAATTTCGCTTTGGCTTCGGTGGCCATGGCGGAGAGATCGGCGCCGGGGATCATGGCGTCCATCAGGCCGGGGTTCATGGCGGCGACGGTGATCTTCCCCGCTTCACGTTCGGAGAGGACGACGTTGCATGGCATCACCAGCCCGACGTCGAGCGTGGCGGCGAGCGCCTGATGGGCCAGTTTCGGATTGCAGGCGCCGAGGATGACGTAGTTGACGAACTCGACGCCGAGCTTCTCTTTCATGGTCTTCTTGACGTCGATTTCGGTCAGGACGCCGAACCCTTCTTCTTTGAGGGCGGCGATGGTCTTTTCACGCACGGCGGCGATGTCGCCGGTGACCGTGGTTTCGATTCCGAGCGGTTCGTTCATTTCTTCTCCCTCACCCTCGCAAAAGTCTGTTGTCTTCGATTTTGATACACCGATCCTGGATCACCATGATCCCGGCGTCTCTGATCTTTTTGGCGGCTTCGTTGTTGACCACCCCTAACTGGAGCCAGACGGCCAGGGGTTTGAGGGCGATGGCGGCGGCGACCACGTCGGCCACCCGCTCGGCGTTCAGGAATAGATCGACGATATCCGCCCCCTCCGCCACTTCGCCGAGGCTCTTGACCGCCGGTATCCCTTCCCATTCGACGATGTTGGGATGGACGGGAAGAACCGTATATCCCCGGTCGACGAGGTAATGGCCGACCTCGAAGCTGGCCCGGTTCGGTTTATTGGAAAGCCCCACCACGGCGATCCGTTCGCTCCGGCGCAACAGATCGGCGATCTCGGCGTCGGTCGGGTTCATGTCGGGGGCGGGGGGGCGGTGGGAGAGGTCGCATGCGTCGGTCATCGCATCACTCCCCTTTCAGGTTCTGGTCGAGGAATTTCTTGAGATTATCCCGCACCGGTTCGGGAAGCTCGCTGGGAGCCTCTCCCGCGTCGAATCCCTGAAACAGCTCGACGGTTTTCTTGAGCGTGTTGATGAACGCGATGCATGGCTCGCAGTTTTCCACGTGGTTGTCGATCTTGTCGCACAGGTCGGGATCGAGTTCTTGATCGAGATAGTCGTTCAGTTTTTCGAATATTTCGCGGCAGGTCATGTCGTCGTGTTCACGCTCGTCGTCGAAGTCGTGACGATGGCTTTCGGTACTCATGGCTTATCGCTCCTCGAAGGAATCGCGCGGGGTCCGCATATCGAGCGTCCCGTTAAAGTAGCAGGTCAGAGAGTCGCGCATCACCAGTCGCGCCCGGTGGAGCCGCGACTTCACCGCCGCCACCGACATGCCGAGCATGTCGCCGATCTCCTGATTAGAGAAGCCTTCGACATCTTTGAGCACCAGCACCACCCGTTTATCCTCCGGCAATTCGCCGATCACCCGTTCCAGCACCCGGCGCATCTCGTCGGCGCCGTGCTGTAACGACGGATTTTGCGACCAATCGACGATCTCTCGCTGGAGGGTCGACCCGTCAAACTCGATCGGTTTGTCGATGGAAACCAGATCGACTTTCTTCTTTTTCCTGATTTTCATCAGACAGCCGTTGGTGGCGATCTTGAAAAGCCAGGTGGAGAAGGCCGACTCTCCCCGGAACGACTCAAGAGAGCGGTAGACCTGCAGGAACGACTCCTGCAAAACATCTTCCGCATCCTCCTGATTATTGAGGAACTTCATGCAATGGTTGAAGATCCTCGACTCGTACTTGTTGACCACCGTCTCGAAAGCGGTGAAGTCCCCTTCTTTGATCCGGGCGATGAGGCCCAGATCTTCGGCCTTGTTCACTTCGGCGCGAGCGATCTCTTCCGGGGTCCGCTTGTGGCGTCCCCGGTGTTGTTCTTCGCGCGACGGTTCTGACATGAATAGATGCGGTCGGTTGGTGAAAGGTTCACATCTGGTGGATCAACTCTATCAGCATCCCCCCGACCCGGCAACACCGATCCCCCCAGCGCGGGAGGCGAGGATCTCCCGTTATCCGCAAACGTCGGCGTCGTTCCGCCTTCGCCCGCATGGCCCCGCCCCGACGACACCGTTCATCCGTCGAAGACGAGCGGGCGAAGAACGCGGCGCTCGCAAAAGACCAAGTGGGCAAAGGACCGGCGCAAGCCTGTATACTGTCTCGATGAACGAACGCCGCATCCTGATCGTCGACGACAATCAGGAAAACCAGATATTCCTCTCCCTCCTTCTGGAGAAGAAAGGGTTCCGTTGCTCCGTAGCCGACGGGGGGCAGCAGGCGCTCGACATGCTCGAAGCCACCGGCGCCGAACTGGTCATCTCCGACCTGATGATGCCGGGAATGAACGGCATCGAACTGCTCACCCGGATCAAAGAACGGTGGTCCTCCACCGACGTCATCATCGTCACCGCCTACGGTTCGATCCCGACCGCCATCGAGGCGATTAAAAAGGGGGCTTTCTCCTATCTCCTCCGCCCTTTCGAGCCGGAGGAGGTGGTTCTGACCATCGGCAAGATTTTCGAGTTGCAGGCGATCCGCTCGGAGAACACCCGTCTCCGTGAAGAGCTCTCCCGCGCGCTCCGATTCGACAAGATCATCGGTCGGTCCGGCTCGATGCAGTCGATCTACCAGATGGTCGATCAGGTGGCGGCCACCACCGCGACGGTTTTGGTCACCGGCGAGTCGGGGGTCGGCAAGGAGCTGGTGGCCCGCGCCATCCACAACCAATCGCTGCGAGCCGACGGCCCTTTCGTAAAGGTCTCCTGCGCCGCATTGCCGGAACCCCTCTTGGAATCGGAACTGTTCGGTCACGAGAAGGGGGCGTTCACCGGGGCCGCCGCCATGCGCAAGGGACGGTTCGAACTGGCCGACAACGGGACACTGTTCCTCGACGAGATCGGCGAGATCAGCCCGGCGGTCCAGGTGAAACTACTACGGGCCATTCAGGAGCGGGAGTTCGAGCGGATCGGGGGGACGAAGACGATCAAGACCGACACCCGCTTCGTCACCGCCACCAACCGCCGTCTGGCCGACGAGGTGGCGGCTGGTCGGTTCCGCGAAGATCTCTATTACCGGCTCAACGTCATCGCCATCGAAATCCCGCCGTTACGGGATCGCAAGGAAGACATCCCCCTTCTGGCCTATCACTTCCTCGAACGGTACCGCCAGGAAAACGGGAAAGATATCGCGGCCTTCTCGGACGAAGCGATGGCCGCGCTGTCGGCCCATCGGTGGCCGGGCAACGTTCGGGAGTTGCAAAACGTCATCGAACGGGCGGTGGTCCTCTGCCACGGCGCGGAGGTGG
The DNA here is from genome assembly GCA_942491805.1 of Nitrospinota bacterium. Classification (GTDB taxonomy): domain Bacteria; phylum Nitrospinota_A; class UBA7883; order UBA7883; family JADGGD01; genus JADGCD01. The sequence goes on from CALOCG010000035.1 coordinate 56,811, forward strand.
CGATGCGCGATCTCCCGGAGGAACTGCACGTGGTGGTTCCGTCCACCTACGTTCCGACCGAAGATTGGGAGATCGGCGCTCTCAAGCCGCTTAAAATCGCCCGGGCCCAGTGGGAACGGGCCTACCTGATCCGGGCGTTGACCCGGAAAGAGGGGAACATCTCCCACACGGCGGAGGCGATCGGGATCGCTCGCAAAAACCTTCAGGAAAAGATCAAACAGTTCGACATCGACGTCGATCGATTGTCGTGACACTGACGGTCATGTTATTCTGAACGGGCGGGGAGAGGTTCTCTCCTTTTAGTTTGTAATGAAAATTTCGATCCAACGATGCGTAAAAGGAGATCGGCATGATCAAGGTAATGGTATTCGTCGACGGAACCTGGCTCTACTCGAACCTTCGCCATCTCGCCCGCGAGACCGGCGCCCCCACCGGCGGTTTCTACATCGACTACGGTCTTCTCCCCCACGCTCTCATCAGCACTCTGCGCACCCGGGACGGCTTGCCGGAACTCGATCTGGTGCGAACCCATCTTTTCGGCTCCTACCCGGTGAACCACGATCCGGTGGACGACGACCGGGCGCAACGCCGGAAAGATTTCTTCGCCCTGTTGCGGGAAGATTACCACTACGAGGTGGAGGCGTTCCCCATCGACTATCAGCGCCGCCGCATCCTCCACGACGATCGGGGAGAGGATACCTTCGTCCCCCGCGAGAAGTGCGTCGATATCGCGCTGGCGTCGTCGATGCTCTACAACGCTTTCATCCCCGGCGGTTACGATCTTGCCATCGCGGTGATCGGCGACAAGGACTACTACCCGGTCTTCCAACGGATCCGGGCTTTGGGGAAACGGGTCGTCATCGCGTCGATTCGCCAGTCGTGCGCCAAGCTTTACGCCGATCGGGCGGACGAGAAGGGGCTCAAAGATTTCCACGTCCTCTGGCTCAACGAGATGACGGAACAGATCGAGTGGCGCCCGGAAGAGGTGTTGGTCGAGTGCAAGTCGCCGTTGCACGAGGGGGACAAAATGGTTCTGACGACAATCCGCCTCCGCGAGGGACAGCCGTTCTTCTGCGACGCTTGCCGCTCCCGGTTCTCCGAACAGAAAGCGGAACAGATGCGCGAGTACACCAGCGCCTACGAGCGGCACGGGGACGAGTATCACGACGAACAGGATGAGGTCCACGACGAGAATCTCTACGAAGGGATCGTGGAGAATATCAAGCCGGACCGGGGGTTCGGCTTCATCCGCCGGGACGACGGGGCGTCGTTCTTCTTCCACGTGACCCATCTGACCAACGCGGAGTGGAACGACCTGACGCCGGGGCTTCGCGCAAGCTTCACGGTGACGAAACTCCCGTCGGGGACGAAAGCCGGCTCCGCCGGCGAGGTCACCATCCTCGGCGAAGTGTGACCCTTACGGGTCGTCCCCTCCTCACCCGTCGATAAAGGGTCGCGTTCTTCGCCCGCTCATCATCGACAGGTCAAGGGGTCCGCGCTCTCACAAATCACGCCGGTAGCCATCTCGCTACCGGCGTTTCTTGTGCGCGCGGGGTCACTTCACCCGGACGACTTCTTTTAACTGATCTTCGATCTCGCCGGGGGTGGAGATGATCTTGGTGAAAGTCCCCATGGTCAACGCGGGCCAATGGAGGGCGATTCGGTACCGTCCATGGAGCATGTAGGCTTCTTTGTCGATGACGATCAGCTCATACGGCATAGCGGCCAGATGGTCGGCGCCGATGATCGGGAGAAAGAACGGCTCCCCTTTATCCGCATCGGCCAGCCCGATCCCATAGACGGCCACGTTCTTCCCGTCGCTGCGGGGAATGGTGACGGAGAAGACTTTCGCGACCCTCGGCCCGTTCTTTTCCAGATAGGCCTCTATCGATTTCACCCGTTCGGCGAACTCGGTTTTCCGCACGGTCAGTTTCACCTGATCGCCGAAATATTCCATGCCGAACATATAGTGATAATCGCCGACCCGGTCGCTATCGAGATCGCCCCCTCCCATCGGCTTCGCCGTGCCGGAGAAGCCGTTGGCTGTCGAAAAGGCGCCGATCCCTTTGTTCGTCACCGTGGCCAGCTTGGCCGCCACTTTTTCGTAATCGTCTTGCAGATAGGCCCGAAAGATCAGGTCGGGATTGGTCATGCTGACCATCGTCTTGTCCCCGTCCGCACGAAGTCCGACTTTCAACGCCGCCGCCAGTCCCCGCTGGGGCGCCAACGTCCCCAACGCCCGCAAAAGATCGTCGCTGGTATAGACCACCACCCGATACTTCGCCGCGTCGCCGGTGGGGGCATAGCTCCCCAAAATGGTGAAGGCCGCGCCGGTGAGCGCGCTCTTCACCTGCGCTTCGGCTTCGTCGACGGGGGCGGTCACCGGGCCGAGATCGAGATAGGGGGTGATCGGCGCGGCCTTGGCCGGGAGGGCGAAAGCGATCAGAACAAGCAGTGTGGCGACGATTCTCATAAATTCCCCTCGAATGATGGCGTTGGTTTCAGCCCAGTTAGATGCCGATTACGCCCGAAGGATACTTATGGAAATATCTTTCCCCAATCCTTCGAGCATCCGCCGGGTATCGTCGACGAAATCGGGCGCCACCAGAAACTCGACGATCCCTTGCGCCTGATCGACGCTCCTCGGGATCGACAACCCTTCATAGGTCTCGGTCAGCGTGGTCAGATAGTAGATGTCGGCAGGATCGACCCGCACGATGATCCGGTAGCATTCGGTCATCGGCGACGGCAGGTCGAAGACGACACGACGGCTCCGAGGCTCCATCTCCTCCCCTTTGCATAAAATGTTCGATCCCCTTATCATACGCTTCATCCCCCACGGAACGGAAACGATGCTGACCTATAAACTCCCGCTCTCGCTCATGCTGGTCGTCGCCTTCATGACGACCGCCTGCGCCGACACCTCCCGTCTGCGCCGCGACACCGGCGTCGCCAAAACGCCGATCGGTCGCGCCGACAAAGCCCCCGTCGGCGCCCTTAAGAAAAGCCGCCCCTACACCATCAGAGGGATTACCTACTACCCATTGGCCGACGCCTACGGTTACGAAGAGACCGGCATCGCCAGTTGGTACGGGCGGGACTTCCACGGCAAGAAAACCGCCAACGGCGAGATCTACGATATGGACGGCCTGACCGCAGCCCACAAAACGTTGCCTTTGGGGACCATGGTGGAGGTCTACAGTTTCGACACCGGCAGAACGCAGGTCTTGCGGGTCAACGACCGGGGGCCGTTTGTCGGGACCCGGATCATCGACCTCTCCCGCGAAGGGGCTCGGCGTCTCGGCATCATGAAAAAAGGGACCGGCAAAGTCCGGGTGACCGCTTTGGCCGCCGGGGTCGAAAGCGGCCCCGATCATACGCCGACCCCGACGGCGCCGTTGCCCGATTTCGAACATGGAACGTTCTTCGTGCAAGTCGGCGCCTTCACCGTCCGGGGGAACGCCGAACGGCTCTCGGCGCAACTCGGTTACGCCATCAGTAAAGTCCGCCTCGTCGACTACGCCGGTCCCGGCGGGCAGACCTTCACCCGCGTGCAGGTCGGCCCGTTCAACGAAATGACCTCGGCCAAAGAGGCGCTCTCCGCTCTTCTCGGTCGAGGGGTCGAAGCCGCTTTCGTCGTCGCCGACTGACCGTGCGCCTTTTAGCCCCCCTCCTGGTCGCGACCATGATGATCGCCCACGGGGAGGAGATCCTCTGGCGCTACACCGACCGGGAGGGCGCCGTCCATTTCGTCGCCGACCGGATGAGCGTACCGACGCCGTTGCGGGAAGGGGCGACACCGGTCCCCCTCACCACCGTCACCGATTCGGTCGATGCGCCGAAACCGACCGCCCGCCTCGCTCAACCGGGCGCCGCCCCTTTGACCATGATCGGGAGAAAACCGGCCACCGTCGTCCGGTTCGGGCCGAAGGCGGAGCGGACCATGCTCCTCGACACCGGCGCCGGGTTCACCACCGTCACCACCAAGCTGGCCCGCGCGCTCGGCGCCGACCTGACGAAAGCCCGCCCCGGTCGCTTCGCCACCCCTTCGGGAACCGTTACCGCGCCGGTAATCGTGATACGGGAATTGACCATCGGCCCGGCCACCGTGCGGAACGTCACGGCGGCGGCTATCGACCATCCGGGTCGGCAAGAATACGCCGGACTGATCGGGATGAACGTCTTGTCCCTTTTCGTCTTCACCGTCGATCCGGCGGGGGGGACGGTGCGGTTCGAAGGATTAAGCGGCGGGAAGTGAGGCGGCGGCTAGCGCCGTGACGGCGCCCAGAAGGCGGGGATCGCTTCGGCGGCTTGGCGGATCACCTGACCGGTGGCGTTTTTGATGGCGGCGGAGCTTCCGTCCAGGATGTCGGCGTAGACACCGCTATCGACCCCGGTAAAGTCACCGGCGCTCGGCTGTCCCGGCGGCGCCATCGAGACGGCCACTTTCGCGGTCACATGCTCTTCCCCCCCCGCCCCGATGGAGACCACCACGGTTTTCCCCAACAGCAACAGCGACGCCCCCATGCCGCTGGCGAGCCGACGCTGGGCTTCCCGATCCCCTTGCATGGCGGCCAAGGCCACCTGATCGAGCCCGGCTTGGCGGACCGCCACCCGGTCGGCCACCCGATAGCCCCGGTCGCGGAAAGCGTCGGCGAGGGTCTCTTCCGAAAGCGATTTGAGGAGCAAGACGTTGGAGGTGTTAATAAACTGCATGCTCTGTTCGTCGATCAGAATCACCAGCGACGGCAACGTCGGTCGGGTCAACGCCACCCCGGCGGCGGCCAGTCCCTTTTGCAACGTGTCGGCGAAGAGGGTCACCTGCATCGAGAGGGTCAAGGTCTGGTTCTCGGCGTCGATGGTTTCGCCGAGGATCTTATAGCCGGCCACATATTCCCCTGCCCGACGGAGCAGAACCTCCACCCCCGGCAGGTTTTCCAGATCGGCCGGCGACGCCGCCATCCCCGACGCCGCCCGATAGGCGGCCACCACGAAAGCCTGTCTCATGGCCTCCTTCCGGGCCGTCGCGTAGTTCTCGCCGGGGGTCGGCGCGGTGGCCTCCGACGGAACGGTGACGGTGATCGCCTCGCCACGGGCGGGGGCGACGGACAGGGCCGTCGTCAGGAGGGTGATCAGCAGAACGTATCCGATGCGCATCGGGCCAGTATACCCGATCATCGACCGGTAAGCGGAACCGGTGGCGACGACAGACAGGGGATGCGCGGCCAGTCGATGACCGGCGACGGGGGATCGCAAACCGGCGGCGCGTGGATCGGGGTGAAGCGCCGCATGGGGGGGGCGTAGGTCGAAAGGGTGTAGAGCGGAACGGTGGCGGTGGCGGCTATCTCTTCGAATATGCGGCGGTAGCTGTAGAGGTTGAGGGTCGACAAGAGGGGCCGCCCGAAAATATCGTGGTCGGTCCGAAGATCGTCGGTCGGAAGCCAGTTCTTGTTGAACCGACCGATCACCGTGCCGGAGGCGTAGGCCCGTCCCCCCGGATAGCCGAAATCTTGCCCCACCGTCACCACCGATCCGGCCCCCATCACAAGGGCCAGTTCCAGCCCCATGGCCGATACCGACCCACCGGCGGCGACCAGCCCCGCTTCGTCACGCAGCCCACGTGGCGGCTTCGGCAGGGTACCGTTCGACGCCACGGAACCCGACGAACAGCGGCCCCTCCCATCGGGACACCAACTCCGCCGCCACCGTCGGCAACACCGCCAACGGCAGGTCGAACCGGTCGGCCAGCACGAAATGGTCGAGGGTCTCCGGTTTCGGATCGACCGACACCAGCAGATCGGGTTCGATCCCTTCGCGTATCAACGCCGGGAAAGCGGTGTCGGAAGCGATGAGAAACGCCCGTTCCCGATGCGCCGCCAGATGAACCATATCCCGGTCGAGCGACGGCCCCGCCCCGACCACGAAAGTCATCGCGCCATTTAAGCGACCGGCCAGCGACCGGAGCCCCCGTTCGCCGAGGAGCCGAGGGAGATTCGCGTCGTGGTTCGTCTCCGCCGATCCCCCCATGACGAACGCGTAGCGCCGCTCCATCCGAATCATCTCGACCGCCGTCCGCACCCCCTGCCAATCGGGAGGGGCCGTCGCCACCGACGGAGGCCAGAGCGCCACCGTCACCGGGTCGCCGAGGGTGGCGAAAGCGCGGGCAAGTTCGGAGAGGAACGTTTCCTCCGTCGCCCCCGCCACCAGCGTGAGACGGGGGTCGGCCCAGATCGTCGGATCGAGAAGCGACATCGCCGTGGCGAGAGCGGAAGCGTTCGGTTCCGCCGCCACCAGTTGGCCGGTCGGGCCGAGAGCGTTGAGAAGCGGCGGCAACGTGTAGCCGAGCCCGACGCCGTAGAGAAAGACCTTTCCGCCGGGAGCGATGGTTTGCGACGCGACGAACTTTTCCGCCTCGCGGATCGGGTCGTAGGAGGAGTGGAGGAACTTTTCACCGGCGGACGCCGTCGGCGGCCCCGCTTTCGACGGGGTCAGGGGGAGCGGCGCCACCCCGTCGATAGCGGCAAGAGCCGAAGGAAACCGGGAGAGGGGATGGTGACGAGTCATTCGTTATGCAGGGTGGAACTGCACGAATTAGTCACGGTCAAAAATGTTCTCGGGGCGGATCTCGTCCCCCTTCTCCTTGACGTCTTTTAACGACGCGTTGAAAAGCTCTTCGGCGACGGCTTTTTTCTTGGCCTGCTCTTCGGCCAGATTGTCGAACATGTTCTGACGGTGGGCTTTTTCGATGTCGAGCTTTTTCATGCTGTCTTTGAAACGGTCGCCGGACGAATCTTTGACCAACGGGCGACGGGTCTCGATAATCTCGCCGCTGATCCGGTCGACGATCAGGATGACCCGGCAGTCGGGGCAGGTGATCTTTAGGTCTTTATCCATGACGCCCCCCCATCACGCTTTCGGCTCGTCGTCCTTAATATCCGAAGTCACTTCTTTGACCTCTTTTTCGGCGTCTTTTAGCGAGCCCCGGAAGTTTTTGATTCCTTTGCCGAGCCCGGAGCCGATCTCCGGCAGACGGCTGGCGCCAAAGACCACCAGCATGATCAGCAGGATGATGATCAGTTCCGGCATTCCAAGTCCAAACATATTCGCTCTCCCAATGATCCTCTGATTGTAAACGAACCGACCACTCCCCTCCACCAAAATCATGGCGCACCTCCTCGCGTGCGACAAACTTTTCGCACAAAAAGGACAGAGGTCCTGTACATGCCAATTACCGCTTATTAACGTAAGTTATGTACAAATTAAATGCTTTGACAAGGGTCAGACGGGGCGCCTACAATGGCGCATTATGGTGTGCGGTGGGAAGGAGTCGGCGCTTGCGTCTGGCAGGCGATTCCTTGTCTTAACCACCTCCGTCTCGGCTACCTGAACAGGACCGATATGAACGAAGAGGCCCCGGAACGACAGACCCCGACCGACACTGCCCGGTCGTTCGTCAAGTCGGCTCGGCAGATGCAGTCGCTCGGCGAATACGGCATGGCGCTCAAAACCCTCGACCGGGGGTTGGAGCGGATACCCGATTCGGCCATGCTCCACCTTGCCAAAGGGGAGCTGTTCGTCGCCTCGTTCAACAAAAAACGGGACGTCCGCTACCTGAAAAAGGGGCTCTCCTGCTTCGCCGCCGCCTTGCGCCGCGATCCGCAAAACTATCTGGCCCGGCTCCTCTCGGCCCAGATCTACCTCAAGGGGCGCTCCTATGGCCGCGCCCGAGTCTTCCTCGACGAGATATTAAAAAACGCCCCCGGCGACGAACGGGCGACGACGCTTCTCGACGTGGTGAAACGGAAAGAGGCCAAAGCCGTCCCCCCGGCGCCGGTGGCGGTGGCGGAAGCCTCCACCGCAGAGGCGCCCGTGGCGGAGGAAGATCTGGTCCCGGACGAGAACGACACGGCGGTGGCGGTCGATGAAACGACCGATGACGACGATGCGGTGGAAGCCGAACTGGTGATCGACGACGCGCTGGAGGCCAACGCCTCCCCCGCATCGGCCGATTCGTCGGGGGTGTGGGACCCGGAAGAGTTCAAAGTGGTCATCGCCACCTCCGAGGCCGACGACGAAGAAGAGCTGATGCAAGAGACGCTGGCCGGGAAGCTGACCATTTTCTCTCGGCTCGACGGATTGCTCGGCATCTTCCTGCTCGACCAAAACGGCGTTCCCTTCAAGACCCTCAACAAAGCCAAACTCGACGAGAACGCTTTGCCGACACTGGTCTTCAACCTTTTCAAGGCGTCGTCCAACGGCATGCGTCGGGCGGGGGTCGGTTCGTTCCAACGGGGGACGCTGAACTGCCCCATCGGGGTGGTTTTGGTGGCCAACGCTTTCTACGCCACCGTGGCGGTGGTGGTCAACCACGACGCCAACATGGCCACCGTCGAAACCCGCCTCCAACGCTACCTGTCGGAGGTGACCCAATGAACACGCTAAAAAGCGTCCTCAAAGGTCTTTGCGGCCCCGGCGGCATGGATGGGGCGTTGGTCATCACCAAAGACGGCATGTTGATCGAAAGCCATCTCGAAGGGGAGACCGACGCCGAGACCCTCGGGGCTTTCATGAGCCAGGTGGCCCTGACCATCAAAAACGGTTTGGCGCCGATGGGACATACCGGCTTTACCCGGTATATAATGCAGTCCAGTCAGGGGAAGATATATCTGGAAGATTTGGGCAAGTCGCTCCTTATCGCCCTCTCCGGCCTCGATGTCGACAACGGCAAGGTGAACGTCGCCCTGTTTCAGGCGGCCAACGAGATTAAGAAAACCGGTCGGCTTGATGTATAGCGGGCCGTTGAAAATGTCGTCGAATCAGGCGACGCATGAGCCTCGCTCGCGCGGCTTCGACGCCGTAGCGGCGACGCAGACGGTTTTTCATCGGCCCGCTGGCCGTCACGATGGAGATACATTGACCCGTGCAGATTAACTACGCCCGCAAGGAAATCTCCTGCAAGCTGGTCTACTATGGCCCCGGCATGTCCGGGAAGACCACCAACCTCGAAATCATCCACGAGAAGGTCCCCGAACAGAACAAGGGGGAGATGACCTCCATCGCCACCGAAGGGGACCGGACCCTCTTTTTCGATTTCCTCCCCCTCGATCTGGGGCAGGTACGGGGGATGACCACCAAATTCCAGCTCTACACCGTGCCGGGACAGGTCTACTACGCCTCCACCCGAAAGCTGGTGTTGCAAGGGGCCGACGGGGTCATCTTCGTCGCCGACTCGTCGTCGGACAAAATCGAAGAGAACCTCGAATCCCTCAAAGACCTGCAAGACAATCTGGCCGAATACGGCATCAACATCGAACAAATCCCGCTGGTCATCCAGTGGAATAAACGGGACCTTCCCAACGCTCTCCCGGTCGAAGAGTTGGAAGAGAAGGTCAACTGGGTGAACGCCGTCACCACCGAAGCGGTGGCCGCCGTGGGGGACGGGGTTCTCTCGACCCTCAAAATCGCCGCCGGGCTGATCCTCGACCGCTTAAACGCCAAAGAGCCGGGGGCCGCCCCGACCGCCCCCGCCCGCCCGGTGAAAGCCGAAGAGCCGAAAAAAGAGGTCTACGTCGCGCGGGTCAACAGCGACATGATCTCCAAAACCTACTTTAACCAATACTGCCAGACACAATATCGGCTCTCTTCCCGCACCGACGACGTGGAAGACTTCAAAAAATTCGACGACGGCGAAAAATCGCGTCTGCTCGAATCGCTCCTCAATCACGCCCTTCTCTTGCAGGACGCCAAGACCCGCGGGGTCTCGGCCAGTAACGAAGAGATCAGCAAACAGCTCTCTGCTTTCGCCAAACGGTTCAAGGGGAAAGAGGAGCTCGACGCCTATCTGGTTCGCCGAAAACTCTCCATGGACAACCTGACCAACGAAGCGACCAAGAACGTCATCATCGGCAAGATGATCGCCGACGTCATCCCCGATCTCTCCGACCGGGTGAAGATCACCGAAGCCGAAGTGAAAGAGTATTACGCCACCCACAAAGAACGGTTTAACGGCAAACCGATCGGCGAAGTAAAAGGAGAACTGGTGGCGCGGGTGAAAGCCAAACGAAAGAAACACCTCCTCGACGAGTTTTTCCAAAAACTGCGGGAACAGGCCGCCATCGAAGTGTTCAAACAGAACCTCTAACCGACGGCAAAGACAGGAAACGCGATGAAAGACGAGCAGCTCCGCGAAAAGCGGCTGGTCTACTACGAAGAAGACGTAGACCAGATCGAGAAACTCCTCGAAGAGTTTCTCAAGCTTAGCAACGCCAAAGCGATCTTTCTGATCGACAAGGAAGGGCATCTGGTAAGCCAGCAGGGCGCCACCGAAACCATGCACACCGAGACCCTCTCGGCGTTGGTGGCCGGGTCGTTCGCCGCCACCAAGGAAATGGCCAGGATGCTCGGAGAGTCGGAATTCTCGGTCATGTTCCATCAGGGGAAACGGGACAACATCCATATCTCGCTGGTCTCCGACCGGGCGATCGGAGCCATCGTCTTCGACGAACAGACCACCGTCGGCATGGTCAACCTCTACGCCAAAGAACTGATCGTCAAGCTCGAAAAGATCTTCGACATCGCCTCCAAACGGATCGCCCAGGCGCACAAGATGGAAGAGGGCTATACCGAGTCGGTGCAAGATAAGCTCGACGACATGTTCAAAGACTAGGTCCCCACGGTGCGCTTCCCCCTTCCGATACTCCACGCCGTCACGCTGGCCTTGGTTCTCCTCGCCGGGTCGGCGACGGCCGCGCCGCGTCAGAACGACATACCGGTCTACCCCGCCGGGCGGATCACCGACGGCGTCTTCGCCGGCGTCACCGATCTCAAAACCGCTTTCGGCGGATGGATGGAAGCCTTATCGCGCGGCGACGAAGTCGAAGCCTTCTCCCAAGCGTCCACCATCGTCGACCTCAAAGGGCGCATCGGCGCCGCCGACCTCTATCTCCTCTCCGACGCCGCAGTGGCCCTCGGCAGAGAGAAGCTCGACCGAGGCGAAGTCACCGGGGCCGCTTTGGCCGCCGACCACGCGGTGATGATGGCGCCCGACAATCCCGACGCCCATTTCTTCCGGGTCGCGGCGGTTCTCTCCGCCGACAAAACCGCCATCCCCGACGCCCTCCGCTCGGCCGTCGCCGGGATAAAAGCCACCGTCTTCGACAAAATCCGCCGTGACCGGTTCGTCGCCGACGCCGTCCGCTACCTCTTCCTCGGGATGCTCGCCACCTGGTTTATGACCTTCATGGTGATGATGTGGTCCCATCGCCGGGCGTTGCTGGCCGATCTTTCCTCTCTCTTCCCCGGCGCGGAAGAGCCGTATAAAAAATCGCTCATCGGCGGCTTGACCTTGGCCGCCCCCTTGGCCGTGGGGGGATGGCTCATCTTCCTCCTTTCGGTCCCCTTGTTCCTCTGGCCCTACCTCAGAAAAGCCGGACGGACCGTCATCGCCATCTTCACCGCCACGGTGGTGGTGGCGCCTTTGGCCATCGGCTACGTCGCCGAAGGGATCACCCTCTCCGGCGCCGACACCTACCGCGCCCTCTACCAGCTCTCCCGGCACACCTGGGACAACGACACTAAAGAAGCCCTCGAACGGGCCGTCACCCAATCCCCCCGCGACCCGATCATCTCCTTCGCCCTCGGGCTCCTGCATAAACTAAGAGGCGACAAAGAATCGGCGCTGGTCTTCTACGACCGGGCGCTGGCCCTCTCGGGCGCCGACCCGAAACTCGGCCTGCGCACCCTCGTCAACGAAGGAAACGTCCACTTCGTGGCTCGCGAATACCCTGCGGCGGTCGCCCTCTACCAAGAAGCGCTCAAACGGAACCCGAACGACGTCTACGCCCATTTCAACCTCTCCAACACCTATCTCGAAATGGTGAAGACCAACGAAGGGGAGGCCTCCTATCGCCGCGCCATGAGCATCGATCCGAAACTGACCAACCAACTGCTGGAGGCGACCGGCGAAGAGCACGAACGCCGGGTGGTCGACATCGCGGTCACCCCCGACGCCTTGGCCCGCTACGAAGCGGCCCTCACCGAACAGACCGCCGAAGTGACCGGCTATCTATGGAACGTCTACCTCGGCCCCCTGTCGGTCGAGACCTACTGGGGCATCTGCGGCGGCTACGTCGTTTTGCTGGTATTGATCGGCGCCTACTGGGCGCGGCAGGTCAGTCATCAGGTCTGCTCCACCTGCGGCGCCCCCTTCCGCCCCCCCATCGCCCTCGGCGGCGACGCCCCCCGTTGCAACCAATGCGTCGCGGCCCAGTCGTCGGTCCGCGGCGGCGTCAGTTCGGCCAAGAAAGACAAAAAACGGATGGAGATCCGGGAGCATTCCGAAGGGAAAAGCCGGGCGGCCTCCCTGCTCGACCGCCTCTTGCCGGGGCTCGGACGGGTCTACTACGGCGAGAGCGTCACCGGTCTTCTCTTCACCTTCGTCACCTGCCTGATTCTGACCCTTCTGCTGATGTCGGGGGTCGAGTTGGCCGGGGCCGAAGAAGAGTTGATCCCCGCCTTCATGAAGGCCAACCTGATCGTCCTCGTGGTCGGTGGGGTCTATTGGGCGATCATGAACACGATCCTCAAGAGGGAGTTCTACTAACATGGCCCTCTCCGGTTCGCTCGACGATTTCAACATCCTCAACATCCTCCAGATGATCAAGCTGGAGGGGAAGACCGGGCGGCTCGCCCTGACCGAAGGGGATGATCAGGTCAAGATCACCTTCGACGGGGGCGCCATTATCTACGCCGAAGCGACCCCGGCCATGGACGAAGCCCGGATACGAGAGACCCTCCTCTCCAACAACATGATCCCCCACGGCCAATGGGAAGAGATCCGCCGCGAACACGAAGATAAACTCCGCCCCTTCTGGGAGCTTTTGGCCAAACGAATCGACGCCAAACTGGTATTGGAGCTTATCCGCCGTCAGGTCATCGACAACGTCTACTTCGCCCTCCGGTGGAAGATCGGCCAGTACGAGTTCTCGCCGATGAAGAGCGTCAAGTACAACAGCAAGGTCATGACCCCCATGGACGTCGACGGCCTGCTGATGGAAGGGTGCCGCATCGCCGACGAATGGCCGCGACTGATGAAAGCGGTTCCCCCCATGACCGCCTTTATCGTCAAGAACATCCTGGGCGAAGAGGAAGACGACACCATCGACGGCAGGTCGAACGTCGTGATAGGAGGCGCCTGGGAACAGTCGCTGGAGCGAGAGCTTTTGGACGCACGTGGGGTCAACCTGACCAAAGCCGACATCGCCGCCCTGTCGGCCATCGGCGACGGCAAAACCCTCGAAAACCTCCTCTACGCCGCCCGTCAGGGGCAGTACGACACCATGGATTCGGTCGCGCGGCTTCTGGCGAGCGGCGTCCTGAAGATCGCCGAGAAAAAGAGCGCCAAACTGGTCGCCTCCGATCTCTCCTCCACCATGGGCTGGCTTGTCGTCATGGGAGTTCTCGCCCTCATCGTCGCCGGAGGCGCCTATTGGCAACTGACCAGCATGCAGGCCGAACTGGCGACCAAAAGAGAGAGCCTCTCGAAAGTCAAAGTCATTCAGGCCCGGATCAGACTCCGGGAGATCGAACGGGAATTGTCGATCTACTCCCTGCTGAAAAAAGGACTCCCCCAACGGCTCGACCAGCTCGTCGAAGCCCAGATCGCCAACCGCCAAGAGCTCCTCGATCCGTGGAACAACGAATATCGCTACCGGCTCGAAGAGGGGGGATTCGTTCTCTACTCCGAAGGGCAAGATAAAGTCTTGCGCGAAGACAACGTCTATCCCCCTCGCACCCTCCCGGTCGACGCCATCCGCGAGATGCTCAAAAACGACCCGGTCGAAAAACCGGCCGCCGAAGACGAACCGACCGACCCGTCGTGACCACCTTACGGGTCGCCATCGTCGTTATCTCCGATAGAGCCAGCGCCGGCATCTACGAAGACCGGTGTCTCCCGGCCCTCATCCCCTTCGTCGAACATGGGGGAGGAACCGTCGTCCATACCGCCGTCATCCCCGACGGGATCGACTCCGTTCGAGCGGCCATGGCCGAACTGATCGACGCCGGGGGGATCGACCTGTTGCTGACCGCCGGGGGGACCGGCGTGGCCCCCCGCGACCTGACCCCCGAAGCGACCCGCCCCTTGATCGAGCGAGACCTTCCCGGCATCCCCGAAGCGATGCGGGCCGCATCCCTTGCGATCACCCCCCACGCCATTTTGTCGCGGGGTCTGGCCGGTTTCCGGGGGACGACGTTGATCGTCAACCTCCCCGGCTCGCCCAAGGGGGGTGTGGAGAATCTTGCGGCGGTCTGGAAGGGAATCGTCCACGGGGTAGCGAAAGCGCAGGGCGACCCCACCCCCTAGCGAACCACCGAAAAGCTATCCGCGGCGCCGTTGCCGCGTCGAAAACGGTTTCGGGACGCTCACGTACTGTCGTGTACGCTCCGCTCCCTCGCCCGTTCCCTCCTTGCATCGCCTGTCTCGATAACCCTTTTCGGCGGTCCGCACGTCTCCTGGTATTTGATCGCGCTAGAATACCGCTATGATCTATCTCGTCATCCTCCTTCTTCTCGTCGCCCTCCTGGTCGGGCCGAACCTCTGGGCGCAGCACGTCATGGAGAGCCACGCCGTCGAACGTCCCGACCTCCCCGGCACCGGGGGCGAGCTGGCGATCCATCTGGTGGAGCGGTTCGCCCTGACCGGAGTGGCGGTTGAAGAAATCGACGGGGGGGATCATTACGATCCGACGACCAAAACCATCCGCCTCTCTCGGAAGGTCTACGGACAAAAATCGCTTACCGCCGTGGCGGTGGCGGCCCATGAGGTGGGGCACGCGTTGCAGGACGTCACCGGCTATCCCCCGCTGGCCATCCGCACCCGGCTGGTGCGAGGGGCGATGGTGGTGGAGAAAGCCGGCGCGGCGGCGATGATTTTAATCCCGGTGGTCTTGGGCGTCACTCGGTCACCCATAGCGACATTGGCCACCTTTTTCATCGGGGCGATCTCGTTGGCTGCGGTGGCGTTGGCCCATTTGGCGACATTGCCGGTGGAGTTCGACGCCAGTTTTAAACGGGCGTTACCGTTGCTCAAAGAGGGGGGATATCTGGCCGACGACGAACTCCCGACGGCGCGGTCGGTGTTGCGGGCGGCGGCGCTTACCTATGTGGCGGCGTCGCTCATGGGGTTGCTTAACGTCTGGCGATGGATGGGGCTGGTGCTACGACGCTGACGGGGTGTTGAGAAACCATCTGCGTCGGCTCCGGCTTCTCGCCCGCTTTCTCCTGCCGGAGACCGCCTCGAAAACGTTTCTTAACGCCCGCCCCCCCCTCAGACGAAGAGGTGGTTTTTCACCTCGCGGGCCAACGCTTCGTCGGAGAGGGGTTTTACCAGCAATCCGTTGGCGCCCATCTGGAGACACCGTTCGCGCGTGTCGGGGCGTGAGTCGGACGAAACCATGAAAAAGGGCATCTCCCCTTGATCCCACCGGCCCCGCACCCATTGCAAGGTTTCAAAACCGTCGCCGGGGCTCATGTGGATGTCGCACAAGATCAGATCGGGTTTCTCCCGTTCCATATAGTTCATGGCCGAGACTCCGTCCGCCGCCTCGTGCGACATAAGCCCCATTTCCCGCAAACGGGCGCTGTAGACGATTCGTATCAACTCGTCATCGTCGACAATAAGGGCCACGGGTCGCTTGTCGGGAAGGCGGGCGGTGACGCTGGTTCCGCTCCCCGGCGTCGAGGCGATGGCAAGTTCCCCCCCGTGGAGACGAGCGATTTTTTCGCAAAAGGGAAGTCCCAAGCCGTAGCCCCTCTCTTCGCCGGTGCCGACGGTGGAGCTTTTCACCGACGGGTCGGTAAGGGTTTCGATCCGTTCCGGCTCGATGCCGACCCCTTGGTCGGTGACGATGAACCCCTCCCCGTCGTCGGTGGCGGTGACCGTCACCACCCCGCCGCCGTGGCTGAACTTCAGGGCGTTGGAGATGAGATTCATAAAGAGCTGGCTGGTCAGGTTCGGGTCGACGAAGCGTCGGATCGATTCGTCCACTCGGTTTTCGACGACGACATTTTTCTCTTCGGCGGCCACCGCCAAAGATCGGATGACCTCGTCGACGAGGCGACGCATGACGACCACCTTCCGGTTGGCGGCGGTGATCCCTTGTGAGCCCCGTCCGGCCAGCATATGGTCGATGAGCCGCAAGACCTTGTCGATATTGGCGACCATGGCGCCCCCCACGTCCCGCTCTGCGGAGCGGAGCCGGTCGGGATCTTTGCGGACCACCTGCAACATCGACCGGACCCCGGTGAGGGGAGATTTGATGTCGTGAGCGATGAGTGACAGATACTGATCCTTTTCGGCGATGGCCTCTTCGAGATGCCGATGGGCCTCGATGAGGCTCCGCTCGTCTTCCTTCCGTTGAGTGACGTCCCGTGCGACGAGGGTAAGACCGACCACTTCCCCCTCCTCGACAAGGGGGGCGGCGTGGGTCTCGTAGATAAGCTCGCTCCCGTCGGAGAGGGGAAGGCGGGCCTCGTAACGGGCGCTTTTCCCCGTTTCGAGGACTTCGCTTAAAGTGGCCAGCGCCAGCCCCTTCTGTTCGGGGGTGACGAAGGAGAGGATCGACCGACCGACAAGGTCGGTGCAGGTCAAACCGGGAGACGGACGGTTGACGTAGGTGATGGTAAGATCGGTGGCCAGCGTCACCACATGGTCGGGCGACCCTTCGGTAAGCGACCGCCACCGGGCTTCGGAAGCGGCCAGCTCGTCGGCGATGAGGAGCCGTTCGGTGATGTCCTCCCCCAAGCTCGACGAGCCGACGATCTCCCCCTGCTCGTCGAGCAGAATGGTGTTGTTCCACGAGACCATCCGTTCTTCCCCGGCTCGCGTCAGGATCGGGTTATCGAAATGGGCCGCCATCTCGACTTCGCCGGCCATGATCCGGGCGTGCACCTGTCGCACGGTCTGGCGGTCGGGTTCCCGCACGAACCGGTCGAACCAGTTGACCCCCAACAGTTCGGCTCGACTCCAGCCGGTCAGCTCCAGCAGATAGTCGTTGGCGTACCGTATGCTCCCTGTAGGGTCGAGCTGTACGGCGATCATCCGAACGTTGTCGAGGGTGTGGCGGAAACGGCGCTCCCATTCCGACGACGAGGAGTGAACCGGCCGCTCTTCGATCGCTCTCCGTAGCAGAGTGAACTGAACCGCTTCCCCCTCCCGCTCTCCGGCGTAGGTGGTCACCTCCACCGGCAGAAGCCCCCCCTCGGGACGGAGGACGAAGAAGAGGTGGGCGCTCCGGTCTCGCTCGGCGATGACCCGCTCAACATACGGGAGCGATACCGGCGCAAAGAGGGTGGCGAGAAGAGAGGTTTCTTTCAGATGTTCTGCGGTGTGGCCGGTCAGGGGGGTCAGTCGGTCGTCGGCCTCTATCAGCCGTTCGCCATCATGGATGAGGAGGGTTTCAAGTGGTGGCGACGCAACACTCCCGCCCCCCTCCTCTTCAGGCAACGGCGTTCGTTCCACCATATCGCACGCCCTTCTTTTGGCTCCCCCACCAAACTTAAGCATAGCTTCCTTCCGTAGAGAGGTCAAACGGAGGGGGCGAAGCGATGATGCGCCGACGATCCGGGCGGACGACCATTTCTCTGCGATGGGAGCCGAACATCGCAAATCCTCCTGTTCGGGCATTCGCTTCGCGACCCATGCCGAACAAAAAGAAAGTACGTCCTCCTCTTAATGCCTGAAGTGGCGGATGCCGGTGAAGACCATGGCGATATTCGCCTCGTTGGCCGCCCCGATCACCTCCTCATCCCGGACCGACCCTCCCGGTTGGATGATCGCCGTAATCCCCGCCTCGGCGGCGGCGTCGATCGCGTCCCGGAACGGGAAGAAGGCGTCCGACGCCATGGCCGACCCCTTGACCGGGCGGTTCGCTTTACTGATGGCGATCTTCGACGAATCGACCCGGCTCATCTGCCCCGCGCCGACCCCGATGGTCGAGTTCGCATCGGCGTAGACAATCGCGTTCGACTTGACGTGTTTCGCCACCGTCCAAGCGAACCGGAGCGCTTTCATCTCGTCGTCGGTCGGGGGCCGTTGGCTCACCACCCTGATCTGCGACTCGTCGGCGGTCAGGAAATCGTCGTCCTGCACCAACGCCCCGCCCCGGACCGACTTGAACATCGGCTCGGTCTTGTTCGGTTTCAGCAACGGCAACTCCATAATGCGGACGTTCTTTTTGGCCATCAACGCCTCCATGGCGGCCGGCTCGTAGCCGGGGGCGATGACGATTTCCACAAAGAGCTTCGCCAACTCGGTCGCCGTCTCAATATCGACGACCTTGTTGAACGCCACCACGCCGCCAAAGGCCGAGACCGGGTCGCATTCCCTCGCCGTCACATAGGCGTCGAGCGACTTCTCCGCCCGGGCGCACCCCGACGGGTTCGTATGTTTAATGATGGCGCAAGCCGGCTCGGTAAACTCGGAGACCAGTTCGTAAGCGGCGCCCATGTCGACGATATTGTTGTAGGAGAGCTCTTTGCCGTGACGCTGGATCGCATCGGCGACCCCTCCTTTGGCGGTCCCGGCCTGCCGATAGAAAGCGGCCGCCTGGTGAGGGTTCTCGCCGTACCGCATCCCCTGAACCTTTTCGAGCTGGACGATCTTCCGGTCGGGAAGCTTTTCGGCCAGCCCCATCCGGTCCGAAAGCCACGCCGTGATCCGCCCGTCGTACCAAGCCGTGTGGGCGTAGGCTTTCACCGCCAGCTTTTGGCGGGTCTCGTCGGATAGCGAACCGTTCGACGCCGCGAGTTCTTCGATAATAGCGGGGTAATCCTGGGGGTCGACCACCACCGCCACGTCCCGATGGTTCTTCGCCGCTGACCGGATCATCGCCGGTCCGCCGATGTCGATATTTTCGATCGCCTCTTCGAGGGTCACCCCTTCTTGGCTGATGGTCGCTTCGAAGGGATAGAGATTGACCACCACCATGTCGATGGCTTCGATGCCGAGCTCGGCCATTTTCTCGGTGTGGGACGGCAGGTCGCGTCGCCCCAGGATGCCGCCGTGGACTTTCGGATGGAGGGTTTTAACTCTTCCGTCGAGACATTCGGGAAAGCCGGTGAAGTCGGAGACGTCTTTGACGTTCGCCCCTGCGTCGCGCAACGCCTTGGCGGTGCCGCCGGTAGAGAGGATCTCCACCCCCAGCCGGTTCAAGGCTGCGGCGAGGTCGGCAAGGCCGGTTTTGTCCGAAACGCTTACCAGCGCCCGTTTGATGGTTCCCATCGGTTCTATCCTCTCCCCTTCGGTGACATGGTCCAAAAGCAAAACGGAGACTATAAGAAAGAGAGCCCCCCTTGTCAAACATCCCCTTTGGACGTCGTACGGGGGAAACCGATTCTGCTACCATGGACGAAACGTGTAAAGCAGGAGTTATTCATGACCCAGACCGCCGACGCCCTCAGGGCCAATGCCCCGTGGCTGGCGCCGTTTCCCCGTCGCTATGTTCCGACCGATCATACCATCGACGGCGTGGCCGATATCGAACCCCTCTACAGAACGTTGATCGACCGACCGATCGAGAGCCCCGAAGCCTTCGCCGAGTGGATCGCCCATTGGTCCGAAGTCCGGGCCGTGGTCGACGAACATAGCTCGCGGGTCTATGTCGCCATGACCTGTCGCACCGACGACGAAGCGGCCAAAAACGCCTATCTGACCGTCGTCCGGGAGATCGAACCGAAAGTGACCGAGTGGGAGAACCGGCTCGACCAGAAGTTCCTCGCCTCCCCCCACCGGGGCGCCCTCGATAAAAAGGAATATGGCCGATTCGACCAGATGATCGCCACCTCGGTGGAGCTTTTCATCGAGAAAAACATCCCGCTATCGACCCAACTCTCCGAACTGTCGCAACAGTATCAGGAGCTCTCCGGCTCTTTGACGGTCACTTTCGACGGTGAAGAGAAGACCTTGCAACAGATGGGGGTCTATCTGCGAGAGCCCGACCGCGCGATCCGGGAGAAAGCGTGGAAAGCCGTTTCCGAGCGGCGCTTGGCCGAAGCCGGTACGTTTGAAGCGATCTTCTCTAAAATGATGCCGTTGCGCCACGCCTACGCCAGGAATCTGGGGCTGGCCGATTATCGGGCCTACGCCTTCAAATCGAAACTGCGCGACTATACGCCGGCGGACTGCGAAGCTTTCCACCAAGCGGTGGAGAAGACCGCGATTCCGTTGATGAAAAAGATTCACGAGCGGCGGCGAGTCGAAATGGGTCTCGACACCCTGAAACCGTGGGATCTGGCCTGCGATCCGATGGGACGCCCCCCCCTTCGCCCGTTCAAGGGGGGTGACGAACTCTTCGACAAGACGGCGCAGGTTTTCGAGAAGGTCGACGACCGGCTGGGGAGATACTTCCGCTCCATCGGCTTCTCCATGGATCTCGAATCGCGCAAAGGGAAAGCCCCCGGCGGCTATCAGATCACCTACGAGGAGTCGCGCATCCCCTTTATCTTCACCAACGCCGTCGGCCTCTTCGACGACGTCAACACCCTGCTGCACGAAGGAGGGCACGCCTTCCATACGCTGGCCAGCCGAGACAACGATTTGCCTTGGTATCGCCACGCCCCGATGGAGTTCTCCGAGGTGGCGTCGATGTCGATGGAACTGATCGGCGGTGAATTTCTCGATCCCTTCTCGAGCGACGTCGAGGCTCTCGACCGGGTCAGCCGCGAGAAGCTAGAAGGGGTGGTCTCGCTTTTCGGTTGGGTCGCCACGGTCGACGCCTTCCAAAGCTGGCTCTACACCCATCCCGACCATACCGAAAAAGAGCGGGGCGACTATTGGATGAGCCTGCTCGATCGGTTCGACACCGGCGTCGACTACGAAGGGTTGCCGGAAGAGATGCGCCGCTACCAGTGGCACCGGCAGTTGCATATCTTCGAGGTCCCCTTCTACTACATCGAATACGCCATCGCCCAACTCGGCGCGTTGCAGATTTGGGCGCGGTATAATGAAAATCCGCAACAGGCGCTCGACGATTACCTGTCGGCCTTGTCGCGGGGCGGGTCGGTCGGGCCGAGCGCTCTCTTCGACGCCGCCGGTATACGGTTCGACTTCACCGAAGCGACCCTCGGCGGGTTGATGGAGATGGTGGCCAAGAAACTGGGACTCTGAAACGGAAACGAAGTAATGAACGAAGAGAAACGGCTCCGGGCGTTGGTGGTCGACGACGACCTGATCGGACGACTGCTGCTCACCAAAATCGTCGGCGCCTACGGACAGACCGACGTGGCGGTCGACGGCGCCGAAGCGGTGCAGGCCTTCACCATGGCGCTCGACGCCGACGCCCCCTACGACGTGATTTTTCTCGATATTGTCATGCCGATACTCGACGGCCACCAAGCGCTCGCCCGCATCCGGGCCATGGAAGAGTCGCGGGGGATTTTCGGTCACGCGCAGGTGACGGTGATCATGATCACCGCCATGGAAGACAGCAAGAATGTCATCGGCTCTTTCCGCGAGGGCGCCGAAGGATACATCGTCAAACCGGTCTCCCCCGAGGCGGTGGAAAAGCAACTCCGACAATGCGGGTTGCTCGACCAGAGAGAAGGATAAGCGAAGTGAGCAGTCATACCGATATTGTCGACAACCTCAAACTGATCTGCCAGTGCAAAGGGATCAAAAAGGGGACTTTCAAAAAACTGATGATCGAAGGGATCACCACCCTTGAAGGTTTGCGCAAAGCCACCGGCGCAGGCTCCGGTCAATGCGGCGGCGCCCGTTGCACCCCTCGACTGGAAGCGATGATCGAAGAGGTGGGAAAATGAAGAACGTCCTCCGCGCCGTCGCCACGTTGATCCTCTTCGCCGTCGCTTTCTCCGTGGGAAACGCCGTAGCCCAATCAAAAGAATGGGGGGCCCGGATGGTGCAAGAACAGCTCTTGAACGCCAAGGAGCGGACCGAAACGCGCCCCACGATGGACCCGGCGCTGTTCCCGTCGAACGAGATCGTCGCAGCCGCCTATCAGGCCGCCCAGGCGATCCCCGAAACCCTCGACCGGATCTACTGCTACTGTCACTGTGCGTTGAACCCGAAGTTCAAACATAAGTCGCTTCTCACCTGCTACGTCGATACCCACGGCGCCAATTGCGGCATCTGCATGAAACAAGCGATAGGGGCCCAGGTGATGAAGAAGAAGGGAATGACGCCGGAAGAGATGGCGAAGATTTTCGCCGACAAGTACGCACCCCTCACCAAAGGACGATAACACCTCGCCCTTTCATGCCGGGGCGGCGAAGACACAGGGCTCTTCTTTGCGTGACCGAAGGAGAAGAGCGCCCGAGCGGGTGGGCGTTAACCACCTCTATTACCGTCGTTTATGGTATCCTACGAAGACTACAATCGACGCGTGGTAACGCAGGTTTATGATCCGTCCCGAGTTCATCATTGAAGAGTTGCGGGTCAACTTCCCCGACGCCGACCTCGATACGGTCTGGCGGGCCTACGCCTTCGCCGCCCAATGCCATCGTGGGCAGAAACGCTCCTCCGGCGAGCCGTATCTTAACCACCCCCTCGAAGTCGCCTATATCCTCGCCCAGATGAAACTGGGGCATGTCTCTGTTTCGGTGGGGCTCCTCCACGACACCATCGAAGACACGCTCGCCACGCCGGAACAGATCAAAGAGATGTTCGGCGAAGAGATCTGGGCGATCACCGACGGGGTGACGAAGCTGACCAAGATCGAGACCGCCTCCTACGAAGAGCGGCAGGCGGAGAACATCCGGAAAATGATCCTCGCCATGGCCAAGGATATCCGGGTCATCCTCGTCAAACTGGCCGACCGGCTCCACAACATGCGAACGTTGACCTTTCTGAAACCGGCCAAACAGCGGCAGATCGCCCAGGAAACCCTCGACATCTACGCTCCGTTAGCCAACCGACTCGGCATCAACTGGATCAAATCAGAGCTGGAAAACGCCGCCTTCATGTATCTCTGGCCGGTGGAGTATCACGACATCAAGGAAAAGGTGAGCCGCCTTGAGGCCGAGCGCGAGCGGTATCTCGCCGAGATCGTCGACGCCATCCGCGAAAAAATCGACGAAGCGATACCCGGCGCGGAGGTGAAGGGACGCCCGAAACATTACTTCTCGATCTATCAAAAGATGGGGCGCCAGAAGATCAGCTTCGAAGAGGTCTACGATATCATGGGGGTACGGATCATCACCCCCGACGACGCCGACTGCTACACCGCGCTGGGGCTCATCCACAGCATGTTCAAACCGGTGCCGGGAAAACTGAAAGATTACATCGCCCTCCCGAAGGCGAACATGTACCAGTCGCTCCACACCACCATCGTCGGCCCCGGCGGCAAACCGGTGGAGATTCAGCTCCGGTCGCACCGGATGCACATCTTCTGCGAAGAAGGAATCGCCGCCCACTGGCGCTATAAGGAGGGGGGGGAAGGCCGACCATCGGCACGAAGAACAGATCGCCTGGTTGCGCCGCTTGCTCGAATGGCAGCAGGAGGTCAAAGACCCCCGAGAGTTTCTGGAGAAGGTCAAGATCGACCTCTTCCCCGACGAAGTCTACGTCTTCACCCCTCGCCAGGAGGTTCGCTCGTTCCCTCGCGGCGCCACTCCCTTGGACTTCGCCTACGCCATCCACACCGATGTCGGGGGCCATTGCGTCGGCGCCAAGATCAACGGGAAGTTGGCGTCGTTAAAACACAAGCTGATAAACGGCGACATCGTTGAGATCCTGACCAGCCAACAGGCCCACCCGACCCGCGACTGGTTAAAGTTCGTCGTCACTTCCAAAGCCCGGACCAAGATCACCAACTTCCTCCACCAACAGGAACGAAGCCATGCGCTGGCCGTGGGGCGCCAGATGCTCGAACGGGCGTTGGATAAACACGAGCGGGCCCCGGCCAACGCCATGGAGGAAAAGCCGCTCAGTCTGGCCGCCAAAGCCTCCGGCTACGCCGAGGGGGAGGCGATGTTGGTCGCTTTGGGGCTCGGCAAAGCCAAGCTCTCCCACGTCCTCCAAAAAATGCTCCCCAAAGAGAGCGCCGAAGATCTCGACCGGAAAGTCGAGTCGATCGTCCCCCGCGTCACCCATCCGAAAAAAACCAGCCGCACCGGCGTCCGTGTCAGCGGGGTGGAAGGTGTCATGATCCGCATCGCCCGTTGCTGCTCCCCGGCCCACGGCGAACCGATCATCGGTTTCATCTCACGGGGACGGGGGGTGATGATCCACGCCGCCAAATGCGAGAACGCCCTTAACATGGGGCTCGACTCGGAGCGGCGGGTCGATGTGGAGTGGGACATGGAAACCGCCGTCAAAACACCGGTGACCCTCCTCGTCGAATCGGAGAACCGCCCCGGCATACTGGCGTCGGTCTCGTCGGCCATCTCCGATCATGGCGCCAACATCATCGAAGCGGCCATCAACAGCACGCCGGGAGAGCTGACCGGTTCACTCACCCTGACGGTGGAGGTGAACAACATCGCCCAGTTGAACCATATCTTGACCATCATCTCCCGCCAGACCGGGGTTCTCGCCGTCGAACGGATTCGGGATCGAAATGTCTTGCGCCAACATAACCCCCGGGCCAAGTCGCGCAAAAAATAAACGACCCCGCGAGCGTTACGTCACGGGGCCGTCTCGACAGGAGAGAGTGGGGGGCTCGCTCCTTACGTCAGAGTCGCGTCAGAGAGTCACGGTTCCAAGGAGGAGCAGGATAATCATCGCGGCGGCGAAAACCCCCATACCGCCGACAAACCCGAGAAGCGGGATGCTCTCGTTCAGATGTCGTTCGTCCATAACACTCATGTCCATTCCTCCTTCTGACCTCGGGTTCATATGCAGGTCATCCACCCCGTAAAAGTGCATAGAGGGCGCCAAAGGGCCAATGGGGCGAAAGAGGAAAGGTTGCGGAGAAGGCTCGCCGGGTAGCGGTCGAAGGAACAGAAATTTCTGTCCGGTCGGATGACGATTCTGTCGCAGCGCGCGGGACGGCGGCGCTACTCTTTGCCGGTGATCGACCGGATGACGCTCTTGAACATCCCCATCAAAAGTTTCACGTCTTTCTTGTCGAGGCTGGCCCGACCGACGATGTCGCGGAGTTCGGCGATGGTTCGCGCGTCGTGGGGGCGTCCGAAAAATCCGGCGACGGTGAAGGCGTGGACCATCCGGTCGAGGGTCATCCGTTTCTCTTCGTCGGTGGCCGGGGTTCGTTGCGACCGACGGGAAGCGCGGGTTCTGACCTGGGCTTCGCGCCGGAATTGATAGACCACCACCGCCACCGCCTGCGCCAGGTTAAGTGACGGATGGTCGGGCGATACGTCGATGGTAATGATGGTGTCGCAGAGGCGTACCTGTTCGTTGGTCAGCCCCAGTTTTTCGGAACCGAAGACCAGCCCCACCTCCCCTTCCAAGGCGGCGGCCTCGACGGCCCCCTCTTCGGGGCGGACGACCCGCTTTCGCAGACGGCGGGGGCGGCGGGTGACGGCATAGGTGGCGGCGCAGAGAGCGATCCCTTCTTCTAACGTATCGACGATGTCGGCCCGCTCGATGATCTCCTCGGCGCCGACCCCCATTTTGATCGCCTCCAGATGACCGCGCGCGGTCGGGTTGACGAGGGTCAGGTCGGCGAGCCCCATGTTCTTCATGAACCGGGCGGTGGCGCCGATGTTTCCGGCGTGACGGGTGTCGGTGAGGATGACACGGAACGTGGGGGGCACGGTGGGTCTCTGACCCGGCTACTGTTTTTTAAGGAACGAGAAGACCTTGCGGACGATGGAGCTTTCGGTCTCGGCGTTGGCCGGCCGGGTCGGATCGACCACCTGCAAGGCGAAGGGGCCCGCCCGAAACTCGTCGCAATGGAGGAGTTCGGCCCGTTTGATTTTTTCGCCTCTGACGAAGGTGCCGTTGTTGCTCCCGAGATCTTCGACAATGGCGACCCCGTTTTCGACACGAATCTGGGCGTGCCGCCGGGAAATCATCGGCGATTCGAGCCGGATGTCGCAATCGACCTGCCGCCCGATCACCAGCGGTTCTTTTCCGATCTGGTAGGTGGCGGTGATGTCGTCCCCCTCTCGGAGCGCCAAAGTCATCACCGACCCGGCGGCGAAGGCGACAGTCGGTTCGTCCATGACCGGGAAGTCGGTCTCGACCGCTTGGGTGGAGGAGATGAGGGAGAAATAGATCTTCACTCCGCCGATAGAGAAGCGGTCACCGTCGTTCATCCGGGTTTTGGTGATCCGGTCGTCGTTTTTATAAGTGCCGACGTGCGACCCCATATCTTCGATGTAGAACTCGCCGTTCTCCAGCGAGATGAGAGCATGTTTCCGGGAGATATACATCTCGGGGATTTGGATGTCGGCGGAGCTGGAGCGACCGATGACGGCCGGTCGTTCGGTCAGGTCGTAATGCTTGGCCGGCGCTCCGTCCCGAACGATTTTGAGACGCCCCAAGGTGCGCGACGCTCCCATGGCCAGCTCGGCCCCTTCGGCTCCCGGCGGGATCGGCACGTCGGCGGTCACCGGGCCGTCGCTATAGGGGACGTCGGGATCGGGGGGATGGTTCTTATGCTGTTTGATCTCTTCATCGGTCCATAAAAGCTTGAAGACTTTCTGGGGGCCGATTTTTCCTTTGATCTCGGTCTGCCGGTAATACTGGACGGCAAAGGAATCGTCCTCCTTGACCTGATTGAACGTGTCGATCGAGAAGAGAATGTCGAGCGGTTTCCCCATAGCCTCGTAGCGCTGGGCCACGTTGACGGTATCGCCGTAGATGTCGTTTTTCTCGACGATGGTGGGGCCGGTGTTCAGCCCGCACCGGACCAGCAATTGATAGGCCGCGTCTTGGTTGAAAACGACCATTTTCTGTTGGATTTCGATGGCGGCCCGCAAGGCGTCGGCCGCGTCTTTGAAGTAGGAGAGGGTTCCGTCTCCCATGGTTTTCACCAACACCCCGGCGTTCATCTCCACGGCGGGGCGGACGATCTCGTAGTGGCGGGAGAGGAGGGAGTGCATGGCGATGTCGCCAATCTCTTCGGCCATCCGGGTGGAGCCGGAAAGGTCGGTGAACATGACGGTCAGGTTCTTGGTGAACTTTCGTTTGATGAGCGACTCGAGCTGTTCCTTCTCGCGTAGAAGCGCGTCGAGGTCATGCTCGTCGGAAGTGTTCCCGGCCGTCTCGTTTTTTTCGCTCATCGACCTATCTGATTCCCCGCTGGCGGCGCGCAGAAACGTCCGTGCGACCACTCCTTTGAAGTGTAACCCCCTTACTATACAAATTAGTTCCCCCCCCGGCAAGCCGCATCGACGAAGCGCCCCTGTTACAATGGGGGAAACTGTGGGGACGATACGTCGATGGGTTCGATTCGATTTGGCGGAAGCGACGAAGTGGTTCGCCGCGCCGTGGAGGAGGCGATGGAAAAGACCGTCATCCATCGGCCGCAACATGAGCTGGCGGTGGGGCGATGGGACTTCGTGGTCTTCGGCCCCGACGGCAAAGGCGCCGCCACCGCCCGGGTCTGCGTGGCGGAACAGGGGCTCATCCGGCAGGCGCCGGTCTACCTCGCGGCGTTGGGGGAGAGCGGCCACGGCGTCACGCTCGGCGAACTGACCGACGACGACTGCGACCCGAAAATGGCCGACTTGACCATCGAGAGCATCGCCCCGTGGCGCCCTATCGAAATCGTATCCCGCCGCCACGACGCCGACCTCGACCCGTTGCGCGACCGGATCTTCGCCGAGTTCGAAGGGGCGAACATGGGGCTGGTGGAGACGCCGGACGAGAAGGTCTGGGGGATTTCGGCGTTTCGCTATCTGGCCGAATGCGACGAGGCGTTTCCCGACCCGGTGATGCGCACCATCCGCTCCACCATGCGGAGCCGCCCGAACCCGCGCTTCAACTAGGAATCAGGAACGTTCTTTCTTTAAAAGGAAAGATCCAAAGAAACTTTCGGTCGTTTAGGATTGCGGAGAAAGTACGGCCTGCTTTCTGGCAGAGACGCCATGCCGGGCGGAACAGAGCGAGCCGAACATTGGAGCCGGTGAAAAAGAGAGCCCCCTTACGCCCCTTTGTCGACCGGCTTTTGGGCGGCTTTCGGGTCGGGGGGGAGACCGCAACAGATCCCGTCTCGTTTGGCGGGGGAGTTCTCCAGCGCCAGACCGAGCATCCGGTTGGCTTCGCGGGCGTCGCCCAATGCGTCGTAGGCGTTTTGCAGTTCGAGGTAGGCGTAGTAATGTCCCGGCTGGTTCTCAATGACGCGGGTCAGTATCGCGACCGCTTTCTCGTTGTCACCCGCCTGTCGGGCCACGGCGCCGACGAGATAGAGGGAGGCGATGTCGTCGGGATGAACGGCAAGATAGGTTTCGGCCAAGGCTTTACTCTTCTGATCTTCGCCGGCCTGAAAGTAGACCGCCGCTAAGGTGCGGTCGCGGTTCTCTTTGTCGGGCCGCCCCTGCATCGCCGTGTCGAAGAGGGGGACGAACGCCTCCTCCCCCATCTCTTCCATCATCGCGGCCATCCGTTGGGCGGCGAAGGGATCGTGGGGGTTGACGTATTGGAGCCGCAGGAAGGTTTCGATCCCCTTTTCATGCTCTCCGTCGGCGGCCTCACGAATCCCTTGCAGGCGCAACCGCTCCAGCTCTTTGAGCTGTTCTTTCCGGGTCGTCTCGGTCAGTCCCGGCGGCGGGACGTCATGCCGCGATGGGGGGATGAAGACCGACAGGAAGCCAAGGGCGGAGCCGATGAGAACGACCCCGCCCCACCAGGCGATTCCTTTCACATCACTTTCCGTGGTGAGACATCAGCCCGTCGAGAGTGTCGTTGAACTCGTCGGCGGGGACTTTGGTACCGAAGATCTGGCGGGTGATAACCCCCCCCTTGTCGACGGCGGAGACCATGGTGATATGAGCCCAGGTCTCGGTCGGGTGAGGCATGTAGGAATAGCCGAAGGCGTCGGTGAGGGCTTTTATCGTGTCGGCCTCCCCCACGCCGCCGATGAACGACGGGTCGTCGATGAACCCGGCGGCGTACGATTTCATCCCTTCGGCGGTGTCGGTGACGGTGTCGAAACTGATGACCAACGTACGGAAGTCACCTTTCCCCGCCGACTGGGCCGCTTTGATCCGGGTGGCGAGATTGCCGGTGATGGTGGGGCAGATGTGAGGGCAGGTGGCGAAGATGAAGGTGACCAAGAGGGGCTTGTCGAAGAACTCCCCCAGGGTCCGTTTCTTCCCGTCGCCGTCGATGAAACTCAATTTCGGGTCGAGCTTGGAGCCGACTTTCGCTTCGGCCGTCGGCATCCACCGCATCATCCGTTTTTGCACCTCTTCGGGGCTGGCCATTTTGTGCTCCATTCCCCCCCCGTGAGACGAATGATCCATGGCAGGTTTTGCGTGGGACGAATGGTCCATGGCAGGCATGGTGTGGCCGCTATGTCCGCCATGTCCGCTATGTTCGTCGGCGGCCAAGACGACCGGCGCGGCGGTGAAAAGAAGGGCCACAAGAGAGACGAGGATACGATGGATGAAGGTCATGTGAAGGATACTCCAGATTTGTCGTGGGAGACCGTTATCGGTCAGCCGTTGTCTTCGAGGGTTTCTAATAGATCGGCCAATCCTTGGCGGACTTCTTTAAGGGTGGCGACCACTTCTCCCCGTTCGCCGACCGACGCAGGGACGGCTTCCTCTTCGCGGGGGGGCGGTTCGCCGCTCCCCCGGCGACGCTTCAGGAACTGCCGGGCTCCGGCGATGGAATACTTTTCGACATGAAGAAGCTGTTTGATCTCCAATGCCACGTCGATATCTTTGCGGGTGTATATCCGCTGACCGTTCCGGTTCTTCTGCGGTTTCAGCGAAGGGAACTCCGATTCCCAATAACGCAAAACGTGGGGCTTCACGTCGACAATCCGGGCGACGTCCCGAATCTTGTAAAACATCTTTTCGGGGACGTCGGGAAAGGAGGGTTGTCCGTTCGTCTCTTCGCTCATTGCACTCACGCCTACAGGGGCCGTTCTTCCACCACACAGTCGATATGCTCCCCTATCCGCTCCCGGCAGGCCGCTTGGGCCTCTTCCCGGCGGAGATAGCGGTTTACATCATAGACTTTATACACTGTTTCATCCGAAGGCGCCTCCTCAATGCGGCTGGCCACCCCACTGGCCCGCGCCCGGTCGGCCATGGAACGGGCCGCGTCGACTTCTTCTATCGGCGTCGAGACGAGCCACGACTGGCCGGTGGCTCTGGTCAGCGACGCTTCGATCCCCTCTCTGGCCAAAGTGGCCATCGCCTCTTCGGCATGGGTCGGCGTCGGCCACGGCCCCATGACCACCTGCCACGCCGGATGGGGGGCGCCCCCTCTAATAAGCTCGGTCCGTATTCCTTGGGGGGTAAGCTGGGCCACCAGTTTCACGCAGCTCTCTTCCAGGTTGCAAAGCCCGTAGCGCACGCGCCAATCCCCCTCCCGGTCAACGGGAGGGGCGTCGGGCGCCATCAGGTCGCCGACGCCCCTCGGCTGGCGAACCGGGGCCATGGCGCCCCCTCGTTCTTCGGCGATTTTTTTCAGCAGCTCTTCGGGCTTCTCCTGCCAGCCGGGCCCTTCGTAGAGATACCAGCCGAGCCCGCCGAGTATCAGAAACAGCCCGATGAACTTCCTTCGAAGCTCGCGGCGCCGTTCGACCTTCTTCCCTTCGGGACGAAGATTGTTCCGAATGTTATCGATCTCTCGGATCAGATTGACCCGTTTCATCGGCTTCGACCGGAGGAGGGGACGGTCATTTCTCGGGCGCCGCCGTTGCGATCACCTTCTGGGCGACCGGCGGGGGCGCCTCTTCATATCCGGCTTGGCCGTGGCTAAACTCCCCGCGACCACCGGTAATCTGTCTTAGATCTTGATCGTATAGAAGAACCTCCGCCAGCGGGGCGATGGCTTTGATCACTTCGGCGCCCCCCATGACGCCGAGCGACAAGACCCGGCCCCGCTTTTGGGCCAGATCGGACATGACGTCGCCGACACAATCTTCCGGCACGCTGATCTCCATCTCGACCATCGGCTCGAGCAAGGCCGGTCGGGCTTGGGCGAAGGCTTCCTTGAAGGCGAGCGCGGCGGCGGTTTTGAAGGCCATCTCGGAGCTGTCGACGTCGTGAAACTTCCCGTCGAAGAGGGTCACCTTCACCCCGGTCACCGGGTATCCGGCCAACACCCCTTTGGCCATCGCCTCGCGCACCCCCTTTTCCACGCCGGGGATATATTGCCGGGGGATGGCGCCGCCGACGATAGCGTTGACGAATTCGAGATCGCCGCCGTTTTCCGCCGGGGCCAGTTCGATCTGGCAATCGGCGAACTGCCCATGCCCCCCGGTCTGTTTTTTCAGCCGCCCATGCCCTTTGGCGCTCCCCCGGATCGTCTCCCGGTAGGCGACGGTGGGGGGATGCAGGGCCACGGTGAGGCCGAACTTCTCTTTTAATTTCGTGACCGTCGTTTCGATATGAATCTGCCCCATACCGGAGAGCAACATCTCGTTGGTCTCGGCGTTGGTTTCCAGATGCAAGGTCGGGTCTTCTTCCATCAGCCGGGCCAAGGCGGTGGAGAGTTTGTCTTCGTCGCCACGCGAGTTCGCCTCAACCGCCATGGAGAGAACCGGCGCCGGAGGGGTCTCCCCCGGCAGGACGACGAGCCGCTTCGGGTCGCAGAGGGTGTCGCCGGTGACGGCGGTTTTCAGTTTCGCAACAGCGCCGATATCGCCGGTGACGAGGCTCTTGACCGTTTCGGTTTTCTTTCCCTGCACCGACAGCAACGTGCCGAGATGCTCCTTAGCGCTTCCCCGTCCGGCGTTGATCAGGTTGGTGTCGCCGGCGACGCTCCCTGACCAGACGCGGAAATAGGAGAGCTTCCCGGCGTAGGGGTCGGCTTCGGTCCGGAATATCTGCAACACCGTCGGCCCCTTCGGATCGTGGGGGAGGATGATCTCGTTCCCGTCGGCGTCGACGCCGGTTCGGTCGGGGCGCTCCAAGGGGGAGGGGAAGAGATTGACGATGGCATTGAGCGTTTTTCGCACCACGATGTTCTGGGTGGCCGACCCGCAGAGGATCGGGACGATCTCCCCTTCGATGACCGCCTTTCTCAAACCGGGCAACAGGAGGTCGTCGGGGAGAGTATCTTCTTCGAGATAGCGGTTCAGCAACGCTTCGTCGGTTTCGGCCACCGCTTCGACGATCTCCCGCCGTTCTTTCTCCGCCCATCGCACGAGGTTGTCGGGGATGTCGGTCTCCTTAAAACTCCCCTCACCGTCCCGGCTGTAGACATAGGCCCGCATGGTCAGCAAGTCGACCACCCCTTTGAAGCCGGGTCCGGCGCCGATGGGTAAGGTGAGCTTAACGGTTCGATGATGAAATACGCCGTCGATCTGGCCGAAGGCGGTTTCGAAGGAGGCCTTCTCGGAATCCATCTTGTTGACGAAAATCATCCGGGGGAGATTATGGGCCGACGCCCATCCCCAGACCTTCTCGCACTGGGCCTTGATTCCCGAGACCGCCGAGACCAAGACCACGACGCCGTCCATGACGTTCATCGACATCAAAGCGTCGGCCACGAAGTTCTGGTCGCCGGGGGTGTCGATGATGTTGACGGAACAGCCGTTCCAAGGGGCGGTCGCGACCGAGGTGGAGAGGGAGATGAGACGCCGTCGCTCTTCGGCGGCGTAATCCATAACCGTATTACCGTCGGTGGTCTTGCCGAGCCGGTTGACGGCGCCGGCGACGTAGAGCATCGCTTCGGCCAGGCTCGTTTTCCCGGCGCCGCTATGGGCGATGAGGCCGACGTTACGGATGGTCGAAGGATCGGTGGCGCTCATGGCTAGCTCCCGTCGGTGGATGAATCGGTATGGGGACAGTTAGACCGCACCCATTTTCGCACACCCTGCCGACTCGTCTCAATGGGGCCGGTTAAGCTCCCCCCTTTTTCTGCCGATAAGAAGGTGGACGGGTAGAACCGGCGGCGGAAAGAGAACCCGCAAATACTGGTATAATAAAGGGTGGCGAAATCGACTTCTCTTGGGAGCAAGCGTCATGTCGGAACTGGGTGGCATACAGCAGGTCCTGCAGTTGACCCCGTTGGTCGAGCGGGTCCAGGTCGGCGTGCAGCCTCATCCGGGGGATGCGACGCGCCTCTTCGAACATGAGTTGATCAAGATCAACCAAGAGGCTCGCGAAAAAACCCAAGAGACGCTCGGCGGGAAAGAGAGCGAGGCCGTCGACGAGGAGGAGAGCCACGCTGGCGATAAACGGCAATCTTCCGGCGAACGCCACCATCGACACGAAGAGCCGGAGACGAAGCGGAAGCAGATGGATCTGATCGCCGAATCGGGGCACGGCGGTCTGCTCGACATTAAAGCGTGATCCTCGGGAGCGCACGCCCCCCCTTACCTCATTCATACGACCGGAGTTCATGGATTTCTCGATAGCGGCGCAACTGGGAGTCGACCTCCTTCTTTTCGGCATGATCGCCCTGTTGTTGATCCGCGACCGGACGGCGCCCGAACCGGACGACGAAGAGCGACCTCCGGTCGAACCGCCCCCCCCGGTCGACACGGCGGCCCTCGAAGCCTTGCTCGACGATATGGCCCGGATGGTCAACCGGGCGGAGAAGGTTGCGGTTCGCTTGGAGACGGCGGGGAAAGAGGCGGCCCGCATGCGGCAAGAAATGGAGAACCGCCCCCGACCGGCGCCGACGCCGCCACCGCAAACGAAAGCGAAACCGACCCCCGCCCCCAAGGAAGAATATGACGAGTCGGTCTACCAAGCGGCGGTGAAGCTGATAAAAAAGGGACACTCCGACGACGCCATCGGCCAGAAAGTGGGCCTCCCTCCACACGAGGTCGGCCTGATCCGACGTATGGGTATCTAGCCATGCATTTCCCCGTCATCTAGCCGATGTTCATCAACGACCTCTCCCCGACGCTTTTCAAGGCGATCCTCAAAGCCAGCGACGGCGCCACGGCGCCCCCGCTCTTCGCCAAAGGGGAGATCGTCGAAGGGACGGTCACAAAATCGCTCTCCCCCAATCAGGCGATGGTCCGTCTCGGCGGGGTCGAGATGTTGGCCCAGACGAAAATCCAACTGATGGACGGGCAGAGCATCACCGGCATGGTAGAGAAAACCGCCCCCTTGACCGTGAACCTCCTTCAAGGGAAAGCGACCGCCGACGAGAAGATCGCCGAGTTGGTCCGGCTCCTCCTGCCGGAGAAAAAGCCGATGGCCGACGCTTTGACCGCCGTCACCCAACAGGCCAACAAATCGAATCTCCCTCCGGTGGCCAAAGAGGCGATGCAGGCGTTGGCGCCGAAACTGGCCGAAGCGGTGGTAAAAGATCTGGCCGCCCTCACCCCCGAAGGGACCAAAACGGCCATCAAACAATCGGGGCTTTTTTTCGAAGCCTCTCTCAAGGAAGCGGCGCAGGCCCCTAAAGGGGAGCGAC
This sequence comes from Nitrospinota bacterium, assembly GCA_942491805.1. GTDB lineage: Bacteria > Nitrospinota_A > UBA7883 > UBA7883 > JADGGD01 > JADGCD01. Next base: position 91,288 of record CALOCG010000035.1, read on the forward strand.
CGGCCAAGGTGGCCCAGACCATTGCGACCGACATCAAAGGGCGACTGGCCACCACGTTGAAGACCCTCGAAGGGGAGATCGCCCGGCTGACCAAAGAGTTGGCCACGCCGTTGCCGGGGCGGAACAACCCAGCTGCGCCCGCCCCTGCGGCGCCCGCTTTGCCCACCGCGACCTTGACCGCCGACACCAAAGTCGCTCCCCCTCTCGTCGCCAACGAACCGCCGTCCAAAGGCGATACGGCAAAGCCCCCCCCATCGCCCGGCGGCGCCCCCCCCAAACCGGCGCAAGCGATCATCGATCCCCGGTTGGAGATGTTGGCCCTTTTGCGTGAAAGCGCCCGGTCGGTCCGGGAAGCGTTGCATACCATTGAGCTGAACCAATTGATGAACCATGGCGCCACTCCCAAAGAGGGGGCGCAGGCGACCGCTCCCAACCTGCCGCCGTTTCTTTTCCAACTCCCGTTCGCCGAAGGGGGGTTGATCAAAAACGCCAAGGTCTACGTCGACCCGGACGGCGGCGGGGGGAACGTTCGCGATAAGAAAAAGGGGGAAACGGCGGTGGTATTCATGCTCGACATGAGCCTGTTGGGGCCGGTGCGGGTCGATACCCGGGTGGCGAAAGAACAGATCGCAGGATCGGTCTATGTCGGAACCGATCAGGTCGCCGCCTACCTTGAGGGGCGTCTCCCCGATCTGGTGGGGCCGCTCACAGAGGCCGGGTATCAGGTCACCTTCGACGTCCGGGTGGCGTCGTCGGCCAAGCTGACCGAAGAACTCGAATCGTTCGTCCCTCTGACGCCGCAGGGGTTGATCAACGTGAAGGCGTGAGACGATGAGCCGAAAGAAAAAAGCGGTCGCCCTTACCTACGACCGGTCCCAAGACCAAGCCCCTCGGGTCGCCGCCAAAGGGCAGGGGCTTATCGCCGACAAGATTCTGGAGCTTGCGCGGGAGCATAACATCCCTATCAAAGAAGACCCCGATCTGGTCGAGACGTTGGCGGCCCTTGACATCGATCAGGAGGTCCCGGCCCACCTCTACCATGTCATCGCGGAAGTCTTGGCGTGGGTCTACCGGGTGAACAGCCAGTACGGCGGTCGGTGATTCTGGTCGCCGTTCTTTCCTGCGCCGTCCCTCCCACAGGCGCCGCACGGGAGCGTCGGTCGATTTTATGCGGGAGGAGCGGCCGCTCTCATTCCGGCGTCAACGTATAGTCCATGCTCCGTCGGCGGGGAACGAACCCTGCGTCCTCCACGATCTGCTTGATGTCTTTCTCCGACAACCGGAAGCTGACCCCGGCGGCGGCGACGACGTTCTCTTCGATCATGGTGGAGCCCATGTCGTTGGCGCCGAAGAAAAGGGACATCTGGGCGATCTTGGCGCCTTGCGTCACCCATGAGGCTTGCACGTTGTCGATGTTGTCGAGATATAACCGGGCCACCGCCAGCGTCCTCAGGTAATCGAAGGCGCCCGCTTTCTCCATCCCCTCCATCACCGTCTGGTCGGGCTGGAAGGGCCACGGGATAAAGGCGGTAAATCCGCCGGTCTCGTCTTGCAGGTCGCGCAACCGCCGCATGCTCTCGACCCGTTCATGGAGGGTCTCTTTGTGGCCGAACATCATGGTGGCGGTGGTGCGCAACCCTTGCAGGTGGGCTTGGCGCATCACCTCGATCCATTCGTCGGCGCCGCATTTATGGGGGCTGACTTCGTTCCTGACCCTGTCGGCCAGAATCTCGGCGCCTCCGCCGGGGATCGAGTTCAGCCCGGCGGCTTTGAGGCGGGCGACGACCTCACCGATGGCAAGGCCGGCCATCTGGGCGAAGTGGACGATCTCGGGGCCGGAGAAAGCGTGCAGAGACACCCCGTGCCGCTCTTTGATACGGCCAAGCATATCTTCGTACCAAGTCAGCGGCAGGCCGGGATGCAATCCCCCTTGCAAGAGGATCTGATTACCGCCAAGCGCGATGGTTTCGACGATTTTGGCGTCGAGTTCGTCATCGGTGATGACATATCCTTCCGGGTCCCCTTCGGGTCGCCAGAAGGCGCAGAAGGCGCACCCGGAGGTGCAGACGTTGGTGTAGTTGATGTTCCGGTCGATGATATAGCTGACGGTCGGGTCGGGATGTTTTTTCATCCGCACCGCGTGGGCGCCCTGTCCGAGGGTCAGGATATCGTCGGTGGCGAGCAACCGGGCCGCTTCGTCGTCGGAGAGACGGGCGCCGGCGACGGTCCGTTCGACGATGGTTTCGACCGGTTCGTTCATGCGTTCTCTTTCTCGTCGGGCGCTTTTCCCGAAGAGACCCGTACGATCTCGATGGTGGCGGCCCGTGTGGGGGTGGCGTCGAGTACGGTGATCAGATAGTCCCGCAAGGCGAACCGGGTGCGCCGGACCGGCACCCGTTCGAGCGCGTTGTTCACCAGACCGCTCAAGGTTTCGTAATCGCCGTCGGGAAGGTGCAACCCCAACTCGTCGTTCACCCTGTCGACCTCCATCAGGGCGTCGATCACCCATCGGTCGTCGTCGAGCTTTTCGTACATCTTCACCGGCGCGTCGTACTCGTCTTCGATCTCGCCGACGATCTCTTCGATGAGGTCTTCTTCGGTCACGATACCGGTGGCGGCGCCGTATTCGTTAACCACCACCGCCATATGGATTTTCTTTTCGTTCATCTCCCTGAGCAACGCCGCGTTCCGGCGCGACTCGGTCACATAGAGAGGGGGACTCATCAGCCGCTCCACCGGCGTGTTGTCGTCGGGGGCTCTGAGGATATCAAAGGCCGAGACCACCCCCACGATATGAAAGATACGGTCCCGGTAGACCGGCAAGCGCGAAAAGCCCGATTCGGCGATCCGAGCTTTGGCCTGCGCCACGGTGGAGTTGACCGAGACGGCGGCCAAGGAGATGAGGGGCTGCATCGTCTCGTCGACGGTGGAGGTCCGAAACTCGAAGATTCGGTGGATCATCTTTCGTTCGTCTATTTCCAACGACAGCTTCACTTGGCTCATCTTGGTCATCGCCAACAGCTCTTCTCTGGTCACCATCGACGACGGAACTCCGTCTTTCGGAATAAAGACCGAAAGGATGCCGCGGGCGATGAGGCTGGTGACGGCGAGGATCGGCGCAAAGAGGGTCAACGCTCCTTTCAACGGGGCCGCAAGCCAGGGTGCCAGGCTCTCCGCTTTTTCTCGGAAGAGAATCTTCGGCACGATCTCCCCCAAGATAAGGGTGATCGGCCCCATGATCAGGAACGAATAGAGGTCGGCCCGCTCCCCGAGGGTCGTCTCGGTCAGGTAAGCGGTGACCAACGCCGACGAGGCGACGACGCACAGGTTGGTGCCGACGGAGGTGGCGCCGAAAATGCGGTCGGGGGTTTTGAGCAGCTCTTCTAATATCTTCGCCGCCGCCATCCCCGACTCGGCCAGATGTTTGAGCCGCAACCGGGAAAACGATATCAGCAGATATTCGCTGCCGGAGAAGAAAGCCTCCCCCAGAAGGAAGAAAACCACCAGCACCACCGTCGGGGAGAGCTCGCTCATCGTTCCTCCCCTTGCGACGTATCGTCGCCGTTCGGCTCGTCGCCGATCTCGTCGATTTCGGTCACCAACAGGTCGGTGATGCGGCGGGCGGTCACCCCTTCGACCTTAAAGAGAAGTTTCCCCACCGTCACTTCGTCCCCCACCAACGGAGGACGCCCCAACTGGTGGAAGACCAACCCGCCGACGGTTTCGATCTCTTCATGGTCGAGCCCGCCGCCGAACCGCTCGTCGAACTCGGCCAAATCCATCGACGCCGGAACCCGCCACCGTTTGTCGCCGTCGGGACGGATATCGTCGTCCCCCCCTGCGCCGGCCGCCCCGGCCAGCACCAGTTCGCCGATGATGTCGTCGAGGGTCACCAACCCGGCCACACCGCCGTACTCGTCCATGGCGACCGCCATGTGGGTCTTCTTTTTCTTGAACTCCCGCAACAACTCGTTGACCGTCATCGTCTCCGGCACGATGTAAGGATCCCGGGCGAGGCTGGCGAGGGTCACGTCGGGGGGCGGGGGATAGTCGAGTTTGAGCAGGTCTTTTTTGAAGAGTATCCCGACGATGTCGTCGATCGACTCCCGATAGATCGGCGCCCGCGCATACGGCGACCGGGCCAGATCTTCCCAGGCGTTGATCAACGGCGTCGTCACGTCGATGGCGACGATATCGGTGCGAGGCGTCATCACTTCGTAGAGGCTCATATCCCCCAGATCGAAGACGCTCTGGATCATCTCCTTCTCGTCTCGATCGATAACCCCTTCGTCGGCGCCCTCCTCCACCAGCGTGAGCAGTTCGTCCTCGGTGATGACCCGCTCGATGTCGGCGGTCCCACCGAAGAGCCGCACGATCCGTCCGGCGATGAAGGTGACCCCTTCACGCAACGGCCAGATAATGGCCATAAAGAAAACCAGCGGTCCCGACGCCCACGACGCCCACGTCTGATTGTGGTAGTGGGCCAGAGTCTTGGGGGTGATTTCGCCGACCACCAGCAACAGAAATGCGCCGACCCCCATCGCGACGGCCAATCCGGCGGATCCGAAAAGCTCCAGCGCGATGACGGTCACCACGGCGGAGATGGCGACGTTGGTCAGTTCGTTGCCGATATAGATGGTTACCAGCAGCCGTTGCGGGCGGGCCAACATCACCTCCACCCGCGCCCCGGCGGCGGGACGGCGGGCTTTGATCCGGTCGACCTGAATCCGGGTCAGCGAAAAGAGGGCGACCTCCGTTCCGGCGAAGAAAGCCGACAACAAGAGCAACAGCCCGAGCAATACCAGGCGCCCCAAAAGGAGCGGGTCCGTTCCGGCGAGGATCGTCATGAGCCGACCGCGGGAAGATATCTACGGGAAGGTTCTTTCCCCATGGTCAGCGCCCCCCCTTCGTCGCAACGCTATGGTCGGTAAGGGGGAGCTGACGGACCGGGCCCAGCGGCGCCAAGGCCGGAGTAAGGGTCGCCGACGGGCCGACCACCATGATGGTCAGACGGTCGGGATGGAGCCATTTTTTCGCCACCCGCAACACGTCGGCGACGGTCACCTCTTCGACCCGGTCACGATAGTCGGTCAGATAGCTGGTCGGCATGCCGTAGTAGTCGAGGGTCATCCACTGATCCATGATCCTTCCCGGCGTGTCGAAGATGAAGACGAACGAGTTGACGATCGAATCGCGGGCGACGGCCAGTTCCTCTTGGGAAACCGGCTCCGCCCGCATCCGCTCCATCTCTTCTTTTAAGAGCTTCACCACCAAGGAGGCCGATTCGACTTTGGTTTCGGCGCCCATGAGGAAACGGCCCGGCCCCCAGCGTCCGCCGGCATAGATCGACCAGACCGAATAGGCGAGCCCCTTATCGGTCCGTATCGACTGCATCAGCCGCGACGAAAAACCGTTTCCTCCCAAAATCTCGTCCATCACCCGAACGGCGTGATAGTCGGGGTCGGTCTTCTTGAGCCCCCGATGCCCCATCCGTATGACCGCTTGCGGGGTCTCTTTGTCGGCCACCCAAAGGGTGATCTCTTCGGCTCCGTCGGGCGCCGCCGGGAGGGGGGGGCGGTGTCCCTTATCGGGCCAGAGACCGAAGGTTCTGTTCAAGGTGGCTTCAATGGTCGCTTCGTCGAAGTCGCCGGTGACGCCGAGGGTCACGTTCGACGGGACGACGAAACGACGGGCCATGGCGACCACCTCTTCACGGGTGACGGCCGTTAAGCTTTCGACGGTGGGGGTCGCTCCGTACGGGGAACCGGCATAAAGCTTCTTGTTCAGCTCCCGCATACCGATCTCTTGCGGATCGTCGTTCTCCCGCCGAACGCCGTCGATCATCCGCGCCCGAATCAGCTCCAGCCGGTTGGCGTCGAGCCGGGGGGTGAAGAGAACCTCGGCCATAAGGGAGAGGGCGTCGGGAAGGTCGGCGGTAAGGGTCGAAAGGGAGGCGCTTCCCTGATCGTCGCCGAAACCGACGTGGAGGTCGATCGCTTTCCCTTCCAATACCGCGTCGAGCTGTTCGGGGGTACGGCGCGTCGTCCCCCCTTCCCGCATCAGAGCGCCGGTCATGGAGGCCAACCCTTCTTTCCCGGTCGGGTCCCAGATAGCGCCGGTACGGATGGTGGCGTTGACGTTGACCACCGGCAGTTCGTGATCGGCGATGAGGGCGACCCGGACGCCGTTAAGCAGGGTGATCCAACGGGGAGGGGGCAAGGTGGTGTCGATGGGGGGATAGTGAAACTGATTGATCGCCTGTCGCCAATCGGTCGGCGCCGACCCGGGGGTGGCGCAGGCGGCCAACGTCAAGAGGGCGACGAGAGCGACGAAGGGGGAGAGTCGTTTCATTTCTCCTCCTCGACCAGCAGGGCCAAGGTTTCGTTATCCCGGGTGAACCACCGTTGGGCCACCCGCATGACGTCGGCGGGGGTGACGGCCCGAATCGCTTCCAAATCCCGCTCGATGTTCCGCCAGTCGCCGGTTCTGATCTGATAGTCGGCCAAGAGACGGGCCATACTGTAGTGGGAGACCATCCCTTTGACGAAATCGGCTTCGTACCGGGTCTTGACCCGGTTCAGCTCCTCTTCGGTCACCGGCGTTTTTTTCAGCCGTTGAAAATCCCCCCATAACCCCGCTTAGACCTGGTCGACGCTGTGAGGGGGGCGCGGGACGCCGTAGATCACGTAGAGGTTCGGGAACCGGTCGCCGGGGGCGGCCCAGACGCCGAGGTTGATGGCGATTTTTCCCTCCCGCACCAACCGGGTGACGAAGCGGGAGGTGGGGCCACCGGCCAAGAGACCGTCGATGACGGCGAAGACCGGGTCGTCGGCATGCGGCCAGACCGGTTTGTGAAAGCCCATCATAAACGACGGTCGAGCGTCTTTCACCAGTTCGACCCGGCGATACCCTCCTTGGGGCGGCTCTTCGGTGACGAGCCGGTCGGGGAGGGGGCGGGCCGGGATGTCGCCGAAATTCTCGGTGATCACCCGTTTGACTTCGTCGAAATCGAGATCGCCGACGAGGGCGATGACGGCGTTGTTCGGGACGTACCAGGCGTCCAGAAGCGCTCCACCTCGGCCAGCGGCAAAGCGGCCACGTCCGACGGCCAGCCGATGACCGGGTTGCCGTAGGGGTGGGCGATGAAGGCGGCCGAGAGGAACCGCTCGTAGAGGGCCCCTTCGGGGTTGTTCTCGTAGCGCATCCGTCGCTCTTCCATGACCACGTCCCGCTCGGCGTAATATTCGCGGAAAACCGAGTTTTTGAGCCGTTGGCTTTCGACCCAAGCCCAAAGTTTTAACTTGTTGGCCGGGAGGCGGATGAGGTAACTGGTCAGATCTTTGCTCGTCCCGGCGTTGAAACCGACCCCTCCGGCGGAGGAATAGATTTTCGAATAGATTTCCGAGACCACATATTTTTTATGTTCGGCCTGGGCGGCGTCGCGTCGCGCGACAAGCGTGTCGATTTCCGTTTGCGGGGCGTTGGCCCGGCGGGCGGCGTCCAGACGGGCGCCAAGTTGATCGACCTTCTCGAGCAGCGGCTTTTCTTTGGCCCAATCGAGGGAACCTAAGGTCCGGGTCCCTTTGAACATCATATGCTCGAGAAGATGGGCGGCGCCGGTGGCCCCTTCCCGCTCTTCCACCCCGCCGACTTTGAAAGCCATGTGGGCGGCGAAGATGGGGGCGCCGGGGCGTTGCAGAAGAACGACGGTCAGACCGTTGTCGAGGGTGAACTGCCGAATGCGCGCACCGAGGTCGTAGGCGTTCGCGCTCGCCGCCGTAACGGCAAGGGATAGTGCGAGGAATACGAATCCACGCAAGTAGACCTGCCCCCTTCGGGACGTTCGTTGAGATGCGTCAGACGCTTCCATCAGGATGCGGTACCACCAGCCTCCGATCAATTAATGCGTTATGGTAGGCGGTGGGGAGGGACTCTGTCGACCGGAGTGTCCGATGGGGCGTGGTACAATGACCCCGACATTCTCAGCACAGCGAGGCGTTCATGGCAGGCCCCAAAAGTGGGACCCTCATCGATTTCGTTATGAGCAGCGGGCTGGTAGTGTCGGGCCGCCGTCTCGATCAACTGGTTCGGCGGACTCGGCTACGAGCCGCTCGATAAATACGAGCGTCATGATGTTCGAGGACGTCCGGCTCAGAAGTTCCTGTAAGGAGTACGAGTGGCTCGGGCATCGACGATGGAAGCAGCGTCCAAAGCAGCGCTGCCACGCCGCCGTGGTGGGCATGAGCCGCAAACCAGAGGGAATCCATGGCGCCATATCCAAGGCGGATGCTGGCCAGCGACACCGCGAGAGTAGCGGAGCTTACCCAGGGCTATCCAGCGTATCATCGACAACGTCATGCGGCCTGCCGCTGAAGCAGAGGATGATCGGCCATGTTCTTCAAACTTTTCCTCCTCTTTACCGTCGTCCCGGTGACCGAGCTGTGGCTCCTGATCCTGGTCGGCGAGCGGATCGGGGGGCTTCAGACCGTTGCGCTGGTGGTCGTGACCGGCGCTCTGGGGGCATGGTTCGCCCGGGCTCAAGGCGCCGAGGTGATGCGGGCTCTTCAAACCGCCACGGCTCAAGGACGGATGCCGACCGACGAGGTGATCGACGGGGCGTTGATCCTCGCCGGGGGGGCGCTCCTGATCACCCCCGGTGTCATCACCGATTTCGTCGGCCTCTCGCTGGTGGCGCCTTTCACCCGCCGTCCGTTGCGGGGGTGGCTGAAACGAACCATGGCCGGTCGGATGACGGTGGTCACCTACGGGGCGCCCCCTTTCACGAGAAGCCGCCCCGGTGGGCAGCCCACCCCGCCCCCCGCCAACGATAAAGACGTGATCGACGTCTAACCCCTACGCGGGGGGCGAGGGGCGCCACACGGAATGTACCGATGTGGTCTCGACAGCTTAAGGAACTTTTCATATACCAAACGCCGCCCCTACGCGGGGGCGAGGGGCGCCACACGGAATGTACCGGTGTGGTCTCGACAGCTTAAGGAACTTTTTACATGCCTCGCACCGGACTTATCCTCTTCGCCCACGGTAGCCGCGATCCCCGCTGGCGGGAGCCGTTCGTCGATCTCGAAAAACGGGTCGGCGCAAAATTGCCGCAGACTGCGGTCCGGGCCGCCTATTTGGAAGGGTGCGAGCCGACTCTCGACGCGGTGGTCGATCAAATGGCGACCAACGGAGTGCGGATCGTCACCGTGACGCCGATGTTCTTGGCGGTGGGAACCCATTCCCGCGACGATTTCCCGAAGATCGCCCGGCGCCTTTCGGAAACGCATCCGGGGATAACGATCCGCTGGACCGAGGTGTTGGGAGAATGGGACGAGGTGCGCGAGGCGATGGCGGCGGGGGTGGCCAAGCGGGTGGACGAGGCCCAATAAGGCCCCGCTATGCGACCGGTTCGTCGTCGGCTTTCATATCGAAGGTCATCACCACCCGGCGCCCCTCCTGGCTGAACAAAACTTCCCGGGCCAAGGTTCGCATGATCAGAATCCCCCGTCCGCTGGCCAGTTCTTCGTCGGCGTCGACCCCTTTCATCCAGCCGCGCCAGTCGAATCCTCCCCCTTCGTCGGTAATAGCCACCACCCCATGATCCCGGTCGAACTGGACATCGACGGTCACCCGCCGTCCCCGATAGGGCTCTTCCCGGCGACGTTGTTCGGCCACCCGCATGAAAAGATCGAAGTCGCTCTCTTTAAGGGCCGAATCGACCTCGAGGTTGCCGTGGAACAGGGCGTTGGACAACGCTTCGTCCAGGGCCAGCTCCACCGACCGGGCCGATAACCCGGACGACGCTGCGGCGAACTCTTCGCTGACCAACACCGCCACCGCGGGGATAAGCGCCGGGTCGGAGGGGATGACGAATCGGTCGGCCCCGGCGATCTGATACCGCCTCGCCTCGCGGGAGAGTCGTTCCCGTTCGGCTTCGTCGGCCACCACGGCGAATCCCCGCATCAGGCTGTCGACATCTTCGATGTCGGTGACTCCCAAGGCGGCGGCGCGGCTGCGAATCACTTTCATCACGTCGTCGTTGGCCCGCCGGTGCCGTTCGATCTCGGCTTCGGTTTCGCGTCGCCGGGCCGCCAACGTCTCGGCCGCCCCCCGCAGTTCGTCGGCTACGAGATCGAATTCCCGGGTGCCGCTGGCGGGAAGATTGACGTCGAACTCCTCGCTACGCAGTTGGGTCACCGCACGGGCCAGCCGTTTCATCGGTTTGGTGATGACGGTATGGGTGAAGATCAGCAAGAGCGCGCCGTACAAAGCCATGGCGCCGGTGGCTTGCCAGACGATGTTATAGGTGACCCGACGTGATTCGGCCACCAACGGGGCGAAGTTAAACGTGATGACGGCGGCGCCGTTGACGGCGCCGGGGGGGATCGGTTTGTCGTCCATCCCCCGGTGACATTTGCCGCACCGCTCGTCGGTGAGAAAGGGGAGGATGGTCCGTATGGTGTCGTCGTCGAGGGTGGTGGTGACCGTTTTTCCGGTGATGAGCGCTTCCCGCTCGTCGGAGGCGGAGGGCATCTTTTCGCTGCGATAGCCGAACTGCTTGAGCAGATGTTCGTTCCTGATCATCCGAAACCGGGCGAACCGTTCGTCTTTGATCTCGTCGATGACCTCCGATACCAGGTCGTAGTCGCCGGTGGCGATCATCACCGAGAGAATGCTGTCGCGGATCATCTCGCCGGAGGCCATGGCCATGGCTTCGGCTTCCCGCCGGTCTTTCCCGGCCAGCGACGAAACGAGAGTGAGGTCAATCATGGCGATTCCCACAAGGGTGACCGACCCGACCATGAACAACGCTTTCCACTGAAGACGCATTCCGCCCTTTGCCCTCTTTCGCCAAAAAGTATCCGGACAGCATAATACAGTCCGGGCACGGTGGGGAGAGGGAAGATGCGAATCTTTCCCGTGGTGGTGTCATCAAATCTTCTTTACCATGGAGGGCTGACACTGCCCGAACCAACTGCGGAGTAAACATGAACGCCACGTCTTTCCCGAAAAACAAGATTTCGGTTCTTCTGCTCGAGAACATCCATCAGGTGGCTACCGCCAACTTCGAAAACGAATCGTTCAAAGTCGAGACCCTTGCCGGCGCCCTCGACCCGGACGAACTGAAGAGAAAAATCGCCGATGTCCATGTGGTCGGTATCCGGTCGAAAACCCAACTCACCGGCGACATCATCAAAGAGGGGCGTCGGCTCCTCGCCATCGGCGCTTTTTGTATCGGCACCAACCAGATCGACCTCGATACCGCCGCCGACTGCGGCGTGCCGGTCTTCAACGCCCCCTTCTCCAACACCCGTTCGGTGGCGGAGCTGGTCATCAGCCACGCGGTCTCTCTCTTGCGCCGCATCCCGGAAAAACATGAAGCGACCCATCGGGGCGAATGGTTGAAATCGGCGGAACGTTGCTACGAAGCCCGCGGCAAGACTATCGGCATCATCGGCTACGGCCACATCGGGACGCAGGTCTCGGTTATGGCCGAAGCGATGGGGATGAAGGTGGTCTTCTACGACATTATGGACAAACTGGCGCTCGGCAACGCGGTCCGGGTCAAATCAATGGACGAGTTGCTCGCTATCTCCGATATCGTCACCCTCCACGTTCCGGCCACACCGGTGACCAAAGGGATGTTCAGCCGCGACGTCATCGCCAAGATGAAAAACGACAGCTACCTGATCAACTACGCCCGGGGGAACGTGGTCGATATCGACGCGCTGGCCGACGAGATAGGCTCGGGCCGACTGGCCGGGGCCGCCATCGACGTCTTTCCGGTGGAGCCGAAAGCCAAAGGAGAGGCCTTCGTCTCGCCGTTGCAGGGGTTGCCGAACGTGATCTTGACCCCCCACATCGGCGGCTCGACGTTGGAGGCGCAAGAGGCCATAGGCGAAGAGGTCTCGGCCAAGCTCATCAAGTTCATCAACAACGGATCGACCACCATGGGGGTCAACGTGCCGGAGGTCGAACTGCCGATCCACGAGGAGAAGCACCGCATTCTCCATTTCCACCGGAACATTCCCGGCGTTCTCCAGAAGGTCAACACCCTCTTCGGCGAAAAACAGGTCAACGTGTTGGGCCAATACCTGATGACCGATCCGAAAATCGGCTATCTGGTCATGGACGTCTCGACCGAGGTCGACAAGTCCATGCTGGCGGCGTTGAACGAAGTCCCCGGAACCATCAAATCGCGCATCCTCTACTGAGCCGATGGAAGAGAAAAAGACCGGTATCTCGCCCGAAGCCCTCCTCTATCGGCTCCGGGCCGGGCGGGACATGTTCCTGCTCGACGTCCGCAACGAAGAGGACCACACCGGCTGGCCTTTCGATTTCATCCCGAAAGAGCGGCAGGTGAACATCCCCTACATCGAGTTCATCGAGGCCCCCGAAGAGGTGATCCCGACCATCCCCGCCGACCGGGAGGTCGTGGTCCTCTGCGCCAAAGGAGGGGCTTCTGACTACGTGGCCAACCTCCTCAAAGAGGCGGGTGGTGAAGCGACCAACATCGCGGGGGGGATGAAAGCCTTCGGCAAGGTGACGGTGGCCTCCACGGTTTGGGGCGATCACGGTCGGCGGGTGGTCCAGTTCAACCGGGTCGGCAAAGGGTGTCTTTCGTATCTTCTCATCTCCGGGAACGAAGCGGCCGCCGTCGATCCGGGGCGGCATATCGACCGGTATCTCCGCTACCTTCTCGACCACGACCTGACCCTGACGACGATTTTCGATACTCATCTCCACGCCGACCATCTTTCGGGAGGGGCGGCGCTGGCTTTGGCGACGGGGGCGGCCTACCGTCTCCATCCCCGCGACATGGCCGGAGGGACGACCCCCTATACCCCCTTATGCGACGACGAGTCGTGCCGGGTCGGGTCGAGCCCGATCGAGGTGACGACCCTCCATGCGCCGGGTCATACTCCCGGTTCGACGGCGATCCTCTTCGACGGGAAGGTTCTCTTTACCGGCGACACCCTATTCTTGTCGAGCATGGGACGCCCCGATCTGGGGGGGCGTGCGGCCGAATGGGTGGGCGATCTCTGGAAGACGATCCGCGGATTCGACCGGTTCGACGACGGTCTGCTGGTTCTCCCGGCCCATACGGTGGGACTGCCGGAGTTTAATGAACGGTGGCAGGTGAAGGCGACTCTCGGCGATCTCCGCCGGAAGAACCATCTCCTGACGCTGTCGGATCAGGAAGCGTTCGAGAAAGAGGTGCTCTCCCATCTCCCTCAGGAGCCGGAGTCGTACCAGAAAATGCGTAATGTCAACCTTGGCCTCAATACCCCCGACGACGATGGCGCTGATCTCCTTGAGTTGGGGAAGAACCGTTGTGCGGTGGAGCAGGCGAAAGCCTGACCGGCGAAGGCTGACCTTTCCCTCTCTCTCCTTGAGCCGTCGTTTCCGCCGACTCACTCCGGACAGGTGGGGGGCCCCGTGTCGTGCCGAAGGAACTGCGGGGGCGCACGTGCAGGGCGCAAAAGAAAAGCCTCATCCCGGGGATAAGGGATGAGGCCGAACCGGGAGTTGGGAGAGCCCCCGGCTGTGGGGTACCTCCAAGCGAAGCAAAGGGGATGCCGAGCCACCTAATTTCCACCCAATTGATTTACTTCTCGTTCAGCCACCCCTCCTCCAGTCAGACACCTATTATTCGCACCAACGCAAACCACCTTTCGCAAGGATGCGCTTTCTATGCTGGCGCCCTTTCCCTTGCCTGAAAACTTGAGAGGAAGGATCTTCTTTTCTCCACGATGTTTGGAATGGGCGACCATTCCGGGTGGACGTCGTCTTTAGGTGTGGCGTCTCGCATTCGTTGCGCCCCCCGAACGATAAGACTTCGCTCGGCGTTCGGCAACCGGGCCGCTTTCTTGGTCGAAGGTCAAGGATCGGTTCACTTCCGCCGTTCGCGTCCCTATAATGTCCCCATGCAAAACGCCCTCGTCCCCTCCCCCCGGCTGGTCCTGTTTCTCGCCGGGTTCGCTCTGATCCTTCTCCAGTTCTTCATGATCCGAGAGATGAGCGCTCTGCTGAAAGGGACCGAGGTGGTCATCCTGCTGGTGACGGTGGCCTACTTCACCGGCTCCTCCATCGGTTACGGGTTGTCCCCCCTACCTTTCGGCGACCGGGGTGAAGATCGGCGCGGTGGCGACGTCGCTGATCCACTTGACCCTCCCTTTCTCCCTCCGCTGGCTTGGGGGATGGTCGGCCCAGTGGCATTTCGGTGTCACCTATCTGCTCATCCTTTTCGTCGCCGCGTTTCTTTTGTCGAGCTTCTTTTCCCTCCTCCTGCCCCGGTTCATCGACCAAGCCGCCGACGGCGACGGGGACGATCCTCTGCTGACCCTCTACAGCGCCGAACTGGCCGGGGCGGTCTGCGGCGCCGGGGCGATCTGGCTGGTGGCGCCGTACGGTCCTTTCGCCATCACCCTCCTCTACGAAATCGTCATGGCCACCGTGGTGGTCTTGGTCATCGGTCTCGGACCGATCACCATCGGGGCCGCCGCAGGTGGGGTCACCGCCTACGCCCTCTTCTTCACCCCTCTCTGGGACGAGAGTTCGGCCTACTACTACGCCCACCTCTATACCCACCGCGACCCGAAACCGCTCTACTCCGCCTACACTCCTTACCAAAAAGTCGATATCCTCGAAGCCGCAAACGGGCGTCGCTACATCTATCTCGACGGGTTGCAGAACTACGGCGACGTCGACCTTTCGGCTTTCAACGCCTACCTCACCGGCGTGCCGACGACGCTTAAGCCTAACGGGAAGACGCTCATCATCGGCTCCGGCTCTATGGAATCGGTGGCGACCGCGTCGCCGGTATCGGCGTCGGTGACCACCGTCGAGATCGACGCCGGGGTGCTCATGGGGGCGCGAACGTGGCTGGCCGACAAAAACCGGCTCGATCAGGCGACCAACTGGACCCCGATCATCGCCGACGCCAAACGATTCGTCGCCATCACCGACCAGCGGTACGACGTGATCGTCATGGACATCCCGGCGCCCCTCTCCATTCAGGTGGGGCTTCTGTATACGGAAGACTTCTTTCGCCTCGTCCGATCGCGGCTCGCCCCGGGGGGGATTCTCTCGGTCACCTTGGCCGGAACCTTCGACCCCGACGAGCCGACGGCGCGGACCGTGGCGGCCGGGTTGATCCGGGCCTTCCCGCAGGTGATCGCCTATACCCCCACCTGGACCCACCGGTCGTTCGCGTTGGCCGGGGAGATCGACGCTTTCACCCCCGACGAAGCTCGTAAGGCGATCCATGGGGTCGAGGAGGGGGCGTTCGCTTTCCATAACGACGCCGAGGTTCGCACGATCGTCGGCGACAAACCTCCTATGACTTTCGATCATATGAGTTACCCGGTGAAACGAAGTTTGCGTCGGGTGATCTTGCGCACATGGATGAACTTCCGATGATGGCGCGACTCTGGGCCTATCTCTTCGGCGTGGAGCTGGCGCTTTTGCAGACCGGCGCCTTTTTCCATCTGCAAGTCCGGCTCACCGCCGCCTATCCGAGCTACCTGACGGTCCTGCTCACCTGGCTGGCCGGGTCGATCATCGGCCTCCGTCTGGCGAAGGGGGGGGCGGCAAAACCGATGGTTCTCTGGTTCGGTGCGGCCCTTGGCGCCTACTACGCCTCCTATGCCCTGCTGATCGCCTTTCCCCACGATCTGACCCTTCTGCCGCTCCACGGGGGCGCTACCCTTGCCGCCGGTATCGCCGCCGGAGTTTTCTTCGCCGCCGCCCGGCGGCTGTTCGCCACAGCGGCGCCCCTTTTCTTCTGGGAAAACAACGGCTTTATCACCGGCTGGATCGTCGGGTTCGTCGGATATACCCTCGGGGCGGAGGACTTCACCCTCGTGGCGCCGATGGTCGGCATGGGGCTGGTCCTCCTCTTCGGCCGCATCGCCGTGCGACGGGTTCTTCCCCTTTCATCCCCCCCCTCCAATAGGCTATAATTTCCCCTTTACGCATCCAACAAACAACTCTGTAGGAAAGCAAGCGAGTCCCGTGAAGATCTGTGTTGTCGGTTCCGGTTATGTCGGCTTAGTTTCGGCGGCGGTTTTCGCCGATCTCGGCAACGAGGTCGAGAGCGTCGATATCGATCCGCAGAAGATCGCCATGCTCAATGACGGTAAAATGCCGATTTACGAGCCGGGATTGGCCGAAATGGTGGCCCGCAACGCAAAAGACGGTCGCATCCGGTTCTCCACCGACGTCGCCGACGGGATACGTAAAAGCGACCTGATCTTCATCTGCGTCGGCACCCCGCCGCAAGAAGACGGTTCGACCGATCTCTCCTATGTCGAGTCGGTGGCCAAGACCATCGGCGAGAACTTGTTAAACGGCTATAAAATCGTCGTGAACAAAAGCACCGTCCCGGTCGGCACCGGCGACCTCGTTTCCCGGATCGTCCGGGAATCGGCCCATCCCGACGCCCGGTTCGACGTCGTCAGCAACCCCGAGTTTTTGCGCGAAGGGCAAGCCATCGGCGACGCTTTGCATCCCGACCGGGTGGTTATCGGCGTCACCACCGCGGAGGCCGCCACGGTGATGAAAGAGCTTTACGAACAGCTCGATTGCCATGTGGTCGTCACCGACGTCGCCAGCGCGGAGATCATCAAATACGCCTCCAACTCCTTCTTGGCCACCAAGATATCGTTCGCCAACGCGCTGGCCGACTTATGCGAAAAGACCGGCGCCGACATCCACGACGTCGTGGTCGGCATGGGGTCGGATCACCGGATCGGGCACGATTTCCTGAAAGCCGGGCTTGGGTTCGGCGGGAGCTGCTTTCCGAAGGATGTCTTAAGCCTCATCCACTCCTGTAAAATGATGAAGGTCGATTTCGGCATTCTCGACGAAGTCATGGCGGTCAACAAGACCCGAGCGATCCGTTTCGTCAACCGAATCGAGACCCACTTCGGCGGGAATCTGGCCGGAAAGACCATCGCCCTCTTGGGGCTGGCTTTCAAGCCGGAGACCGACGACATGCGCGACGCCAAGTCGATCGAAATTATCCGGCTTCTCGCCGACAAAGGCGCCCTCGTCCGCGGCTACGACCCGGAAGCCACCGAAACCGCCAAACAGGCCATCGACCGCCCGATCACCTACTGCTCCTCCGCCTATGAAGCCGCCGAAGGGGCCGACGCTTTGGCGTTGGTCACCGAATGGCGCGAGTTTATGCAGCTCGATCTCGGACGGATAAATGAGAGCATGAACGAAGCGGTCCTCTTCGACGGGCGCAACCTCTATCACCCGGATCACACCCGGAAACTTGGCTTCACCTACTACGCCATCGGGCGTTCCTGATCCCCTCTAGCGAAACGAGCGACATGTCCCGATTTCTTCTCACCGGATGCGCCGGCCTTCTCGGATCTTGGCTCAGCGAACGACTCGTCGCCGACGGCCACACCGTCGTCGGGGTCGACGACTTCAGTTCCGGCAGGAAGGAGAACATCGCCCACCTTGTCGATCAGGAGCGATTCACCTTCGTTCGACACGACGTCACCACCGGGCTTAATCATATCGACGGCCCCTTCGACTACGTCGCCCATCTCGCGTCGCCGGCCTCCCCCCCCGATTATCTCGCGCGCCCCGTCGAAACCATGCGGGCCGGATCGTACGGGTCGCACGCCGCGCTCGACGTCGCCTTGCGCGACAAAGCGGTCTACCTCGTCGCCTCCACTTCGGAGATATACGGCGATCCGTTGATCCACCCACAGCCCGAAAGCTACTGGGGGAACGTCTCCTCCGTCGGCCCCCGGTCGTGCTACGACGAGGCGAAACGATACGCCGAAGCCATCACTATGGCCTATCATCGGGCCCACGGCCTTGAGGTGCGCATCGCCCGGATCTTCAATACCTACGGCCCCCGGATGCGCCCCGACGACGGTCGGTCGGTCTCCAACTTCATCGTTCAGGCCCTCAAGGGGGAACCAATTACCCTCTTCGGCGACGGAAGTCAGACCCGCTCGTTCTGCTATGTCACCGACCTCGTCGACGGGTTGCTTCGCCTCATGCGATCCGATGTCACCGAGCCGGTAAACCTTGGCCGCCCCAGAGAATTCACCATCCGCGAACTGGCCGAGCAGGTCATCAAACTGACCGGCTCTACGAGCGAACTAAAGCTCATGCCGCTACCGGAAGACGATCCGAAAGTCCGCCAGCCGGTCATCGACCGCGCCCGCGACCTTCTTGGATGGGAGCCGAACATTCCGTTGGAAGAAGGGCTCGTCCCGACCATCGAATATTTCAAAACGCAGGTAGGCTAACAAGGATGGCAAAGGGGCGCTACCGGCTCGATGCGCCGATCAAAGAGTGGCCCGAAGGTGACCGCCCCCGCGAAAAGCTGGCCGCCAAAGGCGCCCGCTACCTCAACGACACCGAACTGCTGGCGATCCTCATCGGTACCGGAGCGGGAGAGAAAAACGCCGTCGATCTGGCCCGCGACCTCATCACCCGGTTCGGCGACCTGGCCGGTGTCGAAGGCGCCAGCGTGGCCGAGTTGACGCTCGTCAACGGCGTCGGCCCGGCGAAGGCGATCACCATCAAGGCGGCGCTGGAGCTGGGGCGACGGTTTGTGGGGGCCGCGACCGACCGCAAAGTAAAAACCTTCAAGACCGCAGAAGACGTCGCCAACTACCATCTGCCGTCGTTGACCAACCTGAAGCAGGAGGTCTTCATGGCGACTCTGCTGAACACCAAGAACCGGGTGATCCGCAACGTCACCATCTCCGAAGGGGGGCTCGACGCGACGCTGGTCCGCCCGCGCGACGTTTTCGCCGCAGCGGTGAGAGAAGGCGCCAGCGCCCTCGTGTTGATCCACAACCACCCTTCCGGCGACCCGAAGCCCTCCCGCGACGACATCAACCTGACCGCTAAAATCAAAGAGGCCGGAGAGCTGATGGGCATCCGGGTCCTCGACCATGTCATCATCGGCGAAGGGGAATGGTTCTCTTTCGACGAAGCCGGTCTCTTATAATCAGATCATGAACCAAAGACTCGCCGAGCTTATCAAAACCGCCCGCCGCCCGAACCTTCTCGTCGTCGGCGACGTCATCCTCGACCGCTACGTTTACGGCGCGGTGGAACGGATATCCCCCCGAAGCCCCGGCCCAGGTGCTCGACATCACCCGGGAAGAAGAGGTCTTGGGGGGCGCCGCCAACGTGGCCGCCAACGCCGCCGCTTTGGGCGCCGCCGTCCGCCTCTTCGGCGTTGTCGGGAGAGACGCCGACGCGGCCACGCTCAAAAAGCTCCTGGCCAAACGCAAAATCGCAGCCGACGGACTGACCCCCGAAACGGGACGCCCCACCACCAGGAAGACCCGGTTCATGGCGTTGCGCCAGCAGATGCTCCGCGTCGACCGGGAGGAACGACGCCCCGTCAGCGACGATACCGAAAAGGGGCTCTTGGCCAAAATCGAAAAGCGGCTCCCCTCATGCGACGGGGTGATCCTCTCCGACTACGCCAAGGGGACTTTGACGCCGACCCTGATCCGGTCGATCATCGACGCGGCCACGAAGCTCGGCAAACCGGTGGTGGTCGACCCCAAAGGGAGAGAGTATCGCCGCTACGCCGGAGCGACCCTTATCACCCCCAACAAAAAAGAGGCGGCCGAAGCCTCGGGGCTCTCCATCGCCTCCGATGCCGACTACACCACGGTCGCCAAGAAGCTCTTTCGCGACGCCAAAGTCGAACGAATCCTCATCACCCGTGGCCCCGAAGGAATGTCCCTTTTCTCTCCCGGCCAGAAACCGTTGACCCTCCCGGCCGAAGCGCTCGAAGTCTTCGACGTCTCCGGCGCGGGCGACACCGTCGTCGCGGCGGTCGCCACGTATCATTTCGCCGGACTCCCGTTGGAAGAGGCGGCCCGGATCGCCAACGTCGCCGCCGCCATTGAAGTGACCCACGTCGGCGCCAAGGCGGTGTCGAAAGAAGAGATACTCGAACGGCTCACCGACGGCGAGGAGGTCGAAGCGAGCAAAATAATGTCCGCCGCACGGGCCGCCGCCTTCGTCGCCCGCCTGAAAGAAAAAGGGGAGACGGTCGTCTTCACCAACGGCTGTTTCGATCTTCTCCACGCAGGCCACGTCGATTATCTGCAAAAAGCCCGCGCCATGGGAGACGCGCTCGTCGTCGGGCTGAACACCGACCGCTCCGTCCGCCGCCTCAAAGGCTCCCGTCGTCCCTTGGCGCCCCAAGGGGATCGGGCCGAAGTCTTGGCCGCGCTCGCCTGCGTCGACGGTGTCGTCCTTTTCGACGACGAAACCCCGGCTCGGCTTATCGACCGGTTAATTCCGTCGATCCTGGTCAAAGGGGGAGACTATCACCGCGACACCGTGGTCGGCGCCGAGACGGTCGAGAAACATGGCGGCTCGGTGAAGATCGTGCCGCTCAAAAAAGGACGGTCGTCGAGTTCGATTATCGACCTGATTCTGCAAAGGTATCAACCGTGAGCGACAAGCCGGACTACCGTTTCTCTCCAGCCGATTTTTCGCGCATAACGACCTACCCTATCGGCGAGCGGAAAAGCCTCGTCGATACGTCGATGTTCGTCGATCTCGAAGCCTATAACAAAAGCGGCGCGCTGACCGACCTCTTCCCGCCGATGCTAAAAGCCCGCGACCTGACGAGGGTGGCCGAAGCCGTCAAAGCCGCCAAGGCCGCCGGTAAGCCGGTGGTTCTCGGCATGGGGGCGCACGTTATTAAAGTCGGGCTGGCGCCGATCATCATCGACCTGATGCGCCGCGGGCTGATCGACGCCGTCGCCATGAACGGCGCCGGGGGGGTCCACGATCTCGAAATCGCCTTCCACGGAGAGACCAGCGAGAACGTCGCCGTCGAGATAAAAGAGGGGCGGTTCGGCATGGTCGACGAGACCGCCAGCCACTTCAACGGAGCCTTGGCCCGCTACCCCGACGCCGGGGTTGGCGAAGCGTTGGGGCGCTACATGCTCGACGAGAAGTTCCCCCACGCCGACGTTTCGATCATCGCCCAAGGGGCGGCTCTCTCGATCCCGGTGACGTTGCATGTGGCCCTCGGGTGCGACATCGTTCATATCCACCCTTCCGCCGACGGCGACGCCACCGGGCGGGCGACCATGGCCGACTTCCGTCTCTTCACCGGCGTCGTCGGCGAACTGGGAGGAGGCGGGGTCTACCTGAACGTCGGCTCGGCGGTCATCCTGCCGGAGGTCTTCATCAAGGCCCTTTCCGCCGCACGAAATCTCGGCGCCGAAGCGGCCGGGTTCACCACCGTCAACTTCGACATGATTCAGCACTACCGCCCCGGCGTGAACGTGGTCAACCGCCCGATCCAAGGGGCGGGGGCCGGCTACGCCTTGACCGGTCATCACGAGATCATGGTTCCCCTTCTCTACCACCTTCTCGTCGGGAGCGACGGGTGATCCGCTTCGTCTCGCTCGGCTCGGGATCGTCGGGGAACGCCTCGTTCATCGGCAACGGCGCCGCCGGATTGTTGCTTGATGCGGGATTTTCCGGCCGCGAGCTAAAGGCGCGGTTGAGCGCTTCAAAAATCGACGCCGCCGAAATCGCCGGGATCGTTCTCAGTCACGAACATACCGACCATTGCAAAGGCGCCGGGATCATGGCCCGCGCTCTTGGCGTTCCGCTCTTCGTCAACGAACGGACATGGGGGAAGGTGAAGAACATGGCGGGAAAAGTGGCCGACGTGGTTCATATCGCCAACGGCGCCGAGATCGAGATCGGCGGGTTATCGGTGTCGCCCTTCTCGATCCCCCACGACGCCGCCGACCCCTCCGCCTTCGTCTTCACCGCCGGAGGGACACGGCTGACCTTCATCACCGACACCGGCTACCCGACCGGCCTTATGACGCAGAAAACGGTGAGCGCCGACTATCTCGTCCTGGAGGCGAACCACGATCCGGCCATGCTGAAAGCGGGCCCCTATCCGTGGGAGTTAAAACAACGAATCGCCTCTCGCACCGGCCACCTTTCCAACGATGACTGTCGGTCGCTCCTCGTCGGCGCGCTCCACACTAATTTGCAGGGGGTGACTTTCGCCCACCTGTCGGAGACCAATAACAGCCCCTACCTCGTACGTCAGATGGGGGAGCAGCTACTTGACGAAAAGCGTGTCCCTTTTGAAGTCGCCACACAGGCGAAACCGGGACCGATGATCTGCATTGAATAGGAGAGACCGATGATTCCCCGCTATACCCGCCCCGACATGGGCGCCCTCTGGACGGAACAGAATAAATTCGCCACGTGGCTGAAAGTCGAGCTGGCGGTCTGCGAAGCATGGACCGAGGAGGGGGTCATCCCCGCCGACGCCATGGCGGTGATCCGCGAAAAGGCGGCGTTTGATATCGACCGGATCGACGCTATCGAAGCCGAGGTCCGCCACGACGTCATCGCCTTTCTGACCAGCGTCTCCGAGTTCGTCGGCCCCGATTCGCGGTTTATCCATCTCGGCATGACCAGCTCCGACGTGGTCGACACGGCGCTCGCCTGCCTGCTAAAAGAAGCGGGAGAGCGGATCCTGTCCGGGGTCGATCGGTTCCTCGAAACACTCAAAAAGAAAGCTCACGAGCATAAGCTGACGGTCTGCATCGGGCGATCCCACGGCATCCACGGGGAGCCGACGACGTTCGGTCTTAAAATGGCCCGCTTCTACGACGAAATGAGCCGCGCTCGGGTTCGACTGGCTCGCGGGGTCGAAGGGGTGTCGGTGGCGAAGCTCTCCGGCGCCGTCGGCACCTACGCCAACCTGCCTCCCCATGTGGAGGCGAAGGTGGCCGAACGACTGGGGCTCACCCCGTCGCCGATCTCGACCCAAGTCCTCCCCCGCGACCGGCACGCCGAGTTTATGAGCGCTCTTGCCATCACCGCCGCCTCCATCGAGAACATCGCGGTCGAACTTCGCCACCTGCAACGGACCGAAGTCCTTGAAGCGGAAGAGAAGTTCCACGAAGGGCAAAAGGGGTCGTCGGCCATGCCCCACAAACGAAACCCGATCACGGCGGAGAATCTAACCGGCCTTGCCCGCGTCGTAAAAGCGAATCTCTTCGCGGCGCTGGATAACGTGGCCCTCTGGCACGAACGGGATATCTCCCACTCGTCGACGGAGCGGGTGATCCTCCCCGATTCGACGATCCTGATGGACACCATGCTGGCCCGCGCCGACCGGTTGGTCGGCGGCCTGACGGTTTACCCCGAAAACATGCGGCGAAATCTCGAACTGACCAACGGTCTGATCTTCTCCCAGAAGGTTTTGCTCGACCTGATCACCGCCGGGGTGACCCGAGAGGTGGCCTATAAAATCGTGCAAGAGTCGGCCATGCGTTGCTGGCGGGAAAAGACGCCGTTCATCGACCTTCTGTGGGAGCAAGAAGCGGTGCGGGAGAAACTGACCCGCGAGCGCCTTGAAGATTCGTTCGACCTGACGTATCATCTCTCCTACGTTGACCAGATCTTCGACAACGTCTTTAAACGGTAGCACATGAGCCAGAACGACCAGTCGGTGACCAAGGGAGAGCAGCTCTACGAGGGGAAGGCGAAGATCGTCTATACCACCAACGACGAGCATCTCTACATCCAGCACTTCAAAGACGACGCCACCGCCTTTAACGGGGCGAAAAAGGGGACTATCGAAAATAAAGGCGCCTGTAACAACGCCATCAGCTCCCACATATTCGCGCTGATGGCCGAAGCCGGGTTCGCCTCCCATTTCGTGGCCCAACTCAACGAACGGGATATGCTCATCCGCAAGGTCGAGATCATCCCGATCGAAGTGATTATGCGCAACGTCGCCGCCGGATCGCTGGCCAAGCGGATGGGGGTCGCCGAAGGGACCGAACTGACCATGCCGGTGCTGGAGTTCTGCTACAAAGACGACGCCCTCGGCGACCCGGATATCAACGACTATCATATTCGGGCCTTCGGTCTTGCCACCGATGAAGAAGTGGCCCACATCAAAAAAGAAGCCTTCCGTATCAACGAATGGCTCGTGGCCTTCTTTGACCGGATCGGCATCCGGCTGGTCGATTACAAGCTCGAGTTCGGTCGGAACCCGCACGGAGTGTTGCTGGCCGACGAGATCAGCCCCGACGGGTGTCGCCTGTGGGATAAGAAAACCGGCGAAAAAATGGACAAAGACCGCTTCCGGCGCGATCTGGGACGCCTCACCGAGGTGTACGAAGAGATGCGCGACCGGGTGTTGGCCACGAGCTGAGAGAATCATGAAAGCTGTCGTCACCGTCACCTTGCGCTCCGGCATCCTCGACCCCCAAGGAAAAGCGGTCGAGGAAGCCTTGGGCCATATGGGTCAGTCGTCGGTCAACAGCGTTCGGGTGGGAAAGTTCATCGACTTGACCGTCGACGAAACCGACCCGACCGCCGCCCGCGCCGCCGTCGACAAGCTCTGCCAGAGCCTGCTAGCCAACCCGGTGATGGAAGACTACCGGATCGAACTCGTCACCTCATAAAGGGGAAACAGCATGGCATCGACACCTAACGATCGGGAGTACATCAAAGGGTTGATGTGCGAAGTGCCCCAGTTCGACCAACTGACCGCCGACGAACTCGACGCCCTCTCTAACATGGTCTTCTGCCAACGGATCCCCGCCGGGACCGTGCTGACCAAAGAAGGAACCCGGGGCGACTCCCTCTTCTATATCGTCAACGGACGGATCGAGATCAAAAAAGAATCGGTCGACGGACGTCAAACGGTGTTGGCGCGGTTCAACAAAGGGGCTTCCGTCGGCGAGATGAGCCTGATAGAAGAATCCCCCCGCTCCGCCACCGCCGTGGCTTTGGACGACGTCGAGATTCTTATTCTGACCCGGCAAAGTTTCGACACCCTCCTTGAGCGGAACCCGCAGGTCGGCATCAAGATTCTCAAGAACATCGCCAAATCGCTCTCGACCCGGTTGCGCTACACGTCGGGCCGGTTCGCCGATGTCTTTAGATAATGAAAGTCGCGATTCTCGTTTTCCCCGGCAGTAACTGCGACCACGACTGTTACCACGCCTATAAACATGTCATCGGGTGCGAGACCGCGTTCGTCTGGCATCAGGAGACCGACCTGAAAGGGTACGACCTCGTCGTCGTCCCCGGCGGTTTCTCCTACGGCGACTACCTGCGCTCCGGCGCCATCGCCCGGTTCAGTCCGGTCATGAGCGGGGTCAAAACCCACGTCGACCGGGGGGGATACGTCCTCGGCGTCTGCAACGGATTCCAGATACTGACCGAAGCCCATCTCCTCCCCGGCGCTCTGATGCGGAACGCTTCAATGAAGTTCATCTGCGACAACGTCCACCTGAAACCGGGAAGCGATGACACCTTCGTCACCAGCTCCACCGCCTCGCTTACCGCCCCCCTCTCGATCCCCATCGCCCATATGGACGGCGCCTACATGGCCGACGAAGCGACCTTGGACCGGCTCGAAGGGGAAGGAAGGGTCGCCTATTACTATTGCGACCCCACGGGAAACGTCACCCCCGACGCCAACCCCAACGGCGCCATGCGGAACATCGCCGGGATTCTGTCGGAGAATAAACGGGTCGCCGGGATGATGCCCCACCCGGAACGGGTCGCCGAAGGGATATTGGGGGGCGAAGACGGCCTCGCCATCCTGACCTCGATCTTCGAAGTCGCGGCGAAAGCGTGAGCCCCCTGCGCGGGGGGCGGAGGTGTTTGGTGAAGAGACTCTTGCCAGCCAAAATGCACTCATTTTAATGATTGGCTCGTTACTCTTGAAGAAAGAGCACGGCTCGCACCAAATTAGTCTAATGCACCGGCCCGTATGACGGCAGGTAGACGAAATCTCCCACGATATGGAGTTTCTTTTTCTTCATGTCGGCGGGGAACGGCTTAAACGGCCCTGCCACTTTGATCGCCATCAACGCTTCGTCGTCGAGCGGTTTATGTCCCGACGTTCCGAGAAGCCGGACGTCGAGGAGACGCCCTTGGCTGTCGAGGCTGAATCGAATCTTCGCCGTCCCCGACCAACCGCGCAAGACCCCCTCTTCCGGGTAGACCCAGACCAGCTCCACCGCTTTTTTGATGCCGGTGAAATAATCGACGTAGGCGAAATGGGTCGTGTTGAGCGAGACCACCGCCTCGTCCCCCATATCGATGACCCCGTCGTCGGTTTTCGACAACGGCATCGGGTCGAGTTCGCTCCCTTCGGCTTCGACACCGGTCACCGGTTCGGCCCGGTTGCTTTTCGGATCGCTCCGGTCGGTGATCGTCACCGAAGGGGCGGTGGTCTTGCGGGGGTTCTTCCGCCCCTTCTCGGCCCGGTTTACCTTCTCGGTCGATAACGCCTGCTCCAACGCTTCTTTCGAAAAGAGGTCGAGTTTCTCGGCGCTGTTTTTCCGGGTCATATCGAGTTCCGGCTTATTGAGCGAGGCCACCTTCGACGCTACCGGCGTCGGGGCGGTCCGCTCCTTCGGCTGGGGGGTTTTCTCCAAAGCCGGCGCCGCCGGGTCGAGCCGTTTTCGCGGGATGGCGGTCTTCGACGCCTGATAGGTGTCTCCCTTCATCGGGCTATGAGCCACACTGTCGCCACGGCTCAAGATGTCGGCCTGTTCCGGTATCTGTTCCTCCACCGGCGCCGGGAGGTCTTCGATGCGCCCTTTCAACGGATCGTTGTCGGGAGGCGTCGGGGTCGGCGGAACGATCCGTATCTTCACCGGCGGCGGGGGGGCTGCCCGGTCGGCCACCGGCGTAAATATCCCGGTCAGCGTCATGAACATCAGATGAAGCAACGCCGAGAGGAGGATAAAGCGGGTCAGCGACCGGTTTTGGTACATCGGGGCATTATACCAGCCTCCCCGAAGACGACGCAGGGGGGGCTTGCGCCGACGGCAGGATTGTGAGGGGAGAGAAGAAGCGCCCGGGCGCCGCGCCACCGTCGAAGCGGGTGGTCGGGCGTCACCCCCCCAGTCGGTCGAGCTTCTCGGTCAGCGCGTGGCGCAACGGCGCCGTGCGGGGTTCGGTCGATATACCGGCGGTTTGGGCGTCGGCGGCGGCCCGAACAAGATCGGCCAACGCCTGCCGCACCACGGCGACCGCTTCCGGTTCGTCGGCGGGCCAGGCGATCACCGCCATCGCTTGGTTGACCGCCGAGCGATAGAGGGTTTCCACCCCTTCGGCGGCGGCGAGGGCCGCCTGATAGGCTCCCACCGACGAGCGTAGCGCCTCGCGCCGTTCTTCTCCCGGCGGCAACGAGGTGGCCATATCGGAGAGGGCGTTGCCGAGGTTGTTCTGGGCGGCGGCCACCTCTTCGGGGCGGATGCGGGTCATCACCGACAACGCCTCCCGATAGGCGTCGACCGCCTCTTTGAGTATCGCCAGTCGGTGTTCGGGGTCGGCCAGTTGCGCCAGTTCCGACAACGCCGCGCCAAGGTTACTCTCGCTCATGGCGAAATCGTCGGGAGCTTCGTCGACCGGGCGGAGGGTCAACGCCTCCCGGTAGCTTTCGATCGCCTCTTCCAGACGAATGCGTCGTTCTCCCCCTTCGAAAAAGAGAGCGAGGTCGGAGAGGGCGTTGCCGAGATTATTTCGCACCAGCGCGTACAAGGCCCGTTCGTTCTCGGCGGTGTAGACCTTGAAGCAGCGGCGATAGGCGGTGACCGCCTCTTCGAGTCGTCCGAACCGCTCCTGCTCGTCGACCGAGAGGGTCGAAAGGGTCCAGAGAGCGTTGCCGAGATGATGATAGGTGGCGGCGTACTCGGCGCCTTCCCATTCCCGCTCGGTGGCCAAGGCCGACCGGTGGGCCGCCACCGCCTGCTCCAACAGGTCGATCCGCTCCTGCCCGACGGCGGAGCGGGCCGCTTCGGCGAGGCAGAGGCCGAGGTTGTTCTCGGTCTCGACGAAGCGAGCCGGGTCGAGCCCGTCGCTCCAGAGCAACACCGCCGACTGATACGCCTCCACCGCGCGGCGGCGCAGCTCGGCTCCGGCGCCCCGTTCCACCAACCGGGCCAGCCCGGCGAAGACCCGCCCCAAACTGTCGAGGGTCCGGGGGAGGAGGTCGCTTTCCTTATGGGGGGCGATGAGGGGGGCGGCTTCGGTATAGGCTTCGATGGCTTGCGAGAGGAGTTCCCGTTTCTCTTCGAGTTTCCGATCCCACGGGGTTCGCCGCGCCAGTTCGGTGAGGGCGTCGCCGTAGGCGGCCAAGAACTCCCCGCGGCGAGGGGCGGGAGTGTCGTCGGGAAGGGCGCCAAGAGCCGCACGGCGAAGCGAGACGGTCCGCTCCCAGTCGAGCCTCTCCTCTTCGCTGTAAGGGGACATCATCCCCCCCTGCCAAGCCGGACAAAAAGCCGGGCCAGCTTCTCGGCCGATTTTTTCCCTTTGCTCACTTCGACACCGGAAGCCATGTCGACCCCGAAGACCCCCGGAATGGAGGCGGCGTCGGCCACGTTGTCGGGGTTGATTCCCCCGGCGATGAAGACCGGCGCCGGGGCGCGGGCGACCAGGATCGTGGCGACGCTCCAATCGCTCCGAACGCCGGTGCCGCCGAAGAGCCCTTTGGCGGCGGTGTCGAGGACAAACCCGTCGACCCCGGCGTCGCCGTAGCGTTTCAGCATGGCGCTCATGGCGTCGAGGTCGGGTTCCTCCCCTTCGCCCGCCGGAGGGAGGTGGATCGATTTATAGACCGGCGCTTTCGTGCGGGCTTTCATCTGGGCCACCGTTTCGGGAGGTTCCAGCCCGGTGAGTTGAAGCGCCAACGGGTTCAACCGGGCGATGGTCTCGACGAGGGTATCGTCGGCGGTTCGGTTGAGGGTAAGCAGAAAGGTCCGGGCGCGGAACGCATCAAAAATCGGGGCGGCTCTCTCGAAATCGAGCGATCGGGGGGAAGAGACGACTTCGAAGACGACCCCCAGATAATCGGCTCCGGCGGCAAGGGACATCCGGCAGTCGTCGACGGAGGTCTGTCCGCAGATCTTAACCTTTACTTCCGGCGGGGGGGCCATCCCCTATTTCGCCGTGATGAACGTCTGGACCAGGTTTTGCACCTGCTTGGAGCGGTAGATCGAAACCGGCGTCGAGACCAGATCGCCGCCGATGGAAGAGACCGCTTTGACGGTCAGATCGACGTCGGCGCCTTTTTGCAGGTCGGAGACGGTACCGGTGATGAGGGTGTCGACGCCGAGGTCGATGCCGAGGG
The DNA here is from genome assembly GCA_942491805.1 of Nitrospinota bacterium. Taxonomy (GTDB): domain Bacteria; phylum Nitrospinota_A; class UBA7883; order UBA7883; family JADGGD01; genus JADGCD01. The sequence continues at coordinate 120,452 of CALOCG010000035.1, forward strand.
TCTGGGTCTGTTCGCGGGTGAGTGGTTGGCCGACCGGAATGGCGAGCCGGGTGAGGGCTTCTCGCACCTGTCCGTCGGGGACCACTTTGAACCGCTTGTCGGCTAACGCCTGCTCCTGGAACTTGAGGGTGAGAAACCGTCCCAGCTCGGAGATCCGCCCGTCGGGATTGGCGAAGTCAAGGACCGCCGCTTTCCGTATCGACTTGCTCTGGTTCTCCCGCAACTGCTCGTAGACGTAGCGGGTCCGCAACGAGAAATAGTCGGCGTTGGTGACGGGAGGGGGCTCCTCTTGCAGACCGAGGGAGATCATCATGTTCTGGCATCCGCCGACGGCGACGAGCGACGCGGCGAGCATGAGAAAGAGTGAGCGTCGAAAAGGCATCTGCCGGGTCTCCCGCGAGGTGGTGGAAGTGATCCCTGCCATTGTAGCCGACCCCTTGAGCCACAACAACCGGCGTCAGTTCTTCAAGTAGATCTCCCGGACTCCTTCCAGAGTCAAGGTTTCTTCCACATGGTCGATGAGACGGGTGGCCTCGGCCACCGCGCTCGCCTCTCCGCCGGTGGCGATGACAGCGACCTTCGGCCCCAGCTCTTCTTTCATCCGGGCGACGATCCCGTCGACGAGGGCGGCGTAACCGAAATAGGCGCCCGATTGCATGGCGTGAACGGTGTTCTTCCCCACCACCGACGGGGGAGGTTCTAAGGCAACTTCGGGGAGTTTTGCGGCGTGATGATACAGGGCGTTGAGCGACAAACGGACGCCGGGGACAATGGCGCCCCCCACATATTCGGCCCGGTGGTTGACGGCGTCGAAGGTGATGGCGGTACCGAAATCGACGACGATCAACGGCGGATCGAAGCGACGCAGAGCGCCGGCGGTGTTGGCGATTCTATCGGCGCCGACTTCGCGGGGGTTGTCGGAGGCGATGACGACGCCGGTTTTGACGCCGGGGCCGATGACCAACGGTTCGACCCGAAAGGCTCGTTTGAGAAAGCGCAACATCGGCGGCAAGACCGGCGGAGCGACGCAGGCGACGGCCACCCCTTCCACCGACGACGGGTCGATCCCTTTGAGGGTGAAGAGCTGACGGACGAAGACCTCCATCTCGTCTTCGGTTCGTCGTTGGCGGGTGTCGAGCCGCCACTGGGCGACCAAGGTCTCCTCTTCCCATACCCCCATGACGATGTTGGTGTTGCCGATGTCGACCACCAGCAGGGTCGGCCTTCCCATTCCGCTCATCGGGGCGCCTCGCCGCTCGACAACCCGTCGAAGCGGACTTCGCCGGAGAGGACGGTTTTCACCTCGTCATCGGTTCGCACCAACAGGGCGCCGGCGTCATCGACCCCGTCGGCGACGCCGGTGAAGGGATCACCCATGCCGGTGACGGTGACCCGTTTTCCTTTGGTGATGTCGTAGCGTCGGAAATGATCAAGCGCCGGGGTCAGATCCCCTTTGGCGAGCCGTCCGTAGAGATAGTCGGCGGCGTTAAAAAAGGCGGCCAGATACTGTTCGCGCGATATTTCGACCGGCTCCTCGGCCAACGAGACGACCGACGCCGCGCCAAGGGGACACTCTTCGTCGAAGTTTTCTTCGTCGGGAACGCCGCTCAAATTGACGCCGATCCCGACCACCGCCCACGGACGCCCGTCGGCGCCGTTGGCCCGTTCGGCGAGAACGCCCCCCGCTTTCTTCCCGTTGACCAACAGATCGTTGGGATACTTCAAACCGGGAGGGGCGCCGGTGAGGGCGTGGGAGGCGGCGGCCAAAGCGGCGCCGGCGACGAGGGTGGCGGGGCCGGGGGCGTTGATCATCGCTTCGGGAAGAGGCCAGCCGAACGAAAAGGCAAGCCCCCCCTCTTCGGGGAGGAACCATCGCCGTCCCCGTCGTCCCCGTCCTTCGGTCTGTTTGATGGCCAGAACGGAAGGGGGTCGGTCGGCGACGGTCAGCCTGCCCACCGCTTCTTTTATCCAGTCGTTGGTGGAGCCGACCTCTTCTACCACCGTCAACCCGATACCGAGTTGGCCGGGTCGGCGGAGCAGTTCCTGATAGGCGTGTGTCGCAAACATCGTCGGGCTATCACTTCTTCGGTTCGGGCAAGACGTGGAAGGTCTCAGCCCATTTTTTGTCTTTCCAATTCCGTCCGGCGTGAACGCCTTCGGAACGGAAGCGGTAGGGGCTGTTGCGATGTCCGTGGCAACGGAGGCAGACGGTCTTGCCGTCGTACGGAACCACGTGCCCGGCCTGTTTTAATTTCCGGTCGAGATTGGCGAACCCGACTTTGTCGTGAATGAGAATCCACTTCTCCGCCGGACCGTGACACTCTTCGCACCCGATCCCCTCCCATTCGGCTTTGGGGGTGTCGAACCGATAGCCCCCTTGGTCGTAACCGGTGACGTGACACTCCATGCACGATTTGTCTTTGGTGTAGTCGATGGGGGTTTTAACCCAGCCTCTTTTTTCTCTTTGGGGCGGACCTCCGGCTTCAGCAGCTCGAAGACCTTCGCGTGCTTGCTCTTCTCCCACGAGGCGTATATCTCTTGGTGGCACTCTTGGCAGGTTCCGTTGCCGATAAACTTTCCTTTGGCGGCGACCGCTTCTGTCGGGACGAATATGAGGGGGACGAGAAGAACGAACCAGAGGAACCGGGCAAGAGGAGGCATCGATGAATCTCCCTATCAGAGGATCTTTGCGCGAAGGACCGTCCGCGCGTCGGGAACCGGGATTATTCTACACTACCTAGCGTAGGGGGCTACCGTTTGGCGAACATCCGCTCTATGGAACTCGTCCCCCGCATGGGAGGTGGCCGTTACCGTCGGCGCCCGCAACCCGGCGCCGTCGAGAAACGATACGCTCCCGCAATCGTTCGGCGAAGATGGTTTTTCAACACCCTGTTCGCGTAATCAGACCGTTTCTTTTTTTTTTCATCTCCTTGCGAGGTAGCCCCTTGCCAAGGGGAATCAAGAGCGTATAATGCTGGTTCCGTGCGGCTCCCGCACGGCCCGTGGCCTCATCGTCTAGCGGTTAGGACGCTGCCCTCTCACGGCGGAAACAGGGGTTCGATTCCCCTTGAGGCTACCACACCCTTCCGGGCGCCTTCTCCACCTCGGTTACTCGCAAAGAGCCGACGTCCTCGCACCCCCGGTCATTTGATTCGGCCTCCGCTCCGAGGGTACTGCGTCGCCCCGCTCTCGGCATGCCGAGCTCCGATTATCCGATCGAACCGGGCTCTCCCTTGCGCCCCCCTCCATTATGGGGAAATATGTCGGCGGAGACCCCCATAGCACAAAAGATAGTTTGCCTGTAGGGGGGGGAGGGGGTAATCTAGTGCGGGCGCTATTTTCTCCGACATTCCGGCGAATCTTTGCGGCGCCACCATGAACCGTTACGCATATGCAGGAGCTTCAATGCTTTTCGATTTCGTTTGGGGCCTCTTCTCTTCCGACCTCGCCATCGACCTCGGGACCGCCAATACCCTCATCGTCCAAAAAGGGCACGGATTGGTCCTCAACGAACCGTCGGTGGTCGCTATCCATAACGACACCAAGGAAGTAAAAGCGGTCGGCGCCGAAGCGAAAAAAATGCTCGGTCGAACCCCCGGCAACATCACCGCTCTTCGCCCCCTCAAAGACGGCGTCATCGCCAACTTCGAGGTCTGCGAGGCGATGATCCGCTATTTTATTCAGAAGGTTCACAACCGCCGGTCAATGGTCCGCCCCCGGGTGGTCATCGCTGTTCCGTCGGGAATCACGCAGGTCGAGAAACGGGCGGTGCGAGACGCGGCCATCTCCGCCGGTGTGCGCGAGGTGTTTCTTATCGAAGAGCCGATGGCGGCCGCTATCGGCGTCGGCATGCCGATCTCGGAAGCGTCCGGCAATATGATCCTCGACATCGGCGGCGGCACTACCGAGGTGGCGGTCATCTCTCTTTCGGGGGTGGTCTATTCCCGCTCGGTCCGGGTGGCCGGCGACGAGATGGACGAGGCGATCGTCAACTACATCAAACGAAAATACAACCTCCTCATCGGCGAACGTACCGCCGAAGACATCAAGCAGACCATCGGCTCGGCTTATCCCCTCGACGCCCCGGCGACCATGGAGATCAAAGGACGCGACCTGATGCAGGGAATTCCGAAAACCTTGATCATCAACGACGAAGAAATTCGCGAAGCGTTGGCCGAACCGGTGGCCACCATGGTCGAAACGGTCAAGATCGCTCTCGAACGAACCCCGCCGGAGTTGGCTGCCGATATCGTCGATAAAGGAATCGTCCTCGCCGGCGGCGGATCGCAGTTGCTCGGGCTTGACGCTCTCTTGCGCGATGAAACAGGGTTGCCGATCATCATCGCCGAAGATCCCCTCAAAGCGGTGGTCAACGGCGTCGGCAAAGTCATCGAAGACATGGACCTCCTACGCCGCGTCTCTATCTGACCGGTGTTGATACGCGCCTGACACTATGTACGAACCCTCTCCCCGAAGACGCGGCTTAGTCATCTTCGGGGGGGTCGCGGCGCTCAGCCTCCTCCTGACCTTCACCAACCTGCAAGGGGGAGGGGGGCTCCCCTTCGGCGAACGGCTTTCCATGACGCTACTCGCCCCTTTCCAACGGGCCATCGCATGGGTCGTCGACGGCGGCGGCGCGGTCTGGAGCGACTACGTCGCGTTGGTCGAACTCAAACAAGACAACGACCGGCTCCAAGAGACGGTGGATCGACTTTTCTTCGAAAACAACGCGCTGGTGGAGCGACTCAAACAGGTCAAACGGGTGGAGGAGCTTCTCGCCTCCCCCGTGGGGAAAGAGTTCGCGTCGGTGGTGACGAGGGTCATCGGCCGCGACACCAGCAACCGGGTGCAGATCGTCATCCTCGACCGGGGAAGCGCCGACGGGGTCGCCGAAGGGATGCCGGTGATCACCCACCGGGGGTTGGTTGGCAGAATCGTGAGGGCTTCTTCGTCGGTCAGCAAATGTCTCCTCATCACCGACGTCCGGTCGGCGGTCGACGGGGTCACTCAGGAATCGCGCGACCGGCTCACCGCCGTCGGCGCCAATGTCGGCACGCTCGACGTCCGCTATCTGTCGGTTGACGCCGACGTCCACGAAGGGGACCGCGTGGTCTCGTCGGGGATGGGGGGGATATTCCCGGAGGGACTCCACATTGGAACCTTGGAAGCTCTCCACGACCGTCCCGATTCGCTCTTCAAAAAAGCCCGCGTCGTTCCGGCGGTCGATTTCGATCGGCTGGAAGAGGCGCTGGTCTTGAAAGTGGCGCTGACCCCGACGCCGACGTTACAAGAAACCTTGGCCGAGCCGGAGCGACGACGCGAATGAAAGGGCTCCTCTACGCCATCGCCATCCTGATCGGCTTCACCCTCCAGACCACCGCTTACCACTTCTTCGCACCGTTGGGGGTCTGGCCCGATTTCGCACTCATCCTCGCCCTCTACGGCGGGTTCCACTGGGGGAAAGAGCGGGGCGCCGCTTTCGGCGGCTTACTCGGTTTTCTCCAAGACCTTTTGTCGTGGCACGCCTTCGGTTTTTTCACCTTCTCCAAAGGGATCATCGGCTGGCAGGTCGGGATGTTAAAGGCCCAGTTCCTGAACGACACCCTTCTGACCTATCTGACGCTGGTGGTCGGAGCGACGATTTTCGATACGGCCGTCTATGCGGTTTTCACCTCGGTCTTCCTCGACATCGACATCGTCACCCCCCTCCTGACGGCGTTGGCGCCGCAGATCCTGCTGAACGTCGGTTTCTCCTTCGCCTTCACTTGGACGCTGGAACGTATCCGTCCCATGCTCGACAAGATCGCCTCACCCGATAAGTACCGTTTCGACGACGTCTTGAGATGATCCCCCCTCGGGGGGGAGTTCCCTTTCGTTACCCAAGAAGAATCGGCATCTACGGGCCCATAGATCGACTACGGAATAACGAACAAAGAGGGTTCACCGCCTCCCTTTCTTCCCCTTCATGACCTCCCGCACCATCTTGCCGAACCGTTTGTCGTGAGCCCGCCGAGCCGCTTCATCGGCGCGACGGGCGGCGGAAGCCGATTCCCGCAAAAGCTTCCGGTAGCTTTCGAGACGACGGGGGGCCAACGTCCCCTCCTCCACCGCTTTTCTTACCGCGCATCCCGGTTCACTCTCATGAGCGCAATCGCCGAAACGACAGTCGGCGGCAAGCCGGGCGATATCGTCGAAGGTCTCGTCGATGCCGGTGTCGCTCTCGCCGGTGAGGCCGAGTTCCCGAAATCCGGGGAGGTCGATGACCATGCCGCCGGTCGGCAACAGGAGAAGCCGACGGCTGGTGGTAGTGTGTCGCCCTTTGCCATCCCCCTCCCGGACGGCGCCGGTGGCCATCAGCTCGACCCCCGCCAGCCGATTGACCAGCGACGATTTCCCGGCGCCCGAAGGGCCGAGCGACGCCACGGTAACGCCGGGGGCGAAATGGGATGCGACCTCATCGACCCCTTCGCCGGTGACGACACTAACGACGTTCACCGTCGCATCGTTGGCGACGTCGGCCACCCGTCGCCGTTCCCCCGCAGCGTCTTCGGCCAGATCGGCTTTGGTCAAGACGATAACCGGACGGACCCCGCCTCCCCGCACCAACGCCAGTGAGCGCTCCACAAGGTTGAGTCGGACCGGGCCGGTGAGGGGGAGAACGATCAGTCCGACATCGACGTTGGCGGCCATCGGTTGCGCACGGGCGCCCCCCACCCGGGCGATGCCGTTCATGCGGGGAAGTATCCTATGGACCAACCCCCGTTCTTCGTCGAGCGGTAAGGCGACGACCCAATCCCCCACCGCCGGGGGCCAGTCGGTCTCGTCGCCCAGAAGACGTCCCGACGGTTCGGCGATCAGCTTTCCCCGTTCGGTGACGATATGGATTTCGTTGCGGCCCGGTTCGATGACGCGGGCCGGTCGTAGCGGCGCTTTTTCGTCCGCCGGAATGGTGTCGGCGATTTCGGTCGTAAAACCCCAGTCGCTATAAAAAGACATGGCTCTCCCTTTCTTCGATTCGATGGATGATGAATCGGGGCGGGAAGGGGCGTTACGCCTCGCTTAACCCGCCGTGGAAGAAAACAAGGGGAGCGTGTCGCAAAAAATCTCCTTCGATCAGGTGACGTTTACAGTATACTCGATCACGGGGCGATGGCCGTCTCCCCCCGCAGGTGGCGGCTCTTCGGAACCCACCACGACGGGAAGTTATAGCCGATCCCGGCCGGGCCGGGGTCGATCCCCTCGATGCGCGACGAGACGATGGGGGTCGCTTCCGGGTAGTAGAGGAAGGTATAGGGCTGTTCGTCGGCGAGAATCTCCTGGATACGGCCATAGACCTTCGCCCGCTCGGCTTTATCGAAGGCGCGCCGCCCCTTCTCCAACAGCGCATCGACCTCCTTATTGGCGTAGCCGACAAAGTTAAACTCTTTCGGGCCGGTCTTCGACGAATGCCAGATGTCGTAACCGTCGGGATCGAGCCCCAAGGACCAGCCGAGGATGATCGCGTCGAAATCGCGGGCGTCGATGAAGTTCTTGATGAAGGAGGACCATTCGACGATCCGTATCTCGACCTTCATGCCGATCTCTTTGAGGCGGCGTTGCACGATCTCGGCGGTCTTTTTACGGGGCGCGTTCCCCTGGTTGGTGACCAGCGTAAAGCCGAACGGTTTTCCGCCTCGGTCGACGATTCCGTCGCCGTCGGTGTCGGCCCACCCCGCTTCGGCCAGGAGCGCCTTGGCTTTGGCCGGGTCGAAAGGATAGCGGCGCACGTTATCGCTGTAGGCCCAGGTCCCCGGTTTCATCGGGCCGGTGGCGGGGCGTCCGAGCCCCATAAGAACCCCGTCGACCAACTCATTTTTGTCGATGGCGTGGGTGATCGCCCGGCGGACCCGCGCGTCTTGGAAGAGGGGGCGCGCAAGGTTGTAACCGATGTAGGTGTAGCCGTTGCCGAGGTACCGGTACTTCTTGAATCGCTCTTCCCATTCCGGCCCGTCGGTCTGCCGGGTGAACTGGATCGGATCGAGCCCCATCATGTCGATATTCCCGGTTTTCAGTTCGAGGAACTGGGTCGCCGGATCGGGAATGACCCGGTATTGGATTCGAGCGATGTGGGGTTCCCCTTTGACCATGTAATCGGGGTTGGCGCTTAAGACTACGCGCGCCTGCGGCTCCCAGTTGTCGAGCTTATAGGGACCGGTCCCGACCGGTTTGCGCGACAGGGGATGCTTGGCCAAGTCGGCAGGCTTCACCTCTTTTAACACATGACGCGGCAGGCCGGTCATCCCGCCGATCCGGGATAAAGCCGGGGCGTACGGTTCGTCGTAGCGGACGACGAAAGTGTTGGCGTCGGGGGCCTTCGCTTCGGCGATCTGCATGAACGGTTCTTTATAGGCCGACGGAACGTCCGGGTCGATCATCATCTGGTACTGGAAGAGAAGATCGTCGGAGGTGAAGGGGGCGCCATCGTGCCATTTCAAACCTTCCCGCAGGTGAAAAGTGATGGTCAGCCCGTCGTCTGATATCTCGTACGACTCGGCCAGATCGGGAATCTGGTTCATGTTCTTATCGACGGTCAGGAGAGACGAATAGACGTAGCCTTGTATGTCGGACGAGGCCGAGTCGCCGGAGAGAAAGGGAATGAGCGAACTGGCGTCGCCGATAGAGGCTTCGACGAACAGGTCGCCGAAGTCGGCGGGGGTCGGGCCGGTGGCCGCTTTCTCTTTTACCGGGGGCGCCGCCGGAGGAGGGGGCGGTGGCCGGTTGCGGTTCGCAGGCGACGACAAGAGAGAGAGCAAGCAGCGGAATGAAGCGCATCGATTTTCCTTTGGGCGGATCGGTTTCTCCGATTATAGAAGACTCACGCCTCCTCGTCTTCTTTTCCGGCGCGTCGGTCATCTTCCAAGCGTCGCCACGCTCTGGCGTCGCCGAAGTCGGGAAAACGATAATAATACTGATGGCGCCCTTTAGCGTGGCGAGCATGCTTGATGCCGCACCAAGACCGCTCGGTCCGCCCGCCCACCTCCCGGGCGTAGGCGATGACCCCGTTGCCGTAGCCGCAGTAGGCGCAATTGACCTTCTCGATAAGGTTCAGATAGGCGAGCCGGTGCCGATCGACGATGACGAAATCGCTCCGCTTCGCTTTCTCAAGGCCGTAGACCGGAAAGCAGATCGCCTGATAGACCGTCACCATCAGGTCGAGGAGAACGAAGGGGACGATGAGGGAGTAGATCACCGGGGCGGTCAGGACGATCATCGGGCTGGCTTCCCGCACGAACCGGTAGAGCCCCCGACGGAACCGAAGTTGTCCCACTTTCACGCTCCGCTCGAAACGGGCCTTCCCTTCGGCCAGCTCCACCCCGAACCGGCGGCGGGTTTCTACGAGCTCCTCCTCCACCTCCGCTTCCAACTCGCCGATCTTTTTAAGCAACTCCGCGACTCGTTCGTTCATGGCGTCCTCCTTTGCCGCATCATACACCTTCCGCATCTTCAGCCCCGGTAGGCTACAATGTTGCTCGAGCCGATAAACCGCAAGGAGCCTGACGTGACCTTTTCCCCTTACGAAAAATCGACGCTGGCCAACGGCCTGCGCGTTCTGACCGTTCCGATGCCGGGCGTCCGCTCGGTGACGGTGATGGTGATGGCCGCCGTCGGCAGCCGTTACGAGTCGCGCCGCGAAAACGGCATCGCCCATTTCATGGAACATATGTTCTTCAAGGGCGCCAAACGGTACCCCGACACCATGGCGGTCTCGTCGGCCATCGACGGGGTGGGAGGGGTTTTTAACGCTTTCACCAGCGAAGAGAAGGTCGCCTATTTCGTCAAACTCTCGTCGGCCAAACGAAGGATCGCTTTCGACGTCCTCTCCGACATGCTCCTTAACTCGAAGTTCGACGACGACGAAATCGAACGGGAGAAGGGGGTGATCATCGAAGAGATTCGGATGTATCAGGACGACCCGATGAGCAAAACCCAGATCGATTTCAAACGCCATTTCTACGGCGACCAGCCGTTGGGTTGGGATATCGCCGGGCCGGAGGAGAACATCCGCGCGGTGAAGCGGGACGATTTCCTTCATTTCCTCGACGAACATTACGCCGCCGACAACCTGATCCTCGTCGCGGCCGGCGACATCAGCCACGACGAGAATATGGCGTTGACCGAAGAGTTTTTCACCTTCACTCATCGCCGGGGGAAAAAGGCGGCGCTCCCTTTCGTCGCCCCTCCGGCGGGAGAACGGTCGATCTTGACCCGGCGCGATATCGAGCAGGCCCACTTTATCATCGGTTTCCCGACACCGGGAGACGAACACCCGGATCAGCCGGCGTTAAAAATCTTTAACAACGCCTTCGGCGGCACCATGAGCAGTCGGCTCTTCCATCAGGTGCGGGAACGACGCGGCTTGGCCTACTATGTCCGTTCCGGCAGGTCGGCCTATACCGACGCCGGGGCGATAAAGATCTCCGCCGGGGTGAATGTCAATAAGCTGGAAGAGGCGATCGCCTGCGTCATGGAGGAGGTCGTAAAAGCCTCCGCCGACGGCCTGACCGCCGACGAAGTGGCCAAGGCAAAAGAGAACATCAAGGGACGGCTCGACCTGTCGCTGGAAGATTCGATGTCGATGGCGTCTCTTATCTCCTCCCGCGAAGCGCTCCACGGCGAAGTGAAAACGCCGGAAGACTTGGTGGCCGAGATCGACGCGGTCACCGTGGAGCAGGTGGCCGACGTCGCCGCCCGTTACCTCGACCGGTCGAAAGTGAAACTTGGCGTCCTCGGCCCCTTCGACGACGGCGCCCCGTTCGACGCCGCGTTGGGGGGATAGCGATGCGCACGATTCTGACCGTCTGTTCCGGGAACCTCTGCCGGTCGCCGATGGCCGAGTACCTTCTCCGCTCGGCGCTGGCCAAAGAGGGGGTCACCGATATCGACGTCGCCAGCGCAGGGGTGGCCGCCTATGAAGGGGAGAAAGCGCTGGCCCATACCCGGTCGTTCATGGCGTCCCAAGGGTACGACTTGGAACCGCATCGAACGCGGCGGTTGACCAGGGAGATGATCGACGAAGCGGAGTTGATCCTGCTGGCCGACCGGAGTCACTTGGCCTCGGCGATGATGATCGCGCCGGAAGCGTCGGAGAAGTTCGTTCTGATGGCGACGCTCGATCCCCACGCCGACAGCGATGAGATCGCCGACCCTTACGGCGGGGGGGACGACGGCTTCATGCGCGCCTATCAGGTGATCAAACGGGGAAGCCAAGCGTTGGCCGAGAAGCTGGCGGAGCGAGGTTAACCCCCGCCCCCCGGTTTCGGCGCCGGGACCCGGAGGTTCTTCTTCTCGGTGATCCAGACGACGCCGTCGATTTTCACTTTCACGGTTTTGAAAAACATCCGCAAGCCGACGGTCTCGACGATCTGCGCCCTGAAGTTATAGAGGCATTCCCCCGATTCGAGCAACGCCGACCGGGCGGCTTCGTTTTTCTCTTCGACCCCCTTCTGCCACGCTTTGAGTCCGTCGTCACCTTTGCAAAGGATGGCGCCGGAGATCAGCTTGTAGCTGTCGGCGAAGGCAGGGGGGGCGAGAAGGAGAAGAGTGGCCAACGTCAAGGTTACGTATCGTCGATGCATGACGCGTCCCCTCTCGTTATTCCAATAGATGTCCCAGCCGCCCCCACCGAACCCCCCAACCGCCGTTGTTCCACGACCAGTGTATCAGGAAAGCTTTGCCGTGCATCAGCTCGCGCGGCAAGGCGCCCCAATAGCGGCTGTCTTGGCTATGGTTCCGGTTGTCCCCCATCATGAAGTAGCTCCCGGCGGGGATGGCGACTTTCGGATAACGGTAGGCTTTCCCCAGCGAGAAGGGGGTCGGGTCCCACCGGGCGTACGGCTCGTCGAGGGCTTTCCCGTCGACATAGACCGTCTCCCCTTTCACCTCCAACGTTTCGCCGGGAAGGCCGACGATCCGTTTCACGAAATCGACCTCCGGGTTGCGGGGGTATTGGAAGACGACGATGTCGCCTCGTTGGGGGTCGCTATAGCGATAGCGGAGCTTGTCGACCAACAGATGATCGCCGATCAGAAGAGTCGACACCATCGATTCCGACGGAATCTTGAACGCCTGCACCACGTAGGTGCGAACGACAAACGCCAGCAACAATGCGATGCCGATGGCTTTCAGATATTCGGCGGTCAATCCACCTTTAGAGGTCGTCGTTTCTTCCATCGTCTATCCCAACAGCGTGCCGAGCCGTCCCCATCGGACGCCCCAGCCGTCGTTTTTCCACGACCAATGGATGATGAGAGCCCGCCCGATCATCTGATCGCGCGGGAGGAATCCCCACCCGCGGGAGTCGAAGCTATGGTCGCGGTTATCCCCCATCATGAAGTAGTGGTCGCGGGGGATGGTGACCGGGCCGAAATCCCGTTTCACCGGCAGGGCCGGGTCGAGTTGGGCGTACGGCTCGTCGAGGGAAGCGCCGTCGATGACGGCGTGGCCGTCGACCACTTCTATGGTCTCGCCGGGAAGACCCACCACCCGTTTCACCAGGTCGGCGCCGCGCGGCTCGAAGGGATTGGCGAAGACGACGATCTCGCCGCGTTCGATCCGCCCGAAATGGGGTGAGAGTTTCTCGACGATCATATGGTCGCCGATAAGGAGGGTCTTCTCCATCGACTCGCTCGGGACATGATACGACTGGGCGACGGTCGCCCGGAAGACGAGGGCGAAGAGAACCGCGCCGACGCCCCATACAAGAGTCCGCATCGCTTCTGATTTCGGCGACGAACTCATGACGACGATCCGCCGGTGTCTGACTTGAGCATGGCCAAAAACGCCTCTTGCGGAATCTCGACCCGCCCGACGGTCTTCATCCGCTTCTTCCCCTCTTTCTGTTTTTCGAGGAGCTTTCGTTTGCGGGTGATGTCGCCGCCGTAACATTTGGCGAGAACGTTCTTGCGCAACGCCTTCACCGTAGAACGGGCGACGATTTTGCCGCCGATGGCCGCCTGAATGGCGATGTCGAACATTTGTCGGGGAATGAGTTCTTGCATCCGTTCGGTCAGTTCCCGCCCCACGAAGTGGGCTTTGTCCCGGTGGACGATGGTCGAAAGGGTATCGACCGGTTCACCGTTGACCAACAGGTCGAGCTTTACCAGATCGGCCCGTTGATAGTCGGAGAATTCGTAATCCATCGACGCGTAACCACGGGTGACGGTCTTCAAGCGGTCGTAGAAATCGAGAACCACCTCGTTGAGCGGCAAGGAGTAGGTGAGCGACACACGGGTCGGCGTCAGGTACTCCATTTTCTTTTGCGTCCCCCGCCGTTCGTTGCAAAGGGTCATGACCGCGCCGACGTATTCATCCGGCATCATGATATTCGCGTCGATCAACGGCTCTTCGATGGAGGCCCGATGGGTCGGGTCGGGGAGTTTGGCCGGGCTGTCGACCATCAGGATCGAGCCGTCGTTCATGTTGATCTTATAGATGACCGTCGGGGCGGTCGTGATCAGGTCGACGTTGAACTCCCGCTCCAGCCGCTCTTGGATGATGCTCATGTGCAACAGGCCGAGGAACCCGCAGCGAAATCCGAAGCCGAGCGCCAAGCTGGTCTCCGGCTCATAGGAGAAGGAGCTATCGTTGAGGCGGAGTTTCCCCAGCGCGTCGCGCAACGATTCGTAGGCGTCGCTTTCGGTCGGGTAGAGGCCGGAGAAGACCATCGGCTTGGCCTCCATAAAACCGGGCAACATCTCAGTCGCCCCCCCTTTGGCCAGAGTCACCGTATCGCCGATCTTGGCGTCGTCGATATCGCGAATGGCCCCGGCGAAGACCCCCACCTCCCCGGCGGAGAGTTCTTTGATCGGCGTCGCTTTGGGGCGCAACACCGCCATCATCTCGATCCCGTGGGTTACGTCGGTGGCCATGAAGCGGATTTGGTCTTTCAAACGCAACGTCCCGTCGATCATCCGCACAAGGCAGACCACCCCCTGATACTGGTCGTACCAGCTATCGAGCAGCAACGCGCGCGGGGCCGCTTCCATATCCCGTTTGGGAGGGGGAACCCGTTTGACGATGGCTTCCAAGACGTTCTCGACACCGAGCCCGGTTTTGGCCGAGGTCTCGATCATCTCGGAACGGGGGATGCCGATGATCTCCCGAATCTGTTCGGCCACCCCTTCCACGTCGGCGGAGGGGAGGTCGACCTTGTTGATGACCGGAATGATCTCGAGATCGGCCTCCAACGCCAGATGGACGTTGGCCAACGTCTGGGCTTCGATCCCCTGGGTCGCGTCGACCAAAAGAAGCGCCCCTTCGCAAGCCGACATGCTCCGGCTCACTTCATAGGAGAAGTCGACATGCCCCGGCGTGTCGATCAGGTTCAGAACGTATTTCTTGCCGTCCTTGGCCACATAATCGAGCCGGGCGGTCTGGGCCTTGATGGTGATCCCCCGCTCCCGCTCGATGTCCATGGTGTCGAGGGCTTGATTCTTCATCTCCCGGTCGCTGATGGCGCCGGTCATCTGAAGAATACGATCGGCCAGGGTCGATTTCCCGTGGTCAATGTGAGCGATGATCGAGAAGTTGCGAATGTCCATATTTGATTGGCGTCGTCCAAAGAGCCAATGATACCATCTCACTTGAATGGGCGCCCTTATTTTGAGCCCGCCAATGAGGTACCGATGAACGAGACCAATAACGGAAATCGAAAAGTTCTTTTGATCTTCGACGGAGGGAACGCCCCCGGCTACACCGCCGTGGCCACGTCGCTCACCGAAGAAGGGACCAAGCGGGGGTATAAAGTCACCGCCGCGTTCGAAGGGTTCCGGTCGCTCACCGGCGACCATCTCTCCGACGAGCGCCTTATCCGCCTCGTCATGAGCCGACGCCAGAGCTGGGCCTTGAACGCCAAGGGGATCTTCGCCCGGGCGGTCTATCGTCTCTCCGACCAACCCGGCTCAGAGTTCCGCTCCGAGCGATACCCCCGTTTTAAAGAGGCCGACAAGCAAGCCAAAGCGGTCGAATACATTCGAGAACACGAGTTCACCCATATCGTCGGTGTCGGCGGCAACGGGACGCTGATGGGGATCAAGGCCTTGGGCGACCAGATGCCCGACCTTAAGACCGGTTTTATCAACGTCTCGGTCGATTCCGACATCGCCGGCGACATCTCGGTCGGCTACCTCACCGGCGTCGAAGAAGGCGCCAAGGTCGCCCGCGGTCTTTTCGACGACGCCTACACCCATAAACGGATCTATCTGTTGGAGATGATGGGGCGTGACTCGGGGAAGCACGCCCTAATGGCGGGGGGGTCGGCGCGGGCTCATCTGATCGTCCTGCCGGGAATGAACTTTAGCGACACCGTTCTGGCAGACATGGCCCAGAGTCTCGAGCAGGCCGACCATGCGCTGGTTATCGTGGCGGAGGGTTACGCCCGCGACGAACGGGCCAAACTCCTCCCCGAACGGATCGACGCCGCCACTTGGTTCCGCCGCCAGCTCATGGCCCACGGCCTGAGCGAAACCGACGAGCGGCGGATCATCGCCGAACCTTTCTCCCGTTTCTTGCGGGGGGTTCGCCCTCTCTACTTGGAACTGGGGATCGCCTACCTGAAGGCTTTTAATCTTTTCGACGCGTTCGAAGAAGGACGGACCGAAATCATGCCTTTCTACCTCGGCGAAACCGACCACGGCATTCGCCCTTTCGACGAACTGGCCACCAGCAACGCGGTTGATAGCAATCAGCTCGATATGATGGACCGGTGGAACATCCCGTCGTTACGGGAATATATCGCGTGCGAATACAGGGCCCGGTGCGACCTGAAAATCACCGGCAAACCGCACGGCAAGGAAATCTTCGACTAGCCCCCACGCGGGGGCGCAGGGCGGTATCTTTGGGGGTGGGCGACCCTACGCCGACTCTTTCGCCCGGACGATCTTCGCTCCCAGCGCCGACAGCTTCGCCTCCATCCGTTCGTATCCCCGGTCGAGGTGATAGACCCGGCTGATGACCGTCTCTCCCCGGGCCGCCAGCCCGGCCAAGACCAACGACGCCGACGCCCGCAGGTCGGAGGCCATCACCGGGGCGCCGGAAAGATGGGAGACTCCCTTCACCGTGGCGGTGTCTCCCGAGACGGAGATGTTCGCCCCCATCCGTTGCAACTCGGCCACGTGCATGAATCGGTTCTCGAAAATCTTTTCCCGCACCACGCTGGCGCCGTCGGCTAGGGTCATCAACGCCATGAACTGGGCCTGCATGTCGGTGGCGAAACCGGGAAAAGGCGCCGTGGTGATATCGACCGGCAGAATCTTCGGCCCGGCCACCACCCGGACCCAGTCGCCCCCTTCGGTAACGGTCGAGCCGCTCTTTTTCAGTTTGTCGGTCAGGGCGGCCACGAGGTCGGGTTCGATCCGCTCGACGGTGACGTCCCCGCCGGTGATGGCGGCGCCGACCATGAAGGTGCCTGCTTCGATCCGGTCGGGGACGATGGTGACGTCGGCCGGGTGGAGTTTCTCTACCCCTTTGACGGTGATGACCGGCGTCCCCGCGCCGGTGACGTCGGCCCCCATGGCGTTCATGAAATCGGCCAAGGCGGTCACTTCCGGCTCCCGCGCGGCGTTTTCGATGACGGTGGTCCCGTCGGCGGTGGCGGCGGCCATCATGATGTTCATGACGCCGGTGACGGTGACGAGGTCCATGACCACCCGCGCCCCGACCAGTCGTTTCGGCGCCCGGACTTCGACGTAGCCTCCGGCCAGTTCGATTTCGGCGCCTAAAGCTTCGATACCTTTGAGGTGCTGGTCGATGGGACGTTGGCCGATGGCGCAACCGCCGGGAAGGCTGACCCGGGCGTGCCCCTGTCGCGCCAGCAACGGACCTAACGCCAAGACGGAAGCCCGCATGGTCCGCACCAGTTCGTAGGGGGCCTCGTCGCCGGTTAAGTTGGTGGTGTCGACGGCGTATCGGCCATGCCCTTCGTCGGACACGTCGGCGCCCATGGCGGCGAGAATGGCAACGATGGTGCGGATGTCACGCAGGTCGGGGACGTTGGCGAGCCGGAAGGTTCCGGGGGTCAGCAAGGTTGCGGCGAACAGCGGCAAGGCGGCGTTCTTCGCCCCGGACGCGGTCACCCGGCCATGCAGGGGGGCGCCCCCTTCGATCTTGATTAGGTCCACACGCTACTTTCTTTTCGTTTGAGCGACGGCGATCCGGTCGAGCCCGGCCAGATCGGGAATGACGGCGACCGACGCGAAGGCCCTGGCGCTCTCGATAATACCCCGAACCGCCTCCCCGTGCTCGTCGCCGATCTCAATCATCAGCCATCCCCCCGGCGTCAGATGATCGGGAGCGTCGTCGACGAGGCGACGAACGACGTTAAGCCCGTCGGCTCCGGCGAAAAGAGCCGACGGCGGCTCGTGTCGGCGCACCCCCTCGGCGACGGTCGTGGCGCCGTCGGCGACGTAGGGGGGGTTCGATACGATCAGGTCGAAACTTCCGCCCAACGGCGCCAGCAGGTCTCCTTCAAGAAAGGTCACCCGGTCGGCGACGCCATGTCGTTGGCCGTTCCCGTTCGCCACGGCGAGAGCCTCCGCCGAAATATCGACGGCGACGATTCCCCACGCAAGGCGTTCGCACGCAAAGGTGACGGCGATGCAGCCGCTCCCGGTTCCGATATCGGCGACCCGGGCGGGGCGATCGTCGAACCGGGTCAAGGCGGCCTCTACCAGGCCTTCGGTCTCTGGCCGGGGGATTAACGTCGCCGGGGTAACGGTGAAGGAGCGTCCGTAGAATTCCTGTTCGCCGACGATATAGGCGACCGGCTCGTGGCCGAGCCGTCGGACGAGACAGCTTTCGTAACGTTCGAGCGTGTCGTCGGGAACCGTATCGGGGCCGCGCATGACGAGCCGGGTCCGGTCGATATCGGCGGCATGGGCGAGCAGAATGTCGGCGTCGAGGCGGGGGGTGTCGAACCCGGCTTCTTTCAATCGGCGGGCGCCGTCGTGAGCGGCGCGGGCGTAGTCGATCCGGGTCACCCGGCGGCCACCCCTTGCTCCTTTAACGCCTTCTCCTGCGCGGCGTAGTTCAAGGCGTCGATCATTTCGTCGAGCGCCCCGTTAATGAACGCTTCAAGCTTGTAGAGGGTCAGGTTGATCCGATGGTCGCTGACCCGCCCTTGCGGAAAGTTATAGGTGCGGATACGTTCCGACCGATCACCGGAGCCGACTTGGCTCTTCCGGGCGGCGCCCCGTTTGTCGGCCTCTTCTCGCTCTCTGAGGTCTTGCAACCGGGAGAGCAACACCCGCATCCCCTTGGCCTTGTTCTTGTGCTGGCTTTTTTCGTCCTGCATGGAGACGACAAGCCCGGTCGGGATGTGGGTGATCCGCACGGCCGAGTCGGTGGTGTTGACCGACTGACCGCCGGGGCCGGACGACCGATAGATATCGATTTTCAGGTCGCTGGGGTCGAGATCGACTTCGACCTCTTCGGCTTCCGGGAGGATGGCGACGGTGACGGCGGAGGTGTGGATACGCCCTTGCGTCTCGGTGTCGGGAACTCGCTGGACCCGATGAACCCCCGATTCGTATTTCAACCGGGAGTAGGCGCCTTTGCCGGTGATGGAGCAGATGATCTCTTTAAAACCGCCGACGCCGGTTTCGGAGCAGGAAAGAATTTCCACTTTCCATTTTTGCTCTTCGGCGTAGCGGCCGTACATCCGAAACAGATCGGCGGCGAAAAGGCCGGCCTCGTCACCGCCGGTTCCGGCGCGGATTTCCAAGATGACGTTTTTGTCGTCGTTGGGGTCTTTGGGGAGAAGCATCAGCCGCAACGACCGTTCGAGGGCTTCGACCTTCGGGGTCAGCTCTTCGACCTCCTCTTCGGCCATCTCGACCATCTCCGGGTCGGCGTCGTCGCGAACCACCGCCTTGGCTCCGGCCAGGTCGGCGTCGAGCTTTTTCAGGCGGGCGTAGTCGGCGGCGACATCGCGCAACTCGGCGTGTTCGCGGGCCAGTTTTTCGAACCGGACCCTGTCGGAGACGACGGAGGGGTCCCCCATCTTCTCGTTGAGCTGTTCGTACCTTTTCGCTAAGGCTTCGAGCGTTTGACGCATAGATCGGGCCTCCTCTGTGTAAACCCTTCAACCAGACCAGAGCGAGCCGACGTTTGCGACGCGCAAAACGACGGCGGCTCTTACTGGAGACGTGAGGAGAATAGCCGACATAAGCCGATCAGGCCTACGCCGCTACTTCTTGATAGCCTGGGTCTTCGCGTAGCGGCGGTTGAACTTCTCGATCCGTCCGGCGGTGTCGATCAGTTTCTGCTTGCCGGTATAGAAGGGGTGGCAGGCCGAGCAGATGTCGACCGAGACGCGAGCTTCGACACCGCGCGTTTTCACTTCGTTTCCGCAGGCGCAGTGGATGACGCTCTCCACATACTCGGGATGTATATCTTTCTTCATGATCTCTCCTGGTCCTTCGCTCATAAAAGGTCCGTTGCTGGGTCGAAACGAGGGATGATAGCAGATCGGGGGGATATTTCAACATCTTTTAGCCTCCCGATTCTCGTATCATAAAACAAAATCGCTCTCCCGGAGACCCCACATGCGACGACTCGTCCTCCCCCTGTTCCTTACGATCCTTGCCGGATGCGGCGCCGTGGAGGATTTCCTGGCCCAACAGCAGGCCGATCTCTCCAATTATTACGACACCGACCCCGACGCCCGCTCCTGCCAAACCGGCGCATTGAAAGAGTCGGAACGGCAAGAGGTTTTGACCCGTCTCAACGAAATCAGGAACCTGCACGGACTTCCCCCGGTCGCCTACGAATCGTCGTGGAACACGCAGGTCGACCAAGCGGCGCTCATTTTCGTCGCCAACGGTTCGATCACCCACTATCCGAACGACCAGTGGCGTTGCTACACCGAAGACGGAGCGACCGGGGCGGCGGCGAGCAATATCTCTATACGAACGCTCGGCTCCGGGTTGAGCTCCTATTCCTTCATCGTCGGCTGGCTCATCGACAATCACGACGTGGCGGGCGGAACCGGCCATCGGCAATGGCTGCTCGATCCGTTCATGTCGAAAATCGCCTTCGGACGGGTCGACGGACAACCGGCCGTCGACGACACCATGGTGACCGGCGCGGCGTTAAAAGTGATCGGCGCCACCCAGTCGGCGGGGAATATGGTCAACGATTTCGTCGCCTACCCCTACGGCGAATATCCCTCCGACCTGGTTGACACCGGCTACTGGCTCTCCTTCTCCCCCATCGCCGACAAAAACAGCTACGGCGGCGCCAACGTCTCTACCGACATGTCGGTCGCCACGGTGACGATGACCGACGAACATGGTTCGACCGTCGCCGTCAGCGCGACCGCCTACGAGAATACCGGAGGCGCCCCACTGGCGGTGGTTCAATGGAAAGCGGCGATTACGGCGGGGGTCACGTATACGGTGACGGTGACCGGCGCGAAGGTGAATGGGACGTATAAGAGCTATACGTATACGTTTAAGCTGGTGTAGGGGGCTCCTATCCGGCTAACGCCCGAACGACGCCAGAAGCCGGAAGGCTTGCAAGCGCTCCGACCCGGAAATTATTCCATCTCCCCGTGGCTTCGGATTTTTCAGCCTCGGCTTCGATCCTGAGCGTTTCCGCATGGCGCCTTCACGTTTCGCCGCCACCGACTTCAACGTGCCGTCGGCTTCCCGGCGCTCGATAAAAAATTGGGGGCCGTCCTCGCCGTAGCCGAGAGGAGAAGGACAGGCGTAAGCCTGCTAGAATGGGCGTGTGTACCGAACAGCATTCAAGGAGGGGTCATGAAGGTATCGATTACCTACTGCGTGCAGTGAAACTACAAACCACGCGCCGCCAGTCTGGCGGCTAAGATTGAAAAAAAGTATGACGTGCCTGTCGAACTGGTCGGCGGGGGAGGGGGGATCTTCGACGTGATCGTCGATGGCGACCTGATCTTTTCCAAACATGCCGCAGGGCGTTTCCCGGAAGAGGCCGAAGTGCTCGACCGGCTCGAAAACTGAAACTGACGCCCCTCCCCCATGGCGGGGACGGGAGAAGGGATGAACTCATGTCGTCCGCCCAATCGACCACTCCCGGCGCCGCCGCCGACCGGGGACTCGCCCCCCTCTTGCGTCCCGACGGCGTCGCCGTCGTCGGCGCCTCGTCGGTAGAAGGCAAAGTAGGCTACGCCCTCGTCGACAACCTGATCCGGGCCGGATACCCCAAAGAGAAGATCTATCCGATCAACCCGAAAGGGGGGGAGATTCTCGGGCTCCCCAGCTACGCTACCGTCGCCGCCGTCGGGAAGCCGATCGATCTGGCGGTCATCGCCGTCCCGACCGCCCGGGTCCTCGACGCCGTCAAAGAGGCGACCGGGGCCGGAGTCAAAGGGGTGGTGGTCATTACCGCCGGGTTCCGGGAAGTAGGACACGAAGGGGAGACGATGGAAAACGCCGTTGTCGAAGTCTGCCGGTCGCACGGAGTTCGGATGCTGGGGCCGAACTGCTTGGGGGTCATCAACACCCACCACAACCTGAACGCCTCCTTCGCCAAACGGCATCCCCGTCAAGGGGGGATCACGGTCATTTCCCAGTCGGGAGCGTTGCTCACCGCCATTCTCGACTACGCCGCCATGCGGCATCTGGGCATCTCCAAGATGGTCTCCATCGGCAACAAAGCCGACCTGAACGAAATCGATTTCTTGAAGACCTTCGCCGACGATCCCGAGACCGACGTCATCGTCGGCTATCTGGAGAGCATCGGCGACGGCGAGGCGTTCATTAAAGCCGCCGAAGAGGCCTCCACCAAAAAGCCGGTGGTTCTGATGAAAGTCGGCTCCACCGCCGCCGGACAGAAAGCGGCCAGTTCCCACACCGGAAGTCTGGCCGGGGCCGATGTCGCCTACGGCGCCGCCTTCTCCCGCTCGGGCGTCATTCGGGCCGACTCGTTCGAAGCCCTGTTCGACAACGCCATGGCGCTGGCGTTACAACCGTTGCCCAAAGGGCCGAAAGTCGCCGTCATCACCAACGCCGGCGGCCCCGGCATCATGTGCGCCGACGCCATCGAAAAAGAGGGGATGACCGTCGCCGAATTGTCGGGGGCCGGCGCCGCCGCTTTGGCCGCCACCCTGCCTGCCGCCGCTTCGGTCGGCAACCCGATCGACGTGTTAGGCGACGCCGATCCAGAGCGATACGCCACCGCTCTCACCGCCGCTTTGCAGGACGACGCCGTCGACGCGGTGATCGTGATCCTGACTCCGCAAGCGATGACCCGCCCGCGCGAGACCGCCCTCGCTTTGGCCGACGCCGCCACCGGCGAAAAACCGGTGTTGGCCGTCTTCATGGGGGGGGAAGATGTCCTCCCGTCGCGGGCCGAACTGGTGGAACGAAAATTCCCCGCCTACACCGCCCCCGAACGGGCCGTGGCGGCGTTGAAAGCGATGTGGGGCCACGCCGCATGGAAGATACGTCCCCCCCGGATCGTCACCCGCTATCCGGTCAACCGACGTCGCGCCGAGCGGATCATCGCCCGTCGCATTCGCGCCAACCGGTTGGAGGTTGGGGAGGCGCGGTCGAAAGAAATCCTGGAGGCCTACGGTTTCACCATCCCGCAAGGGGAGCTGGCCACCACCGCCGAGGAGGCGGTCGAAGTGGCCGAACGGGTCGGTTATCCGGTCGTGATGAAAATCGCCTCGCCCGACATTTTGCACAAGTCCGACTTCGGCGGCGTTCGGCTCGGTCTCGCCAACGCCGACATGGTGCTCGACGCCTACGACCTGATGATGCTTCGCATTCAGCGACGGGCGCCCGACGCTCGGATGGACGGCGTGTATGTGGAAAAGATGGCCGACCGGGGACGGGAGGTGATCGTCGGCATGACCCGCGATCCCCAATTCGGCCCCATGCTCATGTTCGGTCTCGGCGGCATTTTCGTCGAGGTGATGAAAGACGTCACCTTCCACTTGGCCCCCATCACCGCCGACGAAGCGATGCAGATGTTACGAGCCACCCGGTCGTACGGTCTGTTGAAAGGCGCCCGCGGCGAAAGCGGGGTCGATTTGGGCGCCGTGGCCGAAGGGTTGCAGCGAATCAGCCAGTTGGTCACCGACTTTCCTGAAATCGTCGAACTCGACATCAACCCCTTCATCGTGGGGAAAGTGGGGAGCGACCCTGTCGTCGCCGACGCCCGCATGACCCTTTCTCCGCGCAAGGAGCGTTAAACCATGGCTCACGACAAAGCGGCGGTCGAGCTCGATACGAACTGGCGGACGACCTACGCCGACATGCTCTCGACTCCGTCACAAGCGGCCACCCGCATTAACTCCGGCGACCGGGTTTTCATCGGCACCGGTTGCGCCCAACCGTCGGCTCTGACCACCGCGCTCACTGATCGGGCGCCCAAGCTCAATGACGTCGAGATCGTCCATCTCCTCACTTTCGGCGACGCCCCCTACGCCACGCCGGAACTGGCCGATAAGTTCCGGGTCAACTCTTTCTTCGTCGCCGAGAACGTCAGGAGCGTCATCCAGCAAGGGTACGGTAGCTATACCCCGATTTTTCTCTCCGACATCCCCCGTCTTTTCACCTCCGGTCGGTTGCCGCTCGACGTCGCTCTGATACAGGTCTCTCTCCCCGACCATCGGGGACGGGTCAGCCTCGGGGTCTCGGTCGACATCGTCAAAGCCGCCACCCGGACCGCCAGCCTGGTGGTGGCGCAGGTGAACGCCAATATGCCTTACACCATGGGGAACAGCCTGATGTCGGTCCACGATCTCGATATCCTCGTCCCGTGCGACGAGCCGTTGGTGGAGCGGGTGCAGATGGAGCCGAACCCGACATCCGACGCCATCGGCCGGCGGATCGCTTCGCTTATCGGCCACGGCTCGACGTTGGAGCTCGGCATCGGGCGGATACCCCAGTCGATCTTGCGTCACCTGACCCACAAGCGGGATCTCGGCATCCATTCGGAGATGATCACCGACGAGATCATCCCTCTTATCGAATCGGGGGTCGTCACCGGCGCAAGGAAACGGCACGACCGGGGGAAGGTGGTCGTATCTTTCGCCGTCGGAACCAAGAAGTTGTACGACTATATCGACCGGAACCCGGCCTTTTCGTTCCAGGCCACCGAGTATGTCAACGACCCGGCGGTCATCGCCCGGCAACGCCGGATGGTGGCGATCAACATGGCCCTTGAGGTTGATCTGACCGGGCAGGTCTGCGCCGATTCGTTGGGAGATAAATTCTTCTCCGGCATCGGCGGGCAGGTCGATTTCAACCGTGGCGCGGCGGCCGCGCCCGGTGGGAAGGCGATCATCGCGCTCCCGGCCACCGCGTTGGGGGGGAGCGTCTCTCGCATCGTCGCCCGACTGACGCCGGGGGCCGGGGTGGTGACCACCCGTGGGGACGTCCATTACGTCGTCACCGAATACGGGGTCGCCTACCTCCACGGTAAGAGCGTTTCGGAACGGGCGTTGGCTCTTATCTCCATCGCCCACCCCGACTATCGGGCCGAGCTTATCGAAGCGGCCATCGAAGCCAAACTGATCCGCTCGGAGAAACGGGCCATCGAAGGGAAGGTGGTGCTGGCGCCGGCGGAGCTGAATACGTCGATGGTCTTGCGGGACGGAACGCAGATTCATTTCCGGTCGATCCAACCGACCGACGAACCGAATATCCGCGACCTGATTCATCATCTGTCGCAGGAGACGATCTACTACCGGTTCATGAGCCACGTCACCCGGTTCGCCTACGAACAGATTCAAAACTTCGTCTACATCGACAACCGGAAAGAGGTGGCGGTGGTCGGCTATGTGGAGGAGGCTCACGGCGAATCGCTTATCGCGGTGGGGCGCTATTATCTCGACGAAGCGACGAACCGTGCGGAGGTCGCTTTCGTGGTACGGGACGAGTGGCAGAACAAGGGAATCGGTTCGTTCCTCTTGAACTATCTGGTGACTATCGCCCGACGGAACGGAATCAAAGGATTCACCGCCGAGGTGTTGCGCGAGAACAAACCGATGCAACGGGTCTTCCATAAGAAGAGCGATCTGCGCGTGCAAAGCCATCTGACCGAGGATGTCTATAGTTTCGAGCTCGACTTCCAAGAATAGGGGCGCGGCCCTACGCGGGGGGCGCCACCTCGCATTACCCTCGCCGCCTTCTACGTAGGCTCCACTTAGACAGCTTTTGGAGCGCCCTCCACCGGTCAAAATCGAGGCGGCGGAGACGCCGACTCTTCGTGAGCACCGTGAGGCAGAGAGCGACCGCAAGGGTGGGGGCGCGGCCCCCGGCGGCTACGACGGTCTGTTGAACGATGGCTGTTCTTTGAGCAGTTCTTCGAACCGTTCCGCCGGGACCGGCGGGGAGAAGAGGAACCCTTGCATCTGGTCGCACCCTTTCTCCTTGAGAAACTCCAACTGCTCGTAGGTTTCCACCCCTTCGGCCACCACCGACAATCCCAGCGAATGGGCCAGCGAGATGATCGCTTGGGCGATGACGGCGTCGTCCTGATCGCCGGGGATATCCCGCACGAACGACCGGTCGATCTTGAGCGTGTCGATGGGAAACCGTTTGAGGTAGGCCAACGACGAATAGCCGGTGCCGAAGTCATCGATGGCAATGCCGATACCCGACGCCGAGAGGCGGCGCAACGTTTCGATGGCGGCGTCGACGTCCCGCATGACGGTGCTCTCGGTGATTTCCATTTCGAGGTGGGCGGGGGCGACACCGCTGTCGGCCAGGGCGTCGGCGATCGATTCGAAAAGATTCTGCTCGGCGAACTGGAGGGCCGACAGGTTCACCGACACCACCAGATCGGTATGCCCCGCGTCGATCCAGCGGCGGGTCTGGGCCAAGGCTTCTTTTAAGGCGTAGATACCGATGGGGACGATCAGCCCGCTCTCTTCGGCCAGCGGGATGAACGTTCCGGGCGACACCAACCCGTGGGACGGGTGGCGCCAGCGGATGAGCGCCTCCATGCCCAAAACGGCGCCCGTGGAAAGCTCGAGCTTCGGTTGATAGTAGACGACGAACTCGTCCCGTTCGAGCCCCTTCCGCATATCCCGTTCCATGGTCAACGCGTCAAAACCGCTCCCCATGGTGGAGGTGTAGGTCTGATAGCCGTTCCCCCCCCGCTCTTTGGCTTGGCGGACGGCGAGGTCGGCGGTGCGGACCAGACTGTCGGCGTCGGCGCCGCTGGTCGGGTATTGCGACAGACCGACGCTGGCGGTGACGAATAGCTCTTCGTCGCCGACGACGAAGGGGGGGGCGAAGGTGGCGATCACCCTGCTGGCGAATCGACTGACGTCGCCCCCTTCCATATATTCGAGGATGAAGGTGAACTCGTCGCTCCCCCATCGGGCCAGCGTGTCTCCCTCCCCCAACAGGCCGGAGAGCCGAACGCCGACCTCCTGCAACAGGAGGTCTCCCACCAGATGTCCCAGTCCTTCGTTGATCTTCTTGAACCGGTCGATGGCGACGAAGACCACCGCCATTTTCCCGTGGGTTCGATGGGCCCACGCCAGCGATTGGTTGAGCCGGTCAAGGAAGAGGGGCCGGTTGGGAAGCCCGGTCAGGGCGTCGTGGTTGGCCTGATACCGAAGTTCCTCTTCACTTTTCTTCAGTTGCGACAGGTCGTGAAAGACGGAGATGTACTGCTTCGTCTTTCCGGCGTCGTCGCGAACGGCGGTGATGGTCGTCCATTGGGGATAGGCCTTGCCGTCTTTGCGACGGTTCCAAACCTCCCCTTCCCATTTCCCCTCTTCGATGAGAGCCCGCCACATTTCCTTATAGAAGGGGGCGTCGTGTCGGTCGGAGCGGAGAACGCGCGGGGTGCCGCCGAGGAGTTCCTCGGCCCGATAGCCGGTGATGTCGGTAACCGCCCGGTTGACGCTGGTGATAATCGACCGTTCGTCGGTGACCAGCACCCCTTCTGACGCATGGTCGAAAATGGTCGAGGCCAGCGCCAGTTGATCTTCAGCTTGTCGTCGCATCACTTCACGGCGGGCCGCTTCGATGATGTTCGCGCAAGTGCCGAGCGCCGGTTGCAGGAAGGTCACGTCGTCGGGCCGGTAGCCCATGGGGCGGTTGGCCAGTCCCAACACCCCGACGATCCGCGATCCGGCGAAGAGGGGGACGCCGAGGAAATTGTCGATGGGGGGATGCCCCGACGGAAGCCCCTTCGCTTTCGGATCGTTCTTCGGATCGTTGGAGATGATCGGCTGACCGGTGGAGAGGAGCTCTCCGATCAACGAATCGGTTTTGCGAAAGACGATCTCTCTTCCCTCGTACGCTTTGGCGAAGGGGGCGAAGCGTTTTTCGGGGCTGGCGTCGGAAAAGGCTTTGACCTTGGCCACGAGCCCTCCCCCCTCTTCGACCACTTCGGCGACGAATCCGTGGAGGCTGTCGGTCAGTTCGAGCGCGTCGTCCAGAAAAGCGCCCAAGGTTTTGGCCTCCCCCTTGTTGGCGATATAGGCCTGCTGGGCCCGGCGGATGATGTCGAGCAGCCGGTTGGTCCGGGTCAGACTCTCCTCCGCCTCCCGCCGGAAGGTGATGTCGCGGCTGATCCCTCGGAAGCCGACGAACCGACCCTCCTCGTCTTCGAGAAGGAGACCGGAACATTCGAAGAGCGACGAAGCGCCGTTTTTGGCCACCTGCCATTGCATCATGCCGGAGAAGGGGACGGGGGAGAGGAAGAGCTTTTGCGCCGCCTCCATCTGGGCGTCCCGGTGGGCGGGGGGGAAAAGATGGCCGAACGGCTTTCCGACGATAGCCGACGGGGGGTAGCCCAAAAGGTTTTCGACGTTCGGACTGGCGAAGGTATAGACGCCCCCCTCGTTCACTTCCCAGATCCAATCGCCCGCCTGATCGACCACTTCGCGGAATCGTTGTTCGGCAAGGGCCAGATCCTCTTGGGCGCGGCGTTGGCGGTTGGCTTGTCGATGAAGGGTGATCACCAGCAGGAGAAAGGTGGCGCCGCCGAAAAGAAGAAAGCCGTTAAAGAGGGAACGTTGGTGGCCGATCTCCCGTTCCATCATGAGACGGGCCTCCTCGGAGAGGGCGTCCAGATCGGCCATGATGCCGTTAAAGAGGAGATCGAACTCCCGGTCGTCGGGCTGCTGGTCCCTTGGCTTATCGCGGGCCTCCCAACGGAGGCGTCCCAATGTCACGATCTGGTCGAGCCGACCCCGAAGCTCCTCCATGGCTGCGATCCGCTTACGTTCCGCCCGCTCCGCTATCGGGCCGGCGCCGGAGAGCGATGGGGGCGGCATCGTCTTAAGCAACTGTTCGCGAGCCTGATCGAACGAGCGCCACACCTGCTCCGAGGTATAGGTAGATTCTCCCGTCAGCGCTTCTTCGAGGGCCAGATGGGCTTTGGTCATGTCGGCTTGGATACGAACGAAAGCGTCGCGGGTCGGGAGGGTTCCCGCGAGCGTCGATTCCCACATCCGCTGGGTCGAGACGAGGAGGGCCAACAAAGCGCCACCGACGACCAAGGCGATCAAGGCGATCGGTTCGAGCCCAAAGCGGGAGCGGTACATATGGGGATAACTCTTTGCAGCTCTTTCGCCCAAAAGAAGTTGTTCATAACGATGATCAAAACCGACGACGTCCACCACGACGCTTACGAACGACCATTTTGCGACGAGTATGGCATCATTGCAAACAGAACCTTTACCGTCGGAGAGGAACGTCGTGGAGAATATACAAAGTCTCGTCGGTATCGTCACGCTGATC
Organism: Nitrospinota bacterium; assembly: GCA_942491805.1. Lineage (GTDB taxonomy): Bacteria > Nitrospinota_A > UBA7883 > UBA7883 > JADGGD01 > JADGCD01. Next base: position 149,182 of record CALOCG010000035.1, read on the forward strand.
GGTGTCGCCTGGGGGATCAGCGAGAACCGTCGCGCCGTAAAACCGAAGGGGGTCGTGGCCGGCGTGGCGCTTCAGCTGGTCATCGGGTTGGCTCTTTTAAAACTCCCGCTGATGGGGGAGCTTTTCTTGGCCTTAAACGGCATAGTACTCGCCGTCGACGCCGCCGCCACCGCCGGAACCTCGTTCGTCTTCGGCTACCTCGGCGGCGGGGATCTCCCTTTCGACGAGCCCTTCCCCGGCGCCGCGTTTGTGCTGGCGTTCAAAGGACTGCCGATCATTCTTGTCATGTCGGCCCTGTCGGCGTTGCTCTATCATTGGCGCATTTTGCCTTGGGTCATCAAAGGGATCGCGCGCGCTTTGACGGCGACCCTCGGCCTCGGCGGCGCCACCGGCTTGGCGACGGCGGCCAACGTCTTCGTCGGCATGGTCGAGGCGCCCCTGTTCATTCGCCCCTACCTTATGAGCCTCACCCGATCGGAGCTGTTCGTTCTGATGACCGGCGGGATGGCGACCATCGCCGGAACGATGATGGTCCTATACGCCACCGTATTGGGACCGGTGATCCCCGACGCGATGGGGCATATCCTGACCGCGTCGCTTATCTCCGCCCCGGCTGCGGTGACGGTGGCGCTGATTATGATCCCCGAGACAGGAACCGTCACCGCCGGAACATCGTTCCCCCCGTCGGAAGCCGACTCCGCCATGGACGCCGTCACCCGGGGGACGAGCCAAGGGGTGAACCTGCTGATCCAGATCGTGGCGACGCTGGTGGTGTTGGTGGCGCTGGTCAGCCTCCTTAACCAGGGACTCGGCTTGGCAGGCGAGGCGGCCGGGGCTCCGTTGACCCTCGAACGACTGCTGGGGTGGCTCTTGGCGCCGGTGGCGTGGCTCCTCGGCGTCCCCTGGGGGGAAGCGATGGCCGCCGGATCGCTGATGGGGGTGAAGGTGGCGTTGAACGAATTCCTGGCCTATTTGCAGATGGCCCACCTCCCCGCCGGGAGTCTCTCTTCTCGAACCGAGCTGATCATGACCTACGCCCTCTGCGGCTTCGCCAACTTCGGGAGCCTCGGCATCATGATCGGCGGCATGGGCGCCATGGCCCCCGAACGGCGAGAAGAAATCGTCGGATTGGGATTGCGCTCCATCGTTTCGGGGAACGTGGCCAGTTTCATGTCGGGAGCGGTCATCGGCGTTTTAACCTGAGCGCAAACGATCTTGCCTTCGGACGGAGGGGGCGTATAGAATGGTCGGAGCGCCGGTGGTGGCGCTCTTCTTCCCTGCGACCAATCCTTGATGCGAGCGTAACGATGACGATCAACAAATTTTCTACCGACGACGGCATTACCATTTTCCGCCTGTCGGGCAAGCTGATCGCCTCGACCCTCGACGGCTTGAAGACCAATCTCGATACCGCGTTGGCCGACGACGGAGCGCGGGTGGTGCTAAACTTCAAACTGGTCAACATCATCGATTCGGTGGCGGTGGGGCTGCTTATCAGCCGGTTCAAAGCGGCCAAGAAGAAAAAGGGCGCCATGCTCTTCACCGACCTGCAACCGGCCCTGATGCGTCTGTTGGCGCTGGCCGATCTCGACAAGTGGCTGGACATCCACCCCTCCGAAGACGAGGCGTTGACGGTTCTGCGAACCGACGCGAAGCCCTAGGCGGACGGCCGTAGGCGCAACCGTTACGCGATAAGAGATCGGCGTCTACGCCGCCTCATCATCGACAGGCATAGGCGGGAGCCGCGGGGCGAACGTTATCGCTTTGTCCGTCGCCCATCCTTGAGATAAGAGTTCCCCCGCTTGAGGGGAAGCGCGATGAAGGGCTTTTCCCTTCGAGCGACCCGGCTCCTTCTTGAGGCCGGGTCGTTTGGCCGAAATTCTTCGGCGCCTTCTTTTTCACTCGCACCCCCGCACGGGGGGGCGAAAAAAGCGGGAATCTTCGTCCTAAAGGGCCTCGTCGCCTCGTTCGCCGGTGCGGATACGAACCGCCTCTTCGATGGAAGCGACGAAGATCTTGCCGTCGCCGATCCGTCCCGTATGGGCCGCACGGGTAAGGGCTTCGACCACCTCCTCCACCCGCTCGTCCGGGACCACCACCTCCACCTTGATTTTCGGGAGGAAATCGACCACGTACTCCGCCCCCCGGTAGAGTTCCGTGTGCCCTTTCTGGCGTCCGAACCCTTTAACCTCAGAGATGGTCAGTCCGTGGACCTCGATATCGTTGAGACGGTCTTTTACTTCGTCTAATTTGAACGGCTTGATGATGGCTTCGATTTTTTTCACGGCGCCCCAATGACTCCAAAAAAGAAGGTGATAGCTCCCGGTAGTATATGCGGGTTCGGCGCCGCGGTGCAAACCGAATGGCCCGGAAAGGATTGGGAAAGAAAATGAACGGTTCTTGACGGTTACTCCCCTTCCTGCTATAAACAATGGTTTATTTTTTGGGTCGGACTGCGTGGTGGCGCTTTCGCCCCCGCCAACCGAGAAAGAGACCAGCCGCGACCATGGATAGTCGGACGTTGGACCGGGTAATCAAGGCCGCGCTGATCGGCGACGACGGCGTGGAAGGGGTCTTTACCCTGACCCCCGAAGAGCTCGCCGGAGACCTTGCGGTCGACGGACCGGTGACGGTATCGATACGGATATATAAAGTGGGCGAAGCGGCTCATACGTCCGGCGAGGCGACGGCGCCCTTGGCCATGCAGTGCGGGCGGTGCCTGAAAGATTTCGTCGAGACGGCTACCGAGCCTTTTACCGCCGTCTATATGAGGAAAGAAAGTTTCCTCGACGCCGGCGTGGCCGAAGACGAAGTGGAACTGTCGAAAGAAGATATGGACATCCAGTTCTTCGACGGCGACGAGCTCGACCTTTGGCCCCCGGCCCGCGACCAGCTCATCTTGACCATGCCGATGAGCCCGTTGTGCAGTGAAGAGTGCAAAGGACTCTGCCCCGTGTGCGGGCAGGATCTGAACGAGAAAACATGCGGGTGCGATACCGCCCCCGTCGATCCGCGCTTGGCAGAGCTGAAAAAACTGCTCGGCGACGGCTGAAACGAACCGACGAACGATTGAACGGAGACCAAACGATGCCGGTACCGAAGAAAAAAACCACCCGCACCAAGCGGGGGATGCGCCGCTCCCACGACGGCCTTGCCCTCCCCGGGATCGCCACCTGCCCCTCCTGCGGGGCCGCCAAGGCGCCCCACCGGGTCTGTCCCTCCTGCGGGACCTACAAGGACGAGCAAGTCATCACCGTCAAGGAAGTCTGAGCGCGGCCCCGCCGTCGCATCAGAACCGGACGACTGACTTGACCGACCAAGCCCCCGACGGGGAGGTTACGCCTCCCGTAGAAATGGCGCCCGACGTCCTTCCCTCCCCCGTGCGGGACGAGGGGCGAGAGGGTTTCGTGCGGGTGGCCCTTGACGCCATGGGGGGGGACGACGCCCCCGGCGTGGTCGTCGACGGCGCCGTCGACGCGGTCGCCCGGATACCGGGCCTGCAGGTTATTCTCGTCGGTCCCGAAGACATTCTTCGCCCCCTCCTCGAAAAAAAGGGGGTAAGCGAAGACGATCCCCTCATCTCCATCTTCCACGCCGACGAAATCATCGGCATGGACGAGGCCCCCTCCGTCGCTTTACGACAAAAGAAAAAATCGTCGATTCATGTCGGCGTTAAACTGGTGAAACAAAAAGCGGCCGACGCCTTCGTCTCCGCCGGGAACACCGGCGCCGTCATGGCCATCTCGTCGGTCGTATTGCGGACCTTGGAAGGGATCGACCGGGCCGGTATCGCCGTCCCTCTCCCCAACAATCGGGGGGGGCTCTCGGTCCTCCTCGACGCCGGCGCCAACGTCGTCGTCAAACCGGGGAACCTCTACCAGTTCGGCGTCATGGGCGCCATGTACGCGCGCCACTTCATCGGCATCGAAAATCCCCGCGTCGGCCTCCTCTCCATCGGCGAAGAAGAGTCGAAAGGGAACGTCGTCATCAAAGAAGCCCACGAGTTGATGACCGCCTCGTCGCTCAACTTCATCGGCAACGTCGAAGGGAAGCTACTGTACAAAGCCTACACCGACGTCGCCGTCTGCGACGGGTTCACCGGCAACATCGCTCTGAAAGTCTCCGAATCGGTGGCCGGGATGATCACCGGCTTTCTGAAAGATATCTTCGCCGGATCGTGGCGGGGAAAGATCGCCTACCTGTTGCTGAAAAAAGACCTCGAAGCGATGAAGAGCCGGATCGACCATGCCGAAGTCGGAGGCGCCCCGTTGCTCGGCATCAACGGCGCCGTCTTCATCTCCCACGGCAGCTCCGACGCGCGGGCCATCCGGTTCGCCCTCGCCGCCGCCAAAAAGTTCATCGAGCAAGACGTCAACGGTTCCATCAAACGGACGTTGACCGAGAATCAGGGGCTGATGGCCTTTAAGAACGAAGAGAAAGGGAGCGGCGTCTGGGATCGGGTGCGGGGGATCATGGGGCTCGGAGGCGAAGAGAAAAAGAAAGAGGAGGGCGAATGAGCCTCCGCTCCCGCATCATCGGCGTCGGCGCCAACCTGCCGCCGAAAGTGGTCACCAACGTCGATCTCGAATCGGTGGTCGAAACCAGCGACGAATGGATCGCCAGCCGGACCGGCATTCGAGCCCGCCGGGTGGCCGAACCGGGAACCACCGCCTCGGCCCTCGGCATCCCCGCCGCCAAAGAGGCGCTGGCCGACGCCGGTGTCGAGCCGAGCGAACTTGACCTGATCCTCTGCGCCACCTCCACCCCCGACCGACTTTTCCCGGCGACCGCTTGCGTCATACAAGCCGCCATCGGCGCCGCCCCTTGCCCGGCGTTCGACCTGTTGGCCGCCTGCTCCGGCTACGTCTACGCCCTCTCCGTCGCCGACGCCTTCATACGCTCCGGGCAGGCCCGAAACGTCCTCATCGTTTCGACCGAAATTCTGACCGCCACCCTCGACTGGAAAGATCGAACCACCTGCGTTCTCTTCGGCGACGCGGCGGCCGCCACCGTCGTCTCGGTCACCGAAGACCCGAACGCCGGGGTGCTCGGGTCGAAGCTGCACGCCGACGGATCGTACGCCGATTACTTAACCGTCGGCGTCGGTTCCGCCACCCCCTTCACCGGCGAAGGATTCGACCCCATGGCCGGGTGTCTCAAGATGAAAGGGAACTCCACCTTCAAACTGGCCGTCACCAAGATGCCCGAAGTTTCGATGGCGTTGCTTGCCGCCCACGGCCTGACCGTCGACGACGTCGATATGGTGGTGCCGCATCAGGCCAACAAACGGATCATCGACGCCGTCGGGAAAGCCATGGGATTGCCCGACGAAAAACTTTTCGTCAACATCGAGAACTACGCCAACACCAGCGCCGCCACCATCCCCCTTGCGCTGTACGAAGCGGTGAAAGCCGGCAAAGTGAAACGGGGCGACCTCCTCGTCTTCGTCGCCTTGGGGGGCGGGTTCACTTGGGGCGCCAATCTTCTTCGCTACTAGGACGCGACAACCGTCCTTCTGACGCACTCCTCCACCAACCGCGCCGCGACGGCGCCGATGCGGGTGAGGTCTGTTGTGCGGTCGCCGACCGAGGCGACGAAGAGAGCGTCGCCGTCGTACGGGGTAAAAGCAGGGACGACGCAACGAGCGACCCCCGCCATGGCCATGGTGGCGATCCGTCCCGCTTCGGCTTTGGTGAGCGCGCCGTTGGTGACGACGGCGCCGATGAGGGTGTTGCCAAACGTCGGCGGGGCGAAGGTCGCCGAAAGATAGTCGAGTGGTTCTCCCTGTTCGTTCCGGGGGACGGCGATCCACTGGCCGGTGGCCGGATCGACGACGGCGCCGAAACAGTTATTCACCACCAACGCGCCAACCATCGTTCCGTCCTCCAAAGTGACGCTGTGAGACGCCAGACCGCTGTCGATCCCTTTATCGTAGCCGGCGTATTTAGCGACCCGCGCCCCCGCGCCCGCCCCGACGGCGCCCTGCGACCGGTCGTTTCGCTCGCTCGCTTTTGCGGCGGCGTATCCCTGCTCGACGCCGGGGCGAACGGTTCCGTCGCCTGCGGCCAAGTCGAAGATGACGGCGCCCGGCACGATCGGCACCCGATGGTCCCCCGCCCGAAAGCCCCGCCCCTCCTCTTCCAGATAGCGTCGCACCCCGCCGATGGCGTCGAGTCCGTAGGCCGAACCGCCGGTGAGCAAGAGTCCGTCGACCCCGGAGGCCAGCGCCGACGGGTCGAGGAGGCTCGCTTCGCAGACCCCCGGCGCACCACCGAAAATACGGAGCCCCGCCGGAGCGGGACGGTCGAAAATCAGCGCGGTGCAGCCGGTGCGGGCGACCGGGTCGGTCCAATGCCCCACCCGTACGCCGGCCAGATCGTTGATGCACGAGGACGGATGGATGGTGATCGACACGTTAGCGCCGTTCGATAAAGAGGATGGCCACATCGTCGTTCAGGCTCTCCTCGGCGTTGAAGTCGTCCACATCCCGCATGATGAGGGTCAAAATGTCGTCGATGTTTTCCGTTCGTTTGTCGTTCACCAGCGCCGAGAGGCGGGCGAGGCCATATTGCGCACCGTCGCCGTCCATCGCTTCGATGATCCCGTCGGAGTAGGCGAGCAATCGATCTCCCGGTTGCAAGGTCACCTCTCCCTCCTCCACCGAGAAATCGTCGAAGAGTCCCACCAACTCCCCTTTGGCCTCCAACCGTTCCACCGATCCGTCGACACGATGCAAGAGGGGATAGGGGTGGCCCGCCCGGATGTAGCGCATGGCGCCGGTGGCGCTGTCGAGCCGTCCGAAGAACATGGTCAAGTATTGATCTTCCGGTGTGACGGCGAGGAGCTTTTCGTTGAACCGATGGGCGATTTCGATCGGCCCTTCGTTTTGGGCCACCGCATGTTCGGCGATGACCTTCAGCATCGAAACAGCGAGCGCCGCGCTGGGGCCGTGGCCCGAAACGTCGGCGATAAGGACGCCGCAGGTTCCGTCGCCATAGTCGATCACGTCGTAGAAATCTCCCCCGATAGAGGAGGTCGCCCGATAGCGAGCGGCGCAGCTGAGCCGGTCGCCGTAGGGGAAGGTCTGTGGCAACAGGGCGCTTTGCACCGCCTGCGCCAGAGCAAGCTCCTGGTCGAGCGCCTCTTTCGATTCGGCCACCTCGTCATAGAGCCGTTTGATCCGTAGCATCGAGTTGACCCGGGCCACCAGCTCCGGTTCCATGAACGGTTTGCTGACATACTCGTCGGCGCCGGCTTCCAGTCCTTCGACCATATCGCGGACATCGTGTTTGCGGGCGGTAAGCAGGATGATCGGCACATGGTGGGTGGAGGGATCGGCTTTCAAGCGGCTGGCCACTTGCAGGCCGTCCAACACCGGCATCATCACGTCGAGCAGCACCAGATCGATCCGGCGCGAGAAGGCGACCTTCAACGCCTCTCCTCCGTCGTAGGCGGTGTGGACGGTATGTCCCAACCGCTCCAGAATAAGTTTCAGGAGGTAGACGTTATCTTCGATATCGTCGACGACAAGAATATCGGCCATGGCGGAAGAAGAACGTGTGAAGGTGATTAGCGGGAAGTTCGAAGATATTGTCGCACGGCCTTGTTATGTTCCGCCAGCGATTTGGAAAAACGATGCCCCCCCTTGCCGTCGGCCACGAAATAAAGATAGGAGGTTTCGGCCGGGTTGACCGCCGCCATCAGGGCGCCTCGTCCCGGCGCGGCGATCGGCCCCGGCGGGAGTCCGGCGTAGCGATAGGTGTTGTAGGGGGAGTCGTAGGAGAGATCTTTTTTGCGGATGTCTCCGTCGAAGTTCGGGAGAGCGTAGATCACCGTCGGGTCGCATTGCAACCGCATGCCGATGCGGAGACGGTTCGCGTAGACCGAAGCGACGAGCTCGCGTTCGTCGGGAATGGCGGTCTCTTTTTCGATCAGCGACGCCAAAGTGACCGTGGCGTGCAGTTTCGCCGGGTCGCTCGCGATCGGGCCGGGGAGGGCGTCGCGGACCACCCGCCGAAACTCTGCCAGCATCGTATGGAGAATCGCCTCGCCGGTGACGTTTTTCGGAAAGTGATACGTCTCCGGGAAGAGATACCCCTCCAGCGACGAGGCCGGGATTCCTTCGCGGGTGGCGGTGGCCCGATCGGTGGCCAGCGTCACGAAATCCTCCGCGGCGCCGGCGAAGCCCGCCGTCGCCAAGGGGAGGGCCATCTCCCGTATGGTCAACCCTTCCGGGATCGTCACCGGGATGAGCAGTGTCTTCCCCTTTACCAACGTCTCAAGGGTTCGCCGCATCGAGACCCCCCGCGCCAGACGATAGTCACCCGCCTTAAGCGAGCCGCTTAAGGAGCGGTACCGAACCAGCCATTCGAAGAGGATCGCCGATTCGACGACCTTCGCTTCGGCGAGAGTACGGGCCACCGAACGGGCGGCGCCACCGGTCGGGATGGTGATATCGACCGTTCCCTCGCCGGGGCCGGGGGCCTCCCATTGACGATCGACCCAGAGGGCGAAGCCGACGGCGACCGCGATGACAAGCGCCAACAGGGCGATGACCCCTTTCACGCCCCCTCCTCCCGCTCCTGCCGAGCCGCTTGGGCCCGTCGCCGGTCGAGCCAGTTCCCGAGGATCAACTGGGCCGCCATCTGGTCGACGACACCCTTCCTTTTTTTGCGGGAGACGTTCGCCTCGATCAACGTCTTTTCCGCCGCCATGGTGGTCATTCGTTCGTCCATCAGCTCCACCGTCAGGTCCGGGAGGTCGCGTCGCAATTTCGTCGCAAAAGTCTCGGCCAGTTTCGCCCGTTCCCCCACGTCGCCGTTCATATGCAACGGACGCCCCACCACCACCGTGTCGATATCGGGATAGTCGGCCAGCAGCTTTTTCACCCCGGCCAGGTCGTCTTTATAGCCTTTCCGATTCCAGACCCCCGCCGGTTGGGCGGTCATTAAGAGATCGTCGGAGACCGACGCCCCGGTCCGGACATCCCCCAAGTCGAGCCCCATCGCTCTGCTCACGCTCCCTCCTCGGTGACGGCCCGGATCGCGTCGAAAAGCGCGCCGGTCATGGCGGTCAACTCGGCTTCGGTAGCGGCCGGCGCCGGAAAGAGGACCATCACGTTCCCCAAAGGACGGGCGAGCAAGCCCCGTCGTTTCGCTTCGTCGGCCACCCGAACGCCGATCCGCTCTTCCCACCGGTAGGCTCGGCCCGTCGTTCGGTCGGCCACCAGCTCGACCCCGGCGATCATCCCCCGTTGGCGGATGTCTCCCACATACGGAAGGTCTTCGAAGGGAAGGAGAAGGTCGCCCATCCGGGCGCCCTTCTCTTGCATCACTCCCACCATATTCCGTTCTTCCATCAGCGTGAGACTCTCCAACGCCACGGCGGCGCCCATCTGGTTGCCGGTGTAGGTATGGCCGTGGAAGAAGGTTTTTTGCGACGCGTAATCGCCTAGGAACGCGTCGTAGATTTTTTGCGTCGTCAACGTCGCAGCGAAGGGAATCGTCCCGCCGGTCAACCCTTTGCTGAGCGCCATCAGGTCGGGGGTCACCTGCTCATGCTCGCAGGCGAACATCCGTCCCGTCCGTCCGAAGCCGACCGCCACCTCGTCGGCGATCATCAGGACGTCGTGACGGCGCAATATCTCGGCCGCCTTCGCAAGATAGCCGTGGGGGGCGGTGATGATCCCGCCGGGGCATTGAACCAACGGCTCGATAACCATGGCCGCCACCTCCCCCTTATGGGCGTCGAGGAGCGCGTCGATCTCGTCGGCGCAGGCGAGAGCGCAGCCGGGATAGGTTTTGCTCAAGGGGCAACGATAGCAATAGGGCGCCGGGGCGAAGATCGTGTCGGCCAACATTTCGCGGAAGACCTTGTGGTAGAGATCGACCCCCCCCACCGCCATCGCCCCGACCGTGTCGCCGTGATAGGCCAAGGTCAAACCGACAAACTTGGTTCGTTTCGTGGCCGTTTCGGTGTGACGCCAATACTGAAACGCCATCTTCATCGCCACCTCCACCGCCGTGGAGCCGTTGTCGGAATAGAAGACCTTGTCGAGTCCGTCGGGCGACAGCGCCACCAGCCTCTCGGCCAGATCGATGGCCGGAACGTTGGAGAAGCCGAGGAAGGTCGAGTGGGCGATCTTCGCCTGCTGCGCCGTCAACGCCCGGACGAGCCGCGGTTCGCCGTGACCGTGGAGGTTGCACCAATACGACGAGAAGAGGTCGAGATAGTCGTGGCCGGTGACGTCGGTGAGAGTGATACCGGCGCCCTTTTCGATGATCGTGGTGGGGGCCTCGTTCCAGTCGGCCATCTGGGTGAAGGGGTGCCAGACGTATCGCTTGTCCCGCTCCTCGTAATCTTTTTGGCGGGTGAGCGGGGCGTGAGCTTTCAGCGCGTCGATCAGTCGGTCGATGGCCAGATGTTCTTCGGCGAAGGAGGCCAGAGCGGACCGGCCGTTGACGGCGCCGGTGTGGGGAAGGAGGCCGAAGGAGGGGACGCGACCGGTTTTTTCGATGAAGACGAAATCGGGATCGTCTACTTTCCGCCGACCGCTCTGGCAGGCGACGAATCCGATCCGGTCGGCCCCGGCCGCTTCGAGCGCTTCGAGGGTCATTAGCGTATGGTTGATGAGGCCGAGCCACGGATGGGTGACGACCAGCGCCGGTATGCCGAGAAGGCGCGGCAGGTCGCGCATGAAGAGGCGCTCGGTCAACGGCGCCATGGCCCCACCGGCCCCTTCGACGATGACGATGTCGTATCGCGCCGATAACGTTCGATAGGCTTCGACGATCCGGTCGATGTCGATGGCCATTCCTTCCGCCATCGCCGCATGGAACGGAGAGAGGGGGCGTTCGAAGCGATAGGGGACCACAAGGTCGAGGGGATCGTCGGCCCCGCTGGCGGCGATGAGACGGGCCGCGTCGTTGGGAACTTCGCCTTCGGGGACGCCGCTTTCGGCCGGTTTCATGACGCCGACGTTGATACCCCGTCGGGCGAGTGCGGCGGCCAACCCTGCGGCGACGAAGGTTTTGCCGACGCCGGTGTCGGTTCCGGTTATGAAGAGGCCTTGATGTTTCATGGACGTTATCCGGGCCGGTTGCTAGGGAAGGGTGGCGGCCACGAATATTGTCTCATAGGTCGCCACCACCCCCAACGGATCGGCGTGTCGTTTGGCGTAGGTCTGCGCGAACGCGTGCATGACCCGCCGCCCCCCCAGCCCGGCCACCGGGAGACCGGGGCCGTTTTGCGCCCCCACCCCTTTGAGCGCCCGCAACAGCGCGAAAGGATCGGCGTAGACCCATCGGTCGCGCGACGAGGCGACGGCGACATTGACGAAGCCTGCCCCATGGAGCGCTTCGGTGACCGCCTCCCGCGAAGGAAAGGGGTGATAGGTCGGCGCCGCCAGACCGGCGTCGGTGGTCGCTTCGTTCATAACCTCGCGCATCTCCTGCAACGTGGCCGGGCCGAGGGTGGCGGCGTGGAGCCGGCCGCCGGGACGAAGAACCGGCGCGATACCCTTAAAGCAGGCCGGAAGGTTTGGGGTCCATTGAAGCATCAGGGAGCTTGCCACCGTTCCGAAGGCGCCGCCGATGAAGGGCAACGCGTCGGCGTCTGCCTGACAAACGGCGACGCCGGTATCGTGGCGGGCGCGGGCCGCCATCCGGTGGGCCAGATCGAGGGCGACGGCCACTCTTACCCCCCGCTTCCGCAATAGATCGACGAGTCCCCCGGCGCCGCAACCGAGATCGAGAATCGGTTCGTCGGGGGCGCACGCCACGATGCGGTCGGCGAGGCGAGCGGCGACGTCGGCCTGATAGTCGGCGTGGCGGTGGTAGCGATGGGCGCTCGCCTCAAACGATGCCCGAACCCGCTTTTTGTGTCGGTCGGTCACGGCGCCGTCTCGTTTATCTGCCGTACGATGGCCTCGGCGGTGGCGTCTAGGGCGGTCAGTTGCGGCGCGTGGCCGACGCCGGGGAGCCGGACCACGTCGACCTGCGGGAAGAGTCGCTCCCACAGTTTCGCCCCGCCGACGGGGGCGATCCGGTCGAGCTCGCCGGTGAGGGAGAGGACCGGCCCGGCGTATTCGACCGGCCCTAAGGGGAGGAGATCGGTCTCCATCAGCTCGACGAGGGTCGCCGTGATGGCGTCGGTGGCCGGAGGGAAGGTCGCCGGGTCGCGCAACAGCGGCGCGATCCGTTGTTGCGATCTTTTGTCGATGGCTTCGCCGGAAGCGAAGAAGAGGGCGACGAAGGCGGCCAGGCCGGTCTCGGGATCGGCCTCCATTTTCTTGCGCATTTTCACGACGGCGGCTTTCGGTTGGCCGACGCCGATACTCTCCCGGTCGGGGGCGACGAACCGGGGGGGTGGCCGAAAGGAGGGTCAGCGACGCTGGCGCCGGGGCGAGCTTCTTGGCGACGACGGTGGCGGCGATGGTCCCGCCCATGCTCCAGCCGAGGAGATGATACGGTTCGTCGCCGATCCGTTCTTTCACGACCGTCGCCACATCGGAGGCGAATCGGTCGTAGGTGTAGGGGCCGGGCGCCCTCTTTCTGGTTCCGTGACCGGGGAAGTCGAAGGCGAGCGAGCGGACGCCGTCGGTCGCAAGGCGTTCCGACAGCGGTTCGAAGGGGCGGCGGGTCTGCCCCCATCCGTGAAGGAGGATCAACGGGGGACCGTGGCCGGTGTCGGTTACATCGATGGTTTTCATCAAAGAATCTTTCGCAGGCGGTAGATAACCGTCATCGCGGACTCCGAAACAAGGAGAGACCGGACGCGTGAGCGGAGTGTACACGGTAGTAGAGCATTGCGAGTCCCGTTTCGACGCCTGCAATTAAAACGGGCCGGACCCTATGGCCCGACCCGTTCTGCGCAAACTGGCTAATTAAAGACCGGCGGCTTTCCGCAAAGCTTCCGCCCTGTCGGTCCGCTCCCAGGTGAACTCGGGGAGTTCCCGTCCGAAGTGGCCGTAGGCGGCGGTCTTCTGGTAGATCGGGCGGCGGAGATCGAGGGTCTTTTCGATTCCCCAGGGGCGGAGGTCGAAATGCTCCCGGACCAGATCGTGGATTTTATCTTGCTCGATCTTCCGGGTGCCGAAAGAGTCGACCAACACCGAGACCGGCTCGGCCACGCCGATGGCGTAGGCGATCTGGACTTCGCACTCTTCCATGATCCCGGCGGCGACCAGATTCTTGGCGATATAGCGCCCCATGTAGGAGGCGGAGCGGTCGACCTTGGAGGGGTCTTTGCCGGAGAAGGCGCCGCCGCCGTGGGAGCCTTTACCGCCGTAAGTGTCGACGATGATCTTCCGCCCGGTCAGCCCCGAGTCGCCGTGGGGGCCGCCGATGATGAAGCGACCGGTCGGATTGATGTGGAACTTCACTTTTCTCTCGTCGAAGAGTTCGGAGGGAAGGGTCGGCTTGACCACCTTCTCGATCACTTCGCGAGCCAGATCTTCTTCCGAGATGTCGGGAGAATGTTGGGTGGAGAGAACGACGGTGTCGATATGTTTCGGGTTCCGGTTAACGTATTCGACGGTCACTTGGGCTTTGGCGTCGGGGCGCAGGAACGGCATGGCGCCCGATTTGCGCAACTCCGCCAGCTTCATCAGGAGCTTGTGGGAGAGGGTGACCGGCAACGGCATCAGCTCGGGGGTTTCGGTGCATGCGTAGCCGAACATGAGCCCCTGATCGCCGGCGCCTTGCTCTTCGGCTTTCTCTCGGACGACCCCTTGGGCGATGTCGGCCGACTGTTCGTGCAGGCAGTTCATGATACCGCAGGAGCGATAGTCAAAGCCGATGGACGAATCGTTGTAGCCGATGTCCTTGATGACGCCCCGGACGATTTCGTCGACGTTGTAGCGGACGTCCGGTTTGGTCAGCCCGATTTCCCCCCCGACGACCACCAGCCCGGTGGTGCAGAAGGTCTCGCAGGCGACGCGGGCCATCGGGTCTTGAGCGATGATGGCGTCGAGAATGGCGTCGGAGATCTGATCGGAGACCTTGTCGGGATGGCCTTCGGAAACCGATTCGGAGGTGAAGAGATAGTTGATGCGACCCATGGTGTTCCTCTGAGTGTTGACGGGGCGTCTCAATGCCGGGCCGGGTGGGGACCGACAACGAAAAGACAAAAAAAGATTATAGCCCAAAGTTGGGCCGGTGGCGACAATTCCATGCTTTTCCTTGAAATAGTCGCCAAAGGAGAATAGACTGGCCAATTAACGGTCAGCGATGCTTGCGGCCGATACCGATTGAAAACGAATAGGAAAGCGATAGCGCATGGCGCAACGACCCAGATCCCGCTCTGGCGGTGGTGGCAAGAAACGACGGGACCCCTCTGTTCCGCAGGAGAAAACCGCCGAGCAGGGGGACAAGGCGGTAGAGGTCGAAGGGACCGTCATGGAGGCCCTTCCCAACGCCATGTTCCGCGTGACCTTGGAGAACGATTTCGAAGTGCTGGCGCACGTTTCGGGGAAGATGCGCAAATTCTTCATCCGCATCCTGCCGGGGGACAAAGTCCGCTTGGAACTCTCTCCCTACGACCTGACCCGAGGACGCATCACCTACCGCTATAAATAAGAGGCGCGGCCCTTGCGGGTCGCCTCTCCCTTTTCTCTCCGGCGCGCCTTCGCCGCGCAGTCCCCGGCAGCTCGGGTGAAGCAGGTGACGCGTCACCCGCCTTTGCAAATGACTCTTGCGGGTCCCTTTAACGCCTGCCCCGCTCAGAAAGAGCGCCGAGAGGCTCTTCCCATACTCCTCGACGGGAGGCGAGCCCCGGTCGGTCGATCCGACGCTCCTTCCGGGGGCTTTGCTCAGATCACTTCTTCTCCAATTCGATGGCCATAGCCAAACGGATCAGCTCGGTGGCTTTCACCTCATCTCCCCGCTTGCGGTAGATCTGCCCGAGGGCCTTGAGGCTATGGGTCAGTTGCTTGAGGGCGTTCTCCCGACTCTTGATGCCGGTGATGGCGTGGCGGGCTTGAGCAAGGTAGAAGTTTTCGGCGTCTCTTAAATCGCCGCTCGCCTCGGCTTTCTGCCCCGCCTTCTGATAGGAGTTTTGCACCGCCTGATCATTTTGCGCCAAAGCCGTTCCGAACGTCAGCGAGAGCGATACCGCGAGCGTCGCCAAAACCAGGCGTGAGGTCGATCCGTATTTCATTGTTCTCTTCCAAAGTGAAGGTTGTGTCTCGTTTCGCCCAACAGGGGAGCAAGAGAGGCGCCAACCAATCGCCGTGCAAAGAACGCTGAAAAATAAGGGGCGGGCAGTAGCTCACCACGGGTGGCTCGCCAGAGAAGACGTTTCTGTTCCCTTTGCCCTCCCTTTGCGTCATGAATGTCCGATCAAGATCCTGCAGTTTAGAAGGAGTAGGTCAGCTTGGCGTAAGCGTCTCGTTCCACCCAGGCGATCTCTTCCATATACTGCGATTCATATTCCTTGTGTCGCTTGTTTTGGAGGTTCCTTCCGACCAAGGCCAGCTCCATCGAATGAATCGGGCGCCAGGTCAGCTGCAGATCGACCCGAAGGTAACGCTCGCCGCCGACGCCGGGAGCCCAGTCGACCGCTTCGACCACCGTATCGACCCCGAACCGGTAGGGGAGGTCGATGGAGAGATGCCCTTTGACGGTGTTGATCGGGGTGGCGGTGTTGATCCAGCTCGCCTCCTCCTCGTGACCGACGAAGGCCGCCGTCGGGTTCAGTTGCACATGGGTCCGGGTGTAGGAGAGGGAGGCGTTGATCCATTGGGTCGGACGGACGATGAGGGTGGCGCTCCCCCCCCACGTCGTCCCTTCATACATGTTGACGAAGGGGATGTCGTAGGTGGAGTAGTCGCTGTCGACCAAGGAGGGGTCGCCGACTTGGGTGACGTCCATGACGTTGCTGTAGCGGTTCTCGAAGGCGGTCAGGTCGAGCGCCACCGTCGGCGTCGGGGTGAGCCGTATCCCCGCTTCGTAGGCGGTCACCTCTTCCGGTTCAGCCATCGGCCCCCCTTTGACCTGTCCCACCGACGGAAGATCGTTGTAGCCGCTCGACTCGAGATTCCAGACCAGATGGTTGTTCACCCCGTTGATGAGCCGGACGGCGCGGCTGGCCGACGCCCAGACCATCCAGTCGTCCCCCACCCAGGCGGTTTTCAGGTTCGGCTGGAATTGCCAGTCGGTGTAGTCGTTCTTCTCCAGCTTGGCGCCGACGACGATTTTTAGCTGGTCGTCGAAGAAAGATATTTCGTCTTGCGCGTAGACCCCGCTGGCCAGAAACGAATCGTCCGGCATGGTCATGGCCGGGGTGTCGGTGAAGTCGGCCATGGTGTACTGGGCCGTCACCCCCGCCGTCACGATCTGGCGAGAGAAACCGCGATAGACCCCCTGCGCCTCGGCGTCGAGCACGTCCATCGTCTCTTTGAAATAGACCCGCTCCACCGTCGTTCGGTCGTAGTAGGCCCGATAGTCAACGGTCAGATCGGACGTGGGGCGGCTTTCGCCATGATAGAGAGCCGAGAACCCGCCGTAGATATCGTCGTTGATATAGTGGCGCGTGGATTGGCCGATCTCGAAAAAGACGCTTCCTTCGGCCGACGCACGGTTGCGATAGGCGTTCACGTGGGCCGTATGGGTGGTGGTTTCCCCCTGCCAGTCGGCCCGAAAACCCCCTTGCACGTTGTGGGCGGCGTTCTCCATGGGGCCGCCGTCTTGGGGGACGTCGTCCCATTCCCCCCGGACGATCCGGGCGCCGTCTTTGTTGGAGGCCGATGCGAAGAGCCGCATGGCGACGCCGTTATCGGTGATCCAGCCGTGGCGGGCCATACCGAAACCGGTCTCTTTGTCCCCCCCGCCCAAGGAGACCAGCCCGCCGGTGGTGGCGGTCGCTTTTTTGGTGATGATGTTGATGACGCCGTTGATGGCGTTGGCGCCCCAGAGGGCCGAGCCGGGGCCTCGGATCACTTCGATCCGGTCGATGTCCTCCAACGGATAGCCGACCGCCGGCCACCAGACCTGCGAGAAGGTGGGGGAGTGGAGGATCCGTCCGTCGATCATGACGAGCAGTTTGTCGGAGAAAGGGAGGTCGTTGAACCCGCGCGAGGTGACGACGTAATGGTTCAGGTCTTTTCTGGCCACATGAAGTCCCGGCGCGAGACGTAACGCTTCGGGAATGTTGGTGGCGCCGGATCGGCGGATCGCCTCGCCGGTGATGACATAGACCGCCGACGGGGTGGCGAAGAGGGGTTCTTGCCTGCGGGAGGCGGTGACCACCTCGACCGAGAGGAGATCTTCCACCGACATCTCGGTCAGGTAGGATCGCTCTTCGGCCCACGCCGGAGACGAGACGACCGTGGCGACGAGAAGGAGGGTAATGAGAAGGGGGCGTGCAATATAGCGCGACATAGACAAGACTCCCATCCATTGAGATGCAACAAAGAGTGACGACAACGGACCGCCGGATCGTCGCCGGAATCGACGCACGCCCACACGTCAGGAGACCAGATTGTACCGCATCGGGCGGGTTGAACCCAAGGGTCGTTTCAGCTGGAGGGCGGGGCGGGCCAACGGGCGACCAGCTCTTCGAACTGGTCCGGCGGGATCGGCTTTGACCAATGGTACCCCTGTCCGTAACCGGCCCCCAGCTTTTTGAGAGCTTCCACATGGGAAGCGCTCTCGACCCCTTCGGCGGTGACCCGAAGACCGAGCGAGTTTCCCAAGGCGATGACCGAAGCGACGATGGCCCGGTCGTCATCGTCGTCGATCAGATCGAGGACGAACGATTTGTCGATCTTGAGGGTGTCGATGGGAAACTTCTTGAGATACGCAAGGGAGGAGTAGCCGGTGCCGAAATCGTCGAGAGAGAAACGGACTCCGGTGGCCCGGATCGCCTGCACCGTTGCGGCCGCCTTGTCCGGATCGGCCATGATGGCGCTTTCGGTGATTTCGAGTTCGAGGTGTTCGGGAGCCACACGGCAGGTCGTCATCGCCGTGAGCACCGTATCGGCCAGCGTCTCCTGTGCGAACTGGCGGGCCGACAGGTTGACCGCCACGACGGGGAGGCTCATCCCGGCTTCGTTCCACGCCGCCAGTTGGCGGCAGGCTTCTCTGATGGTCCACTCGCCCAGCGGCAGGATCAGGCCGCTCTCCTCGGCCACCGGTATGAAGGTGTCGGGGAAAAGGAGCCCTTTTTCCGGGTGGCGCCATCGGATGAGAGCTTCCGCGCCGACCAGGGCGCCGGTGGCGAGGCAGACTTTCGGCTGATAGTAGAGGACGAACTCGTCGGCCGCGATCCCCCGGCGCATCCCCTGTTCCAGCTCGCGCCGCAGCCGGTTGGCCTGGTTCATCTCCTCTTCATAGAAAGCGAAGACCCCTCGCCCCGCGTCTTTGGCCTGATACATGGCGACATCGGCGTTTTTGATCAGCTCATCGTCGGTTTCGCCGTCGTCGGGGAAGATGCCGATGCCGATACTGCCACCGATGAAGATTTCGTTCCCCGCGACTTCGAACGGCTGATGGAGCTGATCGATGATGTTCTGGGCGATGGTTCCGGCCACCTCCGGGTGGTCGAGCTCCCCCAGGATGACGGTAAACTCGTCCCCCCCCAGCCGGGCCAACGTATCGGCGCCCCGCAAAATCCCGGTGATGCGACCGGCCACTTTGCGCAAGAGTTCGTCC